>NZ_BAAAKE010000024.1:0-165354 GCF_039527585.1 Saccharothrix xinjiangensis | reverse complement strand
TGGTGGTCGTGCTCGCCCTCGCCACCTACCTGGTGCTCGACCACACGTCCGACCTGCTCGCCGGCGACCCCGGCCCCGCCTCGACGAGCACCACCACCGCGACCACCACGACGACCACGACGACCACGACGACCACGACCAAGGTCAAGCTCACCCTCCCGACCACCACCAAGGCGGCGCCCACCCCGACCCCGGCGGAACAGGCCCTCCTGGCGGCCCTGCCCGGCGTCTACCGCGGCAACGCCTCCTGCGTCACCGCGCGCCCCGACGCCGAGGGCGTCACCGCGAAGGTCGCCTGCACCGAGGCGAACGAGGTCAACGAGCGGTTCGCCCCGCCGGTCCTCGCGCAGTTCCGCCTCTTCGCCACCCGCGCCGCCCAGGACGCGCACTTCCTGGCCGTCGTCAACGCCCGCGGCATCCCGCGCGACGACTCCCAGGGCGGCTGCCGGCCGACGACCCACCCCGTGCACTACTCGGAGTACTGGCGCGACACGTCCGGCCCGCTCGCCGGGGACTTCACCACCTGCTACCTCGACGGCGGCGCCGGCCACCTCTGGTGGACCGACTCGCGCACCAGCGTGACCGCCGTCCTGGCCACCGCGCCCGGCGCGACCGAGGACGTCCTGGACAAGCTCGACCTGTGGTGGAACGGCATGATCCTCAGTCGCATGTAGACCACGCCGGATGAAGGCGTCCTCATCGGACGTTCACCGGCCGCTCAGCCCGGCGTCGCACGCTGGTCACCGTGGACGCCTTCACCTACACGACGCGACCGGAGCCGGCGACCGTCCGGTCGCGACGACCGCGACCGCGCCGGCCGCCGCGCCGGCTGTGGGGGATCGCGGCGGTCTCGGCGGCCGTGCTGGGCGGCGGCCTGCTCGCCGACGGGTTGGGCACGCCCGGCGCGGTGGTGCTGGCGGTGTTCGCCGCGGCGGTCGGGGCCTGGGTGCTGACCCCGGTCGACGACACCTGGATCGCCCTGGCCGCGGTGTGCGTGCTGGCCGTGACCGGGGTGGTCGCGCCGGCCGACCTGTTCGCCACGCTCGGCGCGGACCTGGTGTGGCTGCTCATCGCGGCGTTCGTGCTGGCCGCCGGGCTGACCCGGTCCGGGCTGGTCGGGCGGTTCGCGGTGGCGCTGCTCGGCCGGGCCCGCACGGTCCGGCAGCTGGCCCACCTGTCCGTGGTGGCCCTGGTCGCCTCGTCGCTGGCGGTGCCCGCCACGTCGGGTCGCGCCGCCCTGGCCCTGCCGGTGTTCGGCGCGCTGGCCCGGGCGCTCGGCGACCGGCCGCGCGTGGTGCGCGCGATGGCCGTGCTGTTCCCGACCGCCGTGCTGCTCTCGGCGGTGTCCACGCTGATCGGCGCGGGCGCGCACCTGGTCGCCGACCAGCTGCTGCGCGACGCCACCGGTGAGGGCATCGGGTTCCTGCGCTGGCTGCTGCTGGGCCTGCCGCTCGCCGTCGCCTCCTGCCACCTGGCCGCCGAGGTGGTGCTGCTGCTGTTCACCTCGCGGGCCGACCGCCGGGCCCGGCTCGACTGGTCCCGCGACGCCCTCGTGGTGGAGCCCGCGCCGCCGAGCGGGCCGTGGACCGGCCCGGAGAAGCACGCCGCCGCCACCACGGCCGCCGTGCTCGCGCTGTGGTGCACCGAGCCGCTGCACGGCGTGCCGCCCGCGCTGGTGGGGCTGCTCGGGGCGCTGGTCGTCACCACGCCGCCGCACGGCGAGCAGCGCGTCACACCGGGCGCGGCCCTCAAGACCGTGCCGTGGTCGCTGCTGCTGTTCACGGCCGCGACCGCCGCCCTCGGCGACGCCCTCGTCTCCACCGGCGCGGCCGCGTGGCCGGCCGGCGCGGGCCTGTCGCCGCTGGAGCACGCGCCGCCGGAGCTGCTGCTGGTCGCCGTGGTGGTGGTGTCCACGGCGGCGCACCTGGCCGTGCAGTCCCGCTCGGCCCGCTCGTCGGTGCTGGTGCCCGTGGTCATCCCGCTCGCGCTCGCGGCGGGGGTGAACCCGGTCCTGGCCGTGTTCGCCTCCACCGCCGCGGCCGGCTTCTGCCACACCCTGACCTCCTCGGCCAAGCCCGTCGCGCTGTTCGCCGAGGTGGAGGGCGTGCCCACCTACTCGGCGCGCGACCTGCTGCGGCTGTCCGCGGCGCTGGCGCCGCTGCACGTCGCCCTGGTCACCGCCTTCGCCCTGCACCTGTGGCCCCTCATGGGGCTGCCCATCACCACCACCCACTAGGAGCACACCCATGCGCATCGTCGTCGCACCCAGCGGCTTCAAGGAGAGCCTCGGCGCGGAGGCCGCCGCCGACGCCATCGCCACCGGCGTCCGCCGCGTCGTCCCGGCCGCCGAGCTCGACCTCGTCCCGCTGGTCGACGGCGGCGAGGGCTCCGCGGCCGCGCTCGCCGGCCTGACCGGCGGCCGGCTCGTCGACTCCGTCGTCACCGGCCCGGTCGGGCAGCCCGTGCGGGCCCACTTCGCGGTGCTGGGCGACGGCCGCACCGCCGTGGTGGAGATGGCCGCCGCCGCGGGCCTGCGGCTGGTGCCCCAGGACCTGCGCGACCCGGGTCGCACCACCAGCCGCGGCGTCGGCGAGCTGGTGCTGGCCGCGCTCGACGCCGGGTGCGGCTCGGTGCTGGTGGGCTGCGGCGACTCGGGCACGTCCGACGGCGGCGCGGGCGCGCTCCAGGCGCTCGGCGCGAGGGTGCTCGACCGGCGCGGGCGCGAGGTCGCGCCGGGCGGCGCCGCGCTCGCCGGGGCGCGGTCGGTGGACGTGGCCGGCTTGGACCCCCGGTTGGCGGGCGTCGACGTGCGGCTGGCGGTGAACCCGCACAACGTGCTGTGCGGGCCGCGTGGCGTGGCCAGGGTGTTCGGGCCGCAGAAGGGCGCCTCGCCCGCGCAGGTGGACGAGCTGGCCGCCGCCCTGGACAACTGGGCCGACGTGCTGCGCCGCGACCTGGGCGCGGACGTGGCCCGGCGACCCGGCTCCGGCGCGTCCGGCGGTCTCGGCGCGGGGCTGCACGCCGTGCTCGGCGCGCCCCTGCTGCCGCGCTTCGACGTGCTGCTCGACCACGTCGACCTCGACGCCCGCCTGGCCGCCGCGGACCTCGTGGTCACCGCCGAGGGCGCCATCGACGCCCAGACCCCGTACGGCAAGGTGCCCGGCGAGGTCGCCCGCCGCGCCAAGGCGCACGGCAAGCCCGTCATCGCCCTGGCCGGGACCATCGGCAGCCACGCCGACAGCGCCTACGCCGCCGGCATCGACGCCTTCCAGGCCATCGTGCCCCGCCCGGTGTCCCTGGACGAGGCGATCCTGCGCGGCGCGGAGTTCCTGACCGACGCCGCCGAGCGGGTGCTGCGGCTGGTGCTCGTGGGCACCAGGATCACCACCGCCGGCTAGACCGTTCGGAGCAGCAGCATGAAGAATTCCTCACGTGGCCCTCATCGGGGTTTTCGACCGCGCGACGAAGGTGGACCCATGCCAACCGCACCCAGGATCGCGCTGGTGACCGCCGCGATCGCGCTGCCGCTCGGCGCGGCCCTGGTGACCTGGGCGCTGCCCGGCGAACCCGCGCCGACCGCGCCCGTGGAGGTCCGCCTGCGCGACAACGCCGGGCCGGACCCGTCCTCGACCGGGACGGGCGCACCCGGCGCGGGCGAACTCGGCATGAGCGCACCAGGCACGGGCGCACCCGGCACGACGGAGCCCGCGCCACCGGTGGAGCCGACGGCCACCGCGCCGGTCGCGCCGCCGCCGGTCGTGGTCGCGCCGCCACCGCCCGTCCCGCCGGGCGACGACGACGATGACGACGACGGGGGCGGGGGCTCCGACGACGGCGATGACTGAGCCGGGACCGCGCCGCGCGCGTGCGGTGCCGGCCCGCGTGCGGATCATGGGCTGGCTGCTGCTCCTGGTCGCGGTCGTGTCGCTGGCCACCACCCTGGTCACCCACAACCTGCTCCTGCGCGAGGTGGACCGCGACGTCAAGGCCGCGCTGGAGCAGGAGGCCGCCGAGCTGAGCCAGGTGCTGGCCGAGGGCGTGGACCGGGTCACCGGCCAGCCGTTCGCCGACGTGCGCGAGGCGCTGTCCGCCCACCTCCAGCGGCAGTACGTGGACGACGACGAGGTGATCCTCGCCTGGACGCCGACCGCCGGGCCGATCCTCCAGGACCGGGAGGAGCCGTTCCGCCTCGGCGAGCACCCCGAGGTGCTCGACCCGATCCTCACCGCGCCCGCCACCAGCGGCGCCGCCGCCACCTCGGCGGGGGAGATGCGCTGGATCCGGGTCGACGCGGTGGGCTCCGGCGACGACCGGGGCGCGCTGGTGGTCGGCTACTTCGTGGACCGCGACCGCGACGAGGTCGCCTCCACGGTGCGCATCCTGCTGCTGGTCGGGCTGCTCGGCGTGGCGCTCGCGGGCGCGGCGGCCTGGTTCGTCGCCGGTCAGATCCTCAACCCGGTGCGGTTGGTGCGCCGCGCCGCCGCCGAGATCACCGAGCACGACCTGACCCGGCGCATCCCGGTCGAGGGCCGCGACGACATCGCCGCCCTCGCCGAGCAGTTCAACGCCATGCTCGACCGCCTGGAGCGCGCCTTCGCCACCCAGCGCAGGTTCCTCGACGACGCGGGCCACGAGCTGCGCACCCCCATCACCATCGTCTCCGGCCACCTGGAGCTGCTGGGCGACGACCCGGCCGAGCGCGCGGAGGCGGTCCGGCTGTGCACCGACGAGCTGGACCGGATGAACCGCATCGTCGGGGACCTCCTGCTGCTGGCCAAGGCCGAGCAGCCGGACTTCATCACGCCCGCGCCGGTGGAGGTGGCCGAGCTGACCAGCGACCTCTACGCCAAGGTCCGCGCGATCGGCGACCGGCGGTGGAGGCTGGAGGCCATCGGCGAGGGCGAGGTGCGGCTGGACGAGCAGCGCGTCACCCAGGCCGTCGTCCAGCTCGCGCAGAACGCCGTGCAGCACACCCGGGACGGCTCGGAGGTCCTGATCGGCTCGGCGGTGCGGGACGGCGTCGCATCGTTCTGGGTCGCCGACCGCGGGCCGGGCGTGCGGCCCGAGGACGCCGAGGCGATCTTCGCGCGGTTCGGCCGCGGCTCCACCGGCGGCGCCGCGGGCCACCGCGCGGGCGCGGGCCTCGGGCTCGCCATCGTGCGCGCCATCGCCGAGGCGCACCACGGCCTGGTCCGCCTGACGTCCGCGCCGGGCGCGGGCGCCCGTTTCGCGATCGAGATCCCCACCCGACCCGGAGGCAGCCCGTGACCCGCATCCTGATCGCCGAGGACGAGGCCCGCATCGCCTCGTTCGTCCAAAAAGGACTCGTGGCGAACGGTTTCACCACCACCGTGGTGGGCGACGGCGAGAGCGCGCTCCAGCACGCCCTCAGCGACCGCTTCGACCTGCTCGTGCTGGACCTGGGCCTGCCCGGCCGCGACGGGTTCTCGGTGCTGACCACGCTGCGCGAGCGGCGCAACACCACGCCCGTGATCATCCTGACCGCCCAGGACTCGGTCCGCGCCACCGTCGCCGGCCTGGAGGGCGGCGCCGACGACTACATGACCAAGCCGTTCCGGTTCGAGGAGCTGCTGGCCAGGGTGCGGCTGCGGCTGCGGCGCAACGAGACCATCACCGAGCCGACCGTGCTGCACGCCGGGGTCGTGTCCCTGGACCTGCGCACCCGGCGGGCCGACGTCGACGGCACGGCGGTCGACCTGACCGCGCGGGAGTTCGCGCTGCTGGAGCTGTTCCTGCGCCACCGCGGCCAGGTGCTGTCCCGCGAGCAGATCCTGTCCCACGTGTGGGGCTACGACTTCGACCCCGGCTCCAACATCGTCGACGTGTACGTGCGGGCGCTGCGCCGCAAGGTCGGCGCGACGCGCATCCGCACCGCGCGCGGCATGGGCTACGCCTTCGACGTGACGTGCTGACCGGGCCTCAGACGCTGCGCAGCACCGACACCACGACGCCCAGCACCACGGCGCGGTCGCCGTCGATCGCCTGGTAGGCCGGGTTGCGCGGTTCCAGGCGCACGTGGCCGTTACGGCGCTCGTAGACCTTGACCGTGGCCTCGTCGTCGATCATCGCGGCGACGATCTGGCCCGAGTGCGCCTCGTGCTGCTGCCGGACCACCACGACGTCGCCGTCGCAGATCGCCGCGTCCACCATGGAGTCGCCGCGCACGCGCAGGCCGAACACGGTGCCGCGCCCGGTCAGCTCGCGGGGCAGCTCCAGCACGTCGTCGAAGTGCTCCTCGGCGGTGATGGGCAAGCCCGCCGCGATGTCGCCGACCACGGGCACGGCGACCGAGCCGCCGGTGGGCCGCGGCGCGGCGGTCCCGAGGAACAGGCGCACGTCCACCGGCCGCGCCAGCGAGGGGCCGCGCCGCAGGAAGCCCTTGTCCTCCAGGCTCGCCAGGTGCTTCGACACCGAGGACGACGATCGCAGGCCGACCGCCTCGCCCAGCTCCCTGGTGCTCGGCGGGTACCCGTGCCGGACCACCCAGTCCCGGATCACGGCCAGGATCCGCTGCTGGCGCGGCGGCAGGGCCGAGGTGTCCAGGTGCTCGAACGCGTCGGGGTCGTAGGCGGTCATCCGGGAATGATAGGCGCAGGCGTCGGCCGCTCCGGCGAGGAGGACCGGTCACCACCCGAACCGGTCAGCCGACCAGGCCGGGGACGGCGGCGGCGACGTCGAGCCGGAGCCACCAGCCCCGGTCGGGGTGGTGGTCGAGCACCTCGGCCCTGGCGGCACCGCGCGGCGGGGCCGGCGGGTCAGGGTGTGACCGGCGCGGTGGACTCGCGGACCACCAACCGGCACGGGTGGCGCACCACGCCGGCCGCGGGCCGCCCGTCCAGGGCGTCGAACAGCAGCCGCGCCGCCGCCGCGCCCAGGTCCTCCAGGTCGAGGTCGACCGTGGTCAGCGGCGGCCGGCAGTCGGCGGCGAACTCCTCCCAGTTGTCGTAGCCGACGATCGCCACGTCGTCGGGGATGCGCTTGCGCAGGTCGGTCAGGGTGTCCGCGACGCCGGTGGCGATCTGGTCGTTGCCGCAGAAGATGGCGTCGACCTCGGGCGCGGTCGCGAGCAGCACGCGCGCGGCGTGCCTGCCCCACCGCTGCGTCCACTGCCCGTGCAGCGGTCCGCCGCCCGCCATGGTCAGGCCGTGCTCGGCCAGCACCGCCCGCGTCCCGGTGACGCGGTCGCGGGCCGCCCGGTAGGTCTGCGGTCCGGTGATGTGGCCGATGCGCCTGCGGCCCAGCGACACCAGGTGCTCCACGGCGAGCCGCGCGCCGCCCTCGTCGTCGGCCAGCACCGACAGGTCGTCGGGGTCCTCGGACTCGCCGTAGACGTAGACCACGGGCACCGGGATCTCCCCGGTGAGCGACGGGCGCAGGTCGTTGTCGTCGCCCAGCACGATGAACCCGTCCACCTGGCGGGAGAGCAGGGTGCCGATGTAGTGCCTGCGGCGGATCGCGTCGCCGCGCGCGTCGCACAGCAGCACCGACATCTGCTCGTTGGCCAGCGCGTTCTCCACGCCGAGCAGGACCGGGATGGAGAAGCGGCCGCCCAGCTCGTCGGTGAGCAGGCCGATGGTGCGGGTGCGGCCCGAGATCAGGCCGCGCGCCAGGGCGTTCGGCCGGAACGACAGCCGGGCCGCGGCGTTCAGGACGCGGGTCCGCGTGGCGGGCGCGACCTCGTCCCGGCCGTTGAGCGCCTTCGACGCGGTGGAGATCGACACGCCGGCGAGTTTGGCCACGTCGTTGAGGGTGGGCGAGTTCGACCGCTGCCTGCCCATCGAAACCCTTTCGAAGATTTGTCGAATGCCGTTTCAACGGTATCCGCAGATCAAGTGCAGTAGTGGGTGAATCGGACCAGAAGGTCGTCATCATTGCCGAAAACGTTTTCGACTGCCAGAGTGCTGGAGGCGCGACCGGGTCGCCACGGTGCGCCACCGCTGGAGCCGACCGCCGTCGCCGAAGAACCCGACCACCGCCGATGAAACCGACCGCCGCCGCCCACAACCGGAAGGAGGGATCGCAGTGCCGCGGTCCTGGAAGAGGAAGGTCTTGGCGGTGCTCCTCGGCGTCGCCACCGCGGGCGCCCTGGCCGCACCCGCGTCGGCCGCCGCCAACCCGCCGGGCTGGAGCCCGCCGTCGAACCTGGTCACCCCGCTGAACCAGGTGTGGTCGCACCAGGAGAGCACCTACGGCAACCTGTACGGGTTCCGCAACTACGGCTGGGACCAGGTGTTCGCCAACGGCGGCTACCTGAACTTCTGCGTCCGCTGGGACTCGCCGGCCCCGGTCTCGGCCGCGCTGCGCGACCGCGTCCACGCCAAGCTCGCCGAGCAGTACCGGAAGTGGACCGACCTCATGACGGGCCACAACAACTGGCCCTACGCCTCCGTGCCGGTCAAGGTCGTCGGGTGGGCGGTCCGCGACCGCGCCCAGCTCCAGTGGTCCGACAACTCCGTCGACATCTACGTCAACGACATCCGCGAGAACGCGCCGCAGTGCGCCGAGCCGTGCGGCCGGTTCTTCGTCCGCGACGGCGTCTACCGCAACTGCCCCGGCGGCGTGGCCAGGCACTACGACCAGTCGCTGTGGCTGACCGCGGGCATGACCGGCGGCGCGGGCGGCGACTGGGGCCAGCGGGTGGGCAGCGAGTACTTCGTCAACAACCTCACCAGCACCGACGTGACGATCTTCCTGCACGAGGTCGGGCACACGTTCGGCCTCGACGACTTCTACGACTGGACGCCCAGCGGCGTGTCCGGCTTCATCATGAAGGCAGGCAGCTCCCCGACCATCACCGAGTTCGACGCGTGGATGTTCCGGGACTGGTGGCGGCACCTCAAGAACCGGTACGGCCGCTGATCCCGGCCGGCGCCCCGCCCACCCTGCACCGGCAGGGCGCCGGCCCCCGCACCCGTCACGAGGGGTGACGCGCGCGTCCTGGCACCGCCGGCGCGTCCGACCCCCGACCCCCTTGGAGCACGCCATGCGCAACCACAAGCGGGCACTCGGGCCGGCCGCCGCCCTGGCGCTCGTCGCCGCCCTGGCCCCACCCGCCTCCGCCGCCAACCCCATCGTCACCGGCTACTACACCGCGGACCCGGCGCCGCTGGTGGTCGGCAACACCCTGTACGTCTACGCCGGCCGGGACGAAGCGCCCGCCGGGCACGGCAACTTCCTCATGCGCGAGTGGCGCGTGCTGTCCTCGACCGACGCCGCCACCTGGACCGACCACGGCGCGCGGGCCTCCGTCGCCACGTTCCCCTGGGCCGGCGCGGACGCGTGGGCGAGCGAGGTCGAGCCCCGCGACGGCAAGTACTACTGGTACACCTCGATCAACGGCAACGGCGCGGGCTGGATGGACATCGGCGTCGCGGTCGGCGACAGCCCCCTCGGGCCGTTCCGCGACGCCAAGGGCGGCCCGCTGGTCAGCGACAGCACGCCCAACTCGTCGGGCCTCAACATCGACCCGACCGTGTTCACCGACGACGACGGCCGGTCCTACCTGTACTGGGGCGGCTACTGGGGCGCGCGGGCCGCCAAGCTCAAGCCCAACATGATCGAACTGGACGGCCCGGTGGTCACGCCGCAGGGCCTGGCGAACTTCTGGGAAGCGCCCTGGATGTTCAAGCGCAACGGCCTCTACTACATGATCTACGCCGCCAACGACACCAACGGCTGCGTGACGAGCTCCAGCTACGCCTGCCAGCGCTACGCCACCGCCACCAACCCGATGGGGCCGTGGACCCACCGCGGCGTGGTGCTCGACCAGGTCTCCTCGACCACCAACCACGCGGGCGTGGTCCAGTTCAACGGGCAGTGGTACGTCGTCTACCACAACGCCGACGCGCCCGGCGGCGGCGACTTCCGCCGCTCGGTCGCCGTGGACCTGCTGCACTTCAACGCCGACGGCACGATCCGGAAGGTCGTGCAGACCACCACCGGGCCGCCGCCCAACCCGGGCGGCGGTGGTGGCGGCGGCAACATCGCGCCGGCCGCGACCGCGTCCACCTCGCACGTCTCGGCGTGGGAGTCGCTGGCCGCGCTCAACAACGGCGGCGCGCCCGCGAACTCGGCGGACCGCTCGAACCTCGCCTACGGCAACTGGCCCGAGCGGGGCGCGCAGTGGGTCGAGTACACCTGGCCCACGGCCCGCGCGGTCAACCGCTCGTCGGTCTACTGGTTCGACGACGGGCAGGGCATCGACCTGCCCGCCTCCTGCCAGGTGCAGCACTGGACCGGCAGCGCCTACGCGCCCGTGCCCGGCCAATCGGCGTGCGGCGTCGCGGGGGACACCCTCAACACCACCACCTTCACCCCGGTGACGACCACGCGGCTGCGGCTGTCGATCACCTCGAAACCCGACTCCTCGACGGGGGTGCTGGAATGGCAAGCGTTCGCCGCGTGACCCGGCGGCTCGCGGTCGCCACCCTGCTCGGCGCGCTGCTCGTGCCCACCGGGCAGGCCGCGGCCGCGCAGACCATCGGCTACCCGACGTTCTCCGGCCCCGCGATCCCCGCCCCACCGGTCGGGTACAGCACGGGCAGCACCCTGCGCGCCATCTACGACGCGGAGAGCGGCGGCACCGACTTCTGGGTGGACCGGCTGCTGGCCCGACCCGGCAACGACCCCGCGGGCACGTGGCTGATGACCCGGGGCCGCGGCCTGTTCATGAACACCCACGACCCCGCCGTGATCGGCTTCGGCGGCAACGCCGCGTACTGGGACGACATCAGCGGCCAGAACGCCTACGCCATCACGGTCGGCACCGCGCTGACCGAGCAGGCGTCGGGCCGGTGGCAGGCGCCCAGCCACTGGAAGGGCGTCTACACCGGCGGCTCGCTGCGCGCGAACGTCACCAAGTTCATCACCCACAACAACGTCGCCGTCACCAACCTGACGCTGACCAACACCGGCGCCGCGACCACCACCGCGGCCCTGCGCGTCACCTCGCCCTACGCCACGACGGCCTCGGGGACCGAGCTGACCGGCGCGCGCCGGGTGAAGAACGACCTGACCACGATCCGCCCCCGGCTCTCCGGCGACGGCTTCACCCCGTCCGGCGGCGCCCTCGCCCGCGGCGTCACCCTCGCCGCCGGGCAGTCGGTGACCACCAAGGTGGTCATGGGGTTCGCCACCGACGAGATCCCCGAGTCGACGACCGAGTACGACGCCTACCGCGGCCGCACCCCGGCCGACGCGTTCGGCGCCCACGTGCGCGACTACAACCGCTGGTGGGCGGACAACATCCCCTACATCGACGTGCCGGACCCGGCGATCAAGAAGAACGTCTACTACCGCTGGTGGCTGATGCGGTTCAACCACCTCGACGTGGACATCCCCGGGCAGGACTTCCAGTTCCCGGTGTCCATCGAGGGCGTGACCGGCTACAACAACGCCATCGCCCTCACCCAGCCGATGCACATCGACGACCTGAAGTACCTGCGCGACCCCGTGTACTCGTACGGGCCGTGGCTGTCGGTCGGGCAGTCGTCCAAGGGCGGCCGGTTCGTGGACAACCCCGGCGACCCGGAGAACTGGTCGAACTCCTACACCCAGTACATCTCCGAGGCCGCGTGGCGCAGCTACCAGGTGCACGGCGGCCAGCCCGCGATCGTCGGCAACCTCGCCCGCTACGCCGAGGGCGACGCCAAGGGCCAGCTGGCCACCTACGACACGAACGCCAACGGCGTCATCGAGTACGACTGGGGCGCCATGACCGGCAACGACGCCGACGCGGTGTCGTTCGACTGGCGTCCGGGGAACCTCGACCGCGCCGAGACCGCCTACGTGTGGAGCGGCGCGCGGGCCGCGCAGCAGGCGTACGCGCTCATCGGCGACACCGCCAAGGCCGGCGAGATGGCGGCGCTGGCCGACCGCATCCGCACCGGCGTGGTCGACACCCTGTGGAACCCGTCCCGGCGGCTGCTGGAGCACAAGCACGTGCCCACCAACACCCACGTGCCGTGGAAGGAGATCAACAACTACTACCCGTTCTCGGTGGGCCTGATGCCGAACACGGCCCAGTACCGCGAGGCGCTGCGCCTGTTCGCCGACCCGGCCGAGTACCCGGTGTTCCCGTTCTACACCGCCAACCAGCGCGACAAGGCCGCGGCCGCGGCGGCCGGGCACCCCGGGTCGAACAACTTCTCCACCATCAACTCCACCGTCCAGTTCCGCCTGTACTCCTCGGTGCTGCGCAACTACCCGAACCAGTGGATGACCGCCGAGGACTACAAGAAGCTGCTCTACTGGAACACCTGGGCGCAGTACGTCGGCGGCAACACGCGGTGGCCCGACGCCAACGAGTTCTGGGCGAACTGGAACGCCTCCACCCGCACCGTCGACTACCGGTCGTGGATCCACCACAACATCCTGGGCAGCTCCAACTGGACCGTGGTCGAGGACGTGGCCGGGCTGCGCCCGCGCACCGACGCGAGGGTTGAGCTGTGGCCGATCGACATCGGCTGGTCGCACTTCGCGGTGAACAACCTGCGCCACCGCGGCGTGGACCTCAGCGTCGTCTGGGACGACCCGGCCGACGGCGTCACCCGCTACCCGGGCGTGCCGGAGGGCTACTCGGTCTACCTCGACGGGACCCGCGCGTTCACCGTCGACCGGCTGACCCGCGTGCTCTACGACCCGGCCACGGGCGCGGTCACGTTCCCCTCGGGCAGCGGCTCGGTCCGCTTCAGCGCGCCGTTCCCGGGGCTGCGCGCGCCGCAGGACGTGGCGCACACGGGGGCGCGCCTGGTGGACGTGTTCGCCAAGGCGGGCGTGAACCTGTCCTCCACCGCGCCCAACCTCGCCCGCGGCGCGGCCGTCTCGGCGTCCTACACGGCGTCCGGCACGTCCACCGCGGCGGCGGTCGACGACCTGCCGACCAACGAGCCCCTGTGGGGCACCGCGGGGTCGCCGAACGCCCAGGACTGGTACGAGCTGGACTTCCGCCAGTCCCGCTCGGTGGGCGAGGTGCGCCTGCACTTCCGGGACGACCGGGCGGCCAACCGCTACCGCGCCCCGGCGTCCTACACCGTCCAGCGCTGGGACGGCGGCGCCTGGGTGGCGGTGCCGTCGCAGGTCAAACAGCCTGCCGTGGCGCGCGGCAACTACAACCGGGTCACGTTCACGCCGGTGACCACCCAGCGGCTGCGCGTGGTGTTCACGCACGCCCCGGGGTTCCGGACCGCGTTGACGGAGGTGAAGGCCTACTGAGCGACCGGGGCTGACCGGTCCGCTGGTCCACAGAGGATCACCCGACCGTCCTACCGGCACACCCCCGGGGTGGACTTCCCGATCGTCAGGCGATTGAAAGGTCCACCCCGGGGGAATTCCCGCATGATGGTCGGGATGTCCGCTTCGAGATCGTGCCAGCCCCCGTGCCCGCCCGCGCCCGGCCGGGGGTCGCCGTGAGCTTCTGGGAATTCGTGGCCGACAGGTGGAACCGCCTGGCGGTCGAGGCCCTGCTGCACGTCAGCGCCGTCGTGCAGTGCACGCTGCTGGCCGCGGTCATCGGGGTGGGCCTGGGCGTCGCGGTGTACCGCAGCCCCCTCGGCTCGACCGTCGCGACGGCGCTGACCAGCGCGATCCTCACGATCCCCTCGTTCGCCCTGCTGGGCCTGCTCATCCCGGTGCTGGGCCTGGGCGTGGAGCCGACCGTGGTCGCCCTGGTGCTGTACGGGCTGCTGCCGATCGTGCGCAACACGATCGTGGGCCTCTCCGGTGTCGACGGGGCCGTGCGGGACGCGGCCCGCGGCATCGGCATGACCCGGCTGGGCGCCCTGACCAGGATCGAGCTGCGGCTGGCCTGGCCCGCGATCCTGGCGGGCACCCGCACCTCCGCCCAGATGCTCATGGGCATCGCGGCGATCGCCGCCTACGTGCGCGGCCCCGGCCTGGGCGTGGAGATCTTCGCCGGGCTGACCAGGGCGGGCAGCGCGAACGCGACGAACCAGGCGATCGCCGGGACGCTCGGCATCGTGGTCCTCGCGCTGGTCCTGGACGGGATCTTCGCGCTCATCGGCCGTTTCACCACCTCCAGGGGGATCCGTGGCGAGTGAGATCGAGCTCATCGACGTGACCAAGCGCTACGCCGGCTCGTCGGAGCCCGCGGTCGACTCGGTCAGCCTGACCGTCCCGGCCGGGGAGATCGTGGTGTTCGTCGGCCCGTCCGGCTGCGGCAAGACCACCACCATGCGCATGATCAACCGGTTGATCGAGCCCACCTCGGGCCGGATCACCATCGGCGGGACCGACACCCGCTCGCTCGACCCCGACGAGCTGCGCCGCGGCATCGGGTACGCCATCCAGCAGGCCGGGCTGTTCCCGCACCTCACGGTCGCGCAGAACGTCGGCACGGTGCCGGGCCTGCTGGGCTGGGGCAAGGCCCGGGTGGCCGACCGGGTGGACGAGATGCTGGACCTGGTCGGGCTGGACCCCGCCGACTTCCGCGACCGCCACCCCCGGCAGCTGTCCGGCGGCCAGCAGCAGCGCGTCGGCGTCGCGCGGGCGCTCGCCGCCGACCCGCCGGTGCTGCTGATGGACGAGCCGTTCGGCGCGGTCGACCCCATCACCCGCGGCAACCTCCAGGACGAGCTGATGCGGTTGCAGGCCGAGCTGCGCAAGACCATCGTGTTCGTCACGCACGACTTCGACGAGGCGGTCAAGCTCGGCGACCGGATCGCGGTCCTCGGCACGCGCTCCCGGGTCCTCCAGTACGACACGCCCGAGGCGGTCCTGGCCAACCCCGCCGACGACACGGTCGCCGGTTTCGTCGGCGCGGGCGCGTCGCTCAAGCAGCTGACGCTGCGGCGGGTGCGCGAGGTCGAGCTGAGCCAGGCGGTGACCGCCTCGGTCGGCGACGAACCCGCCGAGGTCGGCCGCAGGCTGGCAGGCTCGGGTCACGAGTACGCGCTGCTGCTGGACGCCCGCAACCGGCCGGTGAGCTGGGTGCACGCCCGCGACCCGCGCCAGCCGAGACCGGTCGGCGACTCGGTGTCGCTCCAGTCGACGCTCCAGGACGCCCTGGAGGCGATCCTCACCGAGGGCGGCGCGGCGGTCGTGACCGGCGCGCGCGGCGAGTACGTCGGCGTGGTCGAGATGGACGCGGTCATCGGCACGGTGCGCAAGCTGCGCGACGAGCACGCGGCGGAGGTGGGCACGTGACGGCCGCGGTCGCGCAGGTCCGCCGCGCCGAGCGGCTGCGGCTGCTGGTCCAGCCGATCGCCGTGCTGGTGCTGGTCGGCGGCGTGCTGGCCTGGGCGTTCGGCCAGGACCTCGACTCCATCGAGCGGCAGAGCATCAACGCGCCCGCCCTGGCGTCGGCCACCCGGGACCACCTGGTGATCAGCTTCGCGGTGACCGCGCTGGTGCTGGTGGTGGCCGTGCCCCTGGGCGTGCTGCTGACCCGCCGGTGGGCCCGCCGCGCCGCGCCCGTGTTCCTCGGCATCGCCACCATCGGCCAGGCCTCGCCCGCGATCGGCATCCTCGTGCTGTTCTTCCTGGTGTCCGGCCTGGACGGGCTGTGGGCGGCGGTGCTGCCGATCGCCTTCTACACGCTGCTGCCGGTGCTGCGGAACACCGTGGTGGGCTTGCAGGGCGTCGACCCGGCGCTGGTCGACGCCGGTCGCGGCATCGGCATGTCCTCGGCGACGGTGCTGCGCCGCATCGAGCTGCCCCTGGCGGTGCCGCTGATCCTGGCCGGGCTGCGCACCGCGCTGGTGCACGCGGTCGGCGTGGCGACCCTGGCGGTGTTCGTCAACGGCGGCGGGCTCGGCCTGCTGATCGACACCGGCTACAAGCTCGCCCGGGTCACCGTGCTGATCACCGGCGCGGTGCTCGCCGTGGGCCTGGCGCTGCTGGTGGACTGGCTCGGCGCGGTCGCCGAGGCCCACCTCGGACCGAAGGGGCTGCGATGAGGGGCACACCGGCGGCGCGGCTGGCCGCCCTGGCGCTCGCCACCGGCCTGCTCGCGTCGGGCTGCGGCCTGGAATCGTCGTTCGCGCTGCCGTTCGAGGTCGGGCCCGGCTCGATCCGGCCGGTGCCGGAGCTGGCCGGGGTGGACGTCGCCGTGGGCTCCAAGGACTTCACCGAGAACCAGGTCCTGGGCTACCTCGCCGAGGTCGCGCTGGTGGCGGCCGGCGCGGACGTGCGGGACATGACGAACATCCAGGGCTCCAACAGCGCCCGGCAGGCGCTGATCACCGGCGACATCGACCTGTCGTGGGACTACACCGGCACCGGGTGGATCAGCTACCTGGGCAACACCGACCCGATCCAGGGGGAGCGGGCGCAGTACGAGGCCGTCCGCGACGCCGACCTGGCCCGCAACGGCCTCGCCTGGCTGGACTACTCGGCGGTGAACAACACCTACGCCTTCGCCGTCACCCGGTCGTTCGCCGAGGCCAACGGCCTGCGGACCACCTCGGACATGGCGGAGCTGATCCGCCGCGACCCCGCGAAGGGCGTGTTCTGCCTGGAGACCGAGTTCGTCAGCCGCAACGACGGTTTCCCCGGCGTGGCCCGCGCCTACGGGTTCGACGCGGGCGCCGTGCAGGTCAAGACGTTCGGCACCGGCACCATCTACACCGCGACCGCCGACGGGCTGTGCAACTTCGGCGAGGTGTTCACCACCGACGGGCGCATCCTGGCGCTCGACCTCGTGGTGCTGGAGGACGACGAGAAGTTCTTCCCCCAGTACAACGCCGCGGTCGTGCTGCGCGACGAGTTCGACCGGGCCCACCCGCGGGTCCGGGAGGTGCTGGCGCCCATCGTCGCGAAGCTCGACAACGACACGATCCGCGAGCTGAACGCCGAGGTGGACGTGGACGGCCGCGACCCGGCCGTGGTCGCCCGCGACTGGCTGGTCGAGGAGGGCTTCGTGTCCGTGCCCGCGCCCTGACCGGCCGCCGGGGGCTCAGTGCGACTCACGCCCCACCCCCGGGCCGCTGGAGCCGAGCAGGAAGTCCAGGTCGGCGCCCGTGTCGGCCTGGAGCACGTGGTCGACGTAGAGGCGTTCCCAACCGCGCGGGGGACCCGCGAACCCGGCCGCGGTGGCCGCGTCGGGCGTGCGCCGGGCCAGCTCCTCGTCGGACACCTCCACGTCGATGCGGCGGGCCTCGACGTCGAGGGCGACGACGTCGCCGGTGCGCACCAGCGCCAGCGGGCCGCCGGCGGCCGCCTCGGGGGTCACGTGCAGGACGACCGTGCCGTAGGCGGTGCCGCTCATGCGGCCGTCGCACACCCGGACCACGTCGCGCACACCCCGTTCGAGGAGCTTGCGCGGCAGCGGCATGTTGGCGACCTCGGGCATGCCCGGGTACCCCCTGGGGCCGCAGCCGCGCAGCACCAGCACCGAGTCGGCGTCCACGTCCAGGTCGGGGTCGTCCACGCGGGCCCGGAAGTCCTCGACGCTGTCGAACACGACCGCGCGGCCGCGGTGGCGCAGCAGGTGCGGTGACGCGGCGGCGGGCTTGATCAACGCGCTCCGCGGCGCCAGGTTGCCGCGCAGCACCGCGATGCCGCCCTCGGCGACCAGCGGGGCGGAGCGCGGCCGGATCACCTCCGGGTCCCAGGTCGGCGCGTCGTCGAGGTAGGACACCAGGGGCCGGCCGGTCACGGTCAGCGCGTCCGGGTCGAGCAGGTCGCGGACCTCCCGCAGCACCGCGAGCAGGCCGCCGGCGCGGTGCAGGTCCTCCATCAGGAACCGCCCGGCGGGCAGCAGGTCCACCAGCACCGGCACGCGCGAGCCGATGCGGTCGAAGTCGTCGACGGTCAGGTCGATGCCCAGGCGGCCGGCGATGGCCAGCAGGTGCACCACGGCGTTGGTGGAGCCGCCGATCGCGGCCAGCGCCACGATCGCGTTGCGGAACGACCCCTCGGTGAGGAAGGAACCCGGCCGCCGGTCCGCCGCGATCATGCCCACGACCAGGCGCCCGGTGTGGTGCGCGGCCTCCAGCAGGCGGCTGTCCGGCGCGGGCGTGCCGGCCACACCGGGCACCACGAGGCCCAACGCCTCGGCGACCAGCGCCATCGTGGAGGCGGTGCCCATGGTGTTGCAGTGGCCCCGGCTGCGGATCATCGCCGACTCCGACCGGGCGAACTGCTCGGCCGACAGCGTGCCCGCCCGCACCTCCTCCGACAGCCGCCACACGTCCGTGCCGCACCCGAGCGGCACGCCCCGGAACGTGCCGGTCAGCATCGGCCCGCCGGGCACCACCACCGCGGGCAGGTCGACCGACGCGGCGGCCATGAGCAGCGACGGGATGGTCTTGTCGCAGCCGCCCAGCAGCACCACCCCGTCGACCGGGTTGCCCCGCAACAGCTCCTCCGCCGCCATCGCGGCCAGGTTGCGCCACAGCATCGCGGTCGGCCGCAGCTGGGTCTCGCCCAGCGACACCACCGGCAGCTCCAGCGCGACACCGCCCGCCTCGTGCACGCCGGTCCTCACCGATCGGGCGACCTCGGTCAGGTGCGAGTTGCACGGCGTGAGGTCCGAGGCGGTGTTCGCGATCGCGACCTGCGGCCGGTCGAAGGCGTCACCGGGCGCGCCGCGCCGCATCCACGCCCGGTGGATGTAGGCGTCACGCCCCTGACCCGCGTACCACTGCGCGCTGCGGAGTTCCACTGCCGACCGCCTCCCGGGCCCTGGGTTACGGTGATCCGGACGCCCAACCCCCCGAAGGTACGCACATGCCCGACGACGCGACAGCACCCGACACCGAGGTGGGCCGCGCCCGCGCCCGCGCCACGACGGGCGCGATGCGCGCCTTCGTGCTCACCGGACCGGGTGAGCACGCGGTCCAGGAGGTGCCGGTCCCGGTCGCGGACCCCGGCGAGGTGGTCGTGGACGTCGAGCGGGCCGGCGTGTGCGGCACGGACGTCGAGTTCTTCACCGGCGAGATGGCCTACCTGCACGAGGGGCACTCGTCCTACCCGATGAGGCCGGGGCACGAGTGGGCGGGCCGCGTGACCGAGGTCGGCGACGGCGTGGACCCCTCCTGGCTCGGCAGGCGCGTCATGGGCGACACCATGATCGGCGACGGCACCTGCCGCCGCTGCCTGCGCGGCCGCCCGCACGTGTGCGAGCGGCGGCAGGAGGTCGGCATCCGCGACGGCCGCCCCGGCGCGCTCGCCGAGCGGCTGGCCGTGCCCGCCTCGTCGCTGCACGCCCTGCCGGACGCGGTGGACCCCGTGCTCGGCGCGCTGGTCGAACCCGGCGGCAACGCCCTGCGCGCGGCCCGCGCCGCGGGCGCCGGACCGGGCGACCGGGCGCTGGTCCTCGGCCCCGGCACGATCGGCCTGCTGACCGCCCTGTTCCTGCGCGCCGCGGGCGCGGAGGTGCACCTCATGGGCGTCACCCCGGACTCCCTCGCGTTCGCCCGCTCCCTCGGCTTCGAGCACACCTGGACCGAGCACGACCTCCCGGACCTGCCGTTCGACGCGGTCGTGGACGCCTCGAACGCGCCGCACCTGCCCGCCCTGGCGCTCGACGCGGTCGAACCGGCCGGCCGCCTGGTCTACATCGGCCTGGCGGGCACGCCCAGCGCCGTCGACACCCGCACCCTGGCGCTCAAGGACGTCACCGCCGTCGGCGTGCTGTCCGCCTCACCGGGACTGGCCGCCACCATCGAGGCCTACGCCACCGGCGCGGTCGACCCGCGCCCGCTCGTCGCCGCCGCGGTCGGCCTCGACCAGGTCGGCGCGGTGCTCGCCGGGCGGCGACCGGCCGGAGCCGGCCCCGGGCCCAAGGTCCACGTCGACCCCCGCCTGCCCTGACGGGCCGGCGGGAGGGGGCGCGCGGGTGAGGTACCGGGGCTTCGACGCGCAGCTGTCCGAGCGGCTGGACGCCTGCTCGGCCGACCAGGCGCACCTGGTGCAGCGGGTGCTCGGCGGCGTCGAGCCGACCGCCATCCACAGCCGGCACGCGTCCGCGCTCGCCGGGCTGGTCACCGAGCTGCCCCGGCTGCACGCCGCCCTCACCCACCACCACGAGGTCGGGCAGCCGCAGAAGCACCTGGTCGACAAGCTGTGCGAGAACGCCCTCCGCCGGCTGCCGGTGGTCGTGGAGGCGTGGGGCGAGGAGGTGCTGGCGCCGATCGAAGCGCTGCTGGTCGGCGTGCGGGCGGCCATCGCCGAGGGCCCCGGCGACGGCTCCCGCGACCACACCGGCACGATCCTGGAACCGCTGCGGCTGGCCGTCGCCGCGCTCGACGACGTGCTGGCCGACCGGTTCGCCCGGGTGTGGGAGTCCCCGGACGGGTCGCTGGACCTCGTGGCCGACGAGGTGGCCTGCCTGCTGGCCCGCGCGGACCGCGACCCGGTCGCCGCGGAGCAGGACCTCGCCCGGCTGACCCGCTGGGACGCCGACGCCGTGTGGCGGACCCTGCTGCCCGCCCCCGCACCCCACCGGGCCGCGCTGGTGGTGCGCGGCACGAGCGCCCTCGCGGACCTGGAGGTGTTCGACCCGACCGCGGACCAGTCGCCGCTGCGATCGGCGCACCGGATGCGGTGGGGCCCGGCGACGAACCGGCTGCGCGCCTTCGTCGAGCACGCGCCGCCCGGTGGCGAGGCGTGCGTGGTGAGCCTGGTCGTGTCCGCCGTCGACCGGCCCTCGGCCGCGCGCCGCGCCCGGCGCGCCCTGGCCGAGCTGCTCGACCAGTACACCGCGGGCACCCGCCTGCTGACCCTGGCCGTGGACGCCCGCGTGCTGGTCAACCGCGTGGGCGGCCCCGACACCGAGGAGTGGCGGCCGGCGGACCGGGGCACGCCGATCGCCCGCCCGCTGACCCGCCGCGAACTGCCCGAGGAGGTGCGGCGGGCACTGCGGATGGCGCACGTGGCCGTGGGCGCGCCCGCCGTGGCGTCGGCGCTGGCGTGGTCCGCGCTGGAGGCGTGCGGGCTGGTGCGGCGCGCCGACCTGGCGGCCGCCCTGGCCGTGCAGTCCCTGCGCCAGGAGGTCGTCGGCGCCTACCGGGTCGTGCGCCAGTCCGCGTCCGCACGGCTCGACCAGGCCCGGGTCAAGGCCCGCCTCGCGCGCCGCACCGCGGCGCAACGACGGCGCGCGCTCGACCGCTGCCCACCCGACCACCCGCACCGGCCCCGGCTGGCCGACCTCCTGGCCGCCGCCGAGGCCGACCCCGCCGAACGGGACCTCGCCGCCCTGACCGACCTCGTCGCCACGTCCCTGGCCGCCATCGGCGGGCACGCCCGCCACGACGAACGGCACCACCTGCGGGACCTCAACACGTGGACCGACCTGCTGCGCCCACCCGCGCGCGACCCCGAACCGCTGGTCACGGCCCGGACCGCGCTGGACGCCCTGCTGCCCGTGCTGCACCCGGCCGCCCGGCGGCAGGTCGAGCAGTGGCGGGCCCGGCTCGCCGACCCGGCGCTGCTCGCCGCGTGGGTGCGGGAGCGGACCGAGCGGATGACCACGGTGGTCGACTCCCTCTACGCCACGCGCAACCTCACCCTGCACTCCGGCCTCGTCGGCGACGAGGCGGTGCACGGCGTCGGCGCGGTCATGGTCACCGACCTGGCGCTGGAACTGCTGGGCAACTGGTACGGCAACGCGCGCGGCGAGGAGGCCGCCCTGCCGCCCGAGGCGGTGATCGCCGTGCTGGCGCGCCGCCGCCACGACATGCTGTCCCGCCTGCACCGTCAGGCCAAACCCGGCCGGCTCGACTTCGCCAGGCTCACCAGCCCCGGCCCGGACGGCGTGTGGCGCAGGTGACGACCTGGCGGGCGTGCCCGGCGCCCGCACCGTCGCGTTCCCCGCCCCGCCCCGTTCATCCCCACCTCCACCCCCAGGCGAATTTGGGTCGCGACAAAGGCCGCCGCCGCATAACTTCCTCCACGAGCAGAGGAGAACCGTGGAGCACATCAACAAGCGGCTGGTGAACTGGGCGTCCATCCTCGACCCCGGCGCCCGCGAGCAGGCCGAGAAGGCCTCGCGCATGCCGTTCATCCACCCGCACCTGGCACTCATGCCCGACGCCCACCTCGGGAAGGGCGCCACCGTCGGCAGCGTCATCCCCACCCTCGGCGCGATCATCCCCGCCGCCGTGGGCGTCGACATCGGCTGCGGCATGATCGCCGTGCGCACCCAGTTCACCCGGGAAGACCTCCGCTCCCGACCCCTCGCACCCCTGCGGCAGGCCATCGAGAAGGCCGTCCCGCTGTCCGCCGGCAAGCACAACACCCGCCTCACCGACACCGCGCGCGAGCGCGTCGACGTGCTCACCCGCAGCGCCGAGGCGGCGGGCTTCGACCCCGCCTCGTACGCCGGCAACTGGGCGTCCCAGCTCGGCAGCCTCGGCAGCGGCAACCACTTCATCGAGGTCACCGTCGACGAGACCGGCCGGGTGTGGCTGTTCCTGCACTCCGGGTCGCGCGGCGTCGGCAACAAGATCGCGCAGAAGCACATCGCGGTGGCCCGCCGGCAGTGCGAGCGGCGCTGGATCGACCTGCCCGACCTGGACCTCGCCTACCTCGTGGAGGGCGAGGACGAGTTCTGGCGGTACATCCGGGAGATGCGCTGGGCGCAGGAGTTCGCGTGGCTCAACCGCGAGGAGATGATGGACCGGGTCGTCGACTGCCTGTCCGGGTGGAGCGGCCAGGACGCGCGACGGCTGGAGACCGTCAACTGCTTCGCGGGCGAGACCAAGGTCATCACCCGCACCGGCACGCGCCCCATCGAGGCACTGGCGGGCGGTCGCCACGAACTGCTCACCGCGAACGGCGAGTGGGTCAAGGCCCCGGTTCGCTCGTTCGGCCGACAGGAAGTGCACGAGGTGGTGCTCAGCCGCTCCGGCGTCGTCAAGAAGATCCGGGCCACGCCCGGCCACCGCTGGCTCCTCCGCTCGCGGCGAGGGCACGAGCACGAGGCCACGACGGCGGAGCTGAAGGCCGGCGACCGCCTCCAGTTCACCTTTCCCCGGAGGCCGGAGGGCCTCGCGGTGGATCGACTCGCAGCCGCACGCGGGTTCGTCTACGGGGATGGGAGCAGGAACGGGAACCGGTCGACCGCCAACTTCTGCGGTACGAAGGACGCGGCGCTCATGCCCTTGTTCGACGGCTTGGGACGTCCTCCGCGCGTGTACAGCGATCAGACGCGGATCAACGGCCTCCCGGTCGAGTGGAAGACCGAGCGCCCGCCGCTCGACGCACCGGCGGACGAGCTGTACGGGTGGCTGGCCGGCTACTTCGCGGCGGACGGCGACGTCGACGGGACCGGGCGCCCGACCCTGACCTCCGCGTCCTTCTCGGACCTGGAGTTCGTCCGCCTGGCCTGCCAAGCGGTCGGCATCGGGACGTTCGGCATCAGGTCGCGGCTGCGCAGCGGCTTCGGCGGTGAGCCGACCGCCCTGCACCTCGTCGGCCTCATGCGCGGTGACCTCGGCCCGGAGTTCTTCTTGCTCGACCACCACCGGGCGCGGTTCGTCGCCGGGCGGCACGCCGCCGAGCGCCGGGGCTGGAACGTCATCTCCGTTCGACCGACCGGCGAGTGGACCGAGGTGTACTGCGCGGTCGTCGAGGGAACGCAGTCATTCGCGTTGGCGGACAACATCCTCACCCATAACTGCCATCACAATTATACGGAGCGGGAGACGCACTTCGGCAAGGAGGTGTGGTTGTCCCGCAAGGGTGCGATCAACGCCGAGGAGGGCCGTCCCGGGCTCATCCCCGGCTCGATGGGCACCGCGTCGTACGTCGTGGTGGGCAAGGGCAACCCGGTGTCGTTGAACTCCTCGCCCCACGGCGCGGGCCGCGAGTACTCGCGGTCGAAGGCGCGGCGGACGTTCACCCGGGACGACCTGCGCAAGGCCATGGAGGGCATCGAGTACCGCGACACGGACGCGTTCATCGACGAGATCCCGGCCGCGTACAAGGACATCGACGTGGTGATGCGGGACGCCGAGGACCTGGTCGAGGTGCGCCACACCCTGCGGCAGGTCGTCAACGTGAAGGGCGACTGACGCGGGACCGGCCGATCCCGTGGCGGGGTCGGCCGGTCCCACGCGGGCAGGAGCCGTGACCACGTCGTTCCCACATCGCGGGACGTGGAATGGGGGACCGGCGCGGCCCGGTTGATGTCGGACATGGACATCGGTGTGGTGTTGCCCGCCGTCCCGGCGGCGGCCAACCTGGTCGACGAGGTGGTGGCGGACGCCGGGCGGGCCGCCGAGCTGGGGTTGCGCTCGGTCTGGTTCCCGCAGGTCTTCGACTACGACGCGATCGCGTTGGCCGCGCTAGTGGGGCGGGAGGTGCCGGGGCTGGAGGTGGGCACGTCGGTCGTGCCGATCTACGGCAGGCACCCGCTGCCCGTCGCCGCGGCCGCGCAGACGGCCCAGGCGGCGACCCGCGGGCGGTTCACGCTGGGGGTGGGGCTGGGCGCGAAGTCGTTCGTCGAGCCCGTCTACGGCGTGCCGCACGAGCGGCCCGCCGCGCACCTGCGCGAGTACCTGACCGTGCTGCGGGAGGTGTTGGCCACCGGGTCGGTCGACTTCGCGGGTGAGGCGCTGACCGCGCGCACGCCGGTGCCGGCGGCGCTGCCGGGCGCCGGGCCCGTGCCGCTGCTGGTCGCGGCGATGGCGCCGTTGGCGCTGCGGGTGGCGGGGGAGCTGGCCGACGGCATCCTGCCGTTCCTGGCCGGTCCCCGGGCCCTGGCCGACCACGTCGTGCCCGAGCTGCGCCGCGCCGCGCCGGGTGACCCGCGGGTGGTGGCGGCGGTGCCGGTGGTGGTGACCGACGACGTGGAGCGGGCCCGTGCCGAGGCCGTGGCGGCGCTGTCGTTCTACGACGGCATCCCGTCCTACCGGCGGGTGGTCGAGCTCGAAGGCGTGGCGTCGGCCGCCGACCTGGCGGTCATCGGTGACGAGGACGCCGTGGCGGCGCAGCTGCGCCGGTACGTCGACGCGGGCGCCACCTCGGTCGTGGCGACCCAGACCGCGTTGGCGGGTGACGAGGACCGGCTGCGGACGTGGCGGTTCCTGGGTGAGTTGGCGCAAGAGGGTGACGACTTCGTGGAAAGGGGTGCCCGGTGACCGGTGTGGTGGGCGATCAGGTGGACGTGGAGCGGTTCGTCGCGGACTGGGAGGCCTGGAAGGAGGGCCGGGAGCGGGACCTGGCCGACCCGTACGGGTGGCTGGCGCTGGTGTCGCTGGACTGGCTGGAGGACGCGCCCCGGACCTACCCGGGGCTGCCCGGCGCGTGGTGGCAGGACGAGGAGGCGGCGCACTTCGACCCGCGGGGCGCGGAGGGCGTCGTCCACGAGGGCGAGCCGGTCACCGGGCCGCTGCGGTTCGCGCTGGTGCAGAGCGGGCCGGGGGTCCGGGTGACGGTCGGTGGCGTGGAGGTCGAGGTCGCCCGCCGCGGCGGTTACCTGATCCGGGTGCACGACCCGGAGGCGCCCGCGCTGAAGGGGTTCCGCGGCGTGCCCGCCTACGAACCGCGGCCGGAGTGGGTGCTCACCGGCTCGTACGAGCCCTTCGACGAGCCGCGGCCCACGACCGTCGGCGCGGTCGTGGAGGGGTTGACCCACGTCTACACCGCGCCCGGGGTGGTGCGGTTCCGGCACGGCGGCGCGGAGCACGCGCTGACCGCGTTCAACGGCAAGGACGGCGGGCTGAGCATCCTGTTCACCGACGCGACAAGCGGGGTGACGACCTACGCGGCGAACCGGTCGCTGGCCGTGCCGCCGCCGGGCGAGGACGGCTCGGTGGTGCTGGACTTCACCCGCGCGGTGAACCTGCCGTGCGCCTTCACCGACTTCGCCACCTGCCCGCTGCCGCCCGAGGGCAACCGGCTGCCGTTCGCGGTCGAGGCGGGGGAGAAGACGCCGCACGAGCGCTCCTGACGGCGCTGACCCGGCCCGGGATCGATCCCGGGCCGGGCGGTGGCGCGACGTTGCGCAAGCTTGCGGTAAGCCTTGACCCGCGCGAGGGACCCGCCCGACGATCGTGCTCCTCGCGCGAGCACGCACCGGTGACCGGCTCCGCCACCGGTCGGTGCCCGAGCCGCGCCCCCGCGTCCGTCCGGAAAGGACTCGTCGAGTGCGCAGATCCCCCAAGGCCCCGTTGGGCATCGTGCCCGTGGTGGCCGCGAGCCTCCTGCTCGCCGCCCTGCCCTCCACCGCTCTCGCCGACTCCGACCGCCTGAGCGGCCCGCGCGCGCACGACCGGGGCGTCACCCGGACCCCGACCCTGGCCGCCGCGGCGAACCGGACCGGTCGCTACTTCGGCGTCGCCGTGGCCGCGAACAAGCTGACCGACCCCGCGTACGCGGGAATCCTCGACCGCGAGTTCGACGTGGTCACGCCCGAGAACGAGATGAAGCTCGACGCCACCGAGCCGAGGCAGGGCGAGTTCTCCTTCGCCAACGCCGACCGCATCGTCGACCACGCCCTCGCGCGGGGCAAGGAGGTCCGCGGCCACACCCTGCTGTGGCACTCGGGGCTGCCGGGCTGGTTGCAGAACCTGACCGGCGCCGCGCTGCGGCAGGCGATGCTGGACCACGTCACCGGGGTCGCGTCCCACTACCGCGGCAAGATCCACTCGTGGGACGTGGTGAACGAGGCGTTCGTCGACGGCACCTCCGGCAGGCGGCGCGACTCCAGCTTCCAGCGCACCGGCGACGACTGGATCGAGGCGGCGTTCCGGACCGCGCGGGCCGCCGACCCGGGCGCGAAGCTCTGCTACAACGACTACGACATCGAGAACTGGGCGCACGCCAAGACCCAGGCCGTGCACCGCATGGTGCGGGACTTCAGGTCCCGTGGCGTGCCCATCGACTGCGTCGGCATCCAGGCGCACTTCGCCGGCGTCAACCCGCTGCCCGCCGATTTCCGGACCACGCTGAGCAACTTCGCCGCCCTCGGGGTGGACGTGCAGCTCACCGAGCTGGACGTCGAGGGTTCCGGTGCGGCGCAGGCCGACGACTACCGCAGGGTCGTCCAGGACTGCTACTCGGTGCCGCGGTGCACCGGCATCACCGTGTGGGGCGTCCGCGACACCGACTCGTGGCGGGCCTCGGGCACCCCGCTGCTGTTCGACGGTCGGGGTGAGAAGAAGCCCGCCTACTACGCCGTGCTGTTCGCGCTGCTCGCCGGCTGACCGCGGGCCACGGCTCGCCCGCCACGGCCTGCCATGCCTGCCACGCCCGGCTACGCCGACGCCAGGCCGGTCTTCACCGCGCGGGCGATCTCCACCGCGCGGCGCGCCTGGAACGCGATCGCGTCCAGCTCCACCTGCCCGGGCGGGACCTGTCCGTTGTCGGAGACGTGGCTGGTGCCGTACGGGTTGCCGGCCTGGAACTGGATCGGGTCGGCGTAGCCGGGCGGCACGAGGATGCAGCCCCAGTGGTAGAAGACGTTGTTGATCGCGGTGATCGTGGTCTCCTGGCCGCCGTGCGCCGTGGCCGCCGAGGTGAACGAGGTCGCCACCTTGTTGACCAGCTTGCCCGCGCCCCACAGCGGGCCGGCGGTGTCCAGGAACTGCTTGAGCTGCGCCGCGGGCAGGCCGAACCGGGTGGGGCTGCCGAAGACCAGCAGGTCGGCCCACTCCAGGTCGTCCAGGCTCGCCTCGGGGAGGTCCTGGGTCTGCTGGGCGTGGGTCGCCCAGCCCTGGTTGCTCGCGATCGCCTCCTCCGGCGCCAGCTCCCGCACCTTCCGCAGCCGCACCTCCGACCCGGCGTGCTCGGCGGACTGGGCTGCGGCCTGCGCCAGGGCGTGCACGCTGCCGGTGGCGGAGTAGTAGATGACAGCGGTCTTCAGGTCCGGCATCGGCTCTCCCGGTTCGACGTGGTCGGGGATCGGGGTCAAGGGCTGGCTTACCCGCTGCGGGACGGGCCTCACCTGGATCCCGGAAGTGGACCTGATCGGGGCACAGGCCTCGAAATGTTGCGAAACTATTTGCGATTTATTTTCGTTGAACCGAATGCGGCAGGTCCGTCTGAGGTTGCATCGATTCAGGGAATCCGAACATCGCTGCTGCTCAACACGATGATTGTCTTTCGTTGAAATGTCGATACTATCGGAGCCATGTGTCGACTGACGATGGGTAGCACCACGACGGGAGTTCCGTCCACCGCAGTGGCCAGGGTCGCCCGCCGCGGGTGCCACGTCAGCCCGTCGACCAGGCGGCGGCCGCGCGGACCCGCGGCGCCCCACCGGCGGGCGCCGCTGGTCGAGCTGGTCCTGCCCGCGTTGAACAGCTCCTGGGCCATGGAGCTGATGCGCGGCGTGGTGGACTCCGGCCTGGACGTGGCGATGTCCGCGCTGGGCGGCCGGGACCGGTCGCTGGCCACCGGGCTCGTCGAGGCCCGCCGGGCCGGCGCGCTGCTGGTGCTGTGCCCGCTCGGCGCCGACGAGCGGCGCGTGCTCGCCGACGCCCGGATGCCGGTGGTGCTCATCGACCCCGTCGCCGTGCCAGGTCCCGAGCTGCCGAGCGTCGGCGCGGCCAACCGGGAGGGCGGCGCGGTGGCCGCCCGGCACCTGCTGTCGCTCGGGCACCGCCGCATCGGCGTCGTCGGCGGCCCGCGCGACGTGCTGTGCAGCAACGCCCGCCTCGACGGGTTCCGCGCCGCGCTCGCCCGCGCCGGCGTCGGACCGGACGCCGCGCTGGTGCGCCACGCCGACTTCAGCCGCGAGGGCGGTCGCCGCGAGGCGCGCGAACTGCTCTCCCTGCCCCGGCGCCCCACGGCCGTCTTCGCGGCCAACGACGAGCAGGCCCTCGGCGTGGTCGACGCGGCCCGCGCGGCGGGGCTGTCGGTGCCCGGGGACCTGAGCGTCATCGGCTTCGACGACCTGCCGGCCGCCGGGCGCTGCTCGCCCGAGCTGAGCACCGTCCGCCAACCGCTCGCCGAGATGGGCAGGCGCGCGGGGTGGTTGCTGGCCGACCTGATCGAGGGGCGGTCACCCGCCGCGGGGCACGTCGAGCTGGCCACCGAGCTGGTCGTCCGGTCCTCCACCGAGCGGCCCTGACCTGCCCCTTGCCCGGTTCCCGGGCGCGGGGGAAGATCCCCCGGTCGAATTCGTGAGGCGTCGCCTCGTTCGTGGTGGGGAGGCGCTGTGGCGGTCGGCCGCGCGGTCCGGGTCCTGTCGTTGGCGGTGCTGGTCGGCGTGGTGCCGTCGGCGGTGGTGGTCGGCAGACCGGTCCCGTCGCCGCCCTCGGCGGACCGGGCGCAGCCCCCGGTCCCGGCCGGGTCGCCGTCGCACCGGTGGCCGGACGGCAGCCCGCCCGCGGCGGACCGACCGGCGGCCGGCGAGCCGGTGGCCGAACCCGGTCACGCCGTCGCACCCGGCCCTGTCGCACCCGGCTCGGCAGAACCCGGTTCGGTGGAACCCGGCACCGCCGACCCGACCGCGCCGCGACCTCAGACGGGCGCGGTCCCGTCCGACGGCCTGTCCGTGGCCGAGCGCAACAACCGCACACCCTCGCCGCGCCCGCCGCTGGAGGTCCCGATCGGCGACCCACCGCCCCCGATCGTGATCAACAACCCGGTCCCGCCGCCGCCCACCGGCCCCGTCCTGCCCCCGTACCTCGAACCGGCCGACCCCGCGCCGGTGGTTCCCGCGCCGGCCGACCCGTGGCAGCCGCCCACCACCCAACCGCCCACGCCCTAGCGAATTTCTTCGCGCCGCGCCGACCTCGCACTTCCCGGCGCGGCTGACGCGGCGGAGAAGAACAAGCCTGTTCCCGCGCGTCGGCCACCCGCATCCTCTGTGCCACCGGACCACCGGTTCACGGAGGAGCAGCGGCGTGACCACCAGCGAGTTCGACCTCGAACAACAGCACCTCACCGCGCTGTACGCGCACCTGGACGCCCTGCGCCGCGAGGCGGCCGAACGCGTGGCAGCCGCGCGGCGCGCGGGCGACGACGGCGCGACGGCGATCTGGCGCGCGGAGGCGGCCAGGCTGGACGCGGTGGAGCACGGGCTGTGCTTCGGGCGGCTGGACCTGCACGACGGCCGCCGCGTCTACGTGGGGCGGTTGGGCCTGTTCCGGGAGGGCGGAGGCGAACCCCTGCTGGTGGACTGGCGCGCACCCGCCGCCCGGCCGTTCTACGCGGCGACGGCCGTCGAACCGCACGGCGTCCGGCGACGGCGGCGCATCACCACGCGGGACCGGGTGGTCGTCGCCCTGGACGACGAGCTGCTCGACCCGGACCACGCCGGCGCCGACGACCTGGTCGTGATCGGGGAGGCGGCGCTGCTCGCGGCTGTGACCGGCGGGCTGCGCGAGGTCGTCGCGACCCTGAGGGCCGAGCAGGACCGGGTCGTCCGGCACGCGCACCGCGGGGTGCTGGTGGTGCAGGGCGGTCCGGGCACCGGCAAGACCGCCGTCGCGCTGCACCGCGTGGCCCACCTGCTGCACGCGCACCCGCGCCTCCGCGACCGCGGCGTCCTCGTCGTGGGGCCGAGCCGGGTCTTCCTCGACCACGTCGGCCAGGTGCTGCCCGGCCTCGGCGAGCACGCCGTGGTGACCACGACCGTCGCCGACCTGCTGACGGGCGTCCGGGTCAGCCGGGTCGACCCGCCGGCCACCGCCGAGCGCAAGGGCCGGGCGGACCTGGCCGACCGGCCGGCGGCCGAGGTGCGGTCCCGGGTCCGGGAGCCCGACCGGCCGGTCGAGGTCGAGTTCGAGCGCTTGGTGCTGTGGCTCGACCCGGGCACGTGCCGCCGTGCCGTGCGGGCGGCCCGGCGGACCGGGCTGCCGCACGACCAGGCCGGGCTGGTCTTCCAGCGCGAGGTCGTGGACGCGCCGGCGCGCGACCTGGCCGACCTGCTGGAGGCGGTCGTGCTCACCGACACCGGCGAGGCGATCGACGGCGGCAGCCCGGACGGGCGGCTCGGCGAGGCCGACCTCCGCGCCCTGGCGGCCGCGGGCGTCGTGCTGGACGACGGCGACGGCGGTGGTGACGACGTCGGTGACGACGGCCCGCGAACCCTGCTGGACGAGACCGACCGGGCCGCTCTGCGGAACGCCCTGCTCGCCGACGCCGGCGTCCGATCCGTGCTCGACGGGCTGTGGCCGCCGCTGACGCCGGAGGGGGTGGTGGCCGACCTCCTCGGCGCGCGGGCCGCCGGTTGGAGCGCCGAGGACGTGCTGCTCCTGGACGAGGCCGATGCCTTGATCCGGGGCGCGGGCGCGCGGGCGGTGTTCGGGCACGTGGTCGTGGACGAGGCGCAGGAGCTGTCGGAGATGGCCTGGCGGGCGGTGGTGCGCCGGTGCCCGAGCCGGTCGATGACCGTGGTCGGCGACCTCGCCCAGACCGGCAACCCGGCGGGCGCGTCCTCGTGGGCGACCGTGCTGCGGCCCCACGTGGGCGACCGCTGGGAACTCGCCGAGCTGACGGTCAACTACCGCACCCCGGCGGAGGTCATGGCGGTCGCCGCCGACCTGCTCGCCGCGCACCACCCCGAGCTGCGCCCGCCCCGGTCGGTCCGCTCGACCGGCGAACCGCCGTGGCGCGTGCGCACCACGGACGCCGAACTGCCCGCGTTCGTCGCCCGGATCGCCGGCGCGCACGACGGCGGCCCGCTCGCGGTCATCGCGCCCGCCGCCCGCCACGACGCCCTGGCGGCCGGGCTGCCGGACCGGGTCGCCCTGCTCACCCCGGGACGCGCCAAGGGGTTGGAGTTCGACGCGGTCCTGGTCGTCGACCCGGCGGCGATCCTCGCCGGCGGACCGCTCGGCCACCACGACTTGTACGTCGCGATGACCAGGACCACCCGCCTGCTGGGCGTCGTGCACCCCGGTCCGCCGCCCGCCGAGTTGGCGGCCGTGCGGGAGGTCGAGCGCTGAATGGCGGGGAGGGAGGTCGAACGCCGACGGTCAAACGCTGACAGCCGGGCGGGCTGGATCGAGGGTGGGGTGGCCTCAGGCCGGGCCGATCTCGTGCAGGTGCTCCTCGACCCAGCTCCGCAGCGCGGCCAGCGGCCGGGCCACGCCCCGGCCCAGCGCGGTCAGCTCGTACTCGACGTGCAGCGGCACGGCCGGGTAGACCGTGCGGCTGACGAAACCGCCGTCCTCCAGGCGGCGCAGGGTGTTGGTCAGCACCTTGGGGCTCACGCCCTCCAGTTGGCGCTGGAGCGCGCCGAAGCGCCGCGGTCCCGCCTCCAGCGCGCCGATGGCCAGCGCCGACCACTTGTTGGCCAGCAGGTCGAGCACCTCGCGGCACGGGCACTGGGCGGCGTAGACGTCGTGCTCGTCGTGCTGTCCGGTCGCGCAGGTCGCCGTCACCGCTGTTCTCCCTACCTCTGAGCTGCATGCTTCCTTTTGGATAGTAGTCTCCCTTGCGGGTTACCACTCCCTCGGGCATAGCGTTCCGGCGATGCCGGGCGCGAGGCCCGGCCGGTCGGAGGGAATTCCATGAGCACCATGCGCGCCGTCGTCCAGGACGTGTTCGGCGGTCCCGACGTGCTGCGGGTGGCCGACGTGCCGCGGCCCGCGCCGCTGCCGACGGAGGTGCTGGTCCGCGTCGTGTCGGCCGGGGTGAACCCGGTCGACCACAAGACCAGGGGCGGCGGCGGGATGGCGGGCGTCCTCGGCGAGCCGCCGTTCACCGTGGGCTGGGACGTGTCCGGAGTGGTGGAGGAGGTCGGCTTCGGGGTGCACACCCTGGAGGTCGGCGACGAGGTCTACGGGATGCCGTGGTTCCCGCGCGCCGCGGGCGGCTACGCCGAGTACGTCACCGCGCCCTCCCGGCAGTTCGCCCGCAAGCCCGGGACCGTCGACCACGACGCGGCCGCCGCGGTGCCGCTGGCCGCGCTGACCGCCTGGCAGGTCCTGGTGGACGCGGCCGGTGTGCGCGCCGGGCAGCGGGTGCTGGTCCACGCCGCCGCCGGTGGCGTCGGCCACTTCGCCGTCCAGCTCGCCAAGCACCTGGGCGCGCACGTCATCGGCACCGCCCGCGCCGACAAGCACGACTGGCTGCGCCGGATCGGCGCGGACGAGGTCGTCGACTACACCGCCACCCGCTTCGAGGACGCGGTCCGGGACGTGGACGTGGTGGTGGACCTGGTCGGCGACGAGGTCGACGGCACGAGCACCAGGTCCCTGGCCGCGTTGGCGCCCGGCGGCCTGCTGGTCGCCGTGCCCAGCGGGGTGTCGCCCGAGCTGGTCGCGGCGGCGCGGGAGCGGGGCGTGCGGGCCCGACCGTTCCTGGTCGAACCGGACGGCGCCGCGCTGGCGCGCCTGGCCCGGCTGATCGACGAGGGCGTGGTCGAGGTCGAGGTGGCCGAGGTGCTGCCGCTGGAGCAGGCCGCGCGGGCGCACGAGCTGATGGCCGGCGGGCGCGTGCGGGGCAAGGTCGTGCTGCGGGTCGCGCCCTGACCGGACGGGTCGGTCAGCCCGGCCGCCCCAGCACGGTCACCCGCTCCAGCTCCAGCCGGCCGCCGGTCAACCGCACGCCGATCGCGGGCGACCAGCCCTCGACCCGCCCCGGTTCCACCGCCGCGCCGAACGGCGCCGAGCGCAGGCCCCGCCACCGGCCGTCGTGCTCGACCCAGCTGGTCATGACGCCACCGGCGAACACCACCGCGAACCGGTCCCCGGGCGACCACGCCACGGTCGCGCAGCAGCCGCCGGCGGCGTCGCCGCGGTCGCGGCCGGCCACCCGCACGTCGGCGGCCGAGGTGCGGAAGTGGTTGTTGTACCAGGCGAGCACGAGGTCGTCCGGCCCGTTCGCGCGACCGAGCAGCACGCTGTCCTCCGGCGCGGCCCCGGCGAACGACCGCGGTTCCAGCACCACGGCCAGGTCGCCGGCCGGCGCGGTCACCGGTGCGGCGAGCACGGCGGCGGACTGCCGCCCCGCCTCGACCACCAGCGCGCCGCCGTCCGCGCGCAGGGCCGGCACGGGCTCGCCGAAGCGGGCCCCGACCCGGTACGCGCGGAGCGGGCCGTCGAACCCGTCGTCCCACACCGGCGCGGTGAAGTCGGCCGGGTCGAACACCACCTCGGCGTGCACCAGGTCGGCCGTGTGCCCGACGTCCGTGGAGATCATCAGCCGCAGCGGCGCGCGCTCGCCCAGCGCGGCGGCGCCGGGCACGTGCAGCCGCCACCGCAGCTCCACCGGCCTGTCCGGCGTGACCACTTGGTCGCCCGGGGGTCCGAGGGGTTCGGCCCGCCAGCCCGCGGGCACGAGCAAGGCGGGCCGGACGGTCAGCGGCCCGGTCGCGCGCACCTCCGCGACGACCTCGGCGCCGCCGCCCGGCCGCACGCCCAGCACCCCGTCGTCGGCGCGCAGCCGGGCGGTGACCCGCCGGTCCTCGGCGCGCCAGGACTGGAACGCGGTGACGCCGACCGCGCCGCCGTCCGCGCGGGACGGCCGCAGCCGCAGGCCGTCGGTCACCACCGCCGGTGCCACCAGCACCCGGTGCAGCCGACCGCGCTCGGGCGTCCGCGGCGTCCTGACCTGCCCCGGCACGTCGGCCCACCCGCCCTCCGGTGTGCGGTGCTGGAGGTCGTAGGCGTCCGGGGTGCGCACCCCGCCCCCGTCGTCGTAGAAGGAGATCCGCACGTCGGAGACCCGCGTCGGCGCGCCCAGGTCCACCGCGAGCCAGTCCTGCCGGTGGGGGCTGCCGTAGCTGGTCCAGCGGGTGGACGGGACGTCGAGGTGGAAGTCCTGGCCGTCGACGGCGTCCGCGGGGGAGTCGGCGTGCCAGGTGTGGGAGGCCGACGCGGCGGGGTGGCCGGTCCCGGAGGCGTTGGCCAGGTCGTCGACCAGGGGCTCGGCGTCGACCCGCCGCGCCGGGCCCACCCGCACGTCCGCGGGGCGCAGGTCGGCCTGGTGGTGCACGAGCTCGCCGTCCACCCACACCCGCAGGCCCGCGCCCCGGTGGTAGGTGTCGCCGTCCCGGTCCCACGCGACGCTCAGGTTGTGCCCGTGGTACGGGGCGTTCTCCACGGCGAAGTGGTCCCAGCCCGCCGGCGCCAGCGGCGAGATCCGCACCTGGTCGCCCGACCGCGGCCGGATCCCCAGCAGACCGGACAGCACCAGGTCGGTGAACGTCGAGTGGTTGTAGTCCTCGCTGTGACCCCGGCCGTCGTAGATCCAGCGGTCCTCGTCCGGGTGGTGCGCCTCGGCCACGTACGGCCGGCCGTCCTTGCGCTGCGTCAGCGCGTAGCCGCGCAGCACGTCGTAGTAGTCCTGCCGGTCGACGTAAGGCTGGGCCGGGTAGTCGTTGAGCAGGTTCGCCATCGCGGTCAGCGCCTGGCTCGTGGCGTACGGCCAGCTCGGGCCCGACCACCGGCAGCAGCCCACGAGCGCGTCGTGCATGAACCACGGGCTGCGGCGCTCGACCGTGGTCGGGCCGAACCGCGCGGCGAAGCCCATCGGGTCGGTCAGCTGCGCCCACGCCGGCGCGGCGCTAGGCGGGGCCATGTGGAAGTACCAGGGCACGAACCCGATCTGCTCGCGGTCGGGCACCACCGCCCGGTCGTCGCGCATCACGTGCTGGTAGAACTGCTTGTCCGGGTCCCACAGGTGCCGATCCACAGTGGACTGGAGGGCGCGGGCGGCCTCCTGGTACCGGTCGGCGGACTGCCCGTCACCGGGCCGGCCGCGCGACCGCAGCAGCTCGGCGATGGCCACGGCGTCGCCGAACTGGTAGGCGTTGATGGTCGGCCGGAAGCCGTCGCCGCCGTGGTACGGGTCGTCGCTCTGGTACGCGCTCGCGGTGTACTCCATCGCGTCCCACACCGGGACCTGCCAGTACAGGCCCAGGTCGCGGTCGAACTGCGGCGCCCACGCGGCCCACTGCCGCTCCAGCTCCGGCAGCCGGTCCGCGGCGAAGTCCCACCGGCCGTCCACCCGGGCCCGCGCCACCACCGCGTCGGCCGCCCAGAAGGAGTACTGGTGCGCCCAGTCGGTGGTGTGCTCGTTGAGGAAGTCGGTGGCGGGCTTGGGCCCCGCGCCGCTGCCGCGCAGCCAGTAGTCCAGGTAGTCGTCGAGGTAGCGGCTGTCGCGCAGCCAGCGGCCCTCGTAGACGTGGTGCCCGGCGGCGGCCACGATCCCGCCGCCGGGGGCGGAGTAGCCGACCGGGCCGAGGAACTCGGAGACGATCCACCCGTCCTCGGGGCCGGTGTACTTGAGGGCTTCCTTGTAGGTGCGCCAGCGGTAGTAGTAGGTGTCCTCCACCTCGGCGTCGGGCAGGTCGACGAACGGGATGTTCGCCTCGTACCAGTCCGGTTCGACGAAACCGGCCAGCTTCGCCCCGTGGTCGAACAGCGCCGTGCCCGCGCCCACCTGCGGGTACAGCGGGTACGGCTCGGCGGCGGGCGCGACGGGCGGGGCCTCGACCGGTGCGGACCCGGCCGGCGCGGCCACGACCGGCGTGGCCGGGCCGAGGACCAGCGCGGCGGCGAGGAGGGCGGCTCCGGGGCGGCGGTCGGGCGGCACGGGCGGCTCCCGTTCTCGTCGAGGTGACGCCGACTGGGGGCCTGGCCTGCGCCACGCCGCGCGGTCACCGGTAAGACGTTTCTAACCCATTTTTCCAACGTTGTAAATATCAGGTGGGCCTGCCCGCCGTCGAATCGGGCCGCGCGGGGGCGCCCCGGGCCGTCCACAGTGGACAAACCGTGGCGATCGACGCCGTTCCGCCTCCACCCCGACGCCCACCGGCCTACAGTGGGTGTCGTGCCGCGCCGAACGCCCCAGCAGCTCGACGACCAGGTCGTCGACGGGGCCGCGACGCTCTTCGCCCGGCACGGGTTCGAGGAGACGTCGTTGCGGCGCATCGCCGAGGCGGTCGGGTTCTCCAAGGCCGGCCTGCTGCACCACTACCCGTCCAAGGAGGCGCTGCGCGGCGAGGTGGTCCAGCGCTGCCTCGTCGAGGTGCGGATGATCGCCGCCGGGGTCGCGCACCGGCCGCCGGGCCCGGCCCGGGACCGCGAGGCGCTCGCCGCGCTGGCGGAGCTGGCGCTGCGGCGGCCGGGTTTCGCGGAGCTGATCCTCTCCGGCCTCTCCGCCGCGCCGGGGGGTGGCGAGGCGGTCGTGCTCCGACCGGTCGTGTCGGCCCTGGTCGAGGCGTTCGCCGTCACCACCGGCGCCGACCCGGTCCGAGGGGCGCGGGTGGCCGGCGCGCTGGGCGCGCTGGTGGTGGCGAGCGCCGCCCTGCGCCAGCACCCGACGTCGGACGAGGCCCGCCACCTCGTCGACCTGGCCTGCGACACCCTGGGCCACCGGCGCCGCGCCGACGGGTGATCCCCGGTCCTGTGCGGACGCGGCCCGGCCCCGGCGACCACGGCCGACCCGGCGCCGCCGTCGGCCTGTTCGAGGGGGCGGTCGACCCCCGCGCGGCCGGTCTACCGGGTCGGGGGACCGAGCAGGGCGATCGACGCCCGCACCGCGACGTCGGCGACCTCGCGCATCCGCCTGCCGCTCTCGATGGTGGTGGCGCTCAGCTCGCGCAGCCCGCCCAGCAGCATGACGACCAGTTCCCGGGACACCGGTTCGGCGCCCGGCGCCCGCCACCGCTCGGTGCCGCTCAGCTCCTGGACCATGGCGATGAACGCCTCCATCGCGTCGTGCTGCAACCGGCGCGCGGCGGGGCCGAGGGCGGGCACGTCGCGGATCCAGCTGACCACGAGGGCGGGCGCGGCCTCGACGCAGTCGACCCACGCCTCCACCGCCTGCCGCACCTGCGCGTCCCACGGCGCGGTCTGGTCGACGGCGGCGGAGATCCGGCGCACCATGTCCGCGGTGGTGACGGCGAGCAGGGCGGCGAAGCACGCCTCCTTGTCGGGGAAGTGCTGGTAGAAGGTGCGGCGCGAGGTGCGCGCGTGCCGGACCACGTCCGCGACCGTGGTGGCGCGGTAGCCGTCGCGGGCGATGCCCGCGGCCAGGCCGTCGAGCAGCCGCCTGCGGTAGCCGGTGGCCCGCTCGTCGTCGTCCGCGCGCGGTTGCGTCGTGGTCGCCTCGTGCACGCCGTCCTCCGTCCAGCCCCTTGTGAGGAATGGTACGCCCGCGTACCGTCGCGCTGGTACGTCGACGTACCAGCGCGGGAGGGTGTTGGCCGATGACGACGACGGTGCTCCCACCCGGGCCCTCGGTGCCCCGCGCGGTGCAGGGCGCCTACGCCCTGACCGTCCCCGGTCGCGGCGTCAGGCAGATGCGCGAGCGCTACGGCGACGCCTTCTCGGTCAACGTGCCGATCTTCGGCCACGCCCTGGTCCTCGCCAACCCGGCCGAGGTCAAGCAGCTGTTCCTGGCCCGCTCCGACGCGGTGGAGAACATCCGGCCCAACCTCGGCCGCGTGCTCGGACCCGGCTCGTTCTTCGCGCTCGTCGGCGAGGCGCACCGCGAGCAGCGCAAACTGCTCGTGCCGCCGTTCCACGGCCGCCGGCTCGCCGCGTTCGAGCGGATCGTCGAGGACGAGGCGGCGCGCGAGCTGGCGTCGTGGCCGCGCGACCGGGAGTTCGCCACCCTCCCGTCGATGATGCGCATCACCCTCAACGCCATCCTGCGCGCGGTCTTCGGCGCGCGGGGCGCCGAGCTCGACCGGCTGCGCCGGCTGCTGCCGACCATGGTCACCCTCGGTTCCCGCCTGGCCTCCGTCCCGCTCCCGCGCACCACCCTCGGCCCGTGGGGGTGGTTCCGGAGGATGCGCCGCCGGTACGACGAGGTCGTCGACCGGCTGATCACCGCGGCCTCCCGCGACGACCGCCTCGACGACCGCGACGACGTGCTGGCCCTGCTGGTCCAGAGCCGCCACGACGACGGCTCCCCGCTCGGCCGCGACCGGATCGCCGACCAGCTGCTGACCCTGCTCAGCGCCGGCCACGAGACCACCGCCACGACCCTCGCGTGGGCGGTCGAGCGGATCCGCCGCCACCCCGACGTGCTGCGCGGGCTCGTCGAGGAGGTCGACGCGGGCGGCCGCGCGCTGCGCGACGCGACGCTGCTGGAGGTCCAGCGCACCCGCCCGGTCATCGACCTCGTCGGGCGGATGGTCACGGCGGAGAGCTTCGAACTGGGCCGCTGGACGCTGCCGCGCGGCCACAAGGTCCTGGTCGGCATCTCGCTGCTGCACGGCGACGACTCGCTCTTCCCGAACGCCGCGGCCTTCGACCCGAACCGCTTCCTCGACGCGAAACCGGACCTGTACGAGTGGATCCCGTTCGGCGGCGGCACGCGGCGCTGCATCGGGGCCGCGTTCGCGACCATGGAGATGGACGTCGTGCTGCGCACCCTGTTGCGGGACTTCCACCTGGACCCGACCGACGAGCGCGACGAGCGGTGGCACCTGCGCGGCGTCGCCAACGCGCCGGGTCGGGGAGGGCGCGCGGTGGTGCGGCGGCGCGACCGGACCACCCGGCCCGCACCGCCGACCCCCACCGGTCCGCGTGCCGCGAACACGTGAACGCGGAGGACGCGAACACGTGATCGCGAGGGGCGCCCCCGCCCCCGCCGCTCGTGCCGGAGCGGCAGGGGACGAGGCCGATTTCACGCCACGGCGGTCCCCTCCAACTCGACCACGAGCGTGGGGATCGCCAACCTCGACACCCCGAGCATCGTGGTGGCCGGCGCCACCCCGGCGGCGCCCAACCGCGACGCCAGCACGGCGTAGTGCCGGAAGAGCTCGTCCACGTCGGTGGTGTGGACGTTGAGCCGGACGAGGTTCGCGAGGGACATGCCGGCCTCCCCGAGCACGGCCTCCAGGTTGTCGAGGCTCAGCGCCAGCTGCGCCCCCATGTCACCGGCGTGCCGGGGCTCGCCGTCGCCGCTCATCGCGGTCTGCCCGGCGCAGTACAGGGTCCGGGTGTGCCCGGAGACGACCTCGCCCTGGTGGTAGCCCAGCTCCGCCGACCACGTCCACGGGTTGACCGCCGTTCGCTCCACAGCCACATCAGCTCCATTCGATCCCTCGACAGCACGTGCGCACCGGCGGCTCGGCCGCCGCCGATCCCCGACGTCGTGCCGGGAGCCTCGCAACGAATGCACGACATCCTGTGTCGTGTATTCCAGTAGGGTTTTCGCGTGCGCGCCGACCGGTTGGTCTCACTGGTGCTGCTGCTGCGCCGGCGCGGTCGGCTGTCCGCGACCACGCTCGCCCGCGAGCTGGAGGTGTCCACCCGCACCGTGCTGCGCGACATCGAGGCGCTGTCCGCGGCCGGCGTCCCGGTCTACGCCGAACGCGGCAGGCACGGCGGTTTCGCGCTGCTGCCCGGTTTCCGGACGGAGTTGACCGGGCTGAACCACGACGAGGCCCTGGCCCTGCTGATCGCCGGGTCGCGGCGCGGCGCGCGGGCGTTCGGCCTCGGCTCGGCGCTCGCTTCCGCCATGCTCAAGGTGGTCGACGCGCTGCCCGAGAGCCACCGGGCCACCGCGGCGGGCGTGGCCGAGCGCCTGCTCATCGACCCGGAGACCGACCTCCTCTCGCGCCGCGCGGCCCCCGAGGAGGTGCCCGACGCCGTGGTGGCCGAGATCCGGCGCGCGGTGTTCGCCGGGCACAAGCTGCGCCTCCACTACGCGGCCGCGGGACAGGGGCCGCGGTGGCGCACGGTGGACCCGATCGGCCTGGTCACCGTGCGCGACCAGGGCTACCTGCTGGCCACGAGGTCCGGCGCGGACCGGACCTACCGGCTGTCCCGCGTGCTGGCCGCCGAGGAACTCGACGAACCCGCGCAGCGACCGGACCGGGTCGACCTGGACCGGGCCTGGCAGGAACGCGGCACGCGGTTCCGGACCGGCGGCGACCAGGTCACCGCGCTGGTGCGGGTGGACCCGGCGCGGCGGGAGGAGCTGGTGGGCACCGCGCTGGCCGTCCTCGCCGAGGGGACCGACGCGGACGGCCGGCTGCGGCTGGAGGTGACCTTCCAGGACCCGCGCCACGCCGAGTGGGCGCTGTGGCAGCTCGCCACCGACGCGGAAGCCCTGGCCCCGCGGTGGTTGCGCACCTCCCTGCGCGACCGCGCCACCGCGATCGCCACCCGCTACGGGGGCCCCGGGCCCGGGTGCGCCTGACGTGGCGCGGTCGGCGGCGCCGGCGGGGTTGCGGGCGTCCGGCAAGAGCACGTCCTTCGCCCGCCACCTCGCGCCCACCCACCTGCACGTGAGCAAGGACCACCGGCCCAACGGCAGGCGGTGGGAGGCGCGCGAGGAGGGCTTCGACGAATTGCACGTGGTGACCTTCGACGGCACGGGCGGTTTCACCGTTACCCCGCCGGACGTGACCGGGCCATGATGCCGGTGGGCCGGGCGCGTGGTCCGGCGGGAGCGGGTTGGCGGGAGCGGGTTGGCGATGGCGGACGACGCGCGTCGGGTGGTGACCGGGGAGCAGGTGGTGCTGGGCGCCTGCGAGCTCTTCCTCCGGCACGGAGGGGTGGACATGGAGCGGCTGGCGGCGAGCCTCGCCATCAGCCGGGCGACGCTGTACCGCGTCGTGCGCGGCCGGGACGGCCTGCTCGGCGACGTGCTGTGGCTGCTGGCGGACCGGGTGCTGGCCCGGGCCCGGCAGCGGCGCGCGCACGGCGGCGTCGAGGGCGTCCTGGAGATCACCCGCTACTTCGTGGACCGGCTGCGGGTGGCGACGCCGTTCCTCGCGTTCCTGCGCGGCGAACCCGACACGGCCGCCCGGGTGCTGTTCGGCGGTCCCGCCGGGGTGCACCGGCGGGCCGTCCGCGCGCAGGGGCGGATCCTGCTGGAGGTGGGCGGCGAGAACGGCACGGCGGCGTTCGACCGCGCGGCGCTCGACCAGGTCGCGTTCCTCTACGTGCGCATCGTGGAGTCCGCGATCTACGCCGAGCTGCTGGGCGGCGCGCCGCTGGACCCCGACCTCGTCGAGCGGGCCGCCCGGACCGTGCTCCTCCGGCACCGCTGAGACCGCGGTCTCACGATCCCGGCGCGTGCTGGCGCCCTCCGGCCGGCGGCCGGCAGGTTCGCAGGTGCCCTTCCCCGACGACGAGGGAGTGTCGGTATGTCGCTGAGGCGCTCGGTCCCGCGCTCGATCCCCGGCTCGATCCCGCCCGCGGTCCCGCGCTCGATCCCGCCCGCGGTCCTGCTGGGCCTCCTGCTGGGCCTCCTGCTCCCCACCACCCCCGTGGCGGGAGCCGAACCGGGGTCGCCGGTCGCCGCGCCCGCGCCGCGGGTCGTCGGCCCGCTGCCCGGCACGGTGCCGGGAGACCGGCTCGCGGACCGGATCGAGGACACCTACCCGTTCTTCTCCACCCCCGACGACCTGGCCGCCGCGGGTTACGTCGAGGAGGAGTTCCACCTCTCCGGCACGGCCGACGGCTTCGCGGCGGACGGCTCCCCGGTGGCCGAAGACGTGCCTTACACGACCCGGGTCCTGGTGCGGCGGCCCGCGCACGCGCGCGACTACAGCGGCACCGCGCTGGTCGAGTGGCAGAACGTCACCGCGGGCTACGACCTGGACGCGCTGTGGCAGGCCGAGTCGGTGGTGCGCGAGGGCCACGCCTGGGTCGGGGTGTCGGCGCAGCGGGTCGGGGTCGACCAGCTCCGCGCGTGGAGCCCGGCCCGCTACGGGGACCTCGACGTGACCGGCGGGGGAGGCCTCGCCGCCGACGAGCTGTCCTACGACGTGTTCACGCAGGCGGGTCGCGCCGTCGCCAACGGCTCGGTCACCGGCGGCCTGCGCACCCGGACGCTGCTGGCCGTCGGCGCTTCCCAGTCCGCCGGGCGCATGACCGTGCTCTACGACCGCGTCCTGCCCCGGCAGGAACCGGTGTTCGACGGCTACGGCTTCATCGTCGGACCCGCCCCGACGCGAGTCGGCGCCGAACCCGTCTTCCAGGTGCTGTCCGAGACCGACGTGCGCACCGCGCAGCGGCCGCCGGACACCGACCGGTTCCGCCGCTGGGAGGTGGCGGGCGGTGCGCACTCCGGTCACCAAGGCCAGGTCTACCGGGAGCCGATCTCCGAGCGCGACCTCGGCGGCGCGCCCTCGTACGACTGCGACCGGCCGCCGTTCAGCCGGGTGCCGGTGCACCACGTGACCGCGGCGGCCTACGAGCACCTGCGGCGGTGGGTCGAGCGCGGCACGCCGCCACCCGCGGCGCGGCCGTTGGAGTTCGAGGCCGACGGCGTGACCAAGAAGCGCGACGAACTCGGCCTGGCGCTGGGCGGCATCCGGCTGTCGCAGGTCGCCGCCCCGACCGCGCTCAACACCGGCGACAACTCGGGGGAGGCGTTCTGCCGGCTGTTCGGCACGCACGTCCCCTTCGACGAGCAGACCCTGGCGCGGCTCTACCCGGACCGGGCCGCTTACGTGCGGCGCGTGGTGGCCGCCGACCTCGCCAACGTCCGCGCGGGCCACCTGCTGCCCGCCGACGCCAAGCGGAACCTGCGCGACGCGGTGGGTGCGCGGTGAAGCTCGCCGTGGTGCTCGCGCTGCTGCTGTCGGTGACCGCGACCCCGGCCCGCGCCGAGTCCCGCACGCCGGTCGTCTTCGTGCACGGCCAGCAGGGTTCGGCGCAGCAGTGGCAGTCCAACGCCAAGCGGTTCTCCACCAACGGCTACCCGGACCACCTGCTGCACGCCTACGAGTACGACACCACCGCGGCCGACAACGCCCAGGCCGTCGCCGGTCTCGACGCGTTCCTCGCCGACGTGCGCGCCCGCACCGGCTCGCCCTCCGTGGACGTCATCGCCCACTCCCGCGGCACGACCGTGATGCACACCTTCCTGGCCACCCCGGAACGTGCGGCCCTGGTGCGCCGGTACGTCAACGTGGACGGCCGCTCCAGCGCCTCGCCGCCCGGGGGAGTGCCCACCCTGGCGCTGTGGGGGAGCCTGCAACCGAACGGGTCGATCGGCGGCGCCACCAACGTGCACCTGACCACCCTGGGGCACACCGAGACCACCACCTCGGCGGAGGGCTTCGCGCACGTCCACCGGTTCCTGCGCGGCCGGGACGCCCTCACCACGCGCGTGCTGCCCGAAGCGCCGACCGAGGTCGAGATCGCCGGGCGGGCCACCTGGTTCCCGCGCAACACCGGCGTGGAGGGCCTGCTGGTGGTGTGGGAGGTCGACGGCCGGACCGGCGCGCGTCGCGGCGTGCCCCGGCACACCACCCGAACGGCCCCCGACGGCTCCTTCGGCCCGTTGCCGGTCGTCGGCGGCAGGCACTACGAGTTGGTGCTGCTGCGCGAGGGGGAGCTGACCCACCACTTCCACTTCGAGCCGTTCGAGCGCAGCGACCGCTTCCTGCGGCTCCAGGTGTCGCCCCCGGGAGGCATCGGCGACCAGGTCGACAGGTGCCCCGCGCACACCGCGATCACGGTCGTGCGCAACCGCGAGTGGTGGGCCGACCAGCCCGACGACAACGACCGCCTGGAGTTCAACGGCGTGGACGTCCTCGCGCCCGCCGTAGCACCCCGCGTGCGCCAGGTGCTCGCGGCGTTCGCGTTCGACGACGGTTGCGACCTCGCGTCCGCGCCGGGCGCGGTGGTCCCGCCGTTCGGCGCACTGCCGTTCCTGACCGCGGCGGACACCTACCTGCCCGCTCGGGCCGACGCCGGGGGCTCCATCAGGGTCACCCAGGTCGCGCGCGGCACGGGCGGCGGGTCCCGCACGATCGCGGTGCGGAACTGGCCCTCGGACGGGCACGCGGTCAGCGTGCAGTTCAAGGACTACCTGGACGTGCGGGTGGGCTGACCGGCGACCGCGGTTCGCGGTGGTGTTCACGGCGCGGGGTCGCGAGGCCCTGCGCCGGGGCGCGTCAGGCGGTGGTGGGCTCCTGGAACAGCAGCGCCGGCGCGCTCGCCTGCGGGCGGGGCGCCACGACCTCCGGCGCCTTGAACGCCGTCGCGTCGAACACGCTGTCCCCGGTCGCCTGCTCCCCGAAGCCGGCGTTGGCGAACGCCGTGTCGACCGCCGCGGTGTCGGTGAACGCGGTGTCCCCGAACGGCGTCGCGTCGAACGCGGTCTCGGCGGGCACGACCTCGACGGCCACCGGCGCGACGGGCGCGGCGTCGGCGGCCAGCTGCCGCTGGGCGCGGTTGATCCACAGCAGCCACATGGACTCGTCGCGGTGGCCGCGGTACTCGGCCTTGAGACCCGCCATCGCGCCGCGGACGCGCGCCGCGACCACGGGGTCCTCCCGCACGACGGCCCAGACGGCGCGGGCGCCCGCGTCACCCGCCTTGACCATGCCGCGCACCTGTTCGAGCAGTTCCGCGGCCGGCAGGTGCGCCCAAGCCGCCGCGATCCTCTGAGCCTTCGTCACGTCGCCATCATTACCCGCTGTACCCCGTCCGGTAGGCAGGACGCTGTGTAATCCACGTCTCGTTTGCGGAACGGAACGGCTCGTTCGCGGAAAGGAGTGGTGTGCGCGGTCCGGTCCACGGTGGACGAGCCCCCACCCCCGGGAGCGCTCGTCCCCTCGCGCGACCCCGGACCGCCTGGTTGTCGCCCACCTTACGCCCAAACCGCGGTGCATCGCCGCAACGCCACCCATCTCGTGCAGTCCGCGCGTCCTCGACCCCCGGCCCCGCACCGCGCCGGCGACCGGGCGCACCGCCTCTTCACGCCGGTGACCGCAAGGCGGATGGCGGTACCGGCGCACTGCGAGGTGACCCGGGTCACACCCGTGGTCGCGCCTCCGGGCTGGGCTTGCGGCCCGGCGTGAACGGAACGGTCAGGAAGGCGATCTCGACGGGGTGCTCGTAGCGCTTGCCGTTGATCGGGTCGTGCCGCATGAACCCGGGCGGGTCGATGTGGACCTCGACGTCGTACTCGCCCTCGCCGGGCATGGTGAAGTTGGTGCCGTAGTGGTGCAGGAACGGGTGCCACAGGAACGGCAGGCGGGTGTCGAGCACCAGCTCGCCGTCCCGGGTGACGGTGACGGTCACGTCCAGCTCCGGCACGAACCGGCCGTCCGCCGCGTCCGCGACCGCGATCTCCAGGTGGCCGTTGGCGTCCTCGGGGGCCTCCTGCCACACCAGGCGCCCGTCCTGGCGGGCGTACATGCCCTCCGCGTCCTCCTGCACCAGCGCGACCAGGAACTCGCCCGCCTGCTTCACCACCGCGCCGGACTCCTCGCGCATGGCGTCCAGGGCCCGGAGGTAGGCGGTGCCCTCGGCGCGGGCCACGTCGAGCTGACCGGGGTCGGCCTCGTTGCTCGCCCTCATCGGCGGGGTGGTGCCCGGTGTGCTCATCACGCCTCCTGGGCGTCGTCGCGGTGTCGAACGGGTGGCTACCCGCTCGACGTCGTCCGATGTGCCGGCGCGGGCGGGTCGCCCCTTTCGGGTTTTGGCACGGGATCGATCACGTTCGGTGATGCGGCCGGTGCGACGCCCCCGCGCACGCGCTCGTGCGGGATCATCACCTCGTGCCGGGTGGTGCACCGCTCGACGCCGGGGAGGCGTCACCGGACGGCCGGGACGCCGCGCCCGGCCAGCGGGCGCACGCCTCCACCGCGGGGACGGTCGTGCAGGCGGGGCGCGACGTCACCCTCACCGTCGAGCAGCACGTCCACCGCGTGGCGCGGCCGACGGGACCGTGGCTCACCGCCGCGGTCGCGCTGGTCGGCGGCCTGGTGGCCGCGGGGGTCCTCCTGGTGCTGCGCAGCGGCGCGCCGGGGCGCGAGGTGCCCGCGTGGACCGTGCCCGTCGCCGCCGCCATGGCGTTCGCCGCCGCCTTGCCGCTGCTCCGGCGGCGACGGACCGCGCGCTCGTCGCGGGCGTTCCTGGTGACGTCGGCCTTCAGCCAGAAGCACTGGATCGCGGAACTGCTGCAACGCCTGCACGGCGTGCTCGACCTGGCCGAGTTCTGCGCCGAGTTGGCGCTGCCGATCGTGTTCACCGACATCGAGCCGTTCGACGACGCGGCGGCCTACCCGGACAACGCGGCTTTCGTCGGCTACCTCAGCTCCGACATCGGCGTGCTGGCCGGCCGGTGGCTGGTGGAGCACCTGCGGGGCGTGCCGGGGCCGCACGTCCTGGTCGTGGCGAGCCGGGAGCACGCCGACCGGCAGGCGCACTGCGCCCGGGTGCTGCGGGAAGCCCTGCCGGACGTCCGCGTGGTCGTCGACGACAGTTGCGCCTTCACCCGCTCGCGCGCCCACGACGCCGTGCTCGCCCATGTCCGCCGGCTCAACGCCCGGCGCGATCGGCTCGACGCCGTGTTCTGCACCAACGACGAGATGGCGCTGGGCGCGGTCGACGCGCTGCGGGCGGCGGGCTCGCGGACCGCGACCGACGCGGTGGTCATCGGCGTCGACGGCGTCGTGGACGCCGTGGCCCTGATCGACGCCGGGACCGGCCCCTTGTGCGCGACCGTGGTGCAGGACGCCCACCGGCTCGCGGAGAGCGCGTTCCACGTGCTGGAGCGGATGCACCACGGCCGGGCGGTGCCCAAGCGCACCGTCCTCGACCCCTACATCCACCGCGGCAAGGGCTGACAACCCACAGTGGTCGTGATCGCACTCACGTCTACTCTCGGTATTGCCCGTGCCGGGTCTCTCGGTTTTCGCGTTCACGCGGAGTGATCCTCGCGAGGTCCTCGGAAATAGTTCAGTCTCTTGTCCAATTACCCGCGTTCTACCTGTTGAGCTGGGTCGAATCGATTCGACCGGCGTCTCGTTTGGCGGAGGGGATTGGGTGATGGGTTTTGCGGAAACTTTCACGTACGTGAACTTTACTCGTAAATGTTTCGCGTTCTGCCCGGCTGAATCAATTCGCCATTGACTCCGGCGATGAAGGTCTGCATGTTGGTCTCCCACCCATTCCCTCGTCACAGGAGTCACGACGTGGTCACCCTCGCCGAGGTAGCTCGGCACGCAGGTGTCGCCGTGAGCACGGTGTCGTACGCGCTCAGCGGCAAGCGGACGGTGTCGCCCACCACCAGGCGGCGCGTGGAGGAGAGCGCGCGCCGCCTCGGCCACCTGCCGCGCAGGCAGGACGGCCTGGTGGTCGCGCTGGTCGTCCCGCCCGGGTTCGACGCCGGTTCCGGCTGGTTGGAGGCGTTCGTGGCCGCGGCCGCCGCCCGCGCCCGGCAAGACGACGCGTCACTGGTGGTCGCACCCTCGGCGGAGGAAGCGGGCGACCACGACGCGCTGGTCGTCCTGGCCCCGGCCGCCGCACCGGTGGGGGTGGAAGTGCCCGTGGTGCTGGTCGGGCCCGCCGACGTCGACCAGGTGCGGGTGGACGCGGACCGGGCGGCGGCCGGCGAGCTGTGCGCCGACCACCTGGCCGACCTCGGCCACCGGGCCGTGGCGTTCGTGCACGGCGGACCGCTGGCGGAGTTCTTCTGCGGCCTGGCCCGCGGCTGCCGCGCGCGGGACGTCGAGGTCCGGCCGCACCGCTGGCCGGCGCCCGACCTGCTCGGGGACACCGCCCGGCCCACGGCCTACGTGGCCGACGACGGCGCGGTGCTCGGCGGCGTGCTCGCCGCGCTGCGCGCCGGCCGGGTGCGGGTGCCCGAGGACGCCTCGGTGGTCGCCCTGTGCCCGGACGAGGTCGCCGAACCCCGGGGGATCACCTCGGTCTCGGTGTCGCCCGCCGAACTCGGGGCGGCGGCCGTGGAGGCGGTGCTCGACGACCGGGTCACCAGGCTGCTGCGGCCGCACCTGACGGTCCGGGGCGGCGCGGCCCGGCGCGACCTGGCGACCAGCCAGTGAACCTCGCGGCCCGCTGATCCGCCCGGCCCGCCGACCTGCCCGATCCACCCGCGACCCCCACCACCCGCGACGCTCAGGTCGAGTCGCGCACGACCAGTTCGGTCGGCAGGATCGCCGCCGCCGGCGGGTGCCCGGCGGTCAGGTCCAGCAGCAGCCGGACCATCTCGCGGGTGATCCGCTCGAACGGCTGGCGCACCGTGGTCAGCGCCGGCCTGGTCGAACGGGCGGTCACCGAGTCGTCGAAACCGCCGACGGCCACGTCCTCCGGCACGCGCCTGCCGGCGTCGTGCAGCACGTCGAGCGCACCGGCGGCCATCAGGTCCGAGGCCACGAACACCGCGTCCAGCCCGGGCTCGCGGGCCAGCAGCCTGGCCATCGCCGCCTCGCCGCCCGCCCGGCTGTAGTCGCCGTGCTCGACCAGCGACGCGGCGCCGTCCGCGCCGAGCACGTCCCGGTAGCCCGCCAGCCGCTCGACGCCGCCGGGGGTGTCCGGCGGGCCCGTGATGGTGGCGATCCGCCGCCGGCCGCGCTCCCTCAGGTGCTCGACCAGCCGGCGCGCGCCGGCGCGGTCGTCGGCCGCGGCGTAGGCGACGCGCCCCTCGTGGCCGAGCGGCTTGCCGCACGCCACCACCGGGATGCCCGTGTGCCTCAGGTCCTCCAGCAGCGGGTTGCCGGTGTGCGAGGACACCAGCAGCACGCCGCCGACGTGCCCGGCGGCGATGAACCGGCTGGTGCGCGCGCGCTCGACGTCGCTGCCCGCGGTCATCAGCAGCAGCGGCACGTCGTGCTCGGCCAGCGCCTGCGTGCAGCCCTGGAGCAGGACGCTGAAGTTGGGGTCCTCGAACAGCCGCTGCTGCGGCTCGGTGAGCACGAACGCCACCGAGTGCGCCCGCTGCGTCACCAGGCTGCGCGCCGCCGAGTTGGCGACGTAGCCGGTGGTGCGCACGGCCCGGCGGACGGCCTCCGCCGCGCTCGGGCTGACGTTGCGCCCGCCGTTGAGCGCCCGCGAGACCGTGCCCCGGGACACGCCCGCCGCGGCGGCCACGTCGTGGATGGTCGCCCGACGGCGTGCCTTGTCGCGATCGACGGTCATACCTTCCTCACGCCTTCACCGAACCCGAGAGCAGGTCTACCCGCCAGTACCGCTGGAGCAGCAGGAACAACCCGATCAAGGGTAGAACGGACACCAGCGAGCCCGCGACCACCAGGGTGTAGAGGGCGGGTGTGGTGTTGCCCTGGTTGAGCAGCGTGTAGAGGCCGAGGGTGACCGGGAACTTGCCGTCGTCGCCGAGCATGATGAACGGCAGCAGGAAGTTGTTCCAGATCGACACGAACTGGAACAGGAACACCGTGACCAGGCCGGGGAGCATCATCGGCAGCGCGATCGAGGTGAGGACGCGGGTCTCGCCGGCGCCGTCGGTGCGGGCGGCCTCCACCACGTCGTCGGGCACGGACGCCGACGCGTGGATGCGCGCCAGGTAGATGCCGTACGGGCTGATCACGCTGGGCAGCAGCACCGACAGGTAGGAGTCGGTCAGCCCGATCTCCGCCAGCAGCAGGTACTGGGGCACGGCCAGCACCACCGAGGGCACCAGCACGCCCGCGATGAGCGCGTTGAAGAACAGGTCTCGGCCGCGGAAGGAGTACTTGGCCAGCGCGAACCCGGCGACACCGGACACGGCCGCCGACAGCAGCGCGCCCACGCCCGCGTACAGCGCGGAGTTGGCCATCCACCGCCAGAACAGGCCGTCCCGGTGCGCGGACAGGTCGCCGAGGTTGGTCGGCAGCGACGAGCCCAGCTCGAAGGTCGTGGTGGAGAACAGCTCGCCGCTGCTCTTGGTCGCCGCGACCAGCACCCACGCCACGGGGAACAGGCAGTACAGCGCGCCGAGCAGCAGCACCAGCGTCGGCAGCAGGGGGCGGCGGGCGCTCACCGCAGGCCCCCGAACCGGCGGGTGACCCGCAGCAGGCCGAACGAGATCACGCCCGTGCCCAGCCCGATCAGCACCGAGGTGGCCGCCGCCGAGTGGACGTCGCCCCGGGCGAAGGCGTCCTGGTAGACCTTCATCAGCGGGGTCCAGGTGCGGGACAGGGAGTTGGTCAGCGGCGCCAGCGTGGTCGGCTCGGCGAACACCTGGAGCGTGGCGATGACCGAGAACAGGCCGGTCAGCACCAGCGCGGGGGCCAGCAGGGGCACCTTGATCCGCAGGGCGACCTGGAGCGGCGTGCAGCCGTCGATGCGCGCCGCCTCGTACAGCTCGCGCGGGATCGCGCGCAGCGCCGTGTACAGGACGACCATGTTGTAGCCCACGCCTCCCCAGACCGCGATGTTGGCCAGCGCGAAGTAGATCCCGGTCGGCGACAGGAAGTCCACCTCCGGGGCCGACAGCCCGCGCAGCGCCTGGTTGAGCGGGCTGGTGGCGGGCAGGTACAGGAAGCCCCACAGCAGCGTGGCGATCACGCCGGGGATCGCGTAGGGCAGGAAGATCGCGATCCGGGCGAACCCGCGCGCCCGCGCCCGCTCCTCGTCCAGCAGCAGCGCGAAGACCAGCGCCAGCCCCAGCATGGTGGGCACCAGGATGCCGCCGTAGACCAGCACCCGCACCACGCCCGCGCCCAGTTCGGCGTCGGTGAGGGCGCGCACGTAGTTGTCCAGGCCCGCGAACACCTCGCTGCGGCTGCCCTTGCCCAGCCCGAGCCCCTTGACCTCGACGCGGAACAGGCTCAAGTAGACGGTGTAGCCGATGGGCAGCAGGAACGTCAGCGCGAAGAGCACGACCGCCGGCGCGGCGAAGGCGTACGGCGCCGCGCCGGCGGTCGTGGGCCGTGCGGTGGTCTTCCTCATCCGACCGAGAACCCGTTCGCCTTCAGGTCGGCGAGGGTCGCCTCCTGCACCTCCGCCAACGCCGGCACCAGGTCCGCGCCCGCCGTGATCGCCTCGCCGAAGGCGTTCTTGTAGGTGGTGTAGGCGACGTTCACGTTGGGGCCCCAGGTGAAGCCCGCCGCGGTGTCCGCGATCTCGGCGGCCCGGTCGTAGAAGTCGGGCTGGTTGGCGAAGAAGGCCGGCGGCTCGCTCAGCGCGCCACCGGTCTGCGCGGCGGTCGCGGCGGGGTAGACGCCGCTCTCGGCCACCAGGGCGGCGACGGCCTCGGGGTCGGTGTTGAGCCACACCGCGAACTCGGCGGCGACCCGCTGGTTCTTCGAGCCGCCGGTCACGGCCGTGGTGGAGCCGCCCCAGTTGCCGGTGCGCGGCGACGCGGGGTCCCACTGCGGCATCGGCGCCATGGCCCACTTGCCCTTGGTGCCCTCCGCGTTGCCCTGGAGCACGCCCGGCGCCCACACGGCGCTGAGCCAGCCGATCTGGACGCCGTCGTTGAGCGCCTTGTTCCACTCCGGCGTGTACATCGGCGACTTGTCCACCGCGCCCTCGGCGACCAGGCCGCTCCAGTACCCGGTGACCTTGCGCGAGGCCTCGTCGTCGACGGCGACCTTCCACTTGTCGCCCTCCACCGACCACCACTGGCCGCCGGCCTGCTGGACCAGGCCCGCGAACCAGCCCGGGTCGTTGGAGGAGAAGGTGCCCAGGAACCGGTCGGGGGCCTTGGCACGCAGGTCGCGTGCCGTCCGCGCGTACTCGTCCCAGGTCGTCGGCACGGTCAGGCCGTACTGCTCGAACAGGTCGGCGCGGTAGTAGAACATCATCGGCCCCGAGTCCTGGGGCACGGCGTACACGCCGCTGCCGCCGAGCGTGACCTGGTCCCACACGCCCGGCGCGAAGCGGTCCCGCGCGCCGCCCGCGACCTCGGAGACGTCGGCCAGCACGTCGTTGCTCACCAGGGTCGGCAGCGCCTGGTACTCGACCTGGGCCAGGTCCGGCGGGTTGCCGCCCTTGGCGCTGGTCAGCAGCTTGGTCACCAGGTCGTCGCCCGACGCCTGCTTGCTCACCACCACCCTGGCGCCCGGGTGGCCGGCGTTCCACTTCTCGACGACCTTCTCGATGTTGGGCGCCCAGGACCAGAAGGTCAGCTCGACGGGGCCGCCGGCGTCCTCCGCGCCGCCGCCGCAACCGGCGAGCAGGGCGAGTCCGAGTCCGACGGCGAGGGACTTCTTCGCCAGGTCGAGTCGCATGGGATCTCTCCGGGGTGTACGCGTCGCCGACGCCCTTGCCGGCGGGAACCGCGCTGTGAACGTGCACAGTAGTTTCGTGGCCCGGGACCATGTCAACCACTTGACACCGCCTTGTTGCACGTCGTTAATCAGCATTGGAAGTTGTGCACGTTCACAGCCGCAGGAGTGTTCATGGCGTTCGGGGTCTCACGTCCGGGTGGTTCGTCCTGGCCGGTGGGTGTGGGCGGTCTGGTGTACGGCGGCGACTACAACGCGGAGCAGTGGCCCGAGCAGGTGTGGGCCGAGGACGTGGAGCTGATGAGCCGGGCCGGGGTGAACCTGGTCAGCGTCGCCATCCACTCGTGGGCGCTGCTGGAGCCCCGCCCCGGCGAGTTCGACTTCGGCTGGCTGGACCGGCTGCTCGACCTGCTGCACGGCGCGGGGGTCTCGGTCAACCTCGCCACGCCCACGGTCGTGCCGCCCGCCTGGCTCTACCGGACCCACCCCGGGATCCGGCCGGTGACCCGCGAGGGCGTGGTCCTCGACCGGGGCTCGCGCGCGACGTTCTGCCCCAGCTCGCCCGCCTACCGCGACGCCGCCGCGCGCGTCACCCGCGCCCTCGCCGCCCGCTACGCAGGCCACCCCGCCCTGGCGCTGTGGCACGTGCACAACGAGTACGGCGCGCCGCTGGGCGCCTGCTACTGCGAGGAGTCGGCACGCGCCTTCCGCCGCTGGCTGCGGTCGCGCTACGGCAGCGCGGACGCGCTCAACGCGGCCTGGGGCACCACCTTCTGGGGCCAGCGCTACGAGGACTGGGACGAGGTCGAACCGCCCCGCGCCACGGCCACCGCGAACAACCCGGCGCAGGAGCTGGACTTCATGCGGTTCTGCTCCGACGAGCTGCTGGCCTGCTACCGCGCCGAGCGCGACCTCCTGCGCGAGCACTCGTCGCTGCCGGTCACCACGAACTTCATGACCACCAACTGCAAGTCCATCGACTACTGGCGGTGGGGCGCGGAGGTCGACGTGGTGGCCAACGACCACTACCTCACCGCCGAGGCCGAGCGGCCCCACGTGGACCTGGCCCTGTCCGCGGACCTGACCCGCGCGGTCGCCGACGGGCAGCCGTGGATGCTGATGGAGCACTCCACGAGCGCGGTGAACTGGCAGCCGCGCAACCTCGCCAAGCGGCCGGGGGAGATGGCCCGCAACAGCCTGGCGCACGTGGCCAGGGGCGCGGACGCGGTGATGTTCTTCCAGTGGCGGGCCTCCCGGTCCGGCGCCGAGAAGTTCCACTCCGCGATGGTCCCGCACGCCGGCACGGACAGCCGGGTGTGGCGCGAGGTGGTGCGGCTGGGCGAGGACCTGGCCTCGCTGCGCGAGGTGCGCGGCAGCCTGGTGCGCGCCGACGTGGCGGTGGTGTGGGACTGGGAGTCGTGGTGGGCGCTGGAGCTGCCCTGGCGGCCCTCGGTGGACCTGGGCTACCGGGAGCGGGTCGGCGCGTTCTACGAGCAGCTGTGGGACGCCCACCTGACCGCGGACTTCGTCCCGCCGGAGGGCGACCTGGCCGACTACCGGCTGGTCGTGGTCCCGTCGCTGTACCTGACCACCGCGTCGGCGGCGAAGGTGCTGGCGGACTACGTGTCGGGCGGCGGCACGCTGGCCGTCTCGTGCTTCTCCGGCGTCGTCGACGGCAACGACGCCGTGCACCCCGGCGGCCACCCCGGCGCGCTGCGCGACGTGCTCGGCCTGACCGTGGAGGAGTTCCTGCCGCTGCGCCGGGACGAGCGGGTCGCGCTGACCGGCGGCCTCACCGGCGACGTGTGGGCGGAGGACGTCCGGCTGGGCAGCGCCCGCTCCGTGCTGGACTACGCCGACGGCCCGGCCGCGGGCGGGCCCGCCGTCACCCGCAACCGGTTCGGCGCCGGCAGCGCCTGGTACCTGTCCACCAGGCTGCGCGGCGAGTCGCTGGCCCGGGTCCTGCGGCAGGTCGGCGACGACGCCGGCGTCCCGCCCGTCGACCTGCCCCGGGACGTGGAGGTCGTGCGCCGCCACGGCGTCCACGCCGACTACGCGTTCGTCATCAACCACACCGGCGCGCCCGCCGAGGTGGCGCTGAGCGGGGTCGACCTGCTCACCGGCGCGGACTGGCCCGCGGGCGTCACCGTGCCCGCCGGTGGCACGGCGGTGCTGCGGCTGGGGTGACCGGGCGCTCGGCATCCACCGGTTGCCCCACCCGCGAGGTGGGTAGCCTCCCGGCACGCGGAGCCGGACGTGCTGGACGGGGGAGGCCGATGCAAACGGGAAGCGGGTTGTGCTGCGACGTGCGACCGGTGGAGGGCTGCCTCCTGGTCCGCCCGAGCGGTGTGCTCGACGTGGCCAATTACGCCTCGCTGCGCAACACCCTGCTCAAGTGCGCCGTCGAGCAGCCGCGGGCCGTGGTGGTGGACCTCGCGGACCTGGAGGTCCGGGGCGAGTACCTGCTCAGCGTCTTCGCCGCGGTGTGGCTGCGGACCTGCGACTGGCCGTCGGTGCCGCTGCTGCTCGCCGGACCGGTCGAGCAGTTGCCGCGGGTCACGGCGCTGCGCCGGTACGTGACCGTGCACGACACGGTCGACGAAGCGTTGGCGCACGTCGGCAGGCCCGCACCGCGCCGGCGGGCGCACCGCGTGCTGCCGAGCGCCACCGGCAGCCCCCGGGCGGCGCGGGCGTTCGTGCGCGAGGTGTGCGTGGACTGGTCGGTGCCGGAGGCGGTGAAGCACACCGCGGTCCAGGTGGCGTCGGAGCTGGTGACGAACACCGTCCTGCACACGATGTCGGAGGCCCGGCTGAGGCTGGAGCTGCGGGGCGCCGGGCTGACCGTCGCGGTCGCCGACGACGACCCCGCGGCGGCGGTGCTGCGCGACCCCGGCGGTGCGCCGCAGCGGGGCGCGGGGCTGCTGCTGGTGGCGCAGCTGGCCCGGACGTGGGGGTGCGTGCCGGACCCGGTGAACGGGCGCAAGGTCGTCTGGGCGGTGCTGGACGCCACCGCCGGCTGAACCCGGGGCGTTCCGGCGACCCGGTCACTCGACCGGGTCGGACGGCTCCATCACCAGTATCGCGCCCTGCGAGGTGCCGTCCTGGCGGCGCATCGGCGCGACGACCACCCGGACCGTGGTGCTGCGGCCCCGCCGGTTGATCGCGTCGAGCAGGAGGACGTCCTCGACGTTCGTCCCGGACAGCGCCCCGCGGACCGCGGAGCGCAGCTCGCCGACCGGCAGGCCGATGTCCAGGTTGAGCAGGTGCGCGCCCACGGCCTCGTCGCGGCGCAGGCCCCACAGGTCCTCGGTGCCCCGGTTCCACACCAGCACCCGCAGGTCGGGGTCGACGACGATCACGCCGAAGCGCACGGAGGTCAGGATCGCCTCCAGGAAGTCGTTGACCTGGTCCAGCTCGGCGCTGCGCTCGCGCAGGGTGTCGTTGATGGCCTGGAGCTCGTCGTTGGTCGACTGGAGCTCCTCGTTCATGGTCTCCAGCTCCTCGTTGGTGGACTGGAGTTCCTCGTTGGTCGTCTCCAGCTCCTCCACCGTCGACTGGAGCTCCTCGTTCGTCGTCTCCAGCTCTTCGTTGGTGGACTGGAGCTCCTCGTAAGCCGTCTCCAGCTGCCGGTTGGTGTGCTCCAGCTCCTCCAGCAGCTTGCGCGCCGCGGTGACGTCGTGGAAGACGATGGTGACGCCCAGCAGGCCGTTGTCGGCGTGGACGAGCGGGTTGACGTGGATCTCGAACCAGATCACCTCACCCGGCGAGCGGCTCCACTCGACGTCCTTGATGCGGATCGCGCGGCGCTCGACCTTGGACCGCTCGACGTAGGCGCGCAGCTCGACCGGCCGGTAGGAGATCTCCAGGTCGCGCAGCGGTCGGCCGATGTCGCGGTGGGAGAGCCCGAACGCGATCTCGGCCTGCTGGTTGATCAGCGCGACGATGTCCTCGCCGGTGATGACGACCTGGGCGACCGGGCCGGCGGCGAACGCGTGCTCGCGCAGCTCGGCCAACCCGCCCACGTCGCCGGTGCGGTCGGGCACCCTGGCGTGCGGCACGAGGTTGCCCACGCCCGCCGGCGCGCCGGGCGTGCGGCGGAACGTGCGGCGCTTGAGGTCGACCGGGTCGAAGATCCTGGTGTGCGAGAGCAGCATCTCGGCCTTGCCCAGGAACAGCATCCCGCGCGGCGACAGCGCGAAGTGGAACCGGTTGAGGATCTTGCCCTGGGTCTCCGCGTTGAAGTACATCAGGGTGTTGCGGCACACCAGGAGGTCGATGCGGGAGATCGGGGCGTCCTGGACCAGGTCGTTGCGGCCGAAGATGACCGACCGGCGCAGGTCCTTGCGGAAGACGTGCCGGTTGCCCTGCTGGTCGAAGTACCGCTGGAGCTGCTCCTCGGTGAGGTTGTGCACCTCGGCGGCGGAGTACGACGCCTGCCGCGCCTGCCCCAGGGCCTCCTCGTCGACGTCGGTGGCGTAGATCTTCACCCGCTGCCGGAACCGCTCGGCCCCCAGCGCGTCGGCGAACACCATGGCCAGGCTGTACGCCTCCTGCCCGCCCGCGCAGCCCGCGCTCCACACCCGGATCGGGTCGTCCGGGCCGCGCTCGGCGAGCAGCTGGGGCACGACGTCGGCGCGGACGTGGTCCCACGCCTCGGCGTCCCGGAAGAAGTCCGTGACGTTGATCAGGATGGTGTTGAACAGCGCGTTGAACTCCTCCGGGTTGACCTGGAGGAGGTCCACGTAATCGCTGAAGTCCTCGATGTCGACCTGGGCCATCCGCCGCCGCACGCGACGGGCGAGGCTGGTGCGCTTGTAGCCGGTGAAGTCGAACCCGCGTGCTTCTTTCAGGTACTTGAGGACGGCTTCGAACTTGCTGTCCGGCTCGACGGGTTCGGTGTCCACGGAGGTGGAGGTTACTCGCAGTCCGGCAGGGGGACGCGTGCGCGGGTGACCGCTCAGCCGAGCTGGTCGCCGCTCGCGACGCCTTCCTCCGGAACCGGTTCGCCGCGGGCGAGCAGGAACCCGCGGAGCACGTCCACCGCGCGGACGGACTCCTCCAGTCGGCCCTGGTAGCGGGCGGCCTGGCGGCCGTCGCCCCGGGCGCGCGCGTTCTCCAGCATCCGCTCGGACAGCCGGACCTTCTCCTCCAGCGTGCGCAGCGCCGTCCAGAGCGCCTTCTCGAAGGCGTCGCCCTGCGCCTGCGCCAGGGCCTCGACCGACCACGCGTGCCCGATCTGGCACCGGAAGCGCAGCGTGCCCGGGTGGACCTCGTTCAGCACGCCGTTGCAGTCCGGGCACGTGTACCCGCTGGCCTCGCCGATCATGTGCGTGTCACCCACAATTCCCCTCCAATCCCGGACGATCCGGTCCTCCTGCTCCACCTGCGGCGGAGTGGGCGGCGCGGAGGACGGCGCCACCCGCTCCCGGGCGAGTTCCGCCAGCGCGGCGCCCAGTTCCGCGGCGGGCAGCACGCGGTCGGCCCGGACGTGGCGCAGCACGTTCTCCGGCATGCCCGGGTGCAGCGCGTCCGCCGGGGACTGCACCACGACCAGGCCACCGCGGGCGCGGACCGCCACCGCGCCCGCCACGCCGTCGTCGAGGACGCCCGAGAGGACGACGCAGGTCACCCGCGGGCCGCCCGCGATGGCGGCGGACCGGAACAGCGCGTCGACCGCCGGCCGGTGCCCGTTCTCGGTCGGGCCGTGGGACAGCGCGAACCGGTCCTCCACGACGAGCAGGTGGTGGTCGGGCGGCGCCACGCAGACCTGGCCGGGCGTCAAGGGCATGCCGGACCGCGCGAAGACCGCGGGCAGCGGACCGGAGCGGTCCAGGATGGCGGGCAACGCGCTCGCGCCGCCCGCGGGCATGTGCAGCACCACGGCCACCGTCGCGGGCAGCTCGGCGGGCAGGCCCGCGACCAGCGTGCGCAGCGCCTCCACCCCGCCGGCCGAAGCACCCACCACGATCAGGTCACGGTGCGCCTCGGCCATGTGGGCTCCCCCCTCGACGGACGTGCCAACCCTAGTGCCCCGGCCGGGTGGTCGCGACGCAGCGCGCGCCGGCCCAGGCCGCCGGTCACGTCGCCGCCGGTGACGTCGCCGCCGGTCACGTCGAAGGTCGGCTCAGCCCGTTCTCCACCGCCTGCCGCGAGGCCGCGGCGGCCTGCCGGTGCTCCTCGGCCTGGCGCAGGTGGTGCTCCCGGTCCGCCTTGAGCCCGTTGGCGGCGATCCTCTCGTGCACGACGGCGGCCCGTTCGTGCGCGTCGGCGGCGGAGAGGTAGGCGGTCATGGTGCGTTGCAGTCGGTCGGCCGCCCGCGCCGCGGCCTGCTGCGCCCGGCGGTTGGCCTCGGTCAGGTGCCGGGGCCCGGAGGCGCCGATCCTCGGGCCCTTCTCGGCGAGCCGGTTGTGCAGCTCGTTCGCCCGGGTGCCCGCCTCCCTGGCCGCCTGACGGGCCAGTTCCGCGGTGTCGCGGGGGTCGATGCCGGTGTCGCAGATGATCTCGGCGAGGCGCCGCACCTTGATGTTCAGCTTCTGCGAGGCCGTCGACAGCAGCTGGAACGCCTGGTCGGACTTGATGCGGTGCCGTTGCATCAGGATGCCGAGGGCCTGGCTGATGGTCTCGCGGCTGGCCACCGCGGTGCGCAGGTCCTCCTCCCTCAGCGCCGTGGCCAGCGCGATGGCCGCATGGGTCGCGTACAGCTCCGCCACCGCCTCGCCGCCCTCGTCGAGCGCGCCGGGTTCGCGGGCGTAGAGGTTGAGGGCCGACCGCCCGCCGTCGCGGGTGGGCAGGTGGCAGGCCACCACGCCGTGGACGCCCAGCTCCACCGCGCGTTCCCGGAACCGCGGCCAGCGCGCGTCCGCGGCCAGGTCGCCGGCCCGCAGCACCCGGGCGTGGGGCAGCACGCGGAGGCACGGCCCGTCGCCGGCGTCGTACTGGGCGGCGTCGGCGGAGACGGCCAGCTCGTCGGTCGCGGCCACGGTCTGGAGGGCGCCGGTGCGGGCCAGCGACAGCGAGGCGGAGTCCGCGCCGGGCACCACGGTGAGCGCGAGTTCCACGATGCGCTGGGCAGCCGCGTCGACCGACTGCTGCTCGGCGAGCACCCGAGCCGCGTCGGTCAGCACCCTGGCCAGTTCCAAGCCCACAGCCTTCCCCTCCGCCCCGAAGATATGGGGAGTCCTGGGCAGGGCGCCAGGTGGGCCGGTCACCGGTGACTCCACCTCCTTACCCGTTGATAGGGCCTCGGGTGAAGTTGTACCTCTGAACGGGTGAAGTTTGATTGGTGGCCGAAACAATGGGAAGTCAGTTCGGGCTCCGACCGGCCGGCGCTGCCCTTGGTGCGGGTGAAATCCGGTGACGACGTGGTGGACCTCGACGTCGCCGACCCCGTGCGCCGGCTCGTCGGGCGCGCGTCGGCGGGTCGTGGGCCGCGCGGGCGGGCCCGACGTCCCGGACCGCGTCCACCGGGTGGACCGCCGGTCCACCCGGTGGGGTGTGACACCGGGCATCCAGTCCACAACGGACAGTCCGAACAGGCCGGTTGTTTCGGTGCACACCGGTCGGGTAACCGGGATTCGGGCCACCCTCCCTGCACGGGTGGCCCGCTCAGCCGGTCGAACAGCGCGCCGCCGCCGCCGGGTGGTGGTCGCCGGGCGCGGCCCGCCCCGCGGCACCCGGCGCCAGAGCAGGACGGTGAACGCCATGGGCCAGCCACTCCCGCCAGCCGGGGTCCCGACGGTCGGCGTCGAGGAGGAGTTCCTCCTGGTCGACCCCGCGACCGGCGTGCCGGTGCCCAGGGGGCGCGAGGTGGTCGCCGCCGCGCGCGAGCGGTTCGGCCTGGACCTGGACCACGAGTTGCTCGCCGCGCAGGTCGAGGCCAAGACCGGCGTGTGCCACGACCTGGCGCAGGTCCGCCGGGAGCTGGTGGCGATGCGGTCGGCGGTCTCGCGGGCCGCGGGGGAGGCCGGGTGCCTGGCGCTGGCGGTGGGCGCCGCCCCGCTGGGCGAGCCCGCCGGGCCGATCGCCGACCTGCCGCGGTACCGGCTGATCGCCCGCACCTTCGGGCGGCTGGCCGACGAGCAGTCGATCTGCGGGTGCCACGTGCACGTCGGGGTGCCCGACCGCGAGGTCGCCGTCCAGGTGTGCAACCACCTGCGGCCGTGGCTGCCGGTGCTGGTCGCGCTCACCGCGAACTCGCCCCTGTCCCGGGGCCGCGACACCGGGTACGCCAGCTGGCGCACGGTGGTCTGGCACCGCTGGCCGACCGCCGGCCCGCCGCCGTACTTCTCCTCGTGGGCGCACTACCAGGAGGTGGCCGACCTGCTGCGCGAGTCCGGCGCGGCCACCGACCCCTCGATGCTCTACTGGGACGTGCGCCCGTCGTGCCACCTGCCGACCGTCGAGGTGCGCGTCGCCGACGTCGCGGCGGGCCCCACCGAGGCGCTGCTGCTCACCGCCCTGGTCCGGGCCCTGGCGACCACCGCCGTGGCGGACGTCGAACGCGGGGTGCCGGCCCCGGCGGTGCCCACCGAGGCGCTGCGGCCGGCCGGGTGGCGCGCGGCCCGCGACGGCCTCGCCGGCCGGACCCTCGACGTGCTGTCCGGCAAGCAGGTGCCGGTGCGGCACCTGCTGCGCAGGCTGGTCCGCCACGCGCGGCCCGCCCTGTCCGCCAACGGGGACCTGGACCTGGTCGAGCGGGCGCTGGCCGCACTGCACCGCGTCGGGTGCGGCGCCGAGCGGCAGCGCCGCCTCCTCGCCCGCACCGGCACGCCGACCGACCTGCTGGACGTCCTGACGGCCGACGCGCCGGACCCGCTCGTGCCGGCGCCGTACCCGGGGGAGCGGCGCGCCGGCGGGAGTTGGCCGGTGCCGCTGGGGGCTTCACGGGAGGGTTTCTGAGGGCGGGGAGGGCAGTTCGCTTCGCGCCGCCTGGCTACCCGCTCACGCCGCGCACCGGGGTGGTGCTGGCGCGGACCGTCAGGCGCGGCGCCAGGAGCCTGGCGGTCGGTCGGCCGTCGAGCACCGCCTCGACCGCGGCCCGGCCCAGGGCCGCCGGGGACACCGACACCGACGTCACGGCCCACCGACCGCGCCGCGCCGCCTCGTCCGAGCACAGCGCCAGCACCGAGACGTCCTCCGGCACCCGCAGCTGCCTGCGCTGGAAGTCCTCCAGGACCGCGGCCAGCGCCGCGTCGTCCGACGCCACCACGGCGGTCGGCCGGTCGTGCGCGAACACCTGGTCCACCTCGGTCGACCAGCAGTGCGCCCGCAGCGCCACGTTCCGCTCCCGCGCGCCGCGCGCGACGCCGTGCTGGAAGTCCTCCGGCGGCCCGCTGTGCACGAACGCGACCGCGCGGTGCCCGAGGTCGGCCAGGTAGTTGGCGGCGCGCACGCCTGCGGCGACCCGGTCCAGGTCCACCCGCGAGTGCGCCGGCGCGCCGGCGTCCCCGCCGACGAGCACCACCGGCACCGACGTGTCGAGCGGCGGCGACGCCGGGGCCACCACGACGACGCCCGACGCGCCGCGGTGGTGCGCCGACGGGCTCACCAGCAGGTCGGCCCCGCCGGCGTGCGCGGTCGCGGTGGCCGCGCCGAGGAACGCGCCCAGCCAGTCCGCGCCCAGCGCGCCGTGCCCCGGCAGCGCCAGGTGGAGCATGACGCCGTGCGCGTTCTTGCGCGGTTGGTACCCCAGGGCTCGGACGCTCGCCTCGACCCGCCGGCGCGTGCCGGGGGAGATGGAGCGCTTGCCGCTGAGCGCGTACGACACCGTGCTGACCGCGACCCCCGCGTGTCGTGCCACTTCCGCGATGGTCACCATGCCCGTCCTCCTGAAGGTGCGTGGGAAGCGGGGGTTCAGGATGCAGAGCTATAACGCTTAAGTCAACGAATCCCTGTTAGTTGGCTCGCTGAACTATTTCGGTCCTGGTGGGGTCCTGAGGATCGGGAGGCGTGCGGCTTCGGGGGTGGGTTGGTTTGTTCACGAATGTGGAAGGCTTGACCGCTTAATGGACCAACGCGTACCGTCCGATCGTTCGCATCGGGAGGGTGCAGGTCGGAGCGTCGCGGGAGAGGTTCGTCGTCGACGAACCCGATAAAAGCGGCTGTCGCGCGTTCATTCATGTGAACCTGCCCGACTTTTCACCACCGTGAATCTCCTTGTCGCCCGGAGAAATTCGTGGTTACTCTTCTGGGAGCGCTCCCAGATATCCGGTGACCCCGTGGACCCGCATCGTCGGCACGCCCCGGGGCGCCGCTTCCGGACAGTTCTGCTCGCAAGGAGGCGACGCATGAATTCGCGCACGGACAAGCACAGGAGAGGCCGGCTCGCGCTGGGCGCGGCGGCCGTGTCGGTCGCCGCGTTGACCGGGGGTCTGGTGGTGGCGGCGGGCACGAGCGCGAGCGCGGCGGTCGGGTGCCGGGTGGACTACGCCGTCACGAACCAGTGGACCGGCGGTTTCGGCGCCAACGTCACCGTGACCAACCTGGGTGACGCCTTGTCGGGGTGGACGCTGGAGTGGTCGTTCACGGCCGGTCAGCAGGTCACGCAGCTGTGGGGCGGTGTGTTCTCCCAGTCCGGCGGCGCGGTGGCGGTGCGCAACGCCGGCTACAACGGTTCGCTGGCCACCGGCGCGTCGGTCACGCCGGGCTTCAACGGCTCCTGGACCGGCTCCAACCCCGCGCCCACCTCGTTCAAGCTCAACGGCGTCACGTGCACCGGCTCCACCACCGGCACCACCACGACGACCAGGACCACCAGCACCACCAGCACCACCAGCACCACGCGCACCACCGGCACGACGACCCGGACGACGACCACCACGACCAACCCCGGTGGCGGCGCCTGGCCCTCGCCCACCGGCAGCGTCAAGCAGACCGACACCCGGAACGTCGGCACGTACTTCGACGGCGGTCTCAAGAGCTACTACGGCATCGGCGACGGCGGGCAGGGCGAGAGCCAGGACCCGATGTTCGTGGTGTCCGACGGCGGCACGATCGAGAACGTCATCATCGACGCGCCGGCCGGCGACGGCATCCACTGCGAGGGCTCCTGCACCATCCGCAACGTCTGGTGGAACGACGTGGGCGAGGACGCGGCCACGTTCAAGGCCTCCAGCTCCTCGGCCCGGTACCTGGTCGAGGGCGGCGGCGCGAAGTCCGCGTCGGACAAGGTGTTCCAGCACAACGGCGCGGGCACCCTGACCATCCGCAACTTCCAGGTGCACAACGCGGGCAAGCTGTACCGGGCGTGCGGCAACTGCTCGACCTCGTACCAGCGGCACGTGGTGATGGAGAACGTCACCGCGTACTCCACCAAGGTGCTCGCGGGCATCAACACGAACTGGGGCGACACCGCCCGCTTCTCCGGGATCAAGATCAGCGGCAGCACCACGGTCTGCGAGAAGTACCAGGGCGTCCCGAAGGGCTCCGAGCCGAAGAAGATCGGCGAGGGCGCGGACGGCGTGCACTGCATCTACTCGCCCTCCGACATCACCCAGCTGTAGCGGGAGGGCCACCGGGTGCGGGCGGGGCACCACCCGCCCGCACCCCTTCGCCGCGCCAGGGGGGCACGTCACGTTTGCCGTTCCCGCCGGGGGGCACCCGAGGGGCCAGAGCCCCTGCGGGAATCGAGGTCGTGGTGCCGTCCGACGAGGTGACGCTGCTGGCCGGTCGTTACCGCCTCGACCGCTTGATCGGTTGCGGCGGCATGGCGGACGTGCACCGGGCGTGGGACCTGGAGTTGGCGCGCGCGGTGGCCGTCAAGGTCTTCCGGCCGGGCGACGACCTGACCGCGGGACGCCGGTTCGACAACGAGGCCAGGGTGCTGGCCGGCCTGTCGCACCCCGGGCTGGTGCCCGTCCACGACGCGGGGCAGGACCGGGGCCTGGCGTTCGTCGTGCTGGGGCTGGTCGAGGGCGGGACCCTGCGCGACCGCATGGCGTCCGGCCCGCTCGCACCCGACGAGGTCCGCGCGCTGGGCGCGCGGCTGGCCGAGGCGCTGGCCCACGTGCACGCGTGCGACGTGGTGCACCGCGACGTCAAGCCGTCCAACGTCCTGCTCGACCCCGGTGGCACCGCCTACCTGGCCGATTTCGGCCTGGCCCGCCTCGCCGACGCCACCCGGCTGACCCGCGCCGACCAGATCGTCGGCACGGCCGCCTACCTCGCGCCCGAGCAGGTGCGGGGCGGCCCGATCGGCCCGGCGGCCGACGTCTACGCGCTCGGCCTGGTGCTGCTGGAGTGCCTGACCGGGCAGCGCGAGTACACGGGCGGCGAGGTCGAGGCGGCGGTCGCCCGCCTGCACCGCGAGCCCCACGTGCCCGACGACGTGCCCGGCGACCTGGCCCGGTTGATCCGGCGGATGACCGCGACCGACGCGCGGGACCGGCCGACCGCGGCGGAGTGCGCCGGGGCCCTGGCCGCCGGCGCCGCCGGCTTCGAGGAGGACCCTCGCGAGCAGGGCGCCGCCGACCGGTCCTGGGGCGTGGTGTTCACCGCGGCGGCGCTGCTGGGCGTGATGGGTGTGGTGGGGTTCGCGTGGTCGTCCACGACCGGTGTGCCCGACCCGCCGCCCCGGGTCGCGCCGTCCGGCACGCCGCGACCGGTGGAGCCCGCGGTGGAGCCCGCGGTGGAGCCCGCCGTGGAGACGGTCACGGTGACCGTCCCGGTGCCCACGGAAGCGCGTCCGGTGCAGGCGCCGTCCACGTCGGTCGAGCCCGTCGCCGGGGCTGCGCCGGAGCCCGGGGTCGAGGAGCCCAAGGGCCCCAAGGAGCACAAGCAGCCCGGGGCGCACAAGGACAAGGCCCGTGATCCCCAGTCGGTGGCCGGGTCGAAGCCCAAGCCCTGACGGGCGCTCCGCGGTCAGGCGCCGGTGGTGTCGGTGTCGGACGTGGTGGTGCCGGTGGAGCGGGTGTCGGCCGTGGCGGTGCCGGTGAGGTCGGTGCCGGCCGGGTCGTCGAGGTCGCGGAGTTGTTGCCGGAGGCGTCGGGCGTCGGTGTCGCGGCCCTGTTGCCGGTAGAGCTCCAGCGCCTCCCGCCAGGCCGCGCGGGCCTGGTCGTGCCGGCCGAGGGCGACGAGGGGGTGCCCCAGCCCGTCGAGCGCGTATGCGACCGCGTAGGTGCCGCCGTAGGCGCGTAGCCGGGTGAGGGCCCGCTGGTAGTGGTCGACGGCCCGGTGGTGGCGCCCGCTGAGGTGGTCGACGCCGCCGAGGTTCACCAGGGTGTCCGCCTCGCCGGCGTCGTCGTGGTGGCGGCGTTGCAGGACCAGGGCGGTTTCGCAGTGGTCGCGGGCGGTGTCGTGGAGCCCGAGCCGGGCGGCGATCCACGCCGCCGTGCTGTGCGTGCGCGCCGTCTGCACCGGGTTGTCGAACTCCCGGTGCAGGTCCGATGCGCGGGTGGCGTGCTCCAGGGCGCGCCGGTCGTCCCCGCGCTGCGCCAGGACCAGGGCGAGCGCTCGGAGGGTGTGGGCCCGGTTGACGGGGTCGCCGGCGTTCTCGGCCGTGGTGAGGGACTGCTCCAGGTGCGCCGTGGCCTCCTCGTGCCGCTCCAGGTCGGCGCAGGCGTAGCCGAGGTAGCGCAGGGCGCGGGCCTCGTCGGCGGGGCCGAGGTGCCGGGCGGCGTCCAACCCGGTCCGCAGGACGGCGAGCCGGTCGTGCAGGTGTCCCCGCTGGGACTGGTAGAGGTGGGTGGCCCAGGCCAGGTGCCACGCGGTGCGGTGCCACCCGGCGGTGGCGGCGTGGTGCTGGGCGGCCGGCAGGCACGGGTGCTCGGTGTCGAACCAGCTCACGGCGGCTTCGGCGGTGAGCGGCGCGTGAGCGGCGCGTGCGCGGGCGCCGGGGTCGAGCGGTATGGGCGTGGCGTGGGGGTCCAGCAGGTGGGCGGCGGTGGCCGCGGTGGCGGTGTAGAAGTCGAGCAGCCGCCTCGACGCCTCCGCCCTGACCCGGTCGTCCAGGTCGGAGGCGAGGCCGGCGGCGTAGGCGCGGACGAGGTCGTGCATCCGGTGCCGACCGCCGGGTGCGCGGTCGACCAGCGAGGCCTCGACCAGGGCGCGCAGCACTGAGTGGCACGCCTCCTCGGGCAGCCCGACCAGGCGGGCGGCGGCGGGCAGGCCGATGTCGGGTCCGGGGGCGGCGCCCAGCAGGGCGAAGACCCGGCGTTGCCGACCGGTGAGCCGGCGCAGGGACCAGGACAGCACCGCGGGCAGGCTGGCGGCGGGGTCGTCGGAGTCCAGGGCGCGCAGGCCGAAGGCGCGGAGGTCGGCGACGGCGTCGGCCGGCGGCAGGCGGGGGTCGGCGGCGCGGGCCGTGACCAGTCCCAGCGCCAGCGGCCACCCGCCGCACAGCTCGACCAGCTCGGCGGTGGCGCGTTCGTCGGTGTCGGTGCGGGCCGGGCCGAGGGCGGCGGTCAGCAGGGCGTGGGCCTCGGTTTGGGGGAGCACGTCCAGGCGCAGCGTGTGGGCGCCGTGACGGGCGACGAGCCCGTGCAGGCTGTTGCGGCTGGTCACCAGGACCGCGCAGCCGCCGCCGCCCGGTAGCAGCGGGATGACCTGGTCGGCGGTGGCGGCGTTGTCCAGCACCACCAGCACCCGCCGGTTCGCGACCAGGCTGCGGTACAGGGCCGCGCGCGCGACAGGGCCGGCGGGCCGGCGGTCCCGAGCCACGCCCAGGGCGTCGAGGAACCCCCCGAGCACGTCGACCGGTCGGGCCGGGCGGCCGGACGGGCTGAAGCCGCGCAGGTCGACGAACAGCTGCCCGTCGGGGAACCGGTGCAGGTGCCGGTGGGCCCAGACCAGGGCGAGCCAGGTCTTGCCGACCCCGCCCGCACCGCTGATCGCAGAGAGCGCCACCGCCCCGCCCGCGGCTGGCACCGGTCGTCCGTGACCCGGCGCGGCAGCGGCCAGGGCGCGGTCCAACCCGGCCAGTTCCGCAGCCCGTCCGGCGAACACGGAGGGGAGCGCGGGCAGCTGTCGCGGCACCACCGGCGCGGGTGCTGCCGCGTGCAGGTACACGTCTCCGTGCACCACACCGGCCTGCAACACCCCACCCGCAACGCCGAACGCCGCGTTGCGCACAACAGGACCGGCTCCGCCGGTGGGCGCGCGGTCGGAGTCGTGGTCGTCGGGTCGTTCCGGCTCGGGCGTCACCACCGGAGGGCACCTCCCCGGTCGGGTCGACGGCTGACGGGTCCCAGCGTTCCACCGCACCGGTCGATCGGCCCCCGCGCACGGCCGTCGGCTCACGTTTAGCGCTTAACCGGGGTGCGGCCTGGCACGATCTTCCTACTAGAGGTTCATACCATTGGCAATTGCGGTACGCCGTCATTTCGGCAAGACACTCAACTATTTAAGAGCAGGTGGCACCTGAGGTGCAGCTGGGTGTCCGTCACCTGGAACACCCTGGTCAGGGCGGTCCGGGGAGGTGCTTGACCGGTTAACGGAAATCGGCGTACGGTCCGTCACCTCTGGTCGGGCCGTCGCCCACCAGCGTTCCGCAACGACGCGCACGCCTTTCGAGGAGCGACCATGGGAATGCCCAGGGCGGTGGTCCTCGCCGCCGTGACCTGCCTGATCGCGGCCGGCTGCGGCAGCGGCGGCGGTGAGGAGGTCATCAGCGGGCCCAAGGGCGAGATCACGGTCCTGACCAACCGCACCGACCTCGTGGACACCCGGTTCGCCGAGTACGCGCGGCGGTTCAACGAGGTCCACCCCGGCGTCGAGGTGACCTTCGAGGCCATCACGGACTACGACAACGAGGTCAAGGCCCGGATGAGCACCGACGACTACGGCGACGTGCTGCTCATCCCGAACTCCATCACCTCGCTGAAGGACCTGCCGGACTACTTCGAGCCGCTGGGCGCGGTGTCGGAGCTGGGGGAGAGGTACCGGTTCGTCACCGAGAAGGCGTTCGGGGACGAGGTGTACGGCCTGGCGGTGGCCGGCAACGCGTTCGGCTTCGCGTACAACAGGAAGGTCTGGGCCGACGCGGGCGTGACCACGCCGCCCGGCACGCCCGAGGACTTCCTCGACGCGCTGCGCGCCATCGAGGCGAGGACCGACGCGATCCCGCTCTACACGAACTACCGCAACGGCTGGCCGCTGACCCAGTGGCAGGACGCGTACCCCTCGGTCAGCGGCAGGCCGGGCGTGTCCGCCGAGCTGGCCGCCGACGACGCGCCGTGGACGCCGGGCAAGCCGCAGCACGTCGTCGACTCGCTGCTGTTCGACGCGGTCGCCCTGGGCCTCACCGAGGACGACCCGACCACCACCGACTGGGAATCCTCCAAGAGCATGATCGGCACCGGCGCGATCGCCACCATGATGCTCGGCTCCTGGTCGGTCGCCCAGCTGCGCGCCGCCGCGCCGATCCCCGCCGACATCGGCTACCTGCCCTTCCCCGTGAAGGTCGGCGGCAAGTTCCACTCTGCGGTCGCCGGTGACTACAAGATGGGCATCAGCGTCCACTCGGCGAACAGGGGAGCGGCCCGCGCGTGGCTCGACTGGTTCGTCGACGAGTCCGGCTTCGCCGCCGCGGAGGGCGGCATCCCCCCGCGCAAGGACGGCCCGCGACCGGACACCCTGACCGACCTCACCGCCGCCGGCGTCGAGCTGTTCGAGGTCGACCACGCCCAGGACGCCCTGGTCACCGAGATCGACGACGCCGCCGGGATCGGGCTGTACGAGCAGGAGTACCGGCAAGCCCTGGTCGACGCCGCCCGCGGGGTGGGCGGGAAGGGCGAGCGGGAGGTGTTCGACGACCTGAACGCCCGGTGGGCGAAGGGCAGGTCCCTGGTCACGAAGTGACCCGCGCCCCTCCGGCGCCGGCCGTCCTCTCCCGGCGACCAGCGCCGGTCCTCCCGACCGTGGGAACTCCTGGTTAAGGTCGTGCCATGGGGGATTCACGTCGGATCACGGTGTTCGTCTCGTCGCCGGGTGACGTGGCCGAGGAGCGGGCGCAGTGCGGGCGCGTCGTCGAGGAGCTGAACACGATCCTGGGCGCGTTGGCGCCCGAGCGCGACGTCCGGTTGGAGCTGGTCCGCTGGGAGACGCACACCCACCCGGACCTGGGGGACCACCCGCAGCGCGTGGTGGACGAACAGCTGGGCGCGGACTTCGACGTCTTCGTGGGCATCATGTGGAGCCGCTTCGGCACGCCCACCTGGCTCGCGGGGTCCGGCACCGAGCACGAGTTCCGCGACGCCCACGCGGGGTGGCGGGCCCGGCGGCGGCCCGCGCACGTGTTGTTCTACTTCTGCGAAGCGCCGGTGGACGACCCCGACGACGGCGAGCGGGAGGCGATCCTGGCGTTCCGGCGGGAGCTGGAGCGGATCGGCCTGGTCGGCGTCTACGACGACCGGGCGGCGTTCGCCGACAAGGTGCGCCGTGACCTGGTCCTGGTGCTCGGCAGGATACTGCACGGCCACCGCCGACCGGCCGGCGCGGTGTCGGGGGCGGACCTGGAGATCGCCCGCGCTCGGGTGACCGGACCGGCCGCCGAGTACGACCGGGTGCGCGAGACCACGGCCCCGGGCCCCGACCGCACCAGGCGGCTGGAGGTGGTGGCCTCCACCCTGCGGACGCTGGCGCGGTCGACCTCGCCGCTGCTGCCCGAGCTGGTGGCCTCCGGGTCGGCCGGCACGCGGCTGGCCGCCGTGTGCGCCTTGCAGGCCCTGCCGGACGTCCGGTACCTCGACTGGCTCGCCCGCCGGTTCGACGGGGACCAGCCGTTCATCGCCTACCACGCCGGGATGGCGCTGCTGACCGCGGCGCGTGAGCTGTCCGCCGTCCACCCGCACCGCCTCGCCGGGGCACTGGAACTGGCCGAGGCGCTGGTCGCGAGGTTGTCCCCCACCTCGGACCGGGCGACCGCGGTGCGGGCGGCCCGGGTGGCGTTCGAGGAAGGGCGTTCACCCTGACGGGCGCCTGACCGGGGCGAACCCGGGGGCCGGCCGGTGCCGGGCGGCCCCCGGGACGCGTCAGAACCGCACCGTGGCGCAGCCCAACCGGGGACCCGCGGTGCCCGCCCGCCCCGGCTCGGTGGCCGTCCGCTCGGCGTGCAGCACCACGGAGCCCGCCCGGCGGTCCGCGAACCGCCACGGCACCGAGGCGGCCACCACCGCGCGCCCGCGCGCGTCGGTGGTGAAGTCGAGCCAGATCTCGTTGTCGGGGTTGGCGTAAGCCGGGTCGACCGACGGCTGCACCGGGTCGACCGCGTGCTGGTGGTGGGCGCCCGCGTCGGTGGGCAGGGCGCCGCACGGCCGCTGGTGGGCGTGCGCGCCGTAGGTGCGGTTGGGCACCAGGCCGTAGACGCTGAGCAGGGTCTTGGTCGAGGTCCGGGCGGGCGAGGCGACCACCATCACGGCCGCTCCGGGTGCGATGAGCGCGGTGTCGTAGGTGTAGGCCTTGGTCGCCTGGTCCGGCGGTGCGAAGCGGGCGACCGTCACCGCGACACCCGTTGGCGAGCCGGTGGCGGAGGCCGGGGGCGCGCCGGTCAGGCCGGCCGCGAGCACACCGATGAGCAGGAGCACTGGACGACGTTTCACGCGTCGTTGCCTTTCGGAGGGAGCGGCGGCGTCGGGGCGTCCTCGACGCTAGCACCGGTCGAGTGGTGAAAATCAGGGGTGTTCGGGTGTTCTTCTCGTCCACACTGGACCGGTGCTGCTCACCCTGACCACCACCCACCGCCCGGCGACCGACCTCGGCCACCTGCTGCACAAGCACCCCGACCGGGCGCAGTCGTTCTCCACCTCCTCGGGGACCGCGCACGTGTTCTACCCACGCGCGGACGACGAGGAGTGCACCGTCGCGCTCCTGCTGGAGGTCGACCCGGTCGCCCTGGTCCGCAAGCCCGGCAGCACGCTCACCCAATACGTCAACGACCGGCCCTACGTGGCCGGGTCGCTGTTCACCGTCGCCCTCGGTTCGGTCTTCCGCACCGCCATGAACGGCCGCAGCGACAGCCGGGCGGAGCTGGCCGCCACCCCCATCCCGCTGACCGCGCGCCTCCCGGTCCTGCCCCACCACCTGGTGGAGCGCCTGTTCACGCCGCTGGGCTGGACCGCCGACATCACCCCGATCCCGCTCGACGGCGTCGAGGGGGACTCCCGCTACGCCGACGTCACCCTCACCGGCACGCTCACCCTGTCCGACGCCCTGCGGCACCTCTACGTCCTGCTGCCCGTGCTCGACGGCGGCAAGCACTACTGGGTCGCCGAGGACGAGGTGGACAAGCTGCTGCGGGCGGGGGAGGGGTGGCTCGGCGCGCACCCCGAGCGCGAGCTGATCACCACCCGCTACCTGGCTCGCCGCCGCCCGCTGGTGCAGTCGGCGCTGACCAGGCTGGCCGAGGCGGAGGAGGTCGAGCCGGAGGAGCTGGACAACGCGCTGGACGAACCGGTCCTGGCGGAGCGGCGGGTCTCGCTGGCCGAGCAGCGGCGCGAGGCCGTCGTCGAGCAGCTCAGGGCCGCCGGCGCCCGCCGGGTGCTCGACCTGGGCTGCGGCGGCGGCGCGCTGCTGCGCGCCCTGCTCCGGGAACCGGCGTTCACCGAGGTCCAGGGCGTGGACGTGTCCGCGCAGGCGCTCCAGGTCGCGGCCCGCAGGCTGGACCTGGACCGGATGCCCGACCGGCAGCGCGAACGCCTCGTGCTGCGCCAGTCGTCGCTGACCTACGCCGACCCGGAGCTGGCCGGCTACGACGCGGCCGTGCTGATGGAGGTCGTCGAGCACCTGGACCCGGACCGGTTGCCCGCCCTGGAGCACTCGGTGTTCACCGTCGCCCGCCCGCGCACGGTCCTGGTCACCACGCCGAACGTCGAGTACAACGACCTGTTCGAGGCGCTGCCGCACGGGCAGCACCGGCACGCCGACCACCGCTTCGAGTGGACCCGTGCCGAGTTCCGCGACTGGGCCGCCGGCGTGGCCGGGCGACGCGGCTACACCGTGCGACACCTGCCGATCGGGCCGGAGGACGCCGAGCGCGGCGCGCCGACCCAGCTCGCGGTCTTCACCCTGGGGGACGACAACTGATGGAGCTCAAGATCCCGGACCTGTGCCTGGTCGTGCTGGTCGGCGCGTCCGGCTCCGGCAAGTCCACGTTCGCGCGCAGGCACTTCGCCCCCACGCAGGTGCTGTCCAGCGACTTCTTCCGCGGCCTGGTCGCCGACGACGAGAACGACCAGTCCGCGTCCGGCGCGGCGTTCGAGGCGCTGCACTTCGTGGCCGGCAAGCGCCTGGACGCGGGCCGCACGACCGTCGTGGACGCCACGAACGTGCAGCGCGGCGACCGGGCCCACCTGGTGGAGCTGGCCAAGCGGCACGACGTCCTGCCGGTCGCGATCGTCCTCGACCTGCCGGAGGAGGTGTGCCTGGCGCGCAACGCCGACCGCCCCGACCGCGACTTCGGGCCGCACGTCGTGCGCCGCCACCGGGCCGCGCTGCGCAAGTCGGTCAAGGGGCTGGGCCGCGAGGGCTTCAAGCGCGTGCACGTGCTGCGCTCGCAGCCCGAAGTGGACGAAGCGGTGGTCGTGCGGGAGCGGCTGCTCAACGACCTGCGCCACGAGACCGGCCCGTTCGACGTGATCGGCGACGTGCACGGCTGCCGCGCGGAGCTGGAGGAGCTGCTCGTCGAGCTGGGCTACGCCCTGGTGCGCGACGAGCGGGGCCGCCCGGTCGACGCCGTCCCGCCGGCGGGACGGCGGGCCGCGTTCGTGGGCGACCTGGTCGACCGCGGCCCGGACACCCCCGGCGTGTTGCGCCTGGCCATGGGCATGGTCGAGGCGGGCCACGCGTTCGCGGTGTGCGGCAACCACGAGCAGAAGCTGGTGCGCGCCCTGCGCGGCCGCGACGTGCAGGTCAAGCACGGCCTGGCCGAGTCGCTGGCCCAGCTGGCGGCCGAGCCGGAGGACTTCCGCGACCGGGTCGAGCGGTTCTGCGACGGGCTGGTCGCCCACTACGTGCTCGACGGCGGCGCCCTGGTCATCGCGCACGCCGGCCTGCCCGAGCGCTACCACGGCCGGGCGTCCGGGCGGGTGCGCGGGTTCGCGCTCTACGGCGACACGACCGGTGAGACCGACGAGTACGGCCTGCCGGTGCGCTACCCGTGGGCCGACGACTACCGGGGCCGGGCGACGGTGCTGTACGGGCACACGCCGACGCCGGAGGTCGAGTGGGTCAACAACACCCTGTGCCTGGACACCGGCGTGGTGTTCGGCGGGCGGCTCACCGCGCTGCGGTACCCGGAGCGCGAGGTCGTGTCCGTGCCCGCGCACCGGGTCTGGTACGAGCCGGTGCGCCCGCTGGTCGCGCCCGAGCCGGAGCGGGCCCCGGACGTGCTGGCGCTGACCGACGTCACCGGCCGCCGCACGATCGAGACCGGGCAGCACGGCCGGGTCACCGTGCGGCCGGAGCAGGCCGCGTCGGCGCTGGAGGTGATGAGCCGCTTCGCCGTCGACCCGCACGAGCTGCTGTACCTGCCGCCGACGATGGCCCCGACGGCGACCTCCGCGCGCCCGGACGTGCTGGAGCACCCCGAGGACGCCTTCGCCGAGTACCGCGACGCGGGCGTGCGCGAGGTGATCTGCGAGGAGAAGCACATGGGGTCGCGGGCGGTGCTGCACGTCCGCCGCGAGTCCGGCGGCGTGGTGCACACGCGCACCGGTCGCGCGTTCTTCGACGCGCCGCTGGGCGACGAGCTGGTGGCGGTGGTCCGCGAGGAGGTGACCCGGGCCGGCCTGTGGGAGGAGCTCGACACCGACTGGCTGCTGATCGACGCCGAGCTGATGCCGTGGAACGCCAAGGCGGCGGGCCTGATCCGGGACCAGTACGCCCCGGTCGGCGCGGCGGCGACCGGCGGGCTGTCGGCCGCGGCGGACGAGCTGGCGCGGGCGCGCGGGCGCGGCGTCGACGTGGCCGACCTGCTCGACCGCACCGCGCGGCGGCTGGCCAACGCGACCGGCTACCGCGACGCCTACCTGCGGTACTGCGCGCCCACCGACGGGCTCGCGGGCGTGACCATCGCGCCGTTCCAGCTGCTCGCCGCGCGCGGGCGGACCTTCCACGACCGGGACCACCTCTGGCACCTGGACGTGCTCTCGCGCCTGGGCGGCCCGTTCCGGCCGACCCGGCGCCTGGTGGTCGACACGACCGACGAGGAGCAGGTCGCGGCGGGCGTCCGCTGGTGGGAGGAGCTGACCGCGGCCGGCGGCGAGGGCGTGGTGGTCAAGCCGCTGGCCAACCTGGTGCGCGGTCGGCGCGGCCTGGTGCAGCCGGGCGTGAAGGTGCGGGGCCGCGAGTACCTGCGCATCATCTACGGCCCGGACTACACCGAGCCGCGGAACCTGGAACGGCTGCGCAAGCGCGGGCTCGGCGCGAAGCGGTCGCTGGCGCTGCGCGAGTACGCGCTGGGGCTGGAGGCGCTGGAGCGCGCGGCCAAGGGCGAGCCGTTGTGGCGCGTGCACGAGTGCGTGTTCGCCGTGCTCGCGCTGGAGTCCGAGCCGGTGGACCCGAGGCTTTGACGGCCCGGAACCCCCACCCGGCTCGGGGTGGGGGCTCCGGGCCCGGCTCGGTGATCACCCGGATACGGCGGTGCGGTGCGCTCCCTAGCGTCGTCCCATGCCAAGAAAACGATCGATCACCCGCCGGTTCGGCGCGCTGGCCGGCGCGGTGGTGGCCGGTGCGGTGGTGGCCGCGGTCCCGGCGACCGCGGCCACCGCGCCACCCCGGTCCGACCTGCCGGCGCCGACCGGCCCGCACGCGGTCGGCGTCACCGAGCTGCACCTCGTGGACCACGCGCGCCGGGACCCGTGGGTGCCCGGCGTGGTGCGGGAGCTGATGGTCACCGTCCGGTACCCGGCGAAGCGCGGTGGCGCGCCCGCGCCGTTCCTGACTCCCGCCGCCGCGGAGGTGGTGGCCGAGGCGGACGGGGCCCGGCTCGGCGTCGACGCGGACCTGGTCGACTACGGCTTCGCCACCCACTCGGTCGCGGGCGCCGACGTGGTGGGAGCCCGGTGGCCCGTCGTCCTCTACTCGCCGGGACGGGGTGAGTCGCGGGCCTTCGGCACCGCGCTGACCGAGCAGCTGGCCGCCGAGGGGTACATGGTGGTGGCCCTCGACCACACGCACGAGCCCCCGGCGGTGGAGTTCCCCGGCGGCAGGGTGGCGCGGCGCGCGTTGCCGCCGTCGAGCCCCGAGGTGCTCAGGGAGATGATCGCGACCAGGGTGGGGGACACCCGTTTCGTCCTCGACCGGCTGGAGGTGCTGGCCGCGGGCGGGAACCCCGACGCGGAGCGGCGGCGGCTGCCGCGCGGCCTCGGCCGGGCCCTGGACCTGTCCCGGGTCGGGGTGTTCGGCCACTCGGGCGGCGGGTTCACCGCGGGGGAGGCCGTGCTGGCGGACCGGCGCGTCGACGCGGGCGCGAACCTCGATGGCAGCATGGCCTACGCGCAGTCGACCGGCGACTTCGGCCGGGTCGCCCGGGAAGGCCTGGACCGGCCGTTCCTGCTGATGAGCGCCGGTGACCACAGCGCGGCGTCCGACCCGTCCTGGCAGGAGTTCCTGGCCAACCACCGGGGCTGGGTGCGGCGGCTGCACCTGCCGGCGGGCGAGCACTTCAGCTACACCGACCACCAGGTGCTGCTGTCGCGACCGGGCCTGGACCCGGCCGTGCCCGAAGCCGCCATCGGCACCGTGGACCCCGGTCGGAGCGTCGCCGCGCAGCGCGCGTACGTGACCGCCTTCTTCGACCTGCACCTGGGGCACCGGCCCCAGCGGCTGTTCGACGGGCCGTCCGACCGGTACCCCGAGGTGGAGTTCCACTAGGCGCTGGTCGCGCCGGTGCTCGTCGCCGCCGCACCGGCTCCACCCGCCGGCGCCCGCGTCACACCGCCCGCCCGGCGGCGGCGAGCCGCCGCCGGGCGCGCACGGCGCGGACCACCGGGTGCACGAGCACGACCAGCAGCGACAGCACCGGGGTGGACCGGCCCAGGACCAGGTGGCCCAACGCGTAGTCGAGCGCGGGCACGGCCAGGCACGCCGCGAACGCCCACGGTGGCGCGGTGCGCGGCTTCGGCCCGGTGGCCCACGGCGTCCGCCCGAACGGCTTGGCCACCGACAGCCACACCTGGCACGCCAGCGCCGAGAACATGAGCAGCGACCCGACGCGCAGCAGCGCCGTCGAGCCGCCCGGGTGCAGGTTCGGGCTGAGCACGAAGATGCCCGCGTACAGCTGGGTGATCGTGACGACGACCTTCACGGCGACCCACCAGTGCCGGAAGTAGCCCCACGGCGTGAGCCCCGACAGCAGCAGCCCGCTGAACGCCGACGCGCCCGCCATGGCCTGGAGCACCTCGACGTCGAGCAGCAGCGCCACCTCGAACGCCCACACGCGCCCAACCAGCGCGTAGTTCACCACCACGAACAGCGCCAGCGCCATGAACATCCACCCGGTGGACGTCATGACGTGCAACCACACCAGCAGCTTCCGGCTCATCGTCGACCCCCACTAGTAGCCGCACTACATATAGCACGGCTACTAGTGGGGTGGCGCTCAGACCCGGCAGGGGCTGCCGCCGGGCTCACCCGGCAGCGCCTCGACGTTCGCCCTGGCCTCGCCCAGCACCACGTCGGTCAGCGGCGTGTCCAGCACCAGCGCCTGCTGCGTCACGCTGGTCGCCGTCGTGGTCGTGCTGTTGAGCCGCAGCGACCCGATCACCAGCGGGATGGTCAGCGGTGCGCTGCCGACCGCCACGTTCACCCCGTTGATCCGCAGGCTCGCGATCTGCGACGAGCCGGCGAACACCGGGTTGAGCGACGCGTCGCAGGTCACCGAGGCGTTCGCCTGGATCACGCCCACTTCGACGTTGACCAGCAGCGCGGTGATGCGGGTGTGCTCGACCCGGGCCGTGGACACCGCGCCGTCACCGGGTGCGGGTGGCAGCGCGAGCAGGTCGTCCGGTGTCTGGTCCGTGCGCGCGGTCAACGCGCCGGCCTGCACGTTGAGGATGCCCGCGGGCAGGTTCACGTTCGCCACCTGCGCGAAGTCGTCCACGCACGGCACGTCCGGCGGGTTGGCCCGGGCGAGGATCACGCCGGCCAGGTTCAGCGCCGTGGCCTGGCAGGAGAACACGCCGGTCCGCTCGGAGGTCGTGATCCGCACGTCCGACAGCACCGGGCTCGTGCCGGACGGCGCCGCGGTCAGCGTCGCCCGCACCTCGATGTACCTGCCGACCAGCGCGAACTCCGTCCCGTTGGAGACCGGTGCGAACGCCTCGCCCGCCAGGCCCGCCTCGGTGTCCGAGGCCCGCGCCTCGAAGGTGATCGAGGTGCCCGGCGGCACGCTGCCCTGCGGTTCGGTGTTCCAGGTGACCGTGCCCCAGGTCTGGCCCGCGACACCGCCGTCCTGCACCACCGACCAGGTGCCGACGGGCGCGGTGATCTCGCCCAGCACCGACCCGGTCATGTCGCTGTAGTTGTACGGACCGGCCCCGGCGCCGAGGTCCACGGTCAGGTCGACCGCGCCGACCGGGAAACCGCCGCCGCCGATCGGACCCGCGTCCGGGTCGATCCGCTGGGCGTTGTTGGAGTTGATGTTGGCGACCCACACCTTGCCGTTGGTGTCCACGGCGACGCCGGTGGGCCCGTCGCCGCCGGGCAGGGTCACGTTGCCGACGTAGGTGCCGTCGGTGCGCAGGTGGCCGACCGTGGTCGTGCCCGCGTCGAGCGAGTGGGCGACCCACACGTTGCCGTCGTTGTCGACCGCGACGCCCTGCGAGCGCGCGTTGCCGTGCGGGAAGGTGCCGAGGATGTTGCCCGCCGGATCGAGCTTGACCACGACGCCGCCGTTGACGCTGGTGTGCCAGATCTCGCCGGTCCGCGGGTCCATGCCCAGGCCGTAGTCGCCGTGGGCGGTGTTCAGGCACGCGCCCGTGCCGGCGCCCGGCTCGTAGCGCAGGAGGTTGGCGCCGTACCGGGCGGACCACAGCGTGCCCGCCTGGTCGACCAGGCCGCCGTAGCCGCCGCAGCCGAAGCTGACCGGCGTGCTCAGCGGCGACCCGTCCACGCCGGAGATCTTCTGGTGCTGGGTGTTCGAGCCGCCGGTCCACAGGTCGTTGTTGGCGTCCACGGCGACCGTGCGGGTGTTGGTGCCCGCGACCCGGCTGTAGGTGATCAGGCACTCGTCGGCGGCGGTCTCGACGCCGCCGTCGTCGTCGACGCCGCCCGTGTTGACCCACGGCCGGATGTCGCCCAGGCCGCGCGAGGTCGCGAACAGGCCGTCACCGTCGCGGTCCTGGCAGGTGTTGTAGGCGAACGGGCCCTGGAGGTAGTCGCCGGCGGGGTCGGGCGTGCCGCCGGAGTCGACCCGCGTGCCGCCCCGGATCACGCCGACCCGGGTGACCGAGCCCTGGCCGCCGCCGGCCTCGTTGCGGTTGGACAGCCAGGTGTTGCCCAGCTTGTCCACGGTGGTGCGGGAGGGGTTGCGACCGCGGCCGTCCGGCGCGGACAGCCACTCGCCGATGATCTCGCCGGTGTCCACGTCGATGCGGATCATCGTGCCGCGCGCGGAGGCGGCGACGTTGACGTAGGGGAAGAACACGCTCTGCCGGTTGAGCTGGAGCTGGTCGTCGTTCGGCGAGTCGTGGTTGACGTCCTGGAGCACGCCCTGCTCGAAGTCGACGTCCAGCGTGTAGAGCACGTCTTCGCCGGTCACCGGGGCGGCGACCGCCGTCGCGGACAGGCAGACGGGGAGCAGGAGCGCCCCGACGGCCGCGATCGCGACTCGTCTTCGGGGGTGGCGCATGGGATCTGCCCTTCTGTGGTGGGAGCTGGATCGGGCATTTCCGTCACGTGACACCCGCGTGTCGACCGCGCTCCGAAGGGCGTTACCGCAGGTCAAAAGGTGAGTAGCCGGGTCGGCAAAAGTAGGGGTGGACGTTCACCCCCTTCCGCGAGGGCCTCCTCCCAACGGCCCTGCGAAGCGCTCCGCACGGTCACCGCCGACGCCCGTCCGCTGCGGCGAACGGTCCAGCTCGCAGGGCTGATAGGGGGGAACCCTCTTCACGGACGTCGCAATTCGGCGGGTTCGCGGAGTTCGTCATCGGAAAGGGCGGAATCGGCCGGGACGCGCAGTTCGCGCCCGCCGATCGGCTGACCGTTCACCGTGGTGGCCCAACCGGTGGGTGCATCGGTGAAGAAAGCAAATCCCGGTGATCCGGCGAAATGGTCGTGACCCGGCGCCGTCGAACGGCCCGCGCCCGGCTCGTTCGGCACCACGCAGTCCCGCGTGGCCGCGCCCAGGCCGGCGCGCCGCGCGCCGGTGGCCGCCTGTCGGGGCCGGGCATTCTCGCGCTCGTCCCGACGAAGGAGAGCGTCGGGCGCCGGAATACTCCTCGCGGGGAATTCGGGAGAGCGTGGCCGGCCAATCCTGCGGCCCGTGCCGATCGTGCCCCGATCAATTCACCGCGGAGGACCACGTCACCGGAGAAAAGTGACGGCAAAAAGGGGAGCGCCCTCCCCGGGAACAGCGGAGGGGCCCGCCGGAGCGGGCCCCTCCCTGGTCTTCCGGCGCCGGGGCGCCGAGGTCACCGGCGCGGGAACAGGTCCCGGTAGGCGCCCTGCGTCTGCACGTTCAGCTCGCCGACGCGGATGAACTTCGCCGTCACGGTCCGCGGGTCGCGGAGGTCAAGGACGTCGAGGCCCTTGGCCATGTCGGACGAGAAGATGTGGCCGTTGTAGTAGTAGGCCGACCACGTGCCGCCGCCCGCGCCGTTGGGCAGCGGACCGCGCTCGAACCAGGCGATCTCCCTGGGGTTGCGGGTGTCGGTGAAGTCGAACACCGAGATGCCGCCCTGGTACCAGGACTGCACCATGATGTCCCGACCCTGCACCGGGATCAGGGAACCGTTGTGCGCCACGCAGTTCTCGGTCTCCGCCTGGTGCCGCGGGATCTTGTAGTACGAGCGGAACTCCAGCTTGCGGCCGTCGCCGCGGCCGGTGATGTCGTACAGGCCGTTCGCGCCGCGCGTCGGGGCGATGGACGCCTTGCAGGTCGGCGCGCCGCCGCCGCCCAGCTCGTCGGTGAAGATCACCTTCGTGCCGGCGTTGTTGAAGGTGGCCGAGTGCCAGAACGCGAAGTTCACGTCGTCCTGCACGCGGTTGATCTCGCGCGGGTTCTCGCGGTCGGAGATGTTCCACAGCACGCCGTCACCCATGCAGGCGCCCGCCGCCAGGTCCTTCGACGGGTACACGGTGATGTCGTGGCAGCCCGAGGTGGCGCGCACGTAGCCGGTCTCGACCGTGCCGTCCCGGCCGGGGTTGCCGCCGTCCGGGAACATGACCTTCTCCGAGAGCAGGGACGCCTCGGTCGGCTTCTTCAGCGGCACCTTGACGATGGAGATCAGGTCGTGCGGCGGCTGGCAGTCGGGGAACTCGGCGTTGGGGCCGTACGAGGAGACGTACAGGTAGGCGTTCTTGCCGCGCTTGTCCGGCACCAGGGTGTGGGTGTGCGAGCCGCACTTGGTCTCGACGGCCTTGATGTAGCGCGGGTTGCGCTTGTCGCTGATGTCGAAGATCTTGATGCCCTCCCACGCGGCCTTGTTGCTCGCCGGGAGGGGGGTGCTGGTGCACGAGTCGTCGCTGCGAGACGAGTCGGTGGACAGGAACAGCAGGTCGTCCTTGACCGAGATGTCGTTCTGCGAACCCGGGCACAGCACCGCGCTGGCCACCTTCGGCTTGCGCGGGTTGCTGATGTCGTAGACGACGAAGCCGTCGTAGTTGCCGGCGAACGCGTAGTTGCCCTGGAAGGCCAGGTCGGACCACGTGGACGAGGTGGTGAACGGCGCCGGCTTCGGCAGGTTCGCGATCAGCTTGAGGTTGCGCGTGTTGCGGATTTCGTCGACGCCGGGGATGCCGCTGTCCGGCTGCTCCTGGCTCGACAGCTGCGCCTCCGAGAGGCCCGCCAGCTCGGCGTCCTCGGGGGCCGCGGTCGCTTGCGGGCCCAGGGCGAGCCCCGACAGGCTCAGCGCGAAGGCCCCCAAGACCGCGATCGGCGCTCGGCGGCGGCGTCTGGTCGACTCGCGTGGTTCCACTTCAGCTTCCCCTTCCAACCCAGTGCAGGGATCCGCAAATAGTGCCTGTTCGCAACGCTAAGTACCAGACCCGTTCGTCGGGAATTCTCGCCTTTTCACCCCGTGGACCACCGGGTAGGTTGGGGCGACCGGCGTAGTGGGGAGTTGTGGATGCGGGTCCTGGTCATCGCGGTGCTGGCGGCCGTCCTGGCGGGCTGCACGTCCGGCGCCGAGGATCAACCACCCATCATCGCACCCCAGGGGCCTGGTGAACAGGCGCGGACGCTCTCGCCCGACGACGTCGGCACCGACCGGTGGGTCGCGCCCAGCGAGGCCGACGTGACCTACGTGGCGAAGATGATCGGGCACCACCGGCAGGCGCTGGAGATGTCCGCGCTGGCGGCCGACCGCGCCGCCGACGAGACCGTGAAGGGCCTGGCCTCGCGCATCCACGACAGCCAGGGCCCGGAGATCGACGGCATGGAGCAGTGGCAGCGGGACCACGCCGAGAACGCGGCCACCCACGGGCACGGCGGCGAGGCCCCGGAGGTCGACCACGCGTCCATGCCCGGCATGGCCTCGCCCACCGACCTGGCCGCGCTGGAGGCGGCCCGCGGCGCCGACTTCGACCGCCTCTACCTGCGGCTGATGATCGCCCACCACGAGGGCGCCATCAAGATGGCCGTCGAGCTGCTGTCCTCGGGCTCCGACGTGCGGGTCGAGGAGATGGCCAACGACGTGGTCGTCACCCAGACGGATGAAATCGAGCGCATGAAGGCCCTCCTGCCCACCTGACCCCGAGCCCGCCCCGGCACCGCGTGTCCTCCAGTCGGACACGGCGTGTCGTCCGGTCAGGCATCGCGTGTCGTCCGGTCAGGCACGGCGTGTCCTCCGGTCGGACACCGCGTGCCCTCCGGTCAGGCGGTCGGGCCCGCCGGTCCCACCCAGACGCGGATCGCCGTGCCGTCCTCCCGCGTGTGCACGCGCACCAGGTCGCACAGCAGGTTCACCAGCATCACGCCGTACCCGCCGTTCGCGCTCGCGCCCGGGTTCCGCCTGCCCACCATCGGGTTGGCCAACCGCCCCGCGTCCCGCACCTCGCACACCACCACGCCGCCCTCGCGCCACAGCAGCAACACGCCCACGCCGCCGCCGTGCACCACGCTGTTGGTGGTCAGCTCGTTGACCGCGAGCACCAGGTCCTCCACCTGGTCGGCGGTCAGCCCGGTCTCGGACGCGAACCCCGCCACCAGCCGCCGCACCGCCGACAGCTCGTCCAGGTCGAACCGGCTGACGATCGCGTCCGCGGGCACCGGCGGCAGCGGCCGGTTGAACTCCTCCGCGGTCAGGAACGGCTCGCGGTAGGCCGTGCTCGGCCGCTGCCGCGAGTCCTCGACCACGACCGGGTGCGTCGTCTCCGCGTCCAGCACCACCGCGCGGTCCAGGCGCGAGGCGTCGTACGGGCACAGCAGCCACGCCGCCCGGTCCTCGAACGCGGTGTTGACCATGGCCTCGTGCTGCACGCACGCCGGGTACTCCAGCTCCGTCCGGCCGGGCCAGACCGGCTCGCCGATGATCCGCACGCGCGCCGCCGAGGAGTTGTCGGCGAACGCGGCCAGCACGCCCGGGATGATCCGGCCGGGGTTGCGCCCGGCGCGCCTCATGTCCAGGAACTCGACGTGGTCGGCCCGCCGCCCCAGCGCCGAGCGCAGCAGGTCGATGCCCGGTTGGGTGACCGCCACCAGGACGGGTTCGCCCGCCGCCAGGCCATCGCACACGAACGGCACGGTGCTCGCGAGGTACTGCTCGTCATCGCGGTAGAAAAGTGCCTCGTGCACGAAATCGACCACCGGGGAACCTCCGAACGGTTGCTGGCGGGAGCCTGCCCGTCCAGTATCACGCCCGGACGAACCGGCTGAGCGGCCGGACCCGTCCTCGGGGCGGTCGGTGCGTGCGGACCGCGGCCCCGTGGCGGAACCGCGGTTCGCCGAGGCGGCCGGGACGGTCCGCGACCCGGGCGACGGCTGAGCCGACCCGACGAACCGATCACCGCCGGGGGCAGGACCCGCCACACGGTATCCGGCCGAACCGGGCGGGGCGAGACCGGTGACCCGGCCGACCGCGGTCACCCGGCGGTCAGGTTCTGCTCCACCTCGCCCGCCAGCGCCTCCAGCATCCGGGCGGGGAACTGCTCGTCCGCGCAGCCGTCCACGCGCAGCTCGGCCACGCAGCCCGCGACGCCCGACAGGGACACCCGCAGCTCGCCGCGGCAGCCGCGGCCGGACAGCGGCTCCCAGGTCAGCAGCAGCCGGTCGTAGTCGGCGGCCAGGTTGAGCTGGCGCGGTTCGTCCTCCTCGCGCAGGATCAGCACGTCGCCGTTGCGGCCGACGACCTGGTAGGGCTCGGGGAGCCACGAGGCCAGCCGTGACGGGTCGGCGGCCGCGTTGAACACCAGGTCGGGGAGGGCGGGGACGTCGCGTCTCGCTTGGATGGTCACGTGCGAGGGGTTACCCCGTTCGAGGGATCGCACACCGGGAAACCCGCAGCTCCGATCCCGGCCGGACCCGTGACCAGCCGCCGGCCGCCACCCCCGCCGGCCGCCATCCCTGCCGACCGCCCACCCCGCCGACCGCCAACTCCACCCACAACTACGACTTGCCGCCCCCCGGCTCGGTCATGGCCCGCATCGCCCGCGCCTTCACCGGGTCGGGCAGCACCCGCCCCGCCGTGGCCTGCGCCTTGTTCCGCAGCGACCCGGCCACCACGTGGTCCTTGCCCGCCATCAGCGCCTCGAACCCCTCGCGCGCCACCTCGGCCGGGTCGTCCTTGGGGCCGGTGGCCACCTTGGTGTCCTCCATGCCCGCCCGGCGGAAGAAGTCGGTGTCCGTGGGGCCCGGCATCAGCGCGGTCACGGTCACCCCGCTGTCGCGCAGCTCCTCCCGCAGCGACTGGGAGAAGGACGCGAGGAAGGCCTTCGACGCCGCGTACACCGAGTGGAACGGCCCCGGCCCGGTCGCCGCGACCGACGAGGTGAACAGCACGCGCCCCTCGCCGCGCTCCACCATCGGGGGCACGATCCGCTTGGCCAGGTGCACGGCCGAGCCGATGTTCAGCTCCACGACCCGCAGGTGCGCGCGCAGGTCGCTGTCGTCGACGAAGTCGCCGCCGAGGCCCACCCCGGCGTTGACCGCGAGCGCCGCCACCGGCCGCCCGACGTGCTCGACCACCGCGACCAGGTCCTCGTTGCCCTCGTAGGTGGCGAGGTCCGCCCGCACCGGGTCGACCCGCGCCCCGCCCGAGGCCAGCTCGCGCGCCACGGCCTCCACGGCCGGGTTCTCCGCCGCCACGACCAGGTCGAACCCGTGTTCGACGAAGACCCTCGCCAGCTCCAGCCCGATGCCGCTGGACGCGCCGGTCACCACCGCCAGTGGCCGCGTTTTGCTCTCCGGTGTGCTCATGGGGATCGGCTACCCGGCGTCGACTACTCTCAGTCATATCACCCAATCCGGTTTCACACGGTGTGGCCGTGGGAACCCCACACTGCCCCTGGGTGAGGAATGGCGGTGAGGGATGTCCGGAAGACGCGGTCAGGTCGGTGTGCTCGACGTCGGCTGCTTCAGCGCCCACCTGCTGGTGGTGGACGGCTCGCCGTTGCACCCGGTGCTCTCGCACAAGACCAGGCTCCGCCTCGACCGGGCCCTCGACCGGGACAACCGGTTGACGCCCGAGGGCGTCCACCAGGTCGTGAACGCCATCCGCACCGCGCACCGCATCGCCGAGCGGGAAGGCGTGGCCGACTTCGTGCCGTACGCGACCTCGTCGATCCGCGACGCGGCCAACGCCGACGAGGTGATCGCCGAGGTCGCCCGCCGCACCGGCACGCGGCTGCGCGTGCTGCCCGGCGACGAGGAGGCGCGCCTGTCCTACGTGGCTGCGCGGCGCTGGTTCGGCTGGCAGGCCGGCTCGCTGCTGGTCCTGGACGTGGGCGGCGGCACCGTGGAGCTGGCGGCGGGCGAGGACGCCGTGCCGTCGCTGGCCCGGTCGCTGCCGTTCGGCGCGCGCACCCTGACCCGCCGGCTGGCGCTCGGACTGGCCGACGAAGGGCTGTCCCGCAAGGACCGCGAGCTGGCCCGCGTGCGCGAGGCCGTGCGCGAGGCGCTGGCCGACACGAACCCCGCCGACCACCGCGCGGTCGGCTGCTCGAAGGTGTTCCAGCAGCTCGCGCGCCTGGCCGGGGCCCGCCCCCAGCACGAGGGCCCGTTCACGCCGCGCTCACTGCGGCTGACCGACCTGCGCCGCTGGATCCCGCGCCTGGCGAGCATGCCGCCGCCGAAGCGTGCCCGGCTGCCCGGCATCTCCCGGCACCGCGCCGAGCAGTCCCTGGCCGGCGCGCTGGTGGTGGAGGCGCTGATGACGGCCACCGGGCACGAACAGGTGGAGATCTGCCCCTGGTCGACCCGCGAGGGACTGCTGCTCACCCTGGGTGGTCAGGGCGACGACGATGAGATCAGCCAGGTGGCGTGAAGGGATCAACGGGGATGCTCGCGCTGTCGGTCGAGTCCCACCGGACCGGGTGCGCGGTGGTGGTGGCGACCGGGGAGCTGGACCTGGCGGGCGCGCGCCGGGTGCTCGACAAGATGGACCGCCTGATCACCGAGGGGCGCGACCGGATCGTGCTGGACATGTCGGGGGTCGCGTTCTGCGGCGCGCAGGCGATGAGCGCGCTGGTCCGCACGCGGGCCAGGGCGCAGCGCGCCGGCGGGTGGCTGCGGCTGGCCGCCGTGCCGCCGCACGTGCGCCGGGTGTTCGAGCGCACCGACCTCGACCGGTTGTTCCCGCGTTACCCGGACGTGGGGTCAGCAGCCACCGGTCGGGTAGTTTCCGGCCCCGACCACCGGGTAGTCGAGCGGAAACCACCCTCCCAAGCGAGGTGATCCGCAATGAGCAGCACCACCACGACGCGCGTGCCGCACCCGGTGCGCGCGGCGGCGATGGCGGTCGCGGTCGTGTTCCTGCTGGTCGGCGTGCTGGGGTTCGTGCCGGGCATCACCGCGCACCTGGACCGGATCTCGTTCGCGGGTCCGGACTCGGGCGCGCACCTGCTCGGCGTGTTCCACGTGTCCGTGCTGCACAACCTGGTGCACCTGCTGTTCGGCGCGGCCGGCCTGGCGCTGGCCCGCACGGTGCCCTCCGCCCGGTCGTTCCTGATCGGCGGCGGCGTCGTCTACCTGGTGCTGTGGCTGTACGGGCTGCTGGTCGACAAGGGGAGCGCGGCCAACTTCGCGCCGTTCAACACCGCTGACGACTGGCTGCACCTGGGCCTGGGCGTCGGCATGATCGCACTGGCGTTGGGCCTCAAGGGCAACCCCAACGCGCGCAGTGCCTGAGGTCGTGACGTCCGCGTTCCGCGCACTGGCAGGCGTGCGCGGCGCGCGGGCGTTCCACCCGCGTGGCCGGTGGTTCACCGGCACGGTGACCACGACGTTCGACCCCGCCCTCCCGCTGCCGAAGGGGCGCACCGAGGTGCCGGGCAGGCTGTCCAAGGGCGCGGGCACCCCCGGTGGCGCGCCCGACGTGCTCGGGCTGGCCTTCCGGCTACCCGGACCGTGGGACGTGCTGCTGTCCACCTCGTTCGCTCGCGTGCTGCCCCGACCCGCGCGGACCTGGTCGAGCGCCCGCTACGGCAGCATCGCCCCGTTCCGCTGGCGCGGCGACCTGGTGTGGCTGGCGGCCGTGCCCGACCCGGGGCAGGCCGGCTCGGCGGCGCTGGACGACCTGCCCGACGAGCTGGGGTTCACCCTGGAGGTGGGTCCGCCCTGGCGTCCGGTCGGGCGGCTGGTGGCCCGACCGCTGCCCGTCGACGACGAGCAGCCGCCGCTGGACCCCGTGCGCAACCGGCCGCCGGGCCTGGACCTGGCGCCGGCCCCGCTGGCCAGGCTCAGGGAACGCGCCTACCGCGGCAGCAGACGCGGTCGCCCGGCCGAACAAGACCCGTGAGCGCGCGCAGCCCTGCGCACGACCACCCGGATTGTTCGCGCCCCCTCATCAGCCGAAGGTGGGCGCCACGTGGCCGCCGGACTTCACCTTCCCTGCCAGGCGGCCGAGTGGAACGGAGAACCACCGATGCGACACGACCGCTCGGCCCGGCGACGGGTCGTCACCGCCTGCCTGGCGACGGCAGCGCTGCTGCTCGCCGGCGTCGGCCACGGTTACGCGGCCGGCCGACCCGAGGGCGAGATCCTCGGCGTCGGCGAGCCCGGCGCGGTGAGGGACAGCTACATCGTCGTGCTGCGCGCCGACGCGATCACCGCTCAGCAGACCCAGTTCCAGGCGAACGACCTCGCCCACCGGTACGGGGGCGACGTCAAGCTCACCTACACCGCCACCGTGCGCGGTTTCTCGGCCACCATGAACGAGGCGCAGGCCCGCGAGCTCGCCGCCGACCCGGCCGTGGCGTACGTCGAGCAGGACGCCGTCGCGCACGCCACCGCCACCCAGGACAACCCGACGTGGGGCCTGGACCGGGTCGACCAGGAGAACCTGCCGCTGGACTCGAAGTACAACTACGCGAACACGGCCGCCAACGTGACCGCGTACGTCATCGACACCGGCATCCACAAGGCGCACAGCGACTTCGGCGGCCGGGCGGACGACGGCCGCGACTTCGTCGACGACGACGCGGTGGCGCAGGACTGCCACGGCCACGGCACGCACGTCGCCGGCACCATCGGCTCGACCACCTACGGCGTGGCCAAGGGCGTGAAGCTGGTCGGCGTCCGGGTGCTCAACTGCCAGGGCTCCGGGCAGTGGTCGCAGATCATCGGCGGCGTGGACTGGATCGCGCAGAACGCGGTCAAGCCCGCGGTGGCGAACCTCAGCCTCGGCGGCTCCGCGAACTCCACCGTGGACACCGCCATCAAGCAGCTCGTCGCCTCCGGCGTCACCACCGCGGTCGCCTCCGGCAACGACAACCGCGACGCGTGCAACACCTCGCCCGCCCGCACGCCCGAGGCGATCACGGTCAACGCGACCAACAGCTCCGACAACCGCTCCTCGTTCTCCAACTACGGCCCCTGCACCGACATCTTCGCACCGGGCACCGGGATCACCTCCACCTGGCGCACCGGGAACACCAACTCGATCAGCGGCACCTCGATGGCCTCGCCGCACGTGGCGGGCGCGGCGGCGCTGTACCTGTCGGCCAACCCGGCGGCCACGCCGGCGCAGGTGGTCGAGGCCTTGACCGACAACGCCACCGCCGACGTGGTCAAGAACGCGGGTTCGGGTTCGTCGAACAAGTTGCTGCACACGGGGTTCATCAGCGGCGACCCGAACCCGCCCACCTGCTCGGGCGGGTCCAACGCGGACGACGTGGCGATCCCCGACGTGGGCGCGGCGGTGACCTCCGCCATCTCGATCACCGGCTGCTCCGGCGCGGGCACCGCGACCACCAAGGTCGAGGTGGACATCGCGCACACCTACACCGCGGACCTCGTGGTCGACCTGATCGCACCGAGCGGCAAGGCGTACCTGCTGCGCGGGTCCGGTGGCGTCGGATCGTCGGGCGGCATCCACGAGACCTTCGCGCTGGACACCTCCGCGGAGACCAGGAACGGCACGTGGAAGCTCCAGGTGACGGACGTCTACATCTACGACACCGGGACGATCGAGGGCTGGACGCTCACGTTCTGACCTGCTCCCCGATCGACGCACCGGCGGCGCGCGCGGCCTCCTCTCCCGCGCGCCGCGGGTGCGCCCACCCCGGGCCCGCGGGGGGACCCGGGCCACACCGCTCCGCCGCGCCGCGCGACAGCACCTTCCGAAGTGCCTCCCGCCGCCGCCCCCGGGCTCTAGCATCGAGGGGGTGTCACTCGATCCGGCCACCACGCTCCGGGGCGCCCTGCGCGTCCTCGGCGAGGGCGATCCGACCTGGTTGGCGCAGGTCGACGACCTGCTCGGCGGTGTGCTGACCACCGGCTACGGCGGCCGGCGGGCGCTGTGGGCCTGGCTGGAGCCGGACAGCGCGCTCCCCGCGCTCGTCGACTCGGCCCTGACGGCGGAGCCCGCCCGGCGGGCCGCCGCGCACACCCTGCTCCTGTGCTCGGCGTTCTTCGCCCGCCTGCGGAGTGAGCTGGGACGAGCGCCCGTCGCCGAGGACGAGGTGTTCACGTCGTACCTCTACGCCGTCGAGATCCCCACCCGGTCGGCGATGAGCGGTCCTCACGCCACCAACTGGATCAAGAAGCAGGGCGCGCTGGTCCACCGGCACCTGCCGACCCGCGGCCCCCTGCTCCCCGAGACCTTCGCCGACGACGTGGTGGCCCGCTACCGCGAGGCGTGGCTGGACCTGGTCGGCACCGCCTACGTGCGCCCCCGCTTCCGGACGGCGTCGGCGACGCCGGGCGCGCGTCTGACCGACGAGCGGTGGTGGTCGGCCGAGACCGTGGTCGACGACGACGTCGACCTGTTCATCGCCCGCCACTTCGAGGGGATCACCTCGCTCACGCGCCCCCTGCTGGTGGTGGGCGGTCCCGGGATGGGCAAGACCTCGCTCCTGCACCACCTCGCCGCCACGTTGCCGACCGCGGAACTCGTGGTCCCGTCGGTCGTCACCCTCTTCCGCGGGCTGCTGCCGGAGCCCGCGGAGGGCTCGCCGCGGGTGCTCCTGCTCGACGGCTTGGAGGCCGTGCTCCCGGAGCGCGCGGACTACCTGCTGGACGTGCTGGTCTTCCAGCAGCGCGAGTTCCAGTCGGGCCGGCCGGTGGCGGTGGTGGTCACCGCGCCCCTGTCGGCGCTGGACCGGGTCGACTTGCCGGACGGGACCCCGGTGATCAAGGTCGAACCGTTCGACGACGAGCGGGTCCGCGCGTGGGTCGAGGCGTGGAACGAGGCCACCGCCGGCACCGGGCGGCGGCCGGTGGACCCGGCGGACGCGCTCACCCGGGGTGAGCTGGCCCGCGAGCCGCTGTCGCTGCGCTTGATCACCGAACACCACACCGCCCCCGGGACCTCGGTGCTCGACGGCGACCTGACCCGGGCGGGCCTCGTCCGCCAGGCGATCGGGCGGGGGTGGCGGCACGCGGTGGCTGCCGACTACCTGGCGGCCGAGGACCTGGTGGAGAGGTGCGACGACGTCGCGGGGTTGTCGCGCCGCTCGCTGGCCGTCCGCCCCCTGGTCTTCGAGTTCGTGGCCCAGTTGGTCGCGGAGAAGCCCGAGTCGGGGCGCCGCCGCTTCCTGGCGGAGCTGGACGAAGGACTCCGCGGGCCCTTCCGCGAGGTGGCCGCGTACTCGGCCAACCTGGTCCTGGCGAAGCTGCACGCGGCGGGTCCCGGCGCCACCCACGGCCCGGCGGCCGTACTGGTGCCCCGGTGGAAAGCGGGCCTGAGCGCCGACGACCACCGCGCCACGATGTCGCTGCTCGTCCTGAACGGCGACGTGCTCAGCCTGCGCGTGGATCCCCCGACGCCGCCCGCCCACCACCTGGTCGAGTTCGCGCACCGGGACCTGGTCGCCGGTTCGGGCCCGGTCGGGCAGGTCACCTGGTCGGCGGACGGCTCGTTCCTCACCGCCAACTGCGACGGCCGCCCGGTCCTCTGGCGGATCGGGGCCGGCGAAGGGCCGGAATCGACCCACGCCGAGCCCCAGGGCACGACCGACGTGGCCTGGCACCCGACGACCGCCCGGGTCGCGGTCGTGCGACGGAACCGGCACGGAGGGGAAGTCGTCCTCGTCGACCTCCCCGGGGGGACGTCGCGATCCCTGTGCGAGGTGACCCGCGGCAGCCGCGTGGCCTGGGCGCCCGACGGTCGGGAGATCGCCGTGCTGGACGACTCCGAGCTGCGGCTCGTCAACGCCGTCACCGGCCGCGCGCACCGCTCGGTCTCGTTGCACCGCTTCCTCCCGGAGAGGGGCAGCTACCTCCTGCGCCCCCGGTGGACCGCGGAGGGGCGGTTCATCGTGATCTCCAACGGCCAGGTCGTGCACCTGCTGGACGCGCGGAGCCTGGAACCCCGGTGGCGGTCACGGGTCGGCGGCGAGGTGATGGACCTGATCGCCCGCGACGAGAACGACGTCGTGGCCGCCGGCTCCTCGCCCGACGGCAACGGCGTGCAGCTGCACCAGGTGTCGACCGACGCCGTGCTCGCCGTCCTGGAGGGGCACACGAGGAAGGTGCTGTGCGTCAGGTTCTCGCCGGACGGCCAGTACCTCGCCTCGGCGTCCGCCGACAACACCGTCCGGATCTGGCGCCGCCGCGACCTGACGTGCGTGGCCGTCCTGCCCCGGGAGCACGTCGGCCGCCGGGGCGGGCTGGCCTTCCACCCGACCGAACCGCTGCTCGCGGTCAAGGACGGCAACCGGGTGGACGTGGTGCGCCTGCGCACCGACCTGCTCGGCCGGGCCGCCGCGGCCGAGTCGGCGCGCCGCTACGCCAACGCCAAGGTCGTGCTGGTGGGCGACACCGGGGTCGGCAAGTCCGGGCTCGGGCTCGTGCTCAGCGGCCAACCCTACGAGCCGACCTCCTCCACGCACGGGCGTCGGGTGTGGACCTTCGAGCGCACCCACTCCCACACCCCCGAGGGCGAGGCGCACACCCGCGAGATCCTGCTGTGGGACCTGGCGGGCCAGCCCGGCTACCGGATGGTCCACCAGCTGCACCTCAACGAGGTGGCCGTGGCGCTGGTGGTGTTCGACGCGCGCGGCGAGACCGACCCGTTCGCCGGGGTCCGCCACTGGCAGCGGGCGCTGGAGCAGGCCCGGCGGCTCGACGGGGCGACCGCGGCGCGCCCGCGCACCTACCTGGTGGCCGCGCGGGTCGACCGGGGCGGGATCGCGGTCGGCAGGCGGCGGATCGACGAGGTCGTGGCGTCGCTCGGCTTCGACGGCTACCTGGAGACCAGCGCCAAGGAGGGCTGGGGCGTCGAGGAGCTGGCCCGCGCGATCCGCGACGGCGTCGACTGGGAGGCGGTGCCGGTGGTCGGGTCGAGCGCCCTGTTCGAGGCGATCAGGGAGTTCGTGCTGGAGGAGAAGCGGCAGGGCCGGGTGCTGTCCGCGGTCGACGACCTGTGGCACGGCTTCCGCCGGGTCTGGGGCGGCGCGCCCGAGGCGTCGGCGGACCACTTCTCCACCTGCCTGGGACGCCTGGAGAGCGTCGGCCTGGTCCGGCGGATGGCGTTCGGCGACCACGTGCTGCTCCAGCCCGAGCTGCTGGACGCCTACGCGTCGGCGCTGGTCCAGGCGGCCCGCGAGGAGCCGGACGGGCTCGGGTCCGTGCCGGAGGCCGACGCGCTGGAGGGTCGGTTCCGGATGCCCGACGACGAGCGGCTCGGCAACCGGCAGCGGGAGCGGGTCCTGCTCGTCACGGTGGTGCAGGAGCTGCTGCGCCGGGAGATCGCGCTCAAGGAGGTGACCGACCGGCAGGTCGACCTGATCTTCCCGTCCCAGTTCACCCGGCAGCGCCCCGACGCGCCGCGCGTCCCGGGCGAGGACGTGGTGTTCGCCTTCTCCGGCCGGCTCCACTCGGTCTACGCGACGCTCGCGGTCCGGCTGTCCCACTCCCGGCTGTTCCGGCGGGACGGGATGTGGCACGACACGGCCACCTTCGCGGCCCTGGCCGGCGGCACGTGCGGCATCGCGCTGCGCGAGACCGGCGAGGGCCGGGGCGAGCTGGTCGTGTTCCACGAGGGGCCGGTGGAGCCGGTCGTGCGGGCGCAGTTCGAGACCTACGTGGTGGAGCACCTGGCGGCGCGCGCCGTCGAGGGCACGGTGGAGGCGCGGCGGGTGCGGGTGTGCGGCGTCTGCGGCTACGCCATCCCCGACGACGTAGTGCGGGGCAGGCTCGCCAGGGGCGCGACCACCGCCCGCTGCCCGATGTGCGACGAGGGCGTGGTCGGCCTGGTGGACGAGCGGGTCGGCGACGTCCGGTCCGCGGTGGTCGAGATGAACGCCAGCGCCGACGAGCAGCGGGACCGGGACGTGGCGGCGACCGCGCTCAAGGGCAAGCGGGAGGCCGGCGACTACGACGTGTTCCTCTGCCACAACACCCGGGACAAGCCGCGCGCGGTCGAGCTGGCCGCACGGCTCGAAGCGCGCGGCATCCTGCCGTGGCTCGACGTCCGCGACATCAGGCCGGGCTCACGGTGGCAGCAGGCGATGGCCAGGGGCATCGCGGTGAGCCGGTCGGCGGCGGTGCTGGTCGGCCCGGCGGGGCGCGGCCCGTGGCACGACGCCGAGATGGAGCTGATCCGGGACCGGTTCGTGCGCAGCGGCAGGCCGGTCATCCCGGTGATCCTCGACGGCGCCGAGGGCGACCCGGAACTGCCGGACTTCCTGGCGCTGTGGCACACCGTCGACCTGCGGGTGGCCGACCCCGACCCGATCGACCAGCTGGTCTGGGGCATCACCGGCGAACCGCCGCGCTGAGCGCCGCCGGAGCCCCGGACCGGGACGCGCCCGATCGGCGGTACGGCGCGGGTCCGGTCGGGCACGAGCATGGGCGCCATGGTCTTCGCGCGTCGAACGTCCGGGCTCCTCGCGGCCGTGGTCCTGCTGTGCGGCCTGGCGGTCGCGCCCGCACCCGCGGCCACCGCGTTCAAGGTGTTGCAGATGAACCTGTGCAACAGCGGCGTCGCCGGTTGCTACCAGGACGGCCGGGCGGTGGACGAGGCCGTGGCGATGATCCGGGGCCGCCTGCCGGACGTGGTGTCGGTCAACGAGGTGTGCACCTCCGACCTGCCCGGGCTCACCGCCGCGACCGGCCCGGCCGCCCGGCACCTGTTCGCCTTCGCGCGCAACCGATCCACCGGCGCCGACTACCAGTGCACGGCGGGCAGGGGCGCTTACGGCAGCGCGGTGATCGTCAAGGAGGGCGTCGCCACCGGCGGCCACGGCACCTACACCGCCCAGGACGGCGGCAACGAGATCCGGGCCTGGGCGTGCGCCCTGAGCGCGGTCCGCGGGTTCACCGCGTGCACCACGCACCTGTCCACCACGGGCACGACCGCGCTGGCCCAGTGCCGGGAGCTGGCGCCCGCGATCGCGCTGTCGTTCGACCCGACCGGGTCGCCGACCACCCGGCACGTCGTGGCGGGTGACCTGAACCTGCGGTACAGCCCCGGTTCGGCGGTGAACGCGCAGAACTGCGTGCCCTCGGGCTGGTTCCGCAAGGGCGACGGCGACGTGCAGCACGTGATGGCCCGGACGTTGGCGTTCACGTCCACCCAGGAGTACGCCATGCACCGGACGGACCACCCGGCGTTCGTGGTCAACTACACCTTCTGACCCACCGCGCTCAGCGCCGGTCGCCGAACGCCCCGCGCAGCTGGTCCCGGACCCGGCGGCCGGCCAGTCGCACCGGGTCGAGCACAGACCGGCGCACCCGGCGAGCCGGCGCGACCACCGCGGCCCGCCACACCTGCCGCAGCACCCGGCCGACCGGCGCGAGCACCGCGCGGTGGACGTGCCGCGCCGGGACGACGACCACGACGACGACCACGCGGCGCAGCAGCCAGCCCAGCGCCGCGAACACCCGCTTGACGCGGGCGAACGCCCACCCCAGGGCATCGACGAAGAGCCGCAGCCCGCGGCCGAGCCACCGCGCCACCCGCACGACCACCTCCCGCCACAGCCACCGCAGCGGGACCGCCACCAGCGTCCGCAGGCACCACGCCACCGGCCTGCCCACCGCCCTGAGCGCACGACCGAGGTAGGCGCCCACGGGGATGTCACCCAGGCGGCGCAGCAGCCGGCCCACCGGGGCCCACAGCCGGCCGAGCACCTTCCCCACACCCCGCCCGACCGGCGAGAACACCGCGCGCAGCCCCTGGCCCACCCAGCCGAGCACCGTCCCCGCGCCCCGCCTCACCCAACCGAGCGCACGTCCCGCGCCCCGCCTCACCCGACCGAGCACGCGCCCCGCGCCCCGCCCTGCCCAACCGAGCACGCGCCCCGCGCCCCGCCCCGCCCAACCGAGCACCGCGCGCAGCCCCCGCCCCACCGGCGCGAGCACCGCGCGCAGGACCCGCCGGACCCCCTCGGCCAGCCACCGCAGCCCTCGGCCCACCGGCGCGACGAGCCACCGCCGCAGGAACCGCGCCACCGCGCCACCCGACCGCCGGATCCGCCCGGCGACCGCCCGCAGGGGCCGCAGCACCGCCCGCCCGACCGCCTTGAGCCACGTCCACGCCAGCGTCACCGGCACCACGACCACCACGGCGACGACGCGCGCCACCCACACCGCCCACCGCGGCGGCTGCGGCTCGTCCTCGGAGCTCCCCCTCGTCATGACCACATCGACGCGGCGCGACCCGCCTCGGTTGCGCCCGTCATGAAGTCGTTGCCGCACAAGCAGGTCACCACCGCCGACGCCGCCGGCCCGCGGACCCCGCGAACCGCGGTCTCCCCGAAGAACCGCGCGAGCACCGCCCCGCGCCACCCCGCGGGTTCCCGAACCGCCGGCGCCCGCGAGCGCCTCGCCCGCCACCACGGCGCCCGGCGCGACACCGTCCTGCCGGAACGCCGTGCGGGTCCCGGGTTCCCGCCGCCCGCTGACCGCCGATCACCCGGCCGTGGTGCGGGCGACGGCGTGTACGGTGATGCCGACGACAGGCGTCCGTTCAACCAAGAGCGGGCGCCTGTCGCTGCTCTGCGCTGAAAGTCGCGAGGAACGAGGGTGGCATGGCTGAGACGACGGCCAAGGGGACCGCGGTCGCGCGGCGGAACACCGGCAAGACCGCGCCGGTGGACCAGCCCGAGCTCCGGCAGCTCCTCGCCGGGTTGACCGCGGTCCGCGACGGCGACTTCGGCACGCGGCTGCCCGACGACGCGGACGGCCTGCTCGGCGAGATCGCCACCGTCTTCAACGGCATGGTGGACCAGCTGTCGCTGTTCACCTCCGAGGTGACCCGCGTGGCGCGCGAGGTCGGCACGGAGGGCCGGCTGGGCGGCCAGGCCGACGTGCCCGGCGTCTCGGGCACCTGGAAGGACCTCACCGAGTCGGTGAACGCCATGGCGGGCAACCTGACCAGCCAGGTCCGCGACATCGCGCAGGTCGCGACGGCCGTGGCGCGCGGCGACCTGTCGCAGAAGATCGACGTGGACGCGCGCGGCGAGATCCTGGAGCTGAAGGAAACCGTCAACACGATGGTGGACCAGCTCTCGGCGTTCGCCGACGAGGTGACCCGCGTGGCGCGCGAGGTGGGCAGCGAGGGCCGGCTGGGCGGTCAGGCGCAGGTGCCCGGTGTCGCGGGCACGTGGCGCGACCTCACCGACTCGGTGAACTTCATGGCCGGCAACCTCACCGACCAGGTCCGCAACATCGCCCAGGTGACCACGGCGGTGGCGCGCGGCGACCTGTCGCAGAAGATCACGGTGACCGCGCGGGGCGAGATCCTGGAGTTGAAGAACACCATCAACACGATGGTGGACCAGCTCTCCTCGTTCGCCGACGAGGTCACCCGAATGGCCCGCGAGGTCGGCACCGAGGGCATCCTCGGCGGTCAGGCGGACGTCAAGGGCGTCTCCGGCACGTGGCGCGACCTGACCGACTCGGTGAACTTCATGGCGGGCAACCTGACCGCGCAGGTGCGGTCGATCGCCCAGGTCGCCACGGCGGTGGCGCGGGGCGACCTGTCGCAGAAGATCACGGTGACCGCGCGGGGCGAGATCCTGGAGTTGAAGAACACCATCAACACGATGGTGGACCAGCTCTCCGCCTTCGCCGACGAGGTCACGCGCGTGGCGCGCGAGGTGGGCACCGAGGGCCGGCTGGGCGGTCAGGCGGACGTCAAGGGCGTCTCCGGCACCTGGAAGGACCTCACCGAGTCGGTGAACGTCATGGGCGACAACCTGACCGCGCAGGTGCGGTCGATCGCCCAGGTGACCACGGCGGTGGCGCGGGGCGACCTGTCGCAGAAGATCCGCGTGGACGCGCGTGGTGAGATCCTGGAGCTGAAGGACACCATCAACACGATGGTGGACCAGCTCTCGGCCTTCGCCGACGAGGTCACCCGCGTCGCCCGCGAGGTCGGCACCGAGGGCAACCTCGGCGGCCAGGCCACCGTGCGCGGCGTGTCGGGCACCTGGAAGGACCTCACCGACAACGTCAACGTCATGGCCTCCAACCTGACCAGCCAGGTGCGGTCCATCGCGCAGGTCGCCACGGCGGTGGCGCGGGGCGACCTGTCGCAGAAGATCACCGTCGAGGCCAAGGGCGAGGTCGCCGCGCTCGCCGGCGTCATCAACACCATGGTCGACACCCTCTCCGCGTTCGCGGACGAGGTCACGCGCGTGGCGCGCGAGGTCGGCACCGAGGGGATGCTCGGCGGTCAGGCGCGGGTGCCGAACGTGGCGGGCACCTGGAAGGACCTGACCGACAACGTCAACTCGATGGCGAACAACCTGACCAACCAGGTGCGCAACATCGCCCAGGTCACCACCGCCGTCGCCAACGGCGACCTGACCCGCAAGATCGACGTCGACGCGCGCGGCGAGATCCTGGAGCTCAAGACGACCATCAACACCATGGTCGACCAGCTCTCGGCCTTCGCCCAGGAGGTCACGCGCGTGGCCCGGGAGGTCGGCACCGAGGGCAAGCTCGGCGGCCAGGCCGAGGTCGAGGGCGTCTCCGGCACCTGGAAGCGGCTGACCGAGAACGTCAACGAGCTGGCCGGCAACCTCACCCGCCAGGTCCGCGCCATCGCGGAGGTCACCAGCGCGGTCGCGTCCGGCGACCTGACCCGGCAGATCACCGTGGACGCCTCCGGCGAGGTCTCCGAGCTGAAGGACAACATCAACTCGATGGTGGAGTCCCTGCGCGTGTCCACCAAGGCCAACCAGGCCCAGGACTGGCTCAAGACCAACCTGGCCGGCATCTCCGGCCTCATGCAGGGACGCCGTGACCTCGCCGTCGTCGCCGAGCTGATCATGGACGAGCTGGCGCCGCTGGTCTCCGCCCAGTACGGCGCGTTCTACCTCTCCGACGACGCGGACGAGCAGCCGGAGCTGCGCCTGATCGCCTCCTACGGCCGACCCGACTCCGACGAGGACGCGGTCGCCAGGCCCACCCGCTTCCGGCTCGGCCAGTCCCTGGTCGGGCAGGCCGCGCGCAGCCGCCGCACCATCGCCGTCGACGACGTGCCGCCCGGCTACGTCACGGTGTCCTCGGGCCTCGGCCAGACCTCGCCCATCAACCTCGTGGTGCTGCCCATCGTGGTCGAGGACCAGGTGCTGGGCGTGATCGAGCTGGCCTCGGTGCACGAGTTCACCCCGATCCACCGCGACTTCCTCGAACAGCTGATGGAAACCGTCGGCGTCAACGTCAACACCATCGTCGCCAACGCCCGCACCGACGAGCTGCTGGTGGAGTCCCAGCGCCTGGCCGCCGAGCTGCAAGCCCGCTCCGGCGAGCTCCAGAAGCGGCAGGAGCAGCTCCAGGACTCCAACGCGGAGCTGGAGGAGAAGGCGGCGCTGCTGGCGCAGCAGAACCGCGACATCGAGACCAAGAACCTGGAGATCGAGCAGGCCAGGCAGGAGCTGGAGACGCGCGCCAAGCAGCTGGCGCTGGCGTCGAAGTACAAGTCGGAGTTCCTGGCCAACATGAGCCACGAGCTGCGCACCCCGCTCAACAGCCTGCTCATCCTGGCCCAGCTGCTGGCGCAGAACCCGACCCGCAACCTCACCCCGAAGCAGGTCGAGTACGCGGGCATCATCCACTCGGCGGGCTCGGACCTGCTCCAGCTGATCAACGACATCCTCGACCTGTCCAAGGTCGAGGCGGGCAAGATGGACATCACGCCCGAGCGCGTGCCGCTGCGGCAGCTGCTGGACTACGTCGAGGCCACGTTCCGGCCGATGACCACGCAGAAGAGCCTGGGCTTCCGCATCACCACCGCCACCGGCGTGCCCGCCGAGCTGCTCACCGACGACAGCAGGCTGCGGCAGGTGCTGCGCAACCTGTTGTCCAACGCGGTGAAGTTCACCGAGATCGGCAGCGTGGAGCTGCGCATCGAGCCCGCCGACCCGGCCGAGCTGCCCGCGCCGGTGAAGCGGCACGGCCAGGCCATCGCCTTCCGCGTGGCCGACACCGGCATCGGCATCGCCGAGCAGCAGCTGGAGTCGATCTTCGGCGCGTTCCAGCAGGCGGACGGCACCACCAGCCGCAAGTACGGCGGCACCGGCCTCGGCCTGTCCATCAGCCGCGAGATCGCCTACCTGCTCGGCGGCGTGGTGACCGCGGAGAGCACCCTGGGCAAGGGCAGCACGTTCACCCTCTACCTGCCGGTGGCGCGCCCCGAGTTCCAGGAGCTGCCCGCCGCGGGCGGCTCCCCGTCGCTCACCGCGCTGCCCGAGGCGGAGCACCCGGCCCCCGCCGAGACCGGCTCGGGCGCACCGGCGCACCAGCGCCGGCTGCTGGTCATCGAGGAGCGGCCCCAGGGCCTGCTCTCCCTGGTGGCGCAGAGCGCGGTCACCGACCTGGCCGGCAGCAACGACCCGCGGGGACCGGTCGAGGTCATCACCGTGGTCGGCGCCCAGGAGGCCGCCGCCGTGCTGGCCGCCGAGGCGTGCCACTGCGTCGTGCTGGAGCTGGACATGCCCGACGGCGCGGCGCTGGAGTTCCTGGAGGCCATGGACGGCGACGCCGGGCTGGGCAACGTGCCGGTGCTCGCGCACAACAACCGGCGGCTGGCGCCCGAGCAGGAGCGGCGCCTCCAGTCGCGGTCCGGCGACCGGCCGCTGGAGCTGCTGTCCAGCCTGGACGAGCTGCGCGAGCGCATCGCCCTGCACCTGACCGCGGAGGTGCCGGGCGCGGTGCTGCCGCTGGTGCGCCACGAGGACCCGGCGCACCAGCACGAGCCGCGCCAGGTCAACGGCAGGCTCGCCGGGCGGACCGTGCTCATCGCCGACGACGACGCGCGCAACCTGTTCGCGCTGAGCAGCATCCTGGAGCTGCACGGGGTGAGCGTGCTGCACGCCGAGAACGGCCGGGAGGCCATCGAGGTGCTGTCGGCCAACCCGGAGGTCGACCTGGTCCTGATGGACGTGATGATGCCGGAGATGGACGGCTACGCCGCCACGACGGCCATCCGGGCCATGCCCGAGCACGTCGACCTGCCGATCATCGCCGTCACCGCCAAGGCCATGCCGGGCGACCGGGAGAAGAGCCTCGACTCCGGCGCCAACGACTACGTCACCAAGCCGGTGGACTCCGACGACCTCATGAACCGCGTGCAGCGCTGGCTGGACCGCTGACGCCGTTCCGCCGCCCGCAGACCGAGGAGCTCCCGCTTGTCGACTGACGCCCCGAACCACCCGTCACCCGCGGTCCCGCCGCGCCCCGCGATCACCGGCACCGGCCTGACCCGGCTCGCCGCCACGGTCGAGCGGCTGTCCCTCGAGGTGCGGGAGGCGCACGCCATGGCCGACGGGCGGGCGCTGGTCGAGATGGCCAAGGGCGTCCTCGTCGAGCGGCTGGGCTGCGGACCGGCGGAGGCGGCGCGCCAGCTGGAGCTGCTGGCCGACCAGGCCGGGATCGGTCGGCTGGAGCTGGCCGCGGACGTGGTCAACCAGGCGTCGCGCGACCGGTTCGCCGAGGTGGCGGGCGAGCTGCTGGCGCCACCGCCCGCCGACGCCACGGCGGGTTCCGGCCGGTCCGCGGTGGTCCGGCTGCGCACCGCGGAGAGCGGCGCGCTGGCCGCGGGCGACACCCAGGCCGTGGCCGAATCGCTGCTGGAGCACGCGCTGGCGCCGCTGGGCGCGACCGCGGTCGCCATCTGGTCGGCCGCGATGGACGCCTCGCTGACCCTGCGCGGCTCGGCCGGGTTCCCCGTCGAGGAGGCCAAGAGGTGGCGGTACGTGCCGCCGGGCATCTCCACCCCGGCGCGGCGGGCGCTCACCGAGCGCACCACCGTGTGGATCCCGGAGCTGACCGAGTCCGGCCTGCCCTCGGTCGGGCACCACGACCTGCACGGCGCGAGGGTCGCCGCGCCCGCGGAGTCCGGTGGCCGCGTCGTGGGCGTGCTGGAGATCTGCTGGCCGGAACCGCAGCCGCCGCAGCCGCCGCAGATCCGGCGGCAGGTCGAGGCGCTGGCCGAGCTGTGCGCCCACACCCTGGAGAGCACGCCCGGCGCGGAGCCGGACGCGGACGGCCCGGTGGCCGACGAGCTGGTCGACCTCGCCGACGTCCTGCTCGACCCGGCTTTCGTGCTGCGCCCGCACCTGTCGTCGGGTGGCGAGCTGCTCGACTTCCGCATCCACCACGTCAACAACCGGTTCGTCGACCTCGCGGGCAGGCCGCGCAGCTCGGTGACCGGGATGCTGCTGCTGGAGGCCTACCCGCTGGCCGCGGACGAGGGCGACCTGTTCGACAAGGTCGAGCACGTGCACGCCACCGGCGAGCCGTTCCGCAGCGAGCGCATGGCGCTCACCGCCCTGGTGGAGCAGGTGCCGCTCAGCGTCACCGCGGGCGTGGGCATCACCAGGCACGGCGACAGCGTCCTGGTCGTGTGGCGCGTGGAGGACGAGACCACCCGGCTGGCGAACCTGCTGCACCACGCGCAGCGCCTCGGCCGCATCGGCGGTTTCGAGGAGGACGTGATCGGCGGGCGGATCACCTGGAACAGCCAGCTGTTCGCCCTCTACGGCCTCGACCCGACCGACGACCCGGTGCCGCTGGCCGAGCTGGCCGGGCACTGCCACCCCGACGACACGGCCACCATCACCCGGTTCCTGCGCGCCGTCCTGCACCACCGCCGCCCCGACTCGACCTCGTTCCGGTTCCAGCGGCACGACGGGATCGTCCGCCACATCCGGGTCGTCGCCGAACCCGTGCTGGCGGGCGACCGCCTGCTCGCCGTGCGCGGCGCCTACCAGGACGTGTCGGCGCAGCACTGGACGGAGGTGGCGCTGTCGGCCACCCGGGACCAGCTCGCGCACACCGAGCAGCAGGCGGCCGAGCAGAGCAGGCTGGCGCTCCAGCTCCAGCGCGCCATCATGCCGCTCACCCAGCCGTCGATCGACGCGTTCGGGCTCCAGATCGCGGTGCGCTACCGGCCCGCCGAGCAGGAGCACCTGGTCGGCGGCGACTGGTACGACGCGGTCGTGCTGCCGTCCAAGCAGATCCTGCTGTCGGTCGGCGACATCACCGGGCACGGCATCAAGGGCGCCACCGGCATGGTGGTGCTGCGCAACGCGCTGCGCGGCCTGGCCGCGACCGGCGCGGGCCCGGCGCAGCTGCTGTGCTGGCTCAACCTCGTGGCGCACCACCTGACCGACAACATCCTGGCCACCGCGGTGTGCGCGCTGTACGACCCGAACACGCGGGCGCTGCGCTGGGCGAGGGCGGGCCACCCGCCGCCCGTGCTGGTGCGCGACGGCCTGGCCAGGGCGCTGGACAACCGGCGCGGGGTGATGCTGGGCGCGATCTCCGAGGCGGACTACGAGGAGGAGGAGCTGGTCCTGGGTGACGACGACACCCTGCTCCTCTACACCGACGGGTTGATCGAGCGGCGGGACGCCGACCTCGACGAGTGCCTGGACTGGCTGCTCACCGCGGCGTCCGGTTTCGAGGGCTCGCTGGAGCGGCGGCTGGACCACCTGCTCGACCGCAGCCCGGCCGACACCGACGACGACACGTGCATCGTGGGCGTCCGGCTGGCGTAGGCGGGTCGCCGGTTCGCGGTGCCCGGCGCGCCCGACCGCTACCGCAGGCACCGGCCGCACGGCCGGGCGGTCGGGTAGCGCTGCTCCAGCTCCCGCCGGGTGCCGCAGATCTTCACCCGGTCGCCGATCCACGAGCCGCCCCGCGGAGGGGGACCGCTGACCTCGCGGCACGTGGCCCGGTGCAGGGCCATGCCGCCCGGGTCGAGGGTGTGCTCGGCGTCGAGGACGAACTGCTCGGGGTGCGTGGTGATCCACCACTCGTAGGACCCGTTGTCCTCGTTGAACTCCAGCATGGTCACATGATCCCCGATGTGCCGGGCGCGACGACGTCGTTCCGGTGGGCGATGATGACCAGTTGCACGCGGTCGCGGGCGTCGAGCTTGCGGAGCAGGCCGGTGACGTGGGTCTTGACCGTCGCGGTGCTGATGTGCAGTTCCCGGCCGATCTCGGTGTTCGACCGGCCGAGCGCGATCAGGGCCAGGACCTGGCGCTCCCGCCCGGTGAGGCCGTCGAGGCGCGGCGCCGGCCCGCCCCGCGGCCCCTCCGGCCGCCGGCAGAACTCGGCGATGAGCCGCCTGGTCACCGAGGGCGCGAGCAGGCTCTCGCCCGCCGCCACCACGCGGACGGCGTTGAGCAGCTCGGCCGGCGTCACGTCCTTGAGCAGGAAGCCGCTCACCCCGGCGCGCAGGGCGGAGAACACGTACGCGTCGAGGTCGAACATGGTCAGCACGATGATGCGCGTCGCGGCGGTCTCCGGCGCGCCCAGGATGATCCGGGACGCCTCGATGCCGTCCACCTTCGGCATCCGGACGTCCATGAGCACCACGTCCGGCCGCAGCCGCCGGGTCAGCTCCACGGCGGCCACGCCGTCTTCGGCCTCGCCGACCACGGTGAGGTCGTCCGCGCTGTCCACCAGCATCCGGAAGCCGCCGCGCAGCAGCGCCTGGTCGTCCGCGATGAGCACGCGGACGGGGTCGCTCACGGCCGGTCCGCGGTGGCTCGGGGCAGCGTGGCGGTCACGGCGAAGCCGCCGCCGGGGCGCGGGCCCGCGGCGAAGCGGCCGCCGTAGAGCGCGACGCGCTCGCGCATGCCGATCAACCCGTGCCCCCCTCCCGGCAGGGGGCGCGGGACCGGCCCGTCGGCCCGCCCTTCGTCGACGACCTCGATGCGCAGCCCGCCGCCGTCCACCACCAGGTCGACGCGGCAGCGGGTGGGCGCGGCGTGCTTGACGACGTTGGTCAGCGCTTCCTGCACGATGCGGTACGCCGAGTGGTCCACGCTGCCGGGCAGCCCTTCGACGCCCTCGGCGCGCAGGTCGACGGCGACGCCGGCGGCGGCGACCCGCTCGACGAGGGCGGGCACGCCGACCAGCCCGGTGGACGGCGGCAGCGGCGTCGCCACCGGGTCGCCGGTGCGCAGGACACCGAGCATGTGGCGCATCTCGACCAGCGCGGACCGGCTCGCCGCCTCGATCGAGGTCAGCGCCTCCCGCGCCGCGGGCGGCAGGTCGGGCAGGACGTGGTTGGCCACGCCCGCCTTGACCACGACCACGCCGAGGTCGTGCGCCACGACGTCGTGCAGCTCCCGCGCGATGCGCAGCCGCTCCTCGGCGACGGTCCGCTCGGCGAACTCGCGCACCTCCCGCTCGGCGTGCTCCCGGCGCTCGCGCACCGCCCAGCCGATCGTCCACGCGGTGACGACCAGCGCCGTGCCCAGCACGAGCAGCGGGGCCGGGGCTCCCGGGCCGCCGGGCGTGCCCGCGACGAGACCGCCGACCACGACCACCGCGCCGCCGACGCCGACCGCGGGCGTCGGCGCGGCCCACCGGACCTCGGTGGTCGTCGCGACGGTGTAGGCGGCGAGCGCGAGCGCGAGGAACGGCTCGCGCACCACGTCCAGGAGCGCGGCCGTCACCGACAGGGCGGTGACGGCGCCGAGCACCGGGACCGGCCACCGCCTGCGCACCGCCACCGGCAGGCTCACGCCCGCCGCCAGCAGGCCCGGCAGCACGGCGACGTCACCCGGGAACCGGACGCGCAGCTGGACCAGGTAGGTGATCAGGAGCAGGGCGGCGGCGACGGCGTCGAGCGCGACGAGCTCGCGGCGCCCCAGTCGCCGGGCGAAGGCGACGCGCCTGGTCGAACGTCCGGCCACGCGGCCAATCTACGGCAGCACCACGTGGCGCACCTCCGCCCCGGGGATGACCTACCGCGGTAGGGGAACGGGGTGCGGAACGGCCCCGCGGCCGGCCCCCGGGACGATGCGCGCGCACCGCGCCGCCGGCGACGATCGGGGCGTGATCGAAGTAGAGGGGTTGACCAAGCGCTACGGCGACGTCACCGCCGTCGACGACCTGACTTTCGCGGTGCGCCCGGGGCGGGTGACCGGCTTCCTGGGGCCCAACGGCGCGGGGAAGACCACGACCGCGCGGATCGTCCTCGGGCTCGACCGGCCGACGCGCGGCCGGGCGCTGGTGAACGGCGTCCACTACCGGGAGCTGCGCCACCCGCTGCGGGAGGTCGGCGCGCTCCTCGACGCGGGCGCGGCGCACAAGGCGCGCCGGGCGGTCGACCACCTGCGGTGGCTGGCCCGGTCCAACGGCATCGCCGCGCGGCGGGTGGACCAGGTCCTGGAGCTGGTCGGCCTCGCCGACGTCGGCCGCCGGCGCGCGGGCAGGCTGTCCCTGGGGATGTCGCAGCGGTTGGGGCTGGCCGCCGCGCTGCTGGGCGACCCCGCGGTCCTGCTGCTCGACGAGCCGGGCAACGGGCTCGACCCGGAGGGCGTGCGCTGGGTGCGGACCATGGTGCGGGCGTGGGCGGCGGAGGGGCGCGCGGTGCTGGTGTCCAGCCACCTGATGGCGGAGGTGGCGGTGACCGCCGAGCACCTGGTGGTCATCGCGGGCGGGCGCCTGCTGGCCGACACCACCACCGACGAGTTCGTCCGCCGCCACTGCGCCCCCGCCGTGCTGGCCCGCACCACCGAGCCCGCTCGGCTGCTCGACCTGCTGGCGGGGCAGGGCCTGGAGGGACGGCACGACGCCGGGTCGTCGGTGGTGCTGGTGCCCGGCGCGGACACCGCGGCGGTCGGCCGGGTCGCGGCCGCCGGCGGGATCGCGCTGGACGAGCTGAGCCACCGGGCCGATTCGCTGGAGGAGGCGTTCCTGCGGCTCACGGCGGACGCGCCGGGGTTCCGCGCGACCGCGCCGGGGGTGGTGTCGTGACCGGGGAGGCCACCGCCGGCAACGCGACCGCCCATGCCGTGCGCGCGGAGTGGACCAAGATCGCCACCCTCAGGTCCGCGGTCGTCCTGCTCGTGCTGACCTGCGTGACGGCCGTCGGGCTCGGGTGGCTCAGCGGCTGGTCCGTGCGCAACGCCTTCGACCGGGGCCTGGACGTCGTGCGGCCGGACTTCCACCCCGTCGCCACCGGCCACTACCCGCTCCAGTACGCCCAGGTGCTGCTGATCGCCTTCGCCGTGCTGGTGGTCGGCTCCGAGCACGGGTCGGGCACCATCCGGGCGTCGCTGACCGCGGTGCCCTCCCGCGGCCGGTTCTACCTGGCCAAGGTGGTCGCGGGCCTGGCGCCCGCCGCGGTCGTCGCGGTGCTCACGGCCGCGGGCGGTTTCACCGCGACCCAGCTCGGGCTGGGCCGGTACGGCGTGCCGCTCGACCACGACGACGTGCTGCCCACGACGCTCGGCGCGGCCGGCTACCTGGTGCTGATGTACGCCCTGTGCGTCGGCGTGGCCACGGTGCTGCGCAACACCGCGCTGACGACGTCGCTGCTCGTCGTGCTGGTCATGGTGCTCTCACCGATGGCCAACCAGGTCGAGGCGCTGCGCGGTGTCGCGCGCTACCTGCCCGACCACGCCGGGGCGCAGCTGATGGTGGTCGGCGCGCAGGCCGACCCCGAGCTCGGGCCGGTCGCGGGACTGCTGGTCCTCACCGCGTGGGCGACCGCCGCGCTCGTGGGCGGCTACCTCGCCCTGCGGTCCCGGGCGGTGTGAGGTCCCGGTGCGTGAACAGGTAGTTGCGGCGGCGCTCGTCCACCCGCCCCGCGCCCCGCCACACCCCACCGTCCCAAGTGGACATCCGGTAGCCGCGGTCGGCCAACCAGTCGACGACGGAGGCCGCCGAGCGCCGGAACCGGTCCAGGTGGCGCTGCTCGATCTCCAGCAGGAACGCCGGGGCGTCGCGCTCGACCAGCGCGACGCCGCCGCGCAGCACGTCCAGCTCCGCGCCCTCCACGTCCACCTTGACGAAGTCGACCCGGTCGACGCCCAGCCGGTCGCGGAACTCGTCCAGCGTGCACGTCGGGACCAGCACCTCGGCGTGGTCGTCGAACTCCGCGTTGGAGCCGAGGCCGGCCGCGCCGTCGGTGAGGAAGGAGCGCCCGCTCACCGGCCTGCCGCCGCGCAGGGGCACGCTCATGGTGCGCGTGCCCGACCGCGCGCCCAGCGCCAGGCGGTGCCACCGCACGCCGGGCCGGTCGCGCAGGCCCAGCAGCCGCGACGGCGCGACGTGCGCGAACGGCAGCGGCTCGACGCTGTGCACCGCGCCGGACGGGCCGACCAGCCGGGACAGCTCGGCGGTGTAGAGGCCCAGGGCCGCGCCGACGTCCAGGCAGACGTCGCCCGGCCCGACCAGGTCGCGCAGCCCGAGCAGTTCCGGCTCGACCCACCGGCTGGTCCGGGCGAGCGCCCGGATGCCGCCGTCCACCAGGCGGTCGCGGAAGCGGGGCAGCACTGCGCGCGTGTCAACCGGCATGTATTTCCTCGGCTTTTCCCATTGATCCGGTGCGGCGGTGCGGAAAATTACGCGGAAAGCGCCGAGGTGACATCACCCTCAAGAGCTACTCGGGTGTGGCTCTTGTCGGGGATGCGTCGGTGATCTGCGATTTCCTAGGCTCGTCGGGTGCTGAAGCGAATACCGGAAACCGCGCTCCACGCGCTGTGCGCCGCATTCGTCGCGATCGTCACCCGGATCGGCCTGCCCCATCACCGGGTGTGGGCGTGGTGGGCGGTGTGCGCTTGTTCGGCGACCGCGGCGCTGACGCTGCCGAGGCCCGGCGCCCGCCCGGCGGCGGTGCGCTCGGTGACGCTCGGCGCGCTCGTGGGCCCGCTGGCGCTGCTCGCGGTCGGCCTGCTGGTGCGGGACGATGATCAGCGGCCGGGCGAGGGGAGGAGCCGGACCGATGTGGCGACGCCCGCCCGGTGACCCGGGGACCCGGTTCGGTCCCCGGGCGACCCCGGCCCTCGTCGCGCTGCTGTTCGCCCTGGACCTGGGGGTGCTCGCGCGCGGCGCCCTGCCCGACGACTGGCCGTGGTGGGCCCGGCTGCTCACCGCGGCGGCGTTGGCGGCGGGCCAGAGCGCGCCGGTGCTGTGGTGGCGGCGGCGGTCCGTGCCCGTGTGGGCGGCGCTGCTGGTCGCCTGCGGAGCCGCGCACGCGGTCGAGGTGGGGATCGGGGCGAGCACCGGCAGCCTGTTCACACCGGGGCAGTGGGCGGTGCTCGTGGCGCTGCACGGCGTGGGCCTGACCGGGCGGCCGGTGGCGGCGGCGGCCACCGCCGGGGTCACGGTGGCCGCCGCGCTGGTCGTCGAGGTGACCCGGCCCGAGATGGTGGTGCTAGCCGTGGCGTCGGCCGTGCTGCTCGGCCGGTCGCGGGCCGCGCGGGCGGAGGTCGCGCGGGCGCTGGCCGTGCGCGAGGAGCGCACCCGGGTCGCCCGCGAGCTGCACGACGTGGTGGCGCACCACATGTCCGTCCTCGCCGTGCAGGCCGAGACCGCGCCCTACCGGCTCGACGGCCTGGGACCGGAGGCGGCCGAGGAGTTCCGGGAGGTGGCCGAGAAGGCGCGGCAGGCTCTCAACGAGATGCGCGACCTGCTGGGGGCGCTGCGCGGGGGGCGGAGGCCGAGCGCGCACCGCAGCCGACGCTCGACCAGGTGGACGCCCTGGTGGAGTCCATCCGCCGGGTCGGCACCCCGGTGGAGCTGGAGTTCGACGACGGCCTGCGGCGACTGGAGCCGCTGCGCGCGCTGTCGGTCTACCGCGTCGTGCAGGAGAGCCTGAGCAACGCGCTCAAGCACGCGCCGGGTCAACCGCTGGAGGTCCGGCTGACCCGGTCCGGCGGAGCCGTCCGCGTCCACGTCCGCAACCGCCTGGTCACCGCCCCCGGGCCCGCCGGTCAGGGCATCTCGGGGATGCGCGAACGCGTGGACCTGCTCGGCGGTAGCTTCCGGGCGGAACCCGACGGCGAGGGCGGTTTCACCGTCGACGCGGTCGTCCCCGAGCGAGGAGGGCCCAGGTGATCAGGATCGTCGTCGTCGACGACCAGGCGATGGTCCGCGACGGCTTCACCGCCCTGCTGGACCGGCAGCCCGACATGACCGTGGTGGGCGCGGCGGGCGACGGCGAGCACGCCGTGGTGCTGTGCCGGCGCGAGCGGCCGGACGTGGTGCTGATGGACGTGCGGCTGCCGGTGCTGGACGGGCTGGCCGCCACCCGCCTCCTGCTCGACGGCCCGCACCGGCCGCGGGTGCTGATCCTGACCACCTTCGACCTCGACGAGTACGTGTACGAGGCGCTGCGCTCGGGCGCCGGCGGTTTCCTGCTCAAGGACGCCCGCGCCGAGGAGCTGGTCAACGCGGTCCGCGTGGTCGCGCAGGGGCACGCGCTGCTCGCGCCGCAGGTCACCGCCCGGCTGATCGAGCGGTTCGTCGCGCAGGCGCCGACGCGCCCGCGCGAGCTGGCCGGGCTGACCCCGCGCGAGACCGAGGTGCTCGGCCAGGTCGCGCGCGGCCTGTCCAACGCCGAGATCGCCGAGCGGCTGTCCATCGCGGAGGAGACGGTCAAGACCCACGTCGGCCGCATCCTGGCCAAGCTGGGCCTCCGCGACCGCGTCCAGGCGGTCGTGCTGGCCTACGAGAGCGGTCTGGCGGGCGACCGGCGGCGTTGACCGGCGGCGTTGACCGGCGGCGGACCCGGTCGGGTGACAGGCGCTTCGCCGGGCGGCCTCCGGGTCCCCGGGCCCTTCAGCCCCGGTCGTCGGCGCAGATGCCGATGGCGGCCCAGAGGACGCGGCCCTCGTCGAGCGTGGGCGTGTTGCCGCAGGCGGTGCTGAGCCGGCGGATGCGGGTCAGGTCGAGCCGGCGGCCGGCGGCGCGCGGCGACGGACCGGTGTGCCGGACGGCGACGGTGAGCTGGTCCGGGAACCGCTCGATGCGCAGCACCAGGGTGGAGCCGGCGTGCGCCCTGGTGATCTCGACCAGCTCGCCCGCCAGCAGCACCGCGCGCGGGCCGGCGTGGCGCAGGTTCCACTTCAGGCAGGTGCGGCGGGCGAAGTCGCGGGCCAGGTGCGGCGCGTCGGTGTCCGGGGGCAGCTGCATCTCGTTGCGGTGCCGCCGCGCCGGCGTGGTCGCCACGGCGAGCGCGGCGTCCAACCGGTCGTGGCAGGGCACGAACCGGCTCAACCCGGTGCGCCCCAACATCCTGCGGTGGCGCTCGGTGGTGGCCACGAGCATCAGCGGCACGCCCGGCCAGCGGCAGCAGCGCATCCACACCGCGGCGAACACGGCGGCCAGCGGGTCGCTGCCCAGTTCGAGGTCGGGCCCGAGCACGACGACGACGGCGTGCGGCTGCTCCGCGACGTGCTTGAGCAAACCGTCGCGCATCCCCACGTAGGTGGACAGGTCCAGCCGCCCCACGGGGGACAGCAGCACCACGTCGCCGCGGGTCACCGCTCGTAGCGACAGGTCGGTGTCGATCGTCACGCAGTCTCCACCCATGGCAGGTCGGCTCGCCGAGTGCTCCTGGTCGAATCCCCTCCTCCGTCATAGCCGGTCATCGGGACCGTGTCACTGCCAGTACGCTGCCAGGGGGCTTCATCTCACCCGTTTGCCGATCCTCGTCACGTGGAATCCGCGCGGTTGCAGGGTTTTGTCCGTTTTCGCCCCCGGTTTTCACCGGGGCGCGGGCCCGGTGCTCCGCCGCACCACCAGCCTGGGCCGGAAGACCACGTTGTGCTGCGGCGGCCGGTCGCCCAGGAGCGACCACAGCCGCTGCCACGCCAGGCTGCCCAACTCGTGCTGCGGCACCGACGCGGTGGTCAGCGGGGGAGTGGTGTACCGGGCGAAGGGGATGTCGTCGAAGCCGGCGATCGAGACCCGGTCGGGCACCGCCACGCCCAGCTCGTGCAGCCCGCTGAGCGCGCCGAAGGCCACCAGGTCGTTGAACGCGACCACCCCGGTCGCCCCGGAGTCGAGCACCGCCCGCGCCGAGGCGTGCCCGTTGACGAACGTCGAGCCGCACGGCAGCTCCACCAGGTCGACGCCCGCGCGCTCGCGCGCCAACGACCGCAGCGCGGCCGAACGCGCCTGGTGGGCCGCGCTGGAGCCGGGCCCGGCCAAATAGGCCAGCCGGGTGTGCCCGAGCGCGAGCAGGTGCTCGGCCACGTCCCGCACGCCCGCGCCGTAGTCCACGGTCAGGCTGGGCACGGTCAGCCGCGGCAGCTCCCGGTTCACCAGCACCAGCGGGCCGAGGCCGGGCGCCAGCGCGACCAGCCGCTCGTCGGGCAGCCGGGACGAGGCCAGCACCAGGCCGTCGCACCGCCGGGCCACCTCGGCGGCCAGCACCTCCTCCTCGGCCGGGTCCTCGTTGGACTCGGCCACCATCACCCGGTGCCCCTGCGCCGCCGCGGCCTCGGACAGGCCGCGCAGCACCGCCTGGAACATCGGGTTGGCCAGGTCGGGCACCACCAGGCCCACCGTGGTGGTGCGGCCGAGCGCCAGGCTGCGCGCGTGCGGGTTCGGCTCGTAGCCCAGCGCGGACGCCGTGGCCCGGACCCGGTCGGCCAGGTCCGCCGCCACCGTCGACCGGCCGTTCATCACCCTGGACACCGTCGCCCGGGACACCCCGGCGGCCGCGGCCACCTGGCTGATCGTGACGCCCGCCCGCCTGCCGGTCGGCGCGCCCCGCTCGGCGCCGGCGGTCACGGCGCCTCCCCGGCGGACGGCCGGTGCCCGGGGCGCTGCCGCAGCACCTCGACCAGGCCGGCCCGCGGCACGCACCCGGAGAACGCGAAGCAGGCCGCCAGCTCCTCGGCCTCCTCCGGGCCCACGCCGGCGAAGCAGCGCCCGAACTCGCCCACCAGCGGCTCGGCCAGCAGGATGTTGCGCACCAGCGTGGTGGCCCACGCCCGGCGGCCCCACGGGAACGGGTCGTAGTCGGGGAACTCGCGCTCGAACAGCTCCTCGACCGGGTCCAGGAGGCTCCTGACCCCGCTGTCGTCACCGCCCCAGGCGTCCGCGCCCAGCCGCGCCTTCTTCGCCAGCACCGGCGCGATCCGCTCCAGGTAGGCGCAGTCCGGGCGGGTGTGCACCAGCCCCTGCAACCCGATGTCCTTGTAGGTCCACAGGCTCCAGTCGGCGTCGTGCTCGTGGTAGATCTCCAGCTGGTCGCTCAGCAGCCGGTACCGGGCCTCGTCGGTGCGCGCGTCGCCGGTGTAGACTGGGCCGAACTCCCCGATCCAGATGGGGGTGCCGGTCCGGCGCATGAACTCGGTGCGCCGCAGGAACGCCCGCTCCAGCGCGCCGCGGTCGAAGAACTCGCCGCGGGTCGTGCCCGGGTACTCGCCGCCGCGCGCGATGCCGGGCAGGGCGTAATCGTGCGCGCTGTAGACCGCGTTGTCGAAGGGCTCGGTGAAGACGGAGAAGTCGGTGGAGTACCGGTTGCCGTCCAGGAACAGCACGTGGCGGTCGTCCACGGCCCGGATGGCGCGCTCCAGCCGCTGGTAGAACGGGCCGATCACCTCGCCCGACGCGTCGGCGGGCTCGTTGACCGGGTTGTAGCCGGCCACCTCGGGGCGGTCGGCGTAGCGGTCCGCGATGACCTCCCACAGGTGCACGACCCGGTCCTGGAAGTGCCGGTGGGCCCAGAACTGCGCCCAGTGCGTCGGGTTGTCGCTGTGCCAGTGCTGGTTCTGGCAGCCGGGCAGGGCGTGCAGGTCCAGGATCGTGTAGATGCCCTGCTCCGCGCACCGGTCGATGAGCCGGTCCAGCGGCCCGAAACCGGCTTCGAGGATCTCGAACGGCCGGTCGTCCGCCTCGAAGTGGCGGTAGTTCAGCGGCACGCGCACCGCGTTCAGGCCCAGCGAGGCCAGGAAGCGGGCGTCGTCGACGCCGAAGAAGTCGTCCAGGAACCGGTCGAAGAACCGCCGGTACCCCTCCTCGCCCAGGTTGGCGCGCAACGCCTTGCGCTGCAACGACTCCGTGGCCGGGTAGCCGGTGATGAAGTTCTCCATGTTCATCCAGCCGCCGAGCCCGTACCCGGTCAGCGCGACCGGTGCGCCGGAGTCGTCGGCCAGCCGGGCGCCGCGGACCTCGACCCAGGGCAGAGCGGGCATGGGCTCCTCCTCACCGGTGGACCGAGCCAGGTCACGGTAACCGGTTTCTCACCGTTACGAAACTTATCGGAGCTGTTCACAGTCCTGGGACATGTGTTGAGACGCCCACCTTGAAACCTTCCAAAGCAAGGATTGACACCCTGACGAGCAGCACGGTAGAAAGCGGTTTCCCGGTCAGTGTGGTGCGGGCCACAGGCCAGGTGGGCGGGCGACGTCGCCGAGGAGGGCGCATGGCCGGTTCCGAGGGGGCGAGGCCGGGCGGCGTGCCGGAGACCCCGGGGCCGGTCGCGGGCAGCCCGGCGCCACCCCGGCGGTCCGCGCCGCCACGCCGCCGGGGCAGCGTGCGGCGACGGGACGGCCGGGCGGCCTACCTGTTCCTGGCGCCCTGGGCCGTCGGCATGGTCGTGATCACCATCGGCCCGGTGCTGGCCTCGCTCTACCTGTCGTTCACCAACTACTCGCTGCTGCGCCCGCCGAAGTGGACCGGCCTGGACAACTACGCCCGGATGCTCGGCGACGAGCGGCTGCTCACCTCGCTCGCGGTCACCTTCCGCTACGTCTTCGTCTCGGTGCCGCTCCAGCTGGCGGTGGCCCTGGGCCTGGCCCTGCTGCTCAACCGGGGCGTGCGCGGCCTGGCGTTCTACCGCTCGGTCTACTACCTGCCCTCCCTGCTGGCGGGCAGCGTGTCGATCGCGATCCTGTGGCGGCAGATGTTCGGCACCGAAGGCCTGGTCAACGACCTGCTGGCGCTGGTCGGCATCCAGGGCGTCGGCTGGATCGCCCACCCCGACTGGGCGCTGGACACCCTGGTCGTGCTCAACGTGTGGACCTTCGGCGCGCCGATGGTGATCTTCCTGGCCGGGCTGCGGCAGATCCCGGTGGCGCACTACGAGGCGGCCACCGTGGACGGCGCCGGCCGGTGGGCCCGGTTCCGGCACGTGACGATCCCGCTGCTCACCCCGATCACCTTCTTCAACCTGGTGCTCCAGCTGATCGACGCGTTCCAGAACTTCACCCAGGCGTTCGTGGTCAGCGGCGGCACCGGCGGCCCGTCGGACCGGACCCTGTTCTACACGCTCTACCTCTACGAACGCGGCTTCGGCTCGTTCCAGATGGGGTACGCCTCGGCGCTGGCCTGGCTGCTGTTGCTGATCGTCGCGGCGCTGACCGCGCTCAACTTCCTGCTGGCCAGGCGATGGGTGTTCTACGGTGACTGAGCCCCGGGCGCGTGAACGCGGACTGCCCGCGCCGCTGCGGCACGGCCTGCTGGTCGTGCTCGGCGTGGTGATGGTCTACCCGCTGCTGTGGCTGGTCTCCAGCTCCTTCAAGCCGACCGACCTGATCTTCCGCGACCCGTCGCCGTGGCCGAGCTCGTTCACCCTGGAGAACTACGTCAACGGCTGGACCGCGCTCGGCCCGGGGTTCCAGCAGTACCTGCTCAACTCGGCGTTCATCGCGGTGGCGTCGGTGATCGGCAACCTGCTGTCGTGCTCGATGGCGGCCTACGCGTTCGCCCGGCTGGACTTCCGCGGCAAGCGGTTCCTGTTCGCCCTGACGCTGGCCACCGTCATGTTGCCGGTCCACGTGCTGATCGTGCCGAGGTACGTGCTGTTCTCCCAGCTGGACTGGATCAACACCCACCTGCCGCTCGTCGTGCCGAAGTTCCTCGCCACGGACGCCTTCTTCATCTTCCTGATGGTGCAGTTCATCCGGTCGCTGCCCCGGGAGCTGGACGAGGCGGCCCGCATCGACGGCTGCGGCCACTGGCGGATCTTCTGGCGCGTCATCCTGCCGCTGTCCACGCCCGCGCTGGCGACCACCGCGCTGTTCACGTTCATCTGGACCTGGAACGACTTCTTCAGCCAGCTGATCTTCCTGACCGACCGGGACCTGCACACCGTCCCGGTGGCCCTGCGCACCTTCCTGGACGGCCAGGGCAGCAGCTCGTGGGGCGGGCTGTTCGCCATGTCGGTGGTCGGGCTGGTCCCGGTCTTCGGCTTCTTCCTGGCCGGGCAGCGCTACCTGACCCAGGGCATCGCGACCACCGGCATCAAGTGAGGAGTGGGGACATGACCAGGCTCTTGCCGTCCTTGGTCGGCGTCGTGGCGCTGGCACTGGCGCTGCCCGCCTGCTCGTCCGGCGGCGACGACGCCGGCGGCCCGGTCGAGCTGCGGTTCTCCTGGTGGGGCAACGAGAAGCGCGCCGAGGCCACGGAGAAGGCGCTCGACGCGTTCCGGGCGGCGAACCCCGACATCGGGGTCACGGGGGAGCACGCCGACTTCAACGCCTACTTCGACCGGATCGCCACGCAGGTCGCGGCCGGCGACGCGCCGGACGTGATCACCATGGGCGGGGTGTACCCGCGCGAGTACGGCGGGCGCGGCGCGCTGCTCGACCTCGAAGAGGTGGCCGGCTCGCTGGACCTCGGCCGGCTCGACGAGGCCGCGCTGTCCAACGGCGAGTTCGACGGCGTCCGGTACGGCGTGCCCACCGGCGTCAACACCTACGGCCTGGTGGCCAACCCGGCGGTGTTCGAGGCCGCGGGCGTGCCGCTGCCCGACGACGACACCTGGACGTGGGCCGATTTCGAGCGCATCGCGGGCGAACTGGGCGACGAGGTCCCCCCGGGCACTTACGGAGTGGAGGACCCGACCGCGCCGGAAACGCTGGAGGTCTTCTCCAAGCAGCGCGGGGAAGGGCTCTACACCGGTGGCGGCGAGGTCGCGATCAGCACCGGCAGCGTCGAGGACTGGTTCGACATGACCGGGCGGCTGCGCGACGCCGGCAGCACGCCGCAGGCCACGGTGACCGTGGAGCAGATGTCGGTGTCCGCGCCCGAGCAGACCCTGATGGGCCGCGGCCTGGCCGCCATGAGGTTCGACTGGAGCAACCGGCTCGCCGCCCTGCGCACCGCCTCCGGCCGGCCGCTGGTGATGCTGCGGGCGCCGGGCGAGACGGCGGGCGAGCAGGCCGGCATGTGGTTGCAGGCCTCGCAGCTCTACACCGTCAACTCCCGCACCGGGCACCCGGAGGCGGCGGCGCGGCTGATCGACTTCCTGGTCAACGACCCGGCGGCGGGCGCGGCGATCGGCACCGACCGCGGCATCCCGGCCAACCGGGAGGTCCGGGAGCGCATCGCCGGGTCGCTCGACGAGCACCAGGCGGCCGAGGCGGCGTTCATCGACGAGATCGGCGACGAGGTCACCCCCGCGCTCGTGCAGGGACCCGTCGGCTCCACCGACACGCTCCAGATCCTCCAGCGGGTCAACTCCGACGTGCTGTTCGACCGGATCGGCGTGCCCGACGCCGCCCGCCGGTTCGTCGACGAGGTCACCGCGGCGATCGGCGGCTGATGGCGGCGATCGACCGCAGGGCCCTGGTCGACCGGTACGCCGTCGACGTGGTGGGCGTGGCGCCGAGGTCGCCGCTGTCGGTGGGCAACGGCGAGCTGTGCTGCACGGTGGACGTCACCGGGATGCAGACGTTCCCGGGGCTGTACCCGGTGGGCGAGGACGGCGGCACGCTGCTGGCGACCCAGGCGCAGTGGGGCTGGCACAGCACGCCGCCGCCGTCACCCGCGCCGGACCTGGCCGACAGCGTGCGCGAGTACGACACCCCCCGGGGCCCGGTGCCCTACGTGGACCTCGCCGACGACTTCGACCGGGCCACGCCCGCCCAGCGCTGGCTGCGGGCCAACCCGCACCGGCTGGACCTGGTCCGGATCGGCCTGCTGGTCGACGGCGCCCCGCCCGCGCCGGACGGGCCGCGCGGCGCGCGGCAGCGGCTGGACCTGTGGACCGGTGTGATCACCAGCGACGCGCGGCTGGCCGGCGCGCCGGTCCGGGTGGTGACGTGCTGCCACCCGGACCGGGACGTGCTCGGCTTCCGGGTGGTGTCGCCCGCGCTGGCCGACGGCCGGCTGGCGGTGCGGCTGGCGTTCCCCTACGGCTCGGAGGCCTGGGACGACGCGGCCGACTGGCGCAGCCCGGACCGGCACCGCAGCACCCTCCGCCGCCGGGGAGCCGGGTTCCGGGTCGACCGCGAGCTGGACGGCACCCGGCTGGCGGTCGAGGTCCGCTGGGGCGCGGACGCCGAGGTCCGGCGGACCGGGCCGCACGAGTTCGTGGTCGTCACCGGGGGAGGGGCGCTGGAACTGGCCGTGCGCTTCACGCCGGGCGACGTCGCGCCGGACCGGGCGCCGGTGGCGTTCCCCGAGGTGCTGGCCGCGAGCGAGCGCGGGTGGCCCAGGTTCTGGTCCTCCGGCGGCGCGGTGGAGCTGGACCACGGCCCCGACCCCCGCGCCCCGGAGCTGCAACGGCGGATCGTGCTGTCGCAGTACCTGACGGCCGTCCAGTGCGCGGGCTCGCTGCCGCCCGCCGAGACGGGGCTGCTGGCCAACAGCTGGCGCGGCCGGTTCCACCTGGAGATGCACTGGTGGCACGGCGCCCACTTCCCGCTGTGGGGCCGGCCGGAGCTGCTGGCCCGCGGCCTCGACTGGTACCCGCGGGTGCTCGACGTCGCCCGCGCGACGGCCCGCGAGCAGGGCTACCGGGGCGCGCGGTGGCCCAAGCAGGTCGGCCCGGACGGTCGGGAGAGCCCCAGCCCCATCGGCGCCTTCCTGCTCTGGCAGCAGCCGCACCCGATCCACCTCGCGGAGCTGGTGCGCCGGGCGGGCGACGAGGGCGCGGTGGCGCGCTACGGCGAGTGCGTGCTGGCGTCGGCGGCGTTCATGGCCGACTTCGTGGTGGCCACCGAGGAGGGGTACGCGCTGGCTCCGCCGCTCGTGCCCGCCCAGGAGTCCTACTACCGGGACCGCGCCCGCACCGCGAACCCGACGTTCGAGCTGGCCTACTGGGCCTGGGGGCTGCGGGTCGCGCAGCGGTGGCGGCGGCTCCTCGGCCTGCCCGAGGAGCCGCTGTGGACCCGCGTCGCGGACGGCCTGGCGCGGCCGCCGGTGCGCGAGGGCCGCTACGCCGCGATCGGGACGCCGCCGTGGACCGTCCGCGAGGACCACCCGTCGATGCTCTGCGCGCTCGGCGTGGTCCCCGAGACCGGGCTGGTCGACCACGGGGTCATGCGGGCGACCCTGCGCGACGTGCTGGCCGACTGGGATTGGTCGAGCACGTGGGGCTGGGACTACCCGGCCATGGCGATGACCGCGACCAGGCTCGGCGAACCCCGCACCGCGGTGGACGCGCTGCTGCTGGACTCGCCCAAGAACGGCTACCTGCCCAACGGGCACAACCGGCAGACCGCGCGGTTGCCCGCGTACCTGCCCGGCAACGGCGGGCTGCTGGCCGCGGTGGCCCTGATGGCCGCGGGCTGGGACGGCGGGCCGCCGCGCCCGGGTTTCCCCGCCGGCTGGCCGGTGCGGCACGAAGGTCTCGTCCAGGCGCCTTGACCGGTTCGAAAGGAAGCGCAGTGCAGCCCAAACCCAGTGGGCGGTCCCGTCGCCGCTACGCCGTCGTCGGCGTCGGCCACCGCGCCGCCATGTACGTCGAGGCGCTCGCCGGCGAATACGCCGACGACGGCGTGGTGGTGGCGTGGTGCGACCCGAGCCCCACCCGGATGTCCTACTACGACGAGGTGCTGGGGCGGGCCCCGGCGCGCTACGCGCCCGAGCGGTTCGCGGACCTGCTGCGCGAGCAGCGGCCGGACGCGGTGATCGTGACCTCCCCGGACGCCACCCACCACCACTACGCGGTCACGGCGCTGCGGGCGGGCTGCGACGTGGTGGTGGAGAAGCCGCTGACCACCACCGCCGAGGGCGCGCGGGCGATCTCCGACGCCGTGCGCGAGTCGGGCGGCGAGCTGGTCGTGACGTTCAACTACCGCTACTCGCCGCGCAACGGGGAGCTGCGCGGGCTGATCGCGGGCGGCGCGATCGGCGAGGTCACCTCGGTGCACTTCGAGTGGGTGCTCGACACCGTGCACGGCGCGGACTACTTCAGGAGGTGGCACCGGGACAAGGCCCACTCCGGCGGCCTGCTGGTGCACAAGGCGAGCCACCACTTCGATTTGGTCAACTGGTGGTTGGGCGACGTGCCGCGGACCGTGTTCGCGCTGGGCGGCCTGCGCTTCTACGGCGCGGACAACGCCGCCCGGCGCGGGTTGGGCGCGCGGCCGGGGCGTTCGACCGGCGCGCCGGGCGCGGACCGCGACCCGTTCGCGCTGGACCTGGCCGCCGACGACGTGCTGCGCCGGCTCTACCTGGAGGCCGAGCCGGACGACGGCTACCTGCGCGACCGGGACGTGTTCAGCGGCGGCATCACCACCGAGGACAACCTGTCGGTGGTCGTCGGGTACGGCTCGGGCGCGTCCCTGAGCTACTCGCTCAACGCCCACTCGCCGTGGGAGGGCTACCGGGTCGCGGTGAACGGCACGGCGGGCAGGCTGGAGCTGGACGTGGTGGAGCGCGGGCACGTGCTGCCCGCCGGCGCGGCCGGCGTGGTCGGTCGACCGGCGGTCGACCCCGGCGTCGCACCGGACCGCCCGGCCTCCGCGTCGGCGGCGAACCCGCGCCCGGCGGGTGAGCGGCTGCTGCTCCAGCGGCACTGGTCGGTCGCGGAGGAGGTGCCCGTGCCGCAGGGCGACGGACCCCACGGCGGTGGCGACGCCCACCTGCTCGACGACGTGTTCCGACCCGGTTCCGCGCCGGACCCGCTGGGTCGCCGGGCGGGGGTGGAGGACGGGTTGCGCAGCGCCGGTGTCGGCATCGCGGCGAACCGCTCGCTGCGGACCGGCGAGGTGGTGCGGATCGCCGACCTGGGGCTCTCCGCGGACTGGTGACGGGGTGTGGTGGCCAGGGCGGTGAGGGGGTACGGCGGCCGGAACGGTGACGGGAGCGGCGACCGGAACGGCGAGGAGCGCAGCGGCCGGAACGCTGACGGGGTGCGGCGATCGGAGCGGCGAGGGGCCGATGACCGCAGGTCTTCGGCGGTCGGCGGCCCCCGCGGTGGCACGATGCGGGCCATGATCCTGCTCGTGCCCGCCGACGTGCTCCACCCCCGCCGCCCCGACGAGCACTTCGCGGCCGAGGCGGAGGCCGCCCGCGCGGCCGGGGTGGCGGTCGCCCTCGTCGACCACGACGCGCTCGCCGACCCGTCCGGCGACGCCGACCGGGCGGTGCGCCGGGTGCCCGAGGGCGGCGGCACGGCCGCCTACCGCGGCTGGATGCTGGACTCCGACCGGTACGCGGCGTTCGCCGGTGCGCTGCGGCGGCGGGGCGTGGACCCGTGGACCGACCCGGAGCAGTACCGGAGGGCGCACGAGCTGCCCGGCTGGTGCTCGGACCTGGCGGAGGTCACGCCCCGGTCGGCGTGGACGGTGGGCGACGACCGCGCCGGTTTCGACCGGGCGCGCGGCGAGCTGGGCCCCGGTCCGGCGGTGCTGCGCGACTACGCCAAGTCGATGAAGCACCACTGGGACGAGGCCGCCTTCATCCCGGACCTGGCCGACGCCGACGCCGCGTGGGCCGTGGCGAGCCGGTTCCGGGAGCTGCGCGAGGACGTGGTCGGCGGGTTCGTGCTGCGCCGCTTCGAGCGCTTCGCCTCCGCCGAGGTGCGCACCTGGTGGGTCGACGGCGCGTGCCGGTTGGTCGGCCCCCACCCCGACACCCCCGACGACCTGCCCGGGGTCGGACCGGACCTGGCCGGCATCGCACCGCTCATCGCCGGCCTGGGGCTGCCCTTCGTCACCGCCGACCTGGTCCGGCGCGACGACGGCGAGTGGCGCGTGGTCGAACTGGGCGACGGGCAGGTCAGCGACCGGCCGTCGACGATCCCGCCCGCCGCGCTGGTGGACCTGCTGCCCGCGGGGGACCAACCCCGTGAAATCGGCGGGCGCCGGCCGTCGACATGACCTCTTGGATTAAGCGCGACCACCACCCCGGGAACTCCGAGAACGCAACTCCGCATTCATGCGGAACGTGATAAGCCATTCGAGTATTGACCATCGGGGTGAATTGATAGTGCGTGCACCATGTGGGTGATCTGCTGTTCAGTGCCGTTGATTCACTTCCCGGCGTTGCTACGCTGCCGATCGCGGCTACTCATCGGGAAGGGACATGAGCGGCTTCGAGGTGGATGTAGAGGGTTTGCGGAAAGCCGCCGCGGCGGCGATTTCCGCCGGGGAACAAGCCGGTCGGGTCGAACTCGGGTCGACGCCCCGGGACGTGCCCGCCGCGCTGCCCGGCTCGGAGTCCGCGGCCAAGGCCGAACCCCTCGCCCACGCCTGGACCGAGCGCCTGGCCTGCTGGTCGACGGACGTCAACCGGCTCGGCGGGAACCTGTCGGCCGCCGCGGACCGCTACGAGGCCGACGAGGGCGCCGCCGAACAGGACTTCACGCTGCTGGGTTGGTGGCCGGGCGGATGACCCTGAGCTACCACGACGTCCGCCGGTGGGACGCCGACGCGATCGAGACCACCGCCCGGTCGATCCGCACGCGGAAGGACAGGCTGATCGGGCTGGAGGACGAACTGGACCGGTCGTTCGGCCCGCTCCTGTGGCACGGGGACAGCGCCACCGCCGCGCGCGGCGAGCTGAGGGCCATCCGGGACCGCGCCGAGCACCTCGTCGCGGAGGCGAGCGCGGTCCAGCGCGCGCTGCACGAGGCGTCCGACGCCGTCGCCGACTTGAGCCGCCTGGTGCACGAGACCGAGTCGACCGCCGGCGCCCACCACTTCGCCATCGGCGCGGACGGGTCGATCGCGGACGCGTCGCCCCAGGTCGCACCCGACCCGCAGCGCGCCCGGCTGGCCGACGAGCTCGCCCACGCCGTGAGCCGCATCCTGGTCGCCGCCGAGGAGATCGACCGGGCGCTGGCGCACACCATGGCCAAGGCGGAGGCCGCCGGCGTCCCGGACCAGGGCGCGACGAGCCTGGCCGGGGCCGACGTCGGCCGGCGCACCGCCGACGGCCGCTACCGGATCGGCGCACCGGACCGGCCGGACTTCCGGTTCGACGAGGACTTCGCCCACGGCTCGGCGGACCCGACCCCGGGCGACCACCTCGCCAAGGCGCAGTGGCTCGCGACGCTGCGCGGCGCGCAGCTCATCGGCGACATGCCGGACGCCACGCAGATGTACGAGCACTACTGGAAGAACACCGGTGAGCCCAGGGAATTCGACTACGAGAAGGCCTACCGCGAGGACCCGCACGTCCGCGCGGGCGCGGACGGGGAGATCACCCGTGCGGCGCTGGCCGCGGAGGAGTTGATCCGGGCGGGGAACACGGAGTTCCCGATGACCGGCGAGGCCACGGCGGCCAAGCCCTACCCGGCGACGGAGAACTGGCAGAAGGCGATCGGCGACCACCAGGTGTGGAGCCACGGGAACGTCAGGGTGAACGGGAACACCGTGACGATGGAGATCGTCGTCGAGGCCGAGGACCGCTACAACTTCAACCGCGACGACGAGGACGTCAGGACCGGGTTGCCGGACAACGGCAACGGCCGGTTCACCGAGGTCGGCTGGGCGAAGCCGTTCGACGCGCACGGCACGATCACCAGGACGGTCACCTGGGAGCTGGGGCACCCGCCCACCGGCGCGCCGGGTGAGGAGATCGACGCGCGCGGCGCCGAGCGCGACCGGGGACCGACCCCGGACAACCCGAGGGAGCGACGTCGGTGAGCAGGACATCACCCCGGCCCTGGGTCCTCGCGGTGGCGGCCGTCGTGACGTCGGGGATCGTGGTCCTGGTCGGCTTCATCGGTTATCGGGTGGTGGGGGTGGGCGTGAGCGGGTCGATGGAGGGCGCGGCCGCGGCGAAGTCCGGCACGGGTGAACTGCGAACCGACCTCGCCCCGCTGGTCAAGCGCTTCCCGGTGCTCGACGCGCCGGACGCGGCGCGGTGGATGTCGGGGACGTTCGGGCGCTCCGACGTGCCCGGACCCTCCACCTACTGGATCGACGCGGTGGTCACCCTGGCGCCGGACGCGGTCGAGCGACTGGTGTCCGCCTACGCGCCGACCGCGGCGGGCGAGGTCCCCGACGTGGTGGAGGGCATGCGCGACCGGTTGCCGAGCGGGCCGTTCCTGAGCGGGGACGCGCTGGACGCGGCGTTCGACCACGAGCGCTGGTACGCGTCCGCCTACCTCGACCCGGGGTCCGGCGAACTCGTCCTGGTCGCGACCGGGGTCTGACGACCGACTCGGGTCTGACGGCCGACCGCCGGGGCGGGTTTCGCACGTACCCGTGACGAGGTCCCCGGTCACCCTCGCGCACGAGGGCGACCGGGGACCCGGCGGTCAGCTGGTCGGGAAGTTGTCCGGCGTGCTGACCCGGCTCTTGATGTACGCACCGGACTCGGTGAGCACACCGCTGCTGGAGTAGTCGCCGCCGTTGCAGGTGCCGGGCCGGAGCGCGGCGCTGCTCTCGTTGGCGTCGGAGTACGTCCAGTTCGCGTAGCTGATCTTCAGCTGGTCGAGCAGGTCGAGCCAGGCCGCGGTGCTGGTCCGGTCGTACGAGCCGCCGCCGGTGGCGGTGACCGTGCCGAACTCGGTGACGAACAGCGGCAGGCGCGACGCCGCCCGGCTCACGGTGGACCGGTAGTTGTCCTTGTGCGAGGCGGCGTAGAAGTGGAACGCGTACATGATGTTGGTCGCGTTGACCGGGTTGTTGATCACCTCGGACTCGTTGGAGCCCTCGGACACGCCCAGCGACGACCAGGCGCGGGTGCCGACGATGACGATCGCGTCGGGGTCGGCGGCGCGGATGACCGGGATGACCTGCTCGGCGTAGCTCTTGATGCCGGCCCAGCTCACGCCGTTGGGCTCGTTGGCGATCTCGTAGATCACGTTGCGCTTGTTGGCGTTGCGCGCGGCGACCGCGGCGAAGAACGTCTTCGCGCGCTGGAGGTTGTAGTTGGGGTCGCCCGGCGTGAGGGTGTGGAAGTCGATCAGCGCGTACATGCCGCGGGACTCGGCCATGTCCACCAGGGCGTTGACCCGGTTGGTGAACGCGGTCGGGTTGGTCTCGTAGCCCTGCTCCTGCACGTACATGGCGATGCGGAACAGGTCCGCCTTCCAGTCGTTGACCAGCGCGTCGAGCGAGGCGTTGTTGTAGCACTTGTCGAACCACTGGATGCCGTGCGTGCTCATGCCGCGCAGCTGGATCGGGCGGTTGTACTGGTTGCAGAGGTTCACGCCGCAGACCCGCAGCTGGCCGTTGGCCTCCACCGGGTTGCGGGGCGTCGGCGGGTTCGAGGTCGTGGTGGTCGTCGTGGTCGTGGTGTTGGTCGTCGTGGGCGACCCGGTGCACGCCACGCCGTTGAGCGCGAACGACGTGGGCACGGGGTTGTTGCCCGACCACGTGCCGGTCAGCCCGAGGTCCGTGGACGCGCCGGTGGCGAGCGACCGGTTCCAGTCGACGTTGGTCGCGGTGACCGAGGAACCGGACTGCGACCAGGTGGCGTTCCAGCCCTGGTTCACCTTCTGCGAGGTGTTCGGGAAGGTGAACCCGAGCGACCACCCGCTGAGGGCGTCGCCGAGGTTGGTGACCTTCACGTTGGCCTGGAACCCGCCCTGCCACTGACTCGTGACGGTGTAGTCCACCCGGCAGCCCTGCGCGGCGGCCGCGGCGTGCGGGAGCACCGCCGCCGCGCAACCGAGGGCCACCGCGGATGTAGCCAGTACGGCGGTGGAGCGCTTCACTGAGCCCCTCCTCATCTCGACAGCGTTCTGGGAGCGCTCCCAGAGCGCTCCTAGACCGGGGACCGTACACCGAGATGCACGTGCACGTACATAGCGTCGTGCCCGGTAACTTTGCGTGATCAAGGGCACGGGGCGACCCCGGGCACGGGTCCGCCGCCCCGCCGGGAGCGCTTCCCGGCGGGGCGGCGGACCGCTCCGTCAGCCGTTCGCGGGCCCCGCCCACCCCTGCGGCACGTGCCCGACCCGCACCCGCTGCGGGTGGTCGCCCACCGGCACCGAGAGCAGCTTGCGCCCGGTGGCGAAGTCGATCGCGGTGACCTGGTCGGCGCCGCTCTCGGAGATCACGCAGGCCCGGCCGTCGCCGCTGACCGTGGCCCAGTACGGCTTGGCCGCCGGCACCAGCGGCCCCTCGCGCAGCGACGCGCGGTCCACGACGGTGGCGTAGTCGTCCATGGTCCCGGCGACGCACAGCTTGTCGCCGGCCGGGCTCATGGACATGCCGTGGTGGCGCGAGTCGTTGACGAAGGTGGTGCGGTCGTCGCTGGTGCCCGGGTTCTTGGGCAGCTCCTTGAGGCGGGTGACGCGGTCGCCCGCCACGTCGTACTCCAGGAACCCGTTGAAGAACGAGACCTGGAAGTACAGCGTGGACTCGTCCGGGGTGAACGCCACCGGCCGCACCGAGTCCGACAGGTCCGACCGGCCGAAGGCGTCCAGCCGCTGCCGCATGTCGACCACCCGCTCCTGCCGGAACGTGGCGGTGTCGACGACGGTGATCCGCCGGTCGCCCTTGGTGAAGTCCAGGGCGGGGTCGTCGAGGTCGGTGTTGACCTCGCCGATGGACATGTTCCACAGGCGCCCGCCGCCGTCGGTGAAGACGTTCTCGTGCGGCTTGTCGCCGGTGGCGAACTTCCCGACCTCGCGGCCGGTGTCGATGTCGAGGACGTGCACGGTGTTGGACGTCGAGGCCGACACCGCGACCCGCGAACCGTCGGGGGAGACGGCCATGTGGTCGGAGCGGAAGCCCGAGACCGGGAAGCGCCACCTGATCCCGCCGGTGGCCAGGTCGACCGACACCACGTCGGCGAAGCTGGGCCGCGACGCCACCACGGCCGAACCGTCCGGCGTGGTGTACATGTCGTCGACGAACTGGTCGTGCCCCTCGCCGGGGCCGTGGCGGATGCCCAGGAAGAAGATCAGCTTGATCGGGTTGAGGTAGATCTCCCGCAACCGCTCCTCGCGGTCCGGGATGATGTTCACCCGCCCGATCCTGCCGAAGTCCCCGGTGGAGGCGATGACGTCGGCGGTGCCGTCCCAGTTGTTGCCCACGAACATCACCTCCCGCAGCTGCGCGGCGCCCGCCGGGGCCGCCGACCCGGTGGCGACCAGCCCGGTGGCCACCAGCCCGGCGGTGATCACCCCGGACAACCGCGCGCGTCGGCCGCGGTGCGACGATGTCTTGGTCATGCGGACTCCCAACCGAAACGGCTCTGTTCGCGGCGGAAAGGCCCGAACCGGCGGTCGCCCGGCGGGCGACCGTGTTGCTACTCTGCGGTAGCCACAGCGAACCAGTGGGTGGCGCACCCGTGGTAGGGGCGGCCGGCCAACAACCCGGCGAGCCTGTTGTGGCCCTGCCACAGCGCCGTGGTCGGGAGGAGCCGTGCCCGCAGCGAACCGGAGCGCGCTGCTCCGCGAGGTGCTCAAGGCGATGTCCGAGGACGACCGGGTCCTCGACGAACTGGTCCTGGCGGCCCGGACCCGCTCACCCGAGGTCGCGCGCCTGCCCGAGGCCGAGAACCGCCGCCACGTCCAGGTGCTGCTGGCCGCCGGCCTGGACTCCCTGGCCCGTCCCGCGCACCCCGACGACCAGGACTTCGCCACCGCCGAGGCGCTGGGCGCGGACCGCGCCGCCCAGGGCGTGCCCATCACCGCCCTGCTGTGCGGGGTCCAGGCCGGCCGCACCCGCGCGGTGCGCATCGCCATCGACCGCAGCCGCGCCGCCGGCGTGCCCGACGACGTGATCCTGGAGGCGGTCCTCGACCTGGACCGCTACACCGGCGCGCTGGAGCGCCACATCGTCAACGGCTACCACGCCGCCGAGCTCCAGCTGTCCCGCACGACCCGAGACGTGCGCACGCGGCTGCTGCGCGGGCTGCTGCTGCCCGGCGACCGGGAACCGCCGCGCGCCGAGGACCTCCACCGGGCCGGGCTGCGGCCGGGCGGCCGCTACCACTGCGTGGTCTCCGACGTCACCGAGCCCTCCCTGGCCCGCGCCCTGGAACAGCGGCTGCTCGGCCTCGGCGGCGTGTACGGCCTGGTCGAGGGCAGGCTGACCGGACTGGCGGGCAGGCCGCCGACCGCCGATGACCTCGCGCCCGACGTCCTGCTGGTCGTCGCGCCCGGCGCGGCCCTGGCCGAGCTGCGCGACGTCCACGCCCTGTGCGCGGCCGCGCTGCCCATCGCCGCCGGGCAAGGGCTGCGCGGCGTGCGCCACCTCACCGAGCTGGCCGGTGAGACCGCGCTGGCCGCGCAGCCCCTGCTCGCCGACCTGCTCGTGGACAGCGCGCTGGGCCGGCTCGACCCCGCCGACGACTTCCACCGCGACCTGGCCCGCACCGCGCTGGCCTACCTCGACCACGGCCGCCGCCTCGGCCACACGGCCGCCGCCCTGCACCTGCACCCCAACACCGTCCGGTACCGCCTCGACCGCCTGGCCGAGATCACCGCGCTGCCACTGGACGAACCCGCCGCCGACGCCCGCTCGACCGTGCTCGACACCCTGCGCGCCTGGTGGGCGCTGCGAACCTGGCTGGGAAGGCGGTCGCGCGACCGCACCGCGCGGCTCGCGCGCACGAGCCGATCGCACCCGTCCCACGAGTCCGCGACGGCGAACCCCGGCCGCGGGTAGGCCGCCGCCGGCTGCCATCGCCGCCAGAGCACCGAGCCGTCACCCTCCCGCCGCCGCCCGACCGCTCAGACGCCGAGCGGTGAGTCCGCCGGTCGACTCTCGGTGAGCGCGCGGAACAACCAGCCGTCCTCTCTCGGCAGCACGCTGTTCCACACCTCCACGACCCGGTGGTCGACCACCCCGCGGTAGGTGTAGGTCTTCGGCGTCGACGGGTTGGTGCGCAAGAGGGCCAGGTTCAGCGCGGCGGCCCAGAGCACCAGCCGCTCCAACGCCTCCACCGTCGAGCACGACGGCGGCACCGCGCCCCTCAGCACGCCGCGGTGGTCGATCTCCCACAGCAGACCCCGGTCGTGCAGGGCGCGGTCCAGGCCTGCGCCGTAGCGGTTCATCGCTTCCGCGACGGCTGTGTTGACCGTGCAGGTCATGGTGGACATGCGGTTCCGGCTCCAGTGCGATCGAGGACGACGACGCCGGCATCATTCCAATCGGGACACTTCCTCGATCAGGCGATCACCGCGCCCCACCGGGCAACACCGCCCACCGTCGCGGGGCGGTCGGAGGCCGCCTCACCCGTCCGCCCAGGGGTTTCACCGGTTCGAGGCATGGCCCGGGGGCCCGCTCCCGGTCCACACTGGAGGGAGGCCGTCCACCGACCCGGAGGAGCCCGTTCCACCGTGAGCACCGACGAGCGCGACCGGACCGCCGGGCCGGCGCTCGGGCATCGGGTCCGGCGCGTGCGGGAGGCCGTGGCCCTCCCGGGGCCCTTCCCCGCCGCGCCCGCGGGCAGCGGGCTGGCCACCGTGCCGGGTGATGCAGGCAGTCCGCTGGTGGGCCACACCTTCAGCGCGACCCGGGATCCCGTGGCGTGGGGCCGGGGCCGGCTGGCCGAGCACGGCCCGATCAGCTGGTCGTGCGGGTTCGGCAGGCGCATCGTGTCGGTGGTGGGGCCGGAGGCCGCCGAGGCCGTGCTGGTCAACCGGGAGCGGGTGTTCGCCGCCCGGCCGGGGTGGGAGCACTTCCTGGGCCCGTTCTTCCGCGGCGGCCTGCTGACGCTGGACGGCGACGAGCACGTGCGGCAGCGCCGCGTGGTGCAGCAGGCGTTCACGGCCGACCGCCTGCGCGGCTACCTGGACCGGATGAACCGGGTGATCGAGGCGGGCCTCGACGGGTGGCGGCCCGCGGACCCCTTCCCGGTGGTGCCCGCGGTCAAGCGGCTGACCCTGGGACTGGCCGCCGACGTCTTCCTCGGCGCCGGGCTGGGCCGCGAGTCGGAGGTGGTCCGGGCGGCCTTCGCGGACATGACCGGGGCCGTGACCTCCCTCGTGCGGGTCGGCCTGCCCGGCACGCGGTGGGCGCGCGGCCTGGCCGGCCGGCGCGTCCTGGAGCGGTTCTGCGCGCAACGCCTGCCCGCCAAGCGGGCGGGCGCGGACCCCGACCTGTTCGGGATGCTGTGCCACGCCCGCGCCGACGACGGCCTCAGGTTCGACGACACCGAGGTGGTCGACCACGTCATCGGCCTGCTGCTGGCCGCGCACGACACGACCACCTCGGCGCTCAGCTCGATGGTCCACCGGCTGGCCAGGCACCCCGAGTGGCAGGACCGGGCGCGGGCGGAATCCCGTGCGCTGGGCCGGGGTTTCGTCGAGTGGGGCGACCTGGGCCGGCTGACCGCGCTCGACCTCGTGGAGAAGGAGTCGCTGCGGCTGGTCACCCCGATCCCGGTCTTCCCGCGCCAGACCGCGCGGGACACCGGGCTGCTGGGCCGCCACCTGCCCGCCGGCACCCTGGTGACGGTCACGCCCCAGGTCAACCACCACCTGCCGGAGCTGTGGCCGGACCCGGAGCGGTTCGACCCCGAGCGGTTCGCCGCGCACCGCCGCGAGGACCGGGTGCACCGCTACGCGTGGACGCCGTTCGGCGGGGGCGTGCACAAGTGCGCGGGCGCCCAGTTCGCCGACGTGCACATCAAGGCGTTGCTGCACCAGGTGCTGCTGCGCTTCCGGATCGCGGTCGCGCCCGATTACGAGACCCGGTTCGACTTCTCCGCGCTGCCGGTGCCCCGGGACGGCCTGCCCGTGCGGCTGGAGCGGATCGGGTGAGGTCCTAGGACTAGGACCCGGGCGGCGGGAACCCGGGCAGCAGCCGGGTCAGCTCGGCGGGCGCCAGGACGGTCAGCACGCGGCTGTCCGCCGCCCTGGCCACGAGACCGCGTGCCAGGAACGCGTCCAGCACGGCCTTGCCCAGCACGCCGCCCAGGTGCGGCAGGCGGTGGGTGCGGTCCAGGCAGGCGGTGGCGAGCTTGCGGCGGCCCGGCGCGAGCGCGGCCAGGTCCACGCCCAGCTCGGCGAAGGCCTCCTGGTCGGGCCCGAGCGCGACCTCGTCGCCGAGGCCGTCCGGCGGGCGCAGCGCGCCGCGCTCGACCAGGGTCGCGAACGCGGTGACGCCGAGCCGGCCCGCCGCGTGGTCGTAGCAGGTGTGCGCGATGTCGGCGGGTGACGGCGCGCGATCGGGCAGGCCGACCGCGTCCGCGCCCCGCGCGTAGTGGGCCAGCGCCGCCAGCACCTCGCCCAGGCCGGGCGCGGCCCGGTAGACCGAGTGCCGCCCGGCGCGCTCCGCGGTGACGAGGTCCTTCTCGCGCAGCCGGGCCAGGTGGTTGCCCAGCCGGGACGCCGACACGCCGATGGCGTCGGCCAGCTGGCTGGAGGTGTGCGGGCCCTCGGCGGCCAGCAGCTGCAACGCGGTCAGGCGCACGGGGTCGGCCAGCTCGGCGGCCAGCGCGGTGACCGCGGCGACCACCCGGTTCTCCGGATCGACCCATCCCGCCACACCGGTCACGCTACCACCCTTCAGGTGGACGTGAACCATGGTTGGTCCTACAGTCACCTTTCACGAAACTTTGAAAGGTGGTGGGCGGTGGGTGAGGTCGAGACCTGGTTGCGCCGGCTGATGTGGGCGCGCGGCGCGTCCGCGGCGGGCGACGGCCTGTGGTTCACGATCTGGGCGCTGTACTTCACCCGCGTCGGCGGCCTGCCGCCGGTCGCGGTGGGCGTCGCGATGGCCGCGGCGGGCGCGGTCGGCCTGGTCGCGGCGGTGCCCCTGGGCGCGCTGGCCGACCGGTTCGACGCCCGCCACGTGCTGGCCGCCACGACGACCGCGCGCGGCCTCGCCATGGCCTGCTACCCGTTCGCCGAGGGGACCTGGGCCTTCGTGCTGGTCACCGTGGTGTTCGTGGCCCCGGCCAACGGCGGCAACGCCGCCCGGACCGCGCTGCTCACCGGCCTGGTCGCCGACGACGGCGAGCGCGTCGCCGTCCTGGCCCGCCAGCGCGTCGCCCAGCACGTCGGGTACGCGGCGGGCGCGGGCGTCGGCGCGCTCGTGCTCGGCCTGGACGACCCCGCCGCCTACTCCGCGGCGATCACCGCGAACGCGGCGAGCTTCGCCGTGCTCACGGTGATCGCCCTGCGCGCGCCCACGCCCCGGCGCCCGGTCGGCCGGTTCGCCTCGCCGCTGCGCGACCGCCCCTACCTCGCCGTGGCGGGGACGACCGCCGTGCTGTCGCTGTGCTGGGCGATGCTGTCGACCGGCGTGCCGCTGTGGACGTCCCGGTCGCTGCCGCTGTCGCTGAGCGGGGTGCTGGTCGTGATCAGCTCCCTCGGCGTCGCGCTGCTCCAGGTGCCCGCGACCCGCCTGGCCGCCACCACGTCCCGCGCGGCGCGCACGGCCGCGGTGTCCGGCGCGGCGCTGGCGGCGGCGTGCGTGCTGCTGGCGCTGTCCGGGGACGTCGGGCGGCACGCCGGGGTGGCCGTCGTCGTGGTCGCCGGGCTGCTGCACCTGGCCGGGGAGCTGGGGTACGTGGCGGCGAGCTGGCGGCTGTCGCTGTCGCTGATGCGCGAGGAGTCGCGCGGCGCCTACCAGGGCGTGACCGAGGCCGCCACGGCGACCGCGCAGATGGTCGGCCCGGCGTTCTTCACCGCGGGCCTCACCGCGTTCGACGCGGGCGGCTGGCTGCTGGCCGCCGCCGTGTTCCTGGCCGCGGGGTCCGCCGTGCCCGCGCTGACCCGGAGGGCCGAGCGGAGCCGCGAACCGACCCCCGCCTGACGGGTGTCAGGGCGCCAGGCGCGGGAACACGGGCGCGGGCGGGGCCGCGGTGTCGCCCTCGCCGAGCTGGGCGAGCAGCCGGGCGCTCCCGTGCGGCAGGAACGGGCCCAGCTCGACGGCCAGCTCGCGGCAGGTCCGCACCGCCGTGCCCAGCACCTCGTCCAGGTCCGCGCCGGCCAGCGTCCACGGCCGGGCGTGCTCGACGTACCTGTTCGCCGCCGCGACCACGTCGAACAGGGCGGCCGTCGCCGCGCGGAAGTCGAACCGGGCCAGCGCCGCGTCGACCTCGGCGGGCAGCGCGGCGACCTCCGCGAGCGGCGCGGCCGGGGCGATCCGGCCGCCCCGCGACCGGTGGACCAGGGCGAGCACCCGGTTGACCAGGTTGCCCAGGCCGTTGGCCAGCTCGGTGTCGGCCCTGGCGAGCAGCCGCGCCTCGGTGAAGTCCGTGTCACCGAGCGGGGCCACCTCGCGCAGCAGCCACCAGCGCACCGCGTCGGGGCCGTACCGGTCCACCAGCTCGACCGGCCGCACCGCGTTGCCCGAGCTCTTGGCGATCTTCGCCCCGCCCGCGGTCAGGTACTCGTGCACGAAGACCGTGTCCGGCAACCGCTCGCCCGCCGAGAGCAGCAGCGCGGGCCAGTGCACCGCGTGGAAGCGCAGGATGCCCTTGCCGATCACGTGCACCCGCTCGGTCGCGCCCGCCCACAGCGCCGGGTTCGCGGTGAGGTAGTTGGCCAGGGCGTCCCACCACACGTAGACCACCTGGTCCGGGTCGCCGGGCACCGGGATGCCCCAGCCGTCCGAGCGCGCCGCGGGCCGCGACACGCTGATGTCGGACAGCCCGGCGCGCACGAACGCCAGCACCTCGTTGCGCCGCGCGGCGGGCTCGACCCGGAGCCCGCCCGACTCCAGCAGGTCCAGCAGGCGGCCGGTGTACCGGGAGAGCCGGAAGAACCAGTTGCGCTCGCGCACCGGCTCCGGCGGCACGCCGTGCTCGGGGCAGCGACCGCCGCTCAGCTCGTCCTCGCGGTAGAACTGCTCGCAGCCCGCGCAGTACAGGCCCTCGTACTCGCGCTGGTAGAAGTCGTCGCGCGCGGCGCTCGCCAGCCACAGCCGCCGCACGCCGTCGAGGTGCCTGCGGTCGGCGCTGGTGCGGATGAAGTCGTCGACGGACAGGCCCAGCGGCGCGTGCAGGGCGGCGAACCGCGCGGCGTTGGCGTCGACGAACTCCCGCGCGGTGACGCCGGCGGCCCTGGCCGCGGTCACGTTCTTCACCGCGTTGTCGTCGGTGCCGGTGAGGAAGTGCGCCCGGCCGCCGCGCAGGCGCCGGTGCCTGGCCAGCACGTCGGCCTGGACGAGTTCGAGCGCGTGCCCGAGGTGCGGCTCGGCGTTGACGTAGGGGATGGCGGTGGTGATGTAGGTGGTCATGCGTCCTCCCGCCCGACCGGCGGCGGAGGACGGACCCCGGCGACGGCCGGGGCTTGGTCCGATGTGGTGTCGGCTCGTGGTGTCAGCGCACGTCGACGTCGGGCCCCGCGGCGGGGCCCGACATCAAGGGGGAACAGGTGCGCACGGCCTCATGGTGGCAGGTGGCACGGGTGGTGATCACCCGATTTTCCGGCACCCGCCGCCTGCTGCCCGCCTGCCTGCTGCTTGCCCTCCCGCCGCAGCCGTCAGACCACCGCCGCAGCCTCCGCGGCAGCTGCCCCGACCACGTGGTCGCGCAGGGCTTCCGCGAACGCCACGGCCGGCACCCAGCCGTCCGCCTCGCGCACCCCGCCGGCCAGTTCGACGATCAGCAGCGGTTCCGCGGTGATCCCGACGCGGTCGCCGGCCGGGTAGGCGTGCAGCCTCGGCACGCCCGGCCACACCGGCACGTCCGCCTCCACCCCGTCGGCCAGGGTGAGGCGCAGCGCCACGACCTGCTCGTCCCCGTCCGCGCGCGGGTCGACCCGCACCTGGAACGCGCGTGCCGCCCCGTCCGGCAGCAGCGCCGCGACGGCGCGGGCCAGGCCGTCGCTGACCGCGATCAGCCTGGCCCGCCGCTCGACCTCCCGCAGCCGGTCGCTCGCCGTGACCTCGCGGGACCTGCCGTGCTCGTCGCGGATCGCGACCGCGGCGGGCGCCGGCCGGGCGAACCACTCGCGCGCCCCGGCCTCCACGTCCGTCCTGCCCGCCACGACGACCCCCTGTCCTAGGTGAGAGATGCTCACGAATCCTAGGTCGAGGTCGGACGGCCCACTCCGCCGAGCCCGGGGTGGGCCGGTTGCCGCCCGTCGGGTCGGGCAGGAGGAGCCGCGCCGTGGAGCTGACCCGGGTCGACGTGGTGGCGATCCTGCTCACCCGCGCCCACCTCGACGCAGCCGCGACGCCCTGGTCACCGGCCACGGCGACCTGGCCCGCGCGCCCGTCGCCACGCTCGTCGACCGGGCCCTGAACCGCTGGGCCCCGCGCCGCCGAACCGGTTTTCGGCGCGGTAATCCACCTGGACGGGTGGTTTCTGCGCCGTATTGCGGACATGCCGATGTCGGGCGCCGGTGGTCGGGGTCCGGTGGGCGACGATCGCCCCGTGACCACGACTCCGATCTTCGACGAACTCGTCGCGCTCTACCTGTCCGAGGAAGCACCGGCCCGGCCGCACGAGCAGCGCCCGCCGCACGCGCCCGACGAGGGCCAACCGCAGTGGCCCGCCGTGGGCGTGCTGGAGCAGTGGTGGTCGCAGTGCGCGCGGACGGTCGGCTGATCCACGGGAAATCCGGGCGAACGGGAATTCACGGCATCCCGGGTCCGGCGGTTCGAGGCGGCCGATTCGACGTGACGGGGAAAAGCGGAGCCGGTTCAGCGGCTCCGTGATTCGTGCGCCTCGCGGAACTCCTCGACGACGTGCGCGGGAAGGCGGCCGCGGTCGGCCAGGTCGTGGCCGTTGCGCCGCGCCCATTCCCGGATGGCCCTGGACGTGGCGCTCGGCCGCCTCGGCGCACGTCGGGCGGGTGCGCCGCGCCCGCCGCGCCTGCCGGCCTTGTCCGCGTGGGCGATGAAGAGCGCCAACGCTTCGTGCAGTCGGCGCGCGTTGTCGGGGGAGAGGTCGATTTCGTACGACACGCCGTCCAAGCCGAACGAGACCGTCTCGACATCACCGGCCGAACTCCCGTCGAGGTCGTCAACCAGCCGGACCAGAACCTGCCGCGCCATTCGGCACCTCCTACCGCTTCTTCTCGCGTTCAGGGTAGCCCTGTTGTGATCGCCGGGTCCGCGCAATTGAAAACGAAATAGGTTCATATCGAGTTGGCGGCCACTAATCAAGGACCGGCGTTCCGGAGTGAATATGCAGGTGACGGGCCCGGTTGCCGGCGGACCGGTTCCCCGACCCACGACACCGCACCGTGCTCGAAGCGTGGTCCGTCCGTGTCAATACGGAGTCGGATCACCTGTTCGGGCATGATCCGCGCACGGAGCGGGTAGGTTCGCCGTGTCATGGCGTCTCCACCAGAGAGGGCGTGAGGTGGCGATGACGACGACGGGACCCGGTGTGCGGACCCGGGTCGACCTCCTCGACGGGGGCCGGGCGGTGCTGCTGGGCATCGGCGGCGAGGTGGACCAGGCCGTGGTCGAGCGGCTGGACTGGGCGTTCTCCGAGGGGCTCGAAGCGGCCGTGCGGGCGGGCGCGCCGCTGCTCGTGACCGACCTGGGCGAGGTCACGTACTTCGCCTCGGTGGGGATGACCGCCCTGCTGCACGCGCACGAGCGGGCCGGGCGGTGCGGGGTGGAGCTGGTGGTCGTGGCGCCCGCCAACCACCTGATCACCAGCCTGCTGGTGATGGTGGGCCTGGACACGGTCGTCCACCTGGTCGACTCGGTCGACTCCGCGCTGTCGCCCGGGGTCGGCGGGTAGGCGGGGACGAAGGCGGTCGGTCCGACGTGGACCGACCTCGCTCACCGCACCGGCCGCACCACACCGCACCGGCCGCACCGCACCACGGCTCAGAACCGGATCACGACCCTCCCGCGCAGGCCGCCCGCGTCCATCACCCGGTACGCCTCGGCAGCCTCTTCGGGCGGGTATTCACCCGCCACCCGCAGTTGAAGCCCACCCGCCGACGCCAGCAGGCCCTCACCGCCGGCGCGCCGCCCGGCCGCAGGCCGAGCAGGTCGAGGCCGAGCGCGTCGGTGAGCCCGTTCATCGGCAGCGTCGCCGCCCCCGCGCGGTTCCCGCACCTCGCGGTCGACGACGGCCGGCACCTCCGGTCCGCCCCGCTCGGTGACGCCCACTGCCCTTGCCATCGACGGCCTCCTCACCGTCGTCCCTGCCCACCCGGGGTCGCCCGCACGCGGGCGTTCAACCGGGACGAGGTCAGCGGACCGCCGGCGTCCACGTGCGCCGAACACCGCCCAACGGTCCCCGAATTCGCTCGATGAGGTGGTGACCGGCCCCGGGATCGTGCCTGCGGGTCGAGGGACCCGGTTTGGCCGCCCCGGGTCGTGGCACCCCGGGCGGGGTGCCGGACGGGAGGACCGCGGCACCGGGTCACCCCGGCCGGCGCGGACCGCCCGGTCGGGCGGGACCGGCACCGGGCGGGTACCGCGAGGTCGCGGACCGGGAGCCCGCAGTCCGGGAAACCCTTCCAGCACCAGGAGGCACGTGATGACGGAGGGTGGCTGGGCGTTCGACGGCGAACCCGTCACGCTGTCGCCGAACACCGTGACGCTGGTCCACGGCACCTCGTTCTGCGTCTGCGGCAGCAACGGCGACCTCGACGGCGCCGCCGCCCAGGGCACGTTCTTCCAGGACACCCGCATCCTGTCCGGCTGGCGGCTGCGGGTGGACGGCGCGCCCGTCGAGCACATCACGACCAGCACCCCGGACCCGTTCCGGGCCAGGTTCGTCGGTCGCGGGCGGTCGCCGCGGCCCCAGGCGGAGAGCACCCTGCTGGTGCGCCGCGACCGGTACGTCGGCGCGGGCATGCGCGAGGACCTGGTGCTGCGCAACTACGGCCGCGAGACCGCGACGCACGTGGTGACGATCCGGGTGGAGGCCGACTTCGCGGACCTGTTCGAGGTCAAGGAGGGCCGCGTGCGGTCGCGGGGCGAGCACGCCTCCGAGGTCGCCGACGACGAGCTGCGCCTGACCTGGCGGCTGGACGGCCGCAGCCGGGGCACGCGGGTGTGGGGCGAGGGCGCGGAGTGCTCGCCCTCCACCCTGACCTTCCGCGCCGTGATCCCGCCGAAGGGGGAGTGGAGCACGTGCGTGACGGTGCAGCCGGTGGTGGACGGCGAACCCGTGGCGCCCCTGTTCCCGCGCGAGCACCCCGTCGACCAGTCCGTCCCGGCGCGGCGCGAGGCGCAGTGGCGCAAGGCCTCGCCGGTGCTGCGCCGCACCGGCAACCGGGCGCTGGCCGCCACGTTGCAGCGCAGCCGGGAGGACCTGGGCGCACTGCGCATCTTCGACCCGGACCGGCCCGACGACACCGCGATCGCGGCCGGCGCGCCGTGGTTCATGACGCTGTTCGGCCGCGACTCCATCCTCGCCTCCTACATGAGCCTGGCCATCGACCCGTCGCTCGCGCTGGGCACCGTGCGCACCCTGGCCCACCACCAGGGCGTGCGCGTCGAGCCGAACAGCGAGGAGGAACCGGGCCGCATCCTGCACGAGATGCGCTTCGGCGCGGACGCCTCGCTGGTGCTGGGCGGCAGCAACGTCTACTACGGCACCGCCGACGCCACGCCGCTGTTCGCGGTGCTCGTCGGCGAGCTGTCCCGGTGGGGCATCGGGCGCGACCGCGTCGCGGCGATGATCCCGCACGTCGACCGCGCGCTGGAGTGGGTCGAGCGGCACGGCGACCGGGACGGCGACGGGTTCGTCGAGTACGAGCGGGCCACCGACCGCGGCCTGGTCAACCAGGGCTGGAAGGACTCCTGGGACGGCGTCAACTTCGCCGACGGCACCATCGCCCGCGCCCCCGTCGCGCTGTGCGAGGTGCAGGGCTACGCCTACTCCGCCTACCTGGCGCGGGCCTGCCTGTGCGACGACTTCGACGACCCGGGCGGCGCGCGGCACTGGCGCGAGCGCGCCGCCGAGTTGAAGGAGCGGTTCAACGAGCGCTTCTGGCTGCCCGACCTCGGCCGCTACGCGGTCGCCCTGGACGGTGACAAGCGGCCGGTGGACGCCCTCGCCTCCAACGTCGGCCACTGCCTGTGGAGCGGCATCGTGGACGACGACAAGGCCGCGATCGTCGCCGACGACCTGCTGTCGCCGCGCATGTTCACCGGCTGGGGCGTGCGGACGCTGGCCTCCGACATGGGCGCCTACAACCCCATGAGCTACCACAACGGTTCCGTGTGGCCGCACGACAGCGCCCTCGTCGCCACCGGCCTGATGCGCTACGGCTTCGTCGAGCACGCGCAGCGGGTCGCCACCGCCGTCCTGGACGCCGCCGAGGCGTTCGGCGGCAGGCTGCCCGAGCTGCTGTGCGGCTTCGACCGCGCCGACCACCCCGAACCCGTCCCGTACCCGACGTCGTGCTCACCGCAGGCGTGGGCGTCGGCGACGCCCGTCCACCTCCTGCGCTTGCTGCTGCGCGTGGAGCCGTACGTGCCGCACCGCAAGGTGTGGGTCGCGCCCGTGCTGCCCGCCTCGTTCGGGCCGCTGTCGCTGGACGGCGTGCCGCTGGCGGGCACCCGGGTGTCCTTGGAGGTCGACGGCGACGACGTGCGGCTGCACGGCCTGCCCGACGACGTCGAGCTGGTCCGCGGGATCGTCCGGCGCCACCCTGGCGCGATCAGGAAGTCGAGGTAGGTGAAACGCCATGCGGATAGCGATGGTCGCCCCACCGTGGTTCGAGCTGCCGCCCTGCGCCTACGGCGGCATCGAGGCGATGTGCGCGGACCTGGTCGACCGGCTGGTCGCCCGCGGCCACGAGGTGGTCCTGGTCGGCGTGGGGCGCAACGGCACGGCGGCGAGGGAGTTCTTCGCCACCTCCGACGTGCCCTCGGCCGACCACCTGGGCCAGGGCCTGCCCGAGCTGGTGCACGCCCTGGCGCTGCTGGACATCCTGTCCGGGATGGACGTCGACGTGGTGCACGACCACAGCATGGCCGGGCCCCTGCTGGCCCGCGGTCGTGACGTGCCCACCGTGGTCACCGCGCACGGGCCGGTGACCGGCCAGATGGGCCGCTACTACCGGGGTCTGGGCGACAGCGTCCAGATGGTCGCCATCTCCCACGCGCAGCGCGCCGCGGCGGCGGACCTCAACTGGGTCGGCACCGCGCACAACGCGGTCGCCGTCGAGCGCTTCCCGTTCCGGCGGGACAAGGAGGACTTCGCGCTGTTCCTCGGCCGGGTCAGCCCGGACAAGGGCATCCCGCAGGCGGTCGCCGCGGCCGCGGCGGCGGGGATCCCGCTGCGCATCGCGGCCAAGTGCCGCGAGCCCGAGGAGCACGAGTACTTCCACGACGTGGTGGAGCCGCTGCTCGGCGGTGACGTCGAGTGGCTGGGCGAGGTGGCCGGCGCGACCAAGCTGGACCTGCTCGGCGCCGCCCGCTGCCTGCTCTTCCCGATCCAGTGGGACGAGCCGTTCGGGATGGTGATGGTCGAGGCGATGGCGTGCGGCACCCCGGTCGTGGCGCTGCGGCGCGGTTCCGTGCAGGAGGTGGTCACGTCCGGCGAGACCGGTTTCACCTGCGACGACCACGACGGGCTCGTCGCCGCCCTCCGGCGCGTCGGCGAGCTGTCGCCGGACCGCTGCCGAGCCGAGGCGGAACGACGGTTCGACGTCCGCGCAATGGTTACCCGGTACGAGCAGGTCTACCAAGCGGTCACCGCCGCGCCGACGTTGTCCAGCCGGGCGGTGTGACCGTGGCAGGCCGAGGGCGCAACCCACACGGGAGGCAGGAATGGCTCTGAGATCGGCCAAGCGGGCGGAACGCGCCCCGGTGCGGCGGCGCGGTCGGGCGCTGGGCCTGGTGAGCCTGTGCCTCGGGCTGGCCCAGGTCGCGGCGCCGCACGCGGTGCGCCGGCTGAGCGGGGTCGACGACTCCGCCACGTCGCGCCGGGTGGTGCCCCTGGTGGGCGCCCGGGAACTGGTGCACGCCGCCGGGCTGCTCGCCGGCCGCCGCGTCGGGCCGTGGGCGTGGACGCGCGTCGCGGGCGACGCGATGGACCTCGCGAGCCTGGCCGTGGCGCTCGGGAACCGCGGCGGGCAGCGCCGCGGCCGCCTCGTCGGCGTCACCGGCGCGGTCCTCGGCATCACGGCGCTCGACGTGCTCACCGCAGTCCAGGCCACCCGTGCTCGTGAAAAAGGAGGAACTGTGGAGCTGACGGCTACGACGACCGTTAGGCGACCGGTGGAGGAGGTCTATTCGTTCTGGCGCGGGCTGGAGCACCTGCCGTCGTTCATGACCCACCTGGAGGAGGTGCGCGTCACCGGCGAGAAGACCAGCCGCTGGCGGGCCACCGCCCCGTTCGGCAAGACCGTCGAGTGGGACGCCGAGATCGTCGACGAGGAACCCGGCGTGCGCATCGGGTGGCGCTCGACCGGCGACGCGGACGTGCCCAACACCGGCAAGGTGTGGTTCGTGCCCGCGCCGGACGATGTGAGCACCGAGGTGCACGTGGTCATGGCCTACGACATCCCCGGCGGGAAGATCGGCAAGGCCGTGGCCAGGTACTTCGGCGAGGAGCCGCACCAGCAGCTCGACGACGACCTGCGCAGGCTCAAGCAGGTCCTGGAGACCGGCGAGGTCGTCCGCTCCGACGGCGCGCCGTGGGGCAAGCGCGCCCGCGAGGAGTTCCCGCAGCGGCCCGCGCAGCCGCTGTCACCCGAGGAGCTGGCGAAGGGAGAACCGGCGTGAAGGCCGTCACCTGGGCGGGGCGCAACACCGTCGAGGTCCGCGAGGTGCCGGACCCGACCATCCTCAACGGCCGCGACGCCATCGTCCGCGTCACCTCCACCGCGATCTGCGGCTCCGACCTGCACCTGGTCGACGGCTACGTGCCGACCATGCAGGACGGGGACGTCCTGGGGCACGAGTTCATGGGCGAGGTGGTCGAGGTCGGTCCCGGCGTCGACCCGGCCAAGCTGCGCGTCGGCGACCGCGTCGTGGTGCCCTTCCCGATCGCGTGCGGCGCGTGCGGGGCCTGCGCGGCGGAGCTGTACTCGTGCTGCGAGAACAGCAACCCGAACGCGGGCATCGCGGAGAAGATGTTCGGCCACCCGCTGGGCGGCATCTTCGGCTACTCCCACCTGACGGGCGGGTACGCCGGCGGTCAGGCGGAGTACGTGCGCGTCCCGTTCGCCGACGTCGGACCGCTCAAGGTCGGGCCCGACCTGACCGACGAGCAGGTGCTGTTCCTGTCCGACATCCTGCCCACCGGGTACATGGGCGCGGAGATGTGCGACATCCAGCCCTCCGACGTGGTGGCGGTGTGGGGAGCGGGCCCGGTGGGCCAGTTCGCCGCGGACAGCGCGCGGGTCCTCGGCGCGGCCCGGGTCGTCGTCATCGACAAGGAGCCCTACCGGCTGCGGATGGCGGAGGAGGCGGGCTTCACCACGATCAACTTCGACGACGTGGACGTCCGCTCCAGGCTGCTGGAGCTGACCGGCGGGCGCGGACCGGACAAGTGCATCGACGCCGTGGGCCTGGAAGCCACCCACGGCAGCGCGCACGTCAACGCCTACGACCGGGTCAAGCAGGCCGTGCGGTCGGAGACGGAGCGGCCGCACGCGCTGCGCCAGGCGATCCTGTCCTGCCGCAGCGGCGGGATCGTGTCCGTCATCGGCGTGTACGGCGGGATGATGGACAAGTTCCCGGCCGGCGCGTGGATGAACCGGTCGTTGACGCTGCGCACCGGTCAGACCCACGCCCACCGGTACATGAAGCCGCTGCTGGAGCGCATCGAGCGCGGCGAGATCGACCCGACCCGGATCATCACGCACCGGATGCCGCTGGCGGACGCGCCGCGCGCGTTCGAGATCTTCAAGAACAAGCAGGACAACTGCGAGAAGGTCGTCCTCACGCCGTGACCGACGTGCGGGGTGGCCGGTCTCCGGCCACCCCGCACCCGGTGGGCGACCACCGTCGCGTTCGTCGCACCGGGCGGTGACCGGGTGGTGGGCTGCGCGGCTGTTTCGGGATCGCGCCCTCGGGTAGTCGGAGGCCGAGTCGCACCAGGCTCGCACCAGTCGTGGAAGGGGAACGATGAGCGACACGACCACCGAGGACCGGCTGCGCACCGCCCTGTCGGACGTGGTGTACCCGGCGGCGAAGGAGCAGTTGGCCGACCACGCCTCCCGCAACAACGCCGACGAGGACACCGTGCACGCGGTGCGCTCCATCCCGGAGGGCGTCTACGAGTCCTTCGACCAGGTCGTCGAGGCCGCCGCGATCGACGAGCGGCGGGACTGAGGAGGGCAACTGGTCGTCGAGTCGTCGTTCCCACAAGCTTGCCACCAGGGCGTTGTCCAGATCAGACGGGAGGGCTAAGCGCGCTGCGCAATTCGGGTGATTCTCCTCGTCGGCGTCACTTGAAGCCTTCTTGCTCGGGTGCAGGGCCTACATGCTCAGCGATTGTCGGGAAGCTGTGTAGGCCTGATCGGTTCAGCTGGAGGGGCAAGGCGGTCTTGCAGGGTCGCGTGGCGGAACTGGTACACAGGACCAACGGTTCTCAGGAGATGGCGTTTATTGGCATCAGCGAGAAATTTGAGCAGTCTCAAAGGAACTCGGTACTTGCCGGCCAGGTAAAGCTGACTGATGGCAGTCCGCCATGCAGCGGTGTTGAGCATCCAGGTCACGACTCCGATCGCGAGTCCGCCGACAAGTCCGAGCATGAGCCTGTCGACAAGTCCGAATGAAGACTGGTCGGCCAGTCCGAATGTAAGGCCGTTTACCAGTCTGGGCATGAGCTCTTCAATGAGTGTGAACGATACTCCACTGGCGAGACCGCCGGTGGACCCGTACAAAACTGCGAGGCCGAACAGAAGGGTCAGGTCGCCTCGGTGTTGTGCGCTGGGGGTTAGATTCTGATTTAAATCTCGTTCCCCGAGGCCGCTCACGAGTCCGGTCGTAAATCCAAAGGTGATGCCAACTAGAAGTCCTGGCATGAATCCTATGGTGAGCCCGAGGGTGAGTCCTGATATAAGGCCCAGTACTATGCTGGATCCCCACTGGACGGAACCTGGTCTGAATCGCGTAGGTTGGGGCGGCGGGGCGTCGAGGAAATCCTCGGGATGTCCGACGAGGACTCCAAAGGTAAGTCCGGACACGATTCCTGCCACAGGCCCGAATGTAAGTCCCGCTACAATTCCGAAAGCAAGCCCGAACGCAAGGCTTGATCGCCATTCGATCTGGTTCGCTCTGACTCGGAAAGGTAGGGGCGGGCCGAACATGCTTTCAGTCCAGAATGCCAGGCCGGACAGAACTCCAACTACGATTCCTGCGACGATTCCGCCGATGAGTCCGCCGACGAGTCCGAACGCGAGTCCGATGAGAAGTCCTGTCGCGAGTGCGACTGCGATGGCGTTGAGGATGCTACGGGTTGTGCGCGGTACCCATGCAGAGATCTGCCACCAGCGCAGGTCGCGGGTGTTGTGGTCGCGGAGGTGTCGAGCGATGACGGAAAGAGCGTGCTGGGCGACCTGAGGGGTGAAGGGTGGTGGCGGTTGACCTGGTCTGGGTGTGTAGGCGTTGGTGATGGCGTGATCAAGGAGGTGATGGGTGATGTCGTCGGACGTGGGGAACCGAGTGGTGTCGAGCAGTTCGTCCGGGTCGGCGGTAGAGGGGCCAGGCACGGATGCGACGTGGTGGTAGATGTCACGGAGCAGCGTGATGGTCAGCGGATTGGTGAGGGCGGCAGTCGCAGGGGTCATGCTGCCGGCAGCCAGGGTGTTCAAGAGGTTCCGCCACACGCGGGGTGGTGGAACGGGCAGGTTGTGGCGGAGGTAAGCCGCAGCGTCGCCGGATGTCAGCGGACGCAATTCTATGCAGGCAGCGCCGGTGAGGATCTGCTGCTGGGAAGCAGCAGCGAGTTCAGTGGTGCGGGTGAGCAAGACCAGGCGGAAGGTTGCCTGGTCAGCAAGAGCGCGGAGAGCGACAGGCCGGCGGTGCTCGGGGATTTCGTCCAGGCCATCGAGGATGACTGCGACGCGGCCTGCTGCGATTAGCGCCGCCGCGTGAACTCGACCACCGCGCCCGGTGAGCGGTGGAAGCTCGGTCATCTTGGCGGCAAGCCAATCTTGGATAGGTGTGGTGTCAGGATTCCAACTGGCTAGGGTGAACAGCACGGGAACCGGAACACGAGCACGCTGGTCGACAGGGGTGTGGTCACGAAATTCGAGGGCGTCGAGTAGCAACAGAATGGCGGCGGAGCTCTTTCCGGAGCCCGGTTCACCCATGATGATCAGACGCCCGGAGGCCAAGCCGCCGTAGATGCGGTGCAGCGTGCGGTGGGTGCCCTCACGTAGTTGGGCAGGGGTGACTCGGGCCAACCCCGGCAACGGGTCGAACGAGCCAGCCCGAGGTGTGGTGGCCTCTGACAGCGGGCCGGCGACTGGCAACGGGCTGCGATGCCATCGGATCGGCAAGGGTCGTGGATGCATAAGTCCACGGTCGGCGGCTGCACCGATCCACTGCACCCGGGCACCCGCCACGAGCACGTCCGTCAGCTCATCGAGATCAAGTTCGGGTCGATCACCGAAGTGTCCGCTCTTCAGCAGCGGCACCACTGCGATCACCAGGCCGACCGCGGCCAACACGAACTGACCGTATCCGCTGGCGTCAGTCCTGTCCGGGCCTGTGAGCAGAGTTACCCGCAGCACCCACCACCCCAATCCCGCCAGCAGCAGGACCAGACCGACCGATACCAACCATTTGCGCGGCATACCTGATGATCGCTGGAACCTCCCAAGGCGTACCACTGCGCAACAGCACGCCTGCACCGATTTCCCTCGTTCGCCGGTGAACGGACATCAAGGCCGGGCCGGAGCGGAGACCACGGCTTCACCCGGCGAGCCCGGCCTCGTAGCCGGCGATCACCAGTTGCGCCCGGTCGCGGGCGGCCAGCTTCGCCATCAGGTGCCCGATGTGGGTCTTCACCGTGTGGCGGCTCAGGTGCAGGTGCTGCTCGATCTCGGCGTTGGACAGGCCCCGGGTGATGAGCGCCAGCACCTCCCGCTCCCGCGCGGTCACCCCGTCGAGCGCGCGCCGGGCGGGGCGCGGGGTGCGGACGAAGTCCGCGATGAGCCTGCGCGTCACGCTGGGCGCGAGCAGTGACTCACCCGCGGCGACCGTCCGGACCGCGTCGAGCAGCCGGGCCGGCGGGACGTCCTTGAGCAGGAAGCCGCCCGCTCCCGCGCGCAGGGTCTCGTAGACGGCCTCGTCCAGGTCGAACGTGGTCAGGACGAGGACCTTCGGCGCGCGGGGGAGCGCGGTGAGGTACCTGGTGGCGGCGATCCCGTCCAGGTCGGGCATCCGCACGTCGACCACCGCCACGTCCACCGGCACCTCCCTGGCCAGCGCGCACGCCTCCCGCCCGGTGCCCGCCTCGGCCACCACCTCCACCCCCGGCTCCGCGTCCAGCAGCGCCCGCACGGTGGCGCGGTACAGCGGCTCGTCGTCGGCCAGCAGCACCCGGATGGTCACGGCGCGCCGCCGAACGGCAGGGTGGCGCGCACCTCGAACCCGCCGCCCGGCGCGGAGCCCGCGTGCAACGTGCCCCCGTGCAGGTCGACGCGTTCGCGCATGCCCAGCAGGCCGTGCCCCGGCGGACCGGGCCGCGCCGTGCCCTCGTCGACCACGGAGATCACCAGCCGGTCGGGCTCGACGGCGGTGACGAGCCGGCAGCGCGGCGGGCGGCTGTGGCGGCGCACGTTGGTCAGCGCCTCCTGCGCGATGCGGTAGGCCGACACCCGCACCGCGGCCGGGAGCCCGGACAGGTCGGCGTGCCGGGCGGTGACGACCACGCCGGCCGACCGCGCCTCGTCGACCAGCGGGTCCAGCCGGTAGCCGGGTTCGGCCGGGTGGTCCGGCTCGTGGTCGAGTCCGGCCGGGTGGTCCGGCTCGTGGTGGGGTTCGGGCGGTTGGTCCGGCCCGTGGTGGGGTTCGGCCGGGTGGTTCGCACCGCGGTCGGGTTCGGCCGGCCGGTCCGGCCCGGGGCCGACCTCATCCCGCCCACCCGGCCGGTGGCGGGCGGGCAGGTCGCGCAGCGCGCCGACCACGGTCCGCACGTCGGCCAGCGCGGAGCGGCTGACCTGCTCGATCATCCGCAGCGCCGCCTCCCTCTCCCCGGGCCGACCCTCCGCCAGGTGGTTGGCGACCGCGGCCTTCATCGCGATCAGGCTGAGGTTGTGCCCGACCACGTCGTGGATGTCCCGGGCGATGCGCAACCTCTCCTCGGCCAGCGCCCGCGCGGTCCGCGCCGCGGCCAGCTCGGCGGTCCGCCGCCGCCGGTCGCGGACCACCGCGGCCACCGCCCAGGACCCGGCGATCACCACCGCGCTGTAGAGCAGGGCGGCCACCGGCGTGGTGGCGAACGACTCGGCCCCCTCGGGCGCGGGAACCAGCGGCAGGCCCGGGACGACCGCCACCGCGACACCCGCCGCCGCCACCGAGGCCAGCGCACCGGCCGCGCCCACCGCCCCCGACCGGGCCGAGGCCAGCCCCAGCGGGTACAGCGCCCACGCCAGGGCCAGCGGCACGGTCTCCTGCCCGAGGCCGGTCACGACGGCCACCACCCCGACCAGGGCCACCGCGACCAGCACGGCGACCGGCCACCGCCCGCGCGCGGCCAGCGGACCGCCGAGCGCCGCGGCCGCCACCCAGGCGAGCGCGTCCGGCTCCGGCGACCGGAGACCCGCCCACAGCACGACCACACCGGCGGCCACCGCGTCGACCGCCCACCGCGCCCCCGGTCCGAGTGCCATGCCGCCACCGTAACCGGGTCGCCGCGGGCGGAACTCGGACCACGGTCCGATGTCCGGCGGCCCGGACCGACCCACACTTCCGCCGTGCTCAGCCTGATCCTCTCCACCGCGCTCCTCGCCACCACAGCAGCCACCGCACCGCCAATCGCCGCCGCCACTGCCGACATCACCGCTGCCGACATCACCGCCGTCGTCGAGCAGCACCGCGAGCGGACCGGGTTGCCGGGCGCGGCGGTCGCGGTCACCCGCGGTGACGCCGTGGTGCTCGCGGCCGGGTACGGCCGCACCCCCGGCGGCGAGCCGATCTCGGCGCGCACCCCCATGGCGGTGGCGTCGGTCAGCAAGTCCTTCACCGCGCTGGCCGTGGCGCGGCTCGCGGAGCGCGGCGAACTCCGGCTCGACGACCCGGTGCGCGCCCACCTGCCGGAGTTCCGGATGGCCGACCCGCGGGCCGCCGACATCACCGTGCGCCACCTGCTCGACCAGACCTCCGGCCTGTCGGACACCACCCACCGCTCGTTCACCGGACCGGAGGTGCGCACCCTGCGGGAGGCCGTGGCGGCGATGCGCGACTCGACCCTGGCCGCCGACCCCGGCACGCGCTGGGAGTACCACAACCCGAACTACCAGCTGGCCGCGCGCCTGGTGGAGGTGGTCGGCGGCCTGCCGTTCGACGAGCACCTGCGGCGCACCGTCTTCGAGCCGCTCGGGATGCGCGACAGCCGCACCGTGGACACCGACCGCGACCTGCCACCGAGCGCCCGCGGCCACGTCCGGGTCCTCGGCGTGCCGATCGCCGTGCCCGAGCCACCGGCCTTCGGCAACGGCTCCGGCGGCGTGCTCAGCACCGCCGACGACCTGGCGGCGTGGCTGATCGCCCAGAACAGCGGTGGCCGTGGCCCGACGGGCGCTTCGATCGCCACCCCGGCGACCATCGCCGCGACGCGCACCCCGTCCGCGGTGTCCGACTCCTACGCCCTCGGCTGGTCCACGGGTGTCACGGACTCCGGCGCGCCGCTGGTCGACCACGGCGGCGACCTGTTCACCTCGACCGCCTACCAGGCGCTGCTGCCGAACTCCGGCCACGGCATCGCGGTCACGGCCAACGCCGCGTCGGGCGAAGCCCAGGAGATCGGCGCACGCCTCATCGCCCTGGTGGAGGGCAGGCAGCCGCCGCCGTCGAGCGACCCGTACCCGGTCGTCGACGCGGTGCTGCTCGGGCTCGCCGCCTGCGGCGCGGGCCTGGCGGTCCGGGGCGTGGTCCGCGCGCGGCGCTGGGCCGCCCGCCGCCACCGGTGGACCGCTGCGCGCCTGCCGCTCCTGCTGCTGCCGGCGCTGCTCGCCGCGACGGTCCACCGGGTCGTGGGCTTCCTCTACCGGGGCCGCGACGTGGCCTGGCTCCAGGTCGCCTACCTGTTCCCGGCGTTCGTGGTCGCGCTGCTGGTGACGGCGGCGGGCTGCCTGGCCGTGCTCGCCGCCAGGGCCGTCGCGCTGCGCCGGGCGACCGGGAAGAACGGTCGGCTCGCGGCCGGGTGAGGCCCAGCCGGGCGGTGTTCAGCGCGGCGCGTCGACGACGGCGGTCCCGGTGGTCCAGGCGCGGGTCTGGTCGCTGAGCGTCACGCCCAGCCCCGGCCGGTCGGACAGGTGCATGCGGCCGTCGCGGGTCTCCAGGCGTTCGTTGAACAGGGGGTGCAGCCAGTCGAAGTGCTCGACCCACGGCTCGCGCGGGTAGGCGGCGGCCAGGTGGACGTGGATCTCCATGGCGAAGTGCGGCGCCAGCTGGAGGTGGTGGTGGTCGGCGAGGGTGGCGAGCTTGAGGAACTGGGTGATGCCGCCGACGCGGGGCGCGTCGGGTTGCAGGACGTCGACCGCGCCCGCCCGGATCAGCTCGTAGTGCTCGGCGACGCTGGTCAGCATCTCGCCGGAGGCGACGGCGGTGGTCAGGGCCCGGGTGAGCTCGGCGTGGCCGACGGTGTCGTGGGCGTCCAGCGGCTCCTCGATCCAGACCAGGTCGAACTCCTCCAGCGCGCGGCAGACCCGCATGGCGGTGGGGCGGTCCCACTGCTGGTTGGCGTCGACCATCAGCGGCACGCCGTCGCCGAGGTGCTCGCGCACGGCGGCCACGCGGCGCAGGTCCTCGGCCGCGTCGGGCAGGCCGACCTTGATCTTGACGCCGCCGACGCCGGAGCCCAGCGAGCGCGTGGCGTTGTCCTTGACCTGCTCGACCGATTCGTGCAGGAACCCGCCGGAGGTGTTGTAGCAGCGCACCGAGTCGCGGTGCGCGCCCAGCAGCTTGGCCAGCGGCAGGCCGGCGCGCTTGGCCTTGAGGTCCCACAGCGCGACGTCGAACGCGGCCAGCGCCTGGGTGGCGGCGCCGCTGCGGCCGACCGAGGCGCCCGCCCACACCAGCTTGGTCCACAACCGGCCGATGTCGTTGGGGTCCTCGCCGATCAGGTCGGGCGCGACCTCGCGGGCGTGGGCGAACTGCGCGGGCCCGCCGGCTCGCTTGGAGTAGGAGAAGCCGACGCCCTCCAGCCCGGCCTCGGTGCGGACCTCGGCGAACAGCAGCGCGACCTCGGTCATGGGCCGCTGCCTGCCGGTGAACACCTTGGCGTCGCTGATCCCGGTGGGCAGGGGCAGGGCCACCGAGGACAGCGCAACGGACTCGATCCGGTCGTGGGCGACAGCGGTGGGCATCGGGCTCCTCCTCTGCGGAATCACGTACGTGAATTCCGGCGGCATTCGTCGTATTGACACCCGTCAGCCCCGATCGTAACGTCCATTCTGGTTGGAAAACGCTTACCAGCAATGCTGTCAACGGTTTCGGGACTTTTCGTTCAGCCCGTTGAACAACGCGGGCCGATCGGCGCCGAGGTCGGACCCCTGCCTGCTCGTGACCACATCCCCGGAGACCCCATGCGTTCCCGCTTCGCCCTGCCCGTGCTGGCCTGCCTGCTGGTCGCCGGCGCGGCGACCGCCCAGGCCGCCGACACCACCCTCGTGGTCGCGCTCAACGGCGACGACGGCAACCCGGGCACCGTCGACCGGCCCCTGAGGTCGATCCAGAAGGCGGTGGACCTGGCCCGGCCCGGCACGTCCATCCTCATCCGGGGCGGCACCTACGCGGTGACCGCGAACGTCCAGATCCTCAAGAGCGGCGAGTCGGGCAGGCCCATCAGGCTGGCCAACTACCCCGGCGAGCGCGTGGTCGTCGACGGCGAGGGCCTGCCCGCCAGCCACACGCCGGTGGGCGGCAGCATCCCGCGCGCCGAGCGGGGCGTGTTCCACCAGGAGGCGTCGTGGTGGCACGTCTCCGGTCTGGAGGTCATCCGCGGCCCGTACGCGTGGTACTGCGCGGGCTGCAACAACAACGTGTTCGAGCGGCTGGTCACCCGCGACAACTACGAGTCCGGGTTCCAGCTCCAGGGCGCCTCGTCCGACAACCTGATCCTCAACCTGGACAGCCACGGCAACCGCGACCCGCGCAAGAACGGCGAGAGCGCCGACGGCCTGGCCATCAAGGAGGGTTCCGGCACCGGCAACGTGGTGCGCGGCGCGCGGCTGTGGAACAACGTCGACGACGGTTTCGACGCCTGGCTGTTCACCTCGCCCATCCGCGTCGAGAACACCGTGGCGCACGGCAACGGCCACAACCGCTGGAACCTGCCGAACTTCTCCGGCGACGGCAACGGCTTCAAGCTGGGCGGCGGCGACCCGGCCCCGGCGGCCGCCCACACCCTGACCAACACGATCTCCTACGGCAACGCCGCGCACGGCTACACCGACAACGGCAACCCGGGCTCGATCACCTTCACCCGCAACACCGCGTGGAAGAACGCCAAGACCGGCTTCACGGTCAACCGCTCGACCTCCGGGCTGACCGGCAACCTCGCGGTGAACAACGCGACCCCGGTCTCGCTCGGCTCGTCCACCGGCTCCGGCAACTCCTGGAACATCAAGTCGTCGTGGGGCGACTCGGACTTGCAGAGCACCAGCGCGTCCACCACCACCGGGGCGCGCGACGCGAACGGCAACATCCGCTCGTCGAACTTCCTGGTGCCGAAGAGCTGCTCGAACCTCGGGGCGCGCATCTGAGACCGGTGGCGGCCGGCGGTGGTCGCGCCCTCGCCACCACCGGCCGCCGACCGCACCGGGGACGCCGGATCGGGTGACGTGCGGCATGGCGGCCCGACGCGCGGGCAACCTCGCGAGGGGCGTCCGGGAGCCGGCGCCGCCGTGGGAACCCGGGTGAAGGCCGGTGACGACGCTGTGGACCTCAACCAGTACGAGCGGCGGCAGCTCAAGAAGATCCAGCGCTGGTTCGAGCACACCGACCCGCGCTTGGCCGCCGTCCTGTCGGGTCGGCCCCCGGCGCGCCGGAGCGCGTGGCGCAAGTGCGCCCGGCTGGTCGTGGACCTGCTCGGCGCGGTCTGCCTGATCTCCGGCGTGGTGGTCGCGCTACCGCTGCTCTTCCCCGGTTTCCTGCTGCTGATGGCGGGCGCGTGCCTGCACACGGCGGCCTGCCGGCACGACGCGCTGCTGCGGCAGGCGCCGGACGACTGACCGCGGCTCCGTCGTGTTCGGCCGGTGACCGGGGGTCACATCGGGTTCACCGGCCTCGGGGGTCGTGGTATCGGCCCCTATCTGGCACCCTGGGGGTGAGTCGAGGTCGGTGTTGCGGTGCGCCGCGGGACTGGCGCCTAGCTAGATCCGGTGGCGATTGACGAGGTGAAGGGCCCCGGCACGGGTGCCCGAGCGATTGTGGAGAACAGTGGCAGCGTAGTCCAGCAGTCCGGTGTCGGTGACGACACGGGCTGGTCGAACGCGCCCTTCCCGGCCCTGGCCGCGGACCCGGACGGAGCCGTCCTGGGGTTGAACGACGCCGCGAGGCGGTTGTTCCCGCGAGCCGCCGTCGGTGGTCGGTTGGAGGTGGGCTGCCCACCCTGGTTGGCGCGGGCCCACCAGGATTTCCCCGGGCGGCCCGGCGGGTCGACCGGGTCCGCGCGGGGCGCGGTGGCCCGGCGCAGCTTCGAGGCCCACCCGGTCGGCGACGACCGCGGCGCGGTGGTGTGGTGGCTGGTCGAGGACACCGACGCGCGCCTGGCCCGCGAGGAACTGCGCGTGGAGCGGGAACGCGCCGCGCTGCTCGGCCGGATGTCCTCGGCGCTGTCGACGTCGCTGCACCCGGAGCGCTGCATGGAGGTCACCGCGCGGCTGGCGGCCGACCACCTGGCGGACGCCGCGGTGGTCATCGCGCCCGGCAGGTCGGGTGAGCACCCGCTGACGCACTGCGTGCGGGGCGGGGCGCCGACGAACTCGGTGAAGGCCTTCGACCCCTACGACGTGCCCGGCCTCGGCGAGGCGCTCCAGGGCTTCCCGCCGGTGCCGTCGCGCTGGATCGACCCGTCGTCGGCGCCGGGGTGGCTGGTGCCGAGCGACTTCGGCCTCGGCGAAGTGACGTCGGTCGTGGTGACCCCGCTGCCGGGGCACGGCGTGCCCGCCGGGGCGCTGGTGCTGCTGCGCGGCACGGGCCGGCCGGGGTTCGACGAGGAGGAGGAGCGGTTCGCGCGGCTGTTCGCGGCCCGCGCCGGCGCGGCGATCTCGGCCGCGCGGATGTTCGCCCAGCAGGGCGCGATCACCGACGCGCTGATGCGCGACCTCCTGCCCCCGGTGCTGCACCAGATCGGCGGGGTCGAGTACGCGGGCCGGTACCGCGCGTCGGTCGACACCGAGCGGATCGGCGGCGACTTCTACGACGTCCACCCGGCGACGGGCGCCGACGAGGAGGGCGGCGAGGCCCTGGCGGTGCTCGGCGACGTGTGCGGCAAGGGCCTGGAGGCGGCCGTGCTCACCGGCAAGGTGCGCACCACCCTCCACGCGCTGCTGCCCCTGGCGAACGACCACCAGCGGGTGCTGGGCCTGCTCAACGACGCGCTGCTGACCTCGCGCAACAGCCGCTTCGTCACCCTGGTGCTGGCCTCCGTCCGGCGCGTCGGCGCGCACGTGCGGGTGCGGCTGACCAGCGGCGGCCACCTGCCGCCGCTGGTGCTGCGGGCCAACGGCGAGGTGCGGGAGGTGGCCACGTCGGGCACCCTGGTGGGGGTGTTGCCCGAGATCACCTCCACCACCGCGGACGTCACGCTCGCCCCCGGCGAGACCTGCCTGCTCTACACCGACGGGATCACCGAGGCGCTGGGCGGTCCGATGGGCGGCGAGATGTTCGGCGAGCAGCGCCTGCGCGACGCGCTGGTCGACTGCGCCGGCATGCCCGCCGACGCGATCGTCGAGCACGTGCACATGCTCGCCTCGCACTGGGTCGGCGCGGGCGACCACGACGACATCGCGGTGCTGGCGATCACCGCGCCCCGCGGCAGCCACCTGACCGCGGTCGACGGCCACGGACCCGGCCGGTACACGGCGTGAACGCCACCGACACGGCGCTCGGCTGCATGGACCTGCTGTGGGCGGCGGTGCGGGCGGGTGACGAGCACACCGCGATCGACGTCGTCCTGGACGCGTACGCGCGGGGCCTGGACGCCGAGTCGCTGCTGCTGGACGTCATCGCCGCGGTGCAGCGCCGGGTCGGCGTGGAGTGGGCCGCCAACCAGCTCACCGTGGCCGAGGAGCACGCGGCGACGGCGATCAACGAGCGCGCCATCGCGGCCCTGACCCGCACCCTGCCGCGCCGCGAACCGCACCGCGGGCGGATCACCGTGGCCTGCGTGGACGGCGAGTGGCACGCCCTGCCCGCGCGGCTGCTGGCCGAGGTGTTCCGGCTGCGCGGCTTCCGCGTCGACTACCTGGGCGCGCAGGTGCCCACCCCGCACCTGATCACCCACCTGCACCGGACGGGCCCGGACGCCGCGGCGCTGTCCGGCTCGATCGCCACGAGGCTGCCGGTCGCGCACGCCACCGTCACCGCCTGCCAGGCCGCGGGCGTGCCCGTGCTGGTCGGCGGCAGCGCCTTCGGCCCGGACGGCCGCTACGCCCGCCTGCTGGGCGCCGACCTGTGGGCTCCCGACGCCCGCACCGCCGCCGACCTGCTCGCCGCGCGACCCCTGCCCCGCCCGCGCGACGGCCACCAGCCCATCGACGACCTGCCGCACCTGGGCGACCAGGAGTACACGATGGTGTCGCGCACGGCGAAGCTGCTGGTCAAGGCGGTCTACACCGGCTTGGAAGAGCTGCTGCCGGTGATGCGCGACTACACCGAGGCGCAGCGCAGGCACACCGCCGAGGACCTGGCCCACATCGTCGACTTCCTGGCCACCGCGCTCTACACCGACGACCGCGACATGTTCACCGGCTTCACCTCGTGGACCGCGGGCGTGCTGTGGGCGCGGGGCGTCCCGGCCGGCTTCCTGGTGCCCGCGCTGGACCTGCTGACCGCCGAGCTGCGAGACTTCCCCCGCGCCACCGGCCTGCTCGCCGCCGCCCGCGCCGAACTGCTCCGGGTGCCGGACTCCCGGTCTCCCGACTCCCCGACCCCCGACTCCCGAACCCCTCGGCGTCGGCCCCACGACCCCGGAACGACCACATGAACCCACCGCGCACCCTGACCTGCACCACGACCGTCGTCGACGGCCACACGGCCCGCGTCACGGTCTCCGGGGACCTCACCTACACCGCCGGTGACCGGCTGCCCGCCGAGATCGCCGAGCTGCTCGCCCGGCACCCCGTCCGAAGCCTGCACCTCGACCTCTCCGACCTGGGCTTCTGCGACTCGTCCGGGCTGGGCGCCCTGCTCACCGTCCTGCGCGCGACCACCGCGGCGGACGTCGAACTGCACCTGGACAACCGGCCCGCCACGCTGGACCGGCTGCTGCGGCGCACCCGCACCTACGACCACCTCACGCGCGGCGCCGGGCAGGAGCGCAAGGAGCGGCTCGACCACTGACCGCCGTCACCGGTCCCGCGCGGGCGGGCGCCCGACCCCCGGTCGGCCGTGGCGCCGGGTGACGAACGGGCGCAGCCGCTCGGCCAGGTCGGCCAGGGCGGCGTGCCGCCGCCGGGCGCAGTGCTCCAGCAGGGGGCGCATCCGGTCCGCGACCCGGGTGGAGGTCAGCTCCCGGGCCGCCTCCAGGGCCCGGCCCCCCGTGCCCGCCCCGGCGACCGGGTCGCCGTCGAGCACGTGGCCCAGCGCCAGCGCGGTCAGGCAGAACGCCGCGCTGCGCCGCATCGAGGCGCCGTAGCCCTCCACGGCGGCGGTCAGCGCGGGCACCGCGACGCGCAGGCTCGTGCGGTCGCCGCGGACGGCCAGCTCGGCGTGCACCACGCCGATCATCGCCTGGAGGTCCGTGGGGTCGAAGAACCCCGCCCACGACGGCGCGGCGGAGCCGGCGGCGGACGCCAACCGGTCCTCGGCGCGCACCAGCAGCGTCAACGCCTCGACGCGCGAGCCGCGCAGGGCGTGCGCCCACGCCTGGTTGGCGAACACGATCGCCGCGGTGCGGGAGGAGCCGACCCGCTCGGCGGCGGCGAGGGCGTGGCCGAACTCCCGCAGCGCCCCGGTGTGGTCGCGGTGGTGCAGGTGGATCCGGCCGATCCGGTAGTGGACGTTGGCCACCAGGTCCTGCTGCGCGTGCCCGTCGAGCAGGGTCAGCGCGGAGCGGTAGTGGGTGCGCGCGGCGCGCGGGTGGCCGGTGTCGAAGGCGACCCAGCCGGCCAGGTTGTGCAGGTCGGCCAGCGCCACCAGCAGCCGGTCGCGCACCGCCTCGCGGGCCTGGGCGCGCAGCAGTCGGCGGCCGTGGGCCACCTGGGAGCGCACGGCGGTGCGGCAGGAACCGCCGCCGTCGCGGTAGTCCTGTTCGCGCAGGACCCGCGTGGCGGACTCCAGCCGCCGCACGTCGGTCGTCCCGATGCGGGCGGGTCCACCCCGGTCCCCGCGGTCGGCGCTGTCCGTGGTCATCGCAGGCTCCGTTCACGGTGGGTGCGGCGTCGCCGGACGGCCTTTCGGGCAGGGCCGCGCCACCGGTCGGTGGCCCTCGGGGCGGAAGTCGGGCCCGGTGCGCTCCGAGGGCCCCGCGGTGGCGCGCTCGACACCACCGCGGGGCCCGCGCGGAACCCGGGGTCGGTCGAGCGGGCGCGAGGAGGACGGTCGGCCGGCCGCGGTCGACGGGACCGTTCCGCGTGAACCCGTGGTGCCACCGCGCGCACGACGCGGTCGTGGGCCGGAAGTGCTTCCCGCACCTCCCCACGACCGGTGGGCTGCCCGCACGATCCTGGTCTTTCGTCCCACCAGGGTAAGGGCCGCGGAGGAACCCGAACGCGGAAGTCAACCGATCGAATCAGCGCGATGTGGATGGGTCACGTTCGGTTGCCGGGGGTACCGGGTGGACACCGGTGGGACACCCACATGGCCGACCACCGGGTCACCCGGCAGGCAGGTCCACCCGGTTCGGCGCGTCGCAGTGCGGGGTGGGCCCGCGCCGAATCGTCCTCAGTGGACAGCGGGCGGTCCCGGGGAGCGCCGCCGCTCCCCGGGACCGCGCGTCGGGTCAGCCGAGGTTCTTGCGCACCACGTCCCACTCGGTGGCGCACAGCCCGCACGCGGCGCCGACGAACTGGGCCCGGCTCGCCTGGTCGCCCTTGAGGTGCCACTTCAGCCAGTGCCCGCCGACCCGGCCGAACTCGCCGCCGTTGGGCTGGTCGAAGGTGCCGAAGTGGCCGACGTCCAGGTTGCCCATGAACGCGGGCAGCCCGGAGGGCAGCCGCCCCCAGTCGTCCATCGCGTTCTCGTAGGCGATGTCGCCGGGGCCGCCGATGAAGTAGGCGATCGGTGTGCGCAGGCGCTGGAGCAGGTAGTCCTGGGAGTCGCGGAGCAGGCCGCTGTTCCACAGCGCCACCGTCGTCAGCCGCGGGTCGCCGGCCACCTCGTAGGTCTCGATGCCGCCGCACGACTGGCCCATCACCGCGATCTTGGTGGTGTCGAGCCGGCCGCGGTACTTGCTCCCGATCCGGGAGTTCTCCGCGATCGCCCAGTCGACGGCGTCGAGGAGCATGTCGGAGTTGGTCGACCCGGACCCGCCCGGCCTGCCGTTCGCGATGACCAGGAAACCGTGCGAGGCCCACTCGGTGAGGACGTTCTGGAACCACGTGCCGTCCGCGCGGCACGCCCCGTTGCCCCACGCGACGACGGGCAGCCTGGTGTCGGCGGGGAGGGTGTTGGGCCGGTAGACGGTGTGGCCGGGCAACCGGAGGGTGGTCTCGTAGCCGGCGGAGTAGGGGCCCGAGCCGCCGGCGGCGGAGGGCGGGGCGGTGGAGGACGGGGCGGCGGTCGCGGCGCCGGTGGTCACGCCGGTCAGGAGGACCGCGCCGAGGATCGCGCTGAGGGCCACGCTGGGGAACGCGCTGAGGATCGCGCTGGGCAATCGCATGGGCTGCTCCAGGGGTACGGCGGTGAGGTGGGGGCGGCGTTACCCGGATCGTGTCGCACGGACTCCTCCCCGCCCCAGCGTTGTCGCGCCGGACCGGCGGAACCACCGATGCCCGGCGCCGGCGGCGCAGGCGGTCCTCCCGGTGGGGCGTCACCCCGGCGGGGGGACCGCCTGCCGGCGCGGAGCACCCGGCGGGCGGTTCACGCCCGGCCGCAGCCTCACTGTCCGCAAAGGACTGTCCGTTGAGGACTGGACGTTGAGGACTGCCCGGTCGCGGTTCGCGGGCGCGTGGAAGCCCCCGTCAGGTCCCCTGGAGCCGGCGCTCCAGCTCGAACAGCTGGGTCTCGACGCGCGCGGCGAGGTGGGGCCGCTGCTGGGCCCGGTACATGTCGATGGCCTCCTGCCACGCGGCACGAGCCTCCTGCGGCCTGCCCAGGGCCGCCAGGGGGTAGCCCATGCCCTCCAGCGACTCGACCGCGCCGTAGGTGTGCTCCAGGTCGCGGAAGATGCCCAGCGCCTCCTGGTACATCTCCAGCGACTCCGCCGACCGGCCGGTGCGGTGCGCGATGTAGGCCAGGCTGTCCAGGGTGGCCGCGACGCCGTTGCGGTCGTCGTGCTTCCGGTGCAGGGCCAGGGCCTGCTCGCAGTACTCCCGCGCCCGGTCGTACGCCTCCAGCTTGGCGGTGTACCAGCCCGCCATGTTCAACGTGACCGCTTCGCGCGCGTAGCCCCCGTCCATGGTGCGCAGGACGTCCAGGGCCTTGAGCGTCTGCTCCAGCGCCCGCTGCCACTCGTCGTCCAGTTCCCACGCCCACGCCAGCGCGATGTGGGTGTGCGCGAGCAGGAAGCTGTCACCGCTCTCCTCGGCCAGGGCGATGGCCCGGTCCAGGTGCTCCATGGCCTCGTCGTGCCTGGTCAGCTTGGCGTAGGCCCAGCCGAGGTTGCGGTAGACGAGCACCCGCGTGGCGTGGTCGGCCGCGCGGTCGGCGGCGACCAGGGCCTCCTGCCACAGCCTGAGGTTGTCGTTGAGGTGACCTCGGCGGACGTGGAACGACGTCAGCACCAGCGCCAGCCGCCACACCGGCGGCCACCAGCCGATCTCGGCGGCGGCGTGCTGCGCGGCCAGCAGGCAGGCGTGCTCGGCCTGGAACCACTCCATCGCCGCCGGGTCGCCGTCCAGCGGCACCGGGTTGCACCCCGGGACGGGCGGGTCCAGCTGCACGGGTGTGCCGTGCGGGTCGAGCAGGCGGTGCCCCGTGTGCGCGGTCTGCACGTAGTGGTCGAGCACGCGGCGCAGCGCGGCGTCCCGGTCGGCCTCGGGGAGTTCGCGGCGTGCGGCGTCGCCCGCGTAGCGGCGCACCAGGTCGTGCATCCGGTACCGGCCGCGCACGTCCCGGCCGACCAGCGACGCCTGCTCCAGCTCGCGCAGCACCGCCCGGGTGGCGCCGGTGGGCAGGCCGATGAGGTCGGCGGCGGCGCGCAGGCCGATGTCCGAGCCCGGCGCGACGCCGAGCAGCGCGAACGCGTTCGCCTGCGGCGGGGTCAGCGCCTGGTGCGACCACGACAGGACGGTGGAGATGCCGGCGGCGGGGTCCTCGTCGAGCGCCTGGAGGCCGAGTTCGCGCAGCTCGGCGGCGAAACCGCTCAGCGGCACGTCGGGGCGCATGCTCGCGCGCGCCGCGATCACGCTCAGCGCCAGCGGCAGGCCGCTGCACAGCCGGATCAGCTCGTCGACCGACTGCTTCTCGGCGGCCACCCTGGCCCGGCCGAGGCGGGCCGCCAGCAGGGTCCGCGCCTCGGCGTCGGGCAGCACGTCCAGCATGAGGTGCGCCGCGCCGTGCGCGGAGATCAGCCCGCTGAGCTGGTTGCGGCTGGTCACCAGGACCAGGCACGAGTCCGTGCCCGGCAGCAGCGGCACGACCTGGGCGGTGTCGACGGCGTTGTCCAGCACCAGCAGCATCCGCTTGTCGGCGATCAGCGAGCGGAACAGCGCGGCCTGGGCGTGCGGCGCGACCGGCACGCGACCCGGGTCGACGCCCAGCGCGTCGAGGAAGCCGCGCACCGCCACCGCCGGGTTCATCGGCTCCCGGTCCGGGCTGAACCCGCGCAGGTCCACGAACAGCTGCCCGTCGGGGAACCGGTCGGCGTAGCGGTGGGCCCAGTGCAGCGCCAGCCACGTCTTGCCCATGCCGCCCGACCCGGCGATGGCCGAGATCACCATGGTCCGGGCGGTGCGGGACGCGCCTTCCAGCGCCGCGTCCAGCCGCGCCAGCTCGTCGTGCCTGCCGATGAACGAGGTGGGCGGCGCGGGCAGCTGGCGCGGCGTCACCCCCTTCTCGGCGGCCTGCGGCACGCCGCGCGGCGGCGCGAGCAGCGACGGGTCGGAGTTGAGGATCCGCTGGTGCAGGTCGCGCAGCGCGGCGCCGGGGTCGGTGCCCAGCTCGGTGACCAGGCGAGTGCGGAACCGCTGGTAGTGCTCCAGCGCGTCGGCGGCCCGCCGGCCCCGGTACAGGGCCAGCACGTACTGGCCGGCGACCCGCTCGTCCAGCGGGTGCTCCGCGGTCAGCCGCGACAGCTGGGCCACCAGCTGCTCACCCTGGCCCAGCCGGAGCCGGCAGTCGATCAGGTCCAGCTCGACGCCGAACCGCTCCTGGTGCATCCGGTCGCGCTCGGTGGCGGCCCAGGCGCTGTCGACGCCGGTCAGCGCCTCGCCGCGCCACAGGCCCAGGGCGGCGGTCAGCAGCTGCTCGACCTGCGCGTCGTCACCGCCGGCGGCGGCGGCCCTCGCCCGGAGGTGGTGGAACCTGTGCAGGTCGACGGACGTCCGCTCGGTCAGCAGGGCGTAGCCGCCGGAGCGGTGGACCAGGCTCGCGGTGCCGGTGCCGGTGCCGGTCGCGCTGGTGGCGGTGCCGGCGGGGTTCGTGGTGTTCCCGGCCAGTGCCTGGCGGAGCCGGGACACGTAGCTGGACAGCGTCGCCTGCGCCCGGCGCGGCGGGTCGACGCCCCACACCCGTTCGACCAGTCGTTCGGCCGGCACCACGTGGTTCACGTCCACCGCCAGCGCCGCCAGCACGCACCGCTGCTTCGCCGGGCCGAGGTCCACCGCCCGCCCGTCGACCCGAGCCGTCACCTCTCCGAGCAGGTCGATCCCGACCGCCATCCCACCCCCATGCGCACGTGCTCCCGTTACCGGGCTGACCAGGGCATTCCAACATCGTTCAAACGGAACGCAAGATCCATCCCGGATAGTTCCCCTCACGGCGGCCCGTTGACCTGGGGGAGCGGGTCGCCTCCCAAAGCCTCCCACAACCGCCTTTCGTCCTCACCCGATCGGGGGACTCCGGTCGGGTTCGCGTCACAACCGGCCCCCGCCGGGTAACCCCTCCGGGAGTGTCCACGAGGGACACCTGCGGAGGAGGTTCGAGCGGGCATGGGCATCGGCGACAAGTTCGACGAGCTGAAGGACAAGGCCAAGGACGTCCTGGGCCAGCACGGCGACAAGGTCGACCAGGGAGTGGACCGAGCCGGTCAGGCCGTTGACGAGCGGACCGGCGGGCAGCACTCCGAGCACATCCGGCAGGGCACGGAGAAGGCCAAGGAAGGGCTGGACCGGTTCGGTCGGCAGCAGTGACCTGCTTTGCCAAGGGTCGGCGAGGCGATCGTCAGGACATGGCGAAGGCGGGATGAGGTAGTCGGGCTGGAGAGGGCCGTCCTCGCGGTGGGGCGGCCCTCTCGCTCGTGCTGATCGGTCGCTGGTGCTGACCGAGCACTTGTGCTGACCGAGCACTTGTGCTGACTGGTCGCTCGTGCTGATCGGTCACCCGAACGACCGGTTCCCGAATAAGTGCCGTACCCCTACGGATCACCACCCTGATTGTTCCCGGACGGGCGTCGCCCGACAGTGGGCGTGCACATGGGTGACCGGGTCAGGCGAGAAGTCGGGGCCCCTGCCACCGACTTCTTGGTAGGCGCGTCGCCCGGCAGCGCGAGGGTGGCTGCCGGGCGGCACGCGTCGACCACGGCGACAACGGTTGCGGGGGCAGGAGCCGTCTGGGGGTTTGGGGATTTGCGGGTTCACGGGCTTGAAAGGGAAAGATCAAAAGCGGTCGCTCGCCGCTGGGCAGGCCTCCGGGGAGGGGAAGTGCGGGCTCGTGGTCTCCCGTATGGCCTGCCAGAGGCAACCACCCTTGTCAAGGGGTCCGCGAAGAGCGTGCGGACCCCTTGACAAGCGCGGTAGGGCTGCGCCCAGGCCATACGGGAGACCACGAGCGAACCCGAAGTTTTACAAGCACGCGGCAGGTGCGGATGGTCCATTTCCAGTGCGCGTGTGCGCGCGCACACAGATGTTCATCTGTGTTGTGGAATTAACCATCTACGAGGCCGCCGGCGGCCGGCTGAGGCCCGATTTGACATGGGTTCGAGTGCCTTAGGCTGGTCGGAGCCGGCAGGCTCGGTGGGGCGCTTTATCCCACCGTGCCTGCCGGCTGCGGCCTGCCTTCGGTACTCGTAAGGGCCCCATGTCAAATCGAGCCGGTATCAAGACCGTGGCCAACCAAATACGACGAGCCAGGCAAGTTCGCGGCGCCCAGGGCCCTCAGACCCCGACCCTGGCCCAGCAGCCCCGACCCAACAGCCCCGACCCAGCAGCCCCGACCCAGCGCCCCAGCCCCCGCTCAACCCTCCAGCTCGGCCCACACGACCTTGCCGTCAGACCTGGGCTCCATCCCCCAAGCCGCGCTGAGCGCGGCCACGATGATCAACCCCCGCCCGCGAGCGGAATCGACCTGGATCGGTTTTTGCTCCGGCGGCGCGGGGGAGTTGTCGGCCACCTCGATGCGCAATCCCGAATCGGTCCTGGAGATGGTCAGGCCCACCGAGCCCTCCGCGTGGTCCACCGCGTTGGACACCAGCTCGGTCACGACCAGCACGGCGTCCTCGGAGACGTCTTCCGACAGGCCCCACGCCGAAGCGGCCTCCGCCACCACCTGCCGCGCGCGTGCGGACGAACCCGCTGAGGCGGGCAGCGTCATGGCCACCGGCGCCGCTGGTTCGTTGCGCACATCCGCTCCCGTTGATCGGCTGTCACCGCATCGTCGCACATCCGCCGACCGCGTCACCGACTGGTCGTGCTCAAAGCGGCGTGCCGGGGGTTCGTGGCGGCATTCGGGCCTTCGGGTGGCTAGGCTCGGGCCCCATGGAGTTGCGGGTGCGCAGTGAGGTGCGGGGCGGCTGGACGGTCGTCGTGGTGTCGGGCGAACTGGACGCGGACACCGTCCCCGTGCTCTCCGACCTCCTGGAGGAGAGCACGGTCGACCGGGTGGTGGTCGACCTGAGCGGGGTGCCGTTCATGGACACCACCGGGTTGTCGTTGATGCTCGACTGGCACCGGAGGCTGGACGGCGCCGGTGGCGAGTTCCGGATGGCCTCCCTCCAACCCTCGGTGCACAAGCTGTTCCGGTTGACCGAGCTGACCGAGGTCATGCACATCCACGACTCGGTGGAGGCGGCCACGGCGGTCGGGTGACCGCCGCAGTCCACCCCCCTCCGCCCTGCTCAAGCCTCCGCCCCCGCTCCAGCCTCAGTCCTGCTCCAACCCCAGGTAGAAGGCGATCAACCGGAGCAGGTGGTCGGTGTCCACGGGCTTGGTAACGTAGTCCGTCGCCCCCGAGGCGAGTGACTTCTCCCGGTCGCCCTTCATCGCCTTCGCCGTCACCGCGATCACCGGCAGGTCGGCGTACCGGGACATGGCCCGGATCGCCGCCATGGTCGCGTTGCCGTCCAGCTCCGGCATCATGATGTCCATCAGCACGAGCGCCACGTCGTCGTACTGCTCCAGAGCGCGCACCCCGGTGATCCCGTTGTCCGCGTAGATCACGTTCAACCCGTGCAGCTCCAGCACGGAGGTCAGCGCGAACACGTTGCGCAGGTCGTCGTCGACGATCAGCACCTTCTCCCCGTGGAACCGCATCGGCGGCGGGGGCAGCTCCTCCGGGGCCACCACGGGTTCGGTGGTGGGCTCGGCGGGCGCGAGCAGCTCCGGCAGCGCCTCCGGCTCGACCACGACCGGCAGCACCAGGCCCTGCTCTCCCAGCGGCAGGTACAGGGTGAACGTCGAGCCGGCGCCCGGTTCCGAGCGCACGTCCAGCCGCCCGTCCAGCAGGGTCGACAGCTCCCGGCTGATGGACAGGCCCAGACCCGTGCCGCCGTACTTGCGGGACGTGGTGCCGTCGGCCTGCTGGAACGCCTCGAAGATCACCGACAGCTTCTCGGCCGGGATGCCGATGCCGGTGTCCTGCACGTCGAACGCCACCGAGCCCTCGACCATCCTGATCCGCAGCCGGATCCCGCCGTCGTGGGTGAACTTCACCGCGTTGGACAGCAGGTTGCGCAGGATCTGCTGAACCCGGTGCTCGTCGGTGTGCAGGGTGGGCGGCACGTCCGGGTCGACCACGACGCCGAAGTCCAGGCCCTTCTCCGCCGCCAGGGGCGAGGTCAGCGCGTCGACGTAGGCCACCAGGTCCGACACCCGCACCGAGTCGGTCTGCACCTGCATGTGCCCGGCCTCGACCTTGGTCAGGTCGAGGATGTCGTCGATCAGCTGGAGCAGGTCGGTGCCCGACGAGTGGATGGTCCGGGCGAACTCGACCTGCTTGGGGTTGAGGTTGCCGTCGAGGTTGTCGGCCAGCAGCTTCGCCAGGATGAGCAGGCTGTTGAGCGGGGTGCGCAGCTCGTGGCTCATGTTGGCCATGAACTCCGACTTGTACTTCGACGCCGACGACAGCTGGCGGGCGCGGGCCTCCAGCTCGACCGAACCGGCCCGCAGCTCCTCGGTCAGCCGCTGCGACTCGACCAGGAGGCTGTCGGTCCTGGCGTTGGCGAGCATGGTGTTCGCGTTGACGCCGATGTTCTCCTTCAGCTGGTCCAGCAGGTCCAGGTGGACCTCGGTGAACTCGCCGAACGACCCCAGCTCGATCACGCCCAGCGTCTCGCCCTGGAACATGATCGGCAGGATCACCAGGTTCGAGGGCGGCGCGGCGCCCAGGCCCGAGGTGACCTCCAGGTACCCGGGCGGCACGTCGGTGACCAGCACCGTCTTCTTCTCGACCGCCACCTGGCCGATGAGCCCCTCGGCGCGCTTGAACCGCGTGGGCCGCCCGTCGCGGGGCGACCAGCCGTAGGAGGCGGTCAGCTCCAGCACCTCGGACTCGCCGTCGACCAGGAAGAACGCGCCGTGCTGGGCGGAGACCAGCGGGGTCAGCTCGCTCATCACCAGCGACGCCATCGCCTTGAGGTCGCGGTGGCCCTGCATCTGGCCGGACAACCGGGCCAGGTTGGTCTTGAGCCAGTCCTGCTCCTGGTTGGCGCGGGTGGACGCCTTCAGGTTGCTGATCATCCGGTTGATGTTGTCCTTGAGGTCGGCGACCTCGCCGGAGGCGTCCACGGTGATCTGCCGGGTCAGGTCGCCCGCGGTCACCGCGGTGGCCACCACCGCGATGGCGCGGACCTGGCGGGTGAGGTTGCCGGCCAGCTCGTTGACGTTCTCGGTCAGCCGCTTCCAGGTGCCGGAGACGCCCTCGACCTCGGC
>NZ_BAAAKE010000023.1:0-166265 GCF_039527585.1 Saccharothrix xinjiangensis | reverse complement strand
GGGTGGGGGCTGGGTGGGGTGGGGTGGTTGGGGTGGGGTGGTTAGCGGGGGGCGGGGGCGGTGGAGGAGCGGACTACTAGTTCTGGTTCGAAGAGGAGTTCTTCGTCGGGGACTGCGGTGCCGGCGATTTGGTTCGCCAGGAGTTCCACGGCGGCTCGGCCCATGGCTTCGATGGGTTGCCGGACCGTGGTCAGTGGGGGTTCTGTGCACGTCATGAAGGCTGAGTCGTCGTAGCCGACGATGGAGACGTCGTGGGGGACTTTCAGGCCTTGGCGGCGGACTGCTCGCACCGCGCCCAGGGCCAGGGGGTCCGAGGCGCACACGATGGCCGTCACGCCTCGGTTGAGGAGGCGGGTTGTTGCTGCTTGGCCGCCTTCCAGGGAGAACATGGCGTGTTCTTCGAAGAGTTCCGCGCCGGCGTTCTCGGCGCACGTGGCCAGGGCCGAGAGTTTGCGGCGGGACGGGACGTGGTCGGTGGGGCCCAGGACTGCGCCGATGCGGGTGTGGCCCAGGGCCAGCAGGTGGCCGAAGGCCTGTTCCACGGCTACCGCGTCGTCGCAGGAGACCCTGGGGAAGCCCAGGTCGTCGATCGCCGCGTTCATGAGGACGGCCGGGAGCTTGCGGCGCGTCATCTGGCGGTAGTGGTCGTGCGAGGCGTCCGCCTGGGCGTACTGGCCACCTGCGAAGACGACGCCGGAGACGTGTTGTTCGAAGAGCAGTTCGAGGTAGTCCGCCTCGGAGACGCCGCCTGCCGTCCTGGTGCAGAGGACGGGGGTGAAGCCGCGTTGCGCGAGGGCGTTGCCCACCACGTCGGCGAAGGCGGGGAAGATCGGGTTCTGGAGTTCCGGGAGGACCAGGCCCACCAGGCGGGCCCGTTCGCCGCGCAGCTGGGTGGGGCGCTCGTAGCCCAGCACGTCCAGCGCGGTGAGCACGGCCGACCTCGTGGCGTCGGAGACGCCGGGCTTGCCGTTGAGCACGCGGCTGACCGTCGCCTCGCTCACGCCGACCTTCGCGGCCACTTCTGCCAATCGACGTTGCGTCATGTAGCAACTATAGGGCAGGATTTACGCTTGGCTTGCGGTGGTTTGCGTTCGTTTGCGAGACCGGCGGTTCTGCGGCGGCACGGGGGCGCGCTGGGGTAGAACTCCACTGTGAAGCGGTGGGTGGTGGCCTTGGCGGTGTTCGGCCTGGCGGGTTGTGGCACGCCGGTGGCGGGCAAGGCGGTGCCGGGTGAAGCGCCCTCGGCGCCGGACGCCGGTGTCGTGCGCTGGGTGAACAACTTCTGCGCCGTCGCCGAGTACATGGTCGCCTCGGGTGGCGTGCAGTTCCAGCCGCCGGAGGGCGACCCGGCGCAGGCGAAGAAGTCCGTCAGCGAATCGCTCGGTCGGGTGGTCGACGTGCTGGACGTCGTGCTGCACGACCTCGGTGAGCTGACCCCCGCGCCGGAGCCCGCCGCCGACGCCGCGGTCGAGGTCGTCGTCGAACCGCTGGGGCGGGCGCGCGACAAGTTCGCCAAGGCGAAGTCGACCGTGGACGGCGCGCCCGAGCTGTCCGTCGAGGTCTACTCGTCCGCCATCCAGGACATGACCGAGGCCGTGACGGTGATGAACGACGCCGTGCAGAAGATGGGCGTCGTCTCGCTCCCCGACGGGTACAAGGACGCCGCCGAGCACGCGGAGAACTGCTCCTAACCGCACATGTGCGGTTTGGTCGTGAGGGATCCGCAAATCTGGGGGCGGGGCCCCCATGTGCGGGCGGTTCGGCGCGTGTCACCTTGAGCAGCGTGTTCGCGTCCGCCGTAGACCGGTCCCCCGCCACCTGGTGGCACAGCGGCGTGCGCGAGAACCCCCACGAACCGGTCGCCCCTCGCGGGCGGCCCTCATGGGCCGCGTTCGTGGAACGCGCCACCGCGACCGCGGCCCGTGCAGACTTCGCCGGCGGCAGCTGGGACGAGGCGTTCGCGTTCGCCCTGCGCCCCCTGGTGCGCGCGGCGCTGGAGCGCGACCGGCGGCTGGGCGCCGACTTCGCCCGGGCGCTGGGCGGCAGGCTCGCCCGGCTCGCCGCCCGCACCCTGGTGCTGGAGCTGAACCTGGAACGGCTCGCCGGCCGGCTCGTCGGCGACACGCCGGAGGCCAGGTTCACCGACTTCGTCGGCAAGGTGGACCTGTCCGCCCTGTTCGCCAAGTACCCGGTGCTCGCGCGGCTGCTCGGCCAGGCCTGCCTGCACGCGGTCGAGGCGCACTCCGAGCTGCTGAACCGGTTCGCCGACGACCGCCGCGAGATCGTGCGCACGCTGCTGGACGGCCGCGACCCGGGCCCGGTCGCGCACGTGGAGACCGGCCGGGGCGACCTGCACGCGCGGGGCCGGTCGGTGGCCGTGCTGACGTTCGCCGACGGGCGCCGGGTCGTCTACAAGCCGCGGTCGGTGGCGCTGCACCGGGAGTTCGCCGGCCTGCTGGCGTGGTTCGACGGGCACGCCCGGGTGGGCCTGCGGCTGCCGCGGGTGGTGGCGCGGTCCGGGCACGGCTGGCTGGAGTTCGTCGAGCACGAGCCGTGCGCCGACGTCGCCGCCGTGAGCCGGTTCTACCACCGGCTGGGCGCGCTGACCGCGCTGCTGTACGTCGTCGACAGCACCGACATGCACTACGAGAACCTGATCGCGGCGGGCGACCAGCCGGTGCTGGTGGACGTGGAGACGCTGTTCCACCCCGAGACGGGCGTCCCGGCGGACCCGGCGGTGCGCGCCCTGGCCCGGTCCGTGCACCGCACCGCCGTGCTGCCGCTCGTGCTGCTGGGCGAGCACGGCGCGCTGGACGTGGGCGGCGTCGGCGGCGACCGCGGCTTCCCCGTCGACGGCGCGGCGTGGCTGCACGCCGGGACCGACCGGATGCGGCTGGTGCGCAGGCCGGCGCCCCTGGCGCCCGCGCACAACCGGCCCGTGCTCGACGGCGTGGAGGCCGAGCCCTCCGACTACCTGGGCGCGCTGCTGGCCGGGTTCCGGGTCGGCTACGACGTGCTCTGCGACCACCGCGACGAGCTGCTGGGCTCGCTGGGGCGCTTCGCGGACCTGCCGGTGCGGTTCGTGCCCAGGATGACCAGCCTGTACGCGACGCTGCTCGACGAGTCGACCCACCCGGACGCGCTGCGCGGCGCGGGCGACCGCGAGGACGTGCTGCGGCTGCTGTGGGACGACTCCGGCGACTCGGACGTGCTGCGGTCCCTCGTGCCGCACGAGCTGACCGACCTGTGGGCGGGCGACGTGCCGCTGTTCACCACCCAGCCGAGCAGCCGGGACGCGTGGACCGCGGACGGCGAGCGGCTGCCCGGCCTGCTGCCGGTGTCCGGCCTGGACGCGGTCGTGGCCAAGGTCCTGGCCCTGGACGAGGTCGACAAGCACTACCAGCAGTGGCTGATCTCCGCCGCGCTGGCGAGCAGGCCGCACCCGGTGGAGCACCGCACCGGGCAGGCGCTGCCCGCGCCGCTGGAGCCGGGCGTGCCGGACCCGCAGCGGCTGCTGGTGGCCGCGTGCGGGGTGGCCGACGAGGTGCTGGCGCACGCGGCCACGTCGGCGGGCCGGGTCAACTGGGTGGGCCTGGAGCTGGTCGACGACCGGCACTGGGCGGTGTCCGCGATGGGCGCCGGGCTGTCCAACGGCTACACCGGCGTCGCGCTGTTCCTGGCGCAGCTGGGTCGGCTCACCGGCGCCGAGCGCTACCTGGAGTTCGCCCGCGAGGCGCTCGCGCCGGTGCCCGCGCTGCTCGACGCGTTCGCCCGGGACGACGAGCTGGCGGTCACCGTGGGCAGCGGCGCGTTCCACGGCCTCGGCGGCATCTGCTACGCCCTGGCCCGGCTGGCGAACCTGCTGGACGACGCGGAGATCACCGGCTGGCTGCGCACCGCGCTGGACGTGACCGCGAAGGTCGAGGCGGTCGGCGAGGACCCCGCCAACCTGGTCGAGGGCTGGGCGGGCGGCCTGGCCGCGATGCTGGCGGTGCGGGCCGAGAGCGGGTTGCCCGCCGCCGGCGCGCTGGCCCGCGCCTACGCCGACCGGCTGCTCACCGCCACGCCGGGCGGCGACGGCGTCGCCCGCGGCCGGGCGGGCGTCGGCTGGGCGCTGCTGCGCTACTCGCGGGTCAGCCGCGACCAGCGGTACGGTGTGGCGGGCCGGGCGAACCTGCGTGCCGACCAGGCGCTCAAGCAGCGGCTGCTCGACGTGGCCGAGGCCGACCACAGCTGGTGCTCCGGCCTGGCCGGAGCCGTGCTGGCGCACGCCGCGCACCCCGACCAGCCGGTCGACACCCACACCCTGCACCTCGACCGGTGCCTGAACGCCCTGGCGGTGCACGACCCCTTGCGAGACCTGAGCCTGTGCCACGGCGAGCTGGGCGTGGTCGAGTCCCTGACCGTGCTGGCCGAACGCGGGCACTCGCTGGCCGAGGCCATGCGGACCAGGCGCGCCGGTCTGGTCCTCGGCGCGCTGGACCAGTACGGGGCGCGCTGCGGCACCCCCGGCGGCGTGCCGTCGGCCGGGCTGCTCACCGGGCTCTCCGGCATCGGGTACGGCCTGCTCCGCCTCGGTTTCCCCGAGCGGGTGCCCTCGGTGCTCCTGCTCGACACCCCGCACCACCGCAACCCACACGAGGAGAACACCCGATGAGCAACGCCGGCCACGACGAGGTCACCACCTGGGACGAGACCCAGGACGGCGACCACCCCGCCGGTGACCTGTCCCTGTCCCACCGGAGCCGGGTCGGCGGCCGCGCCCGCGCCCTGGCCGGCATGGCCCTCGCCGTCGGCGCCTACGCGGTCGTCACCGCGAGCGCCGTCAGCGGCGGAACCGTGAGCGCACCCATCATCCACGGGTAGCGCGAGAGCGCCGAACTGCCCGCCCACACTGGGGGTGCGGGCAGTTTGGCGTGCGGTAGTTCGGCTTGGCTAAGGTTCGCCCCATGCACACCCGCGCGCCGGTCGTCGTCGGGCGCGACGAGGAACTGCTCGTGCTCGAACGGGTGCTGGCCGACGCCGGCGCCCGGCACGGCGGCGCCGTGTTCCTCATCGGGGAGCCGGGCATCGGCAAGACCCGGTTGGCGCGCTTCGCCGCCGGCGCCGCGTTCGACCGGGGGATGCGGGTGCTGCGCGGTCGCGGCAGCACCATCGGCCCGAGCGTGCCGTTCCGGCCGCTGACCGAGGCGCTGATGTCGCTGCTGCGCGCGGGAGACGCCCCTGACCTGCGAGAACTGGGCCCCTACCAGGGTGTGCTCGGCTCGCTGGCGCCCGAGTGGGGCGTCGGGGAGCAGCGGCAGGCGCACTCCGTGGTGGTGCTCGCCGAGGCGGTGCTGCGGTTGCTGGCCCTGATCGGCCGGGACCGGCCGTGCCTGGTGGTGCTGGAGGACCTGCACGACGCCGACGCGGAGACGCTGGCGGTCGTCGACTACCTGGTGGACAACCTCGACCAGGTGCCCGCCGCGCTGCTGGTGACCGCGCGGGCGGACCCGGGGCCGACGCTGGACGTCATCCGCCTGGCCGCGCAGCGGGAGGCGGGCGCGCTGCTGGAGCTGCGCCGGTTGACCGAGCCGCACGTGCGCCGGGTCGCCGCCCTGTGCCTGGAGGTGCCCGACCACGAGGTGCCCGACGAGGTCGTCGAACGGCTGTGGGCGGACAGCGCGGGCAACCCGTTCGTGGTCGAGGAGATCCTCCACGGCCTGGTCAACAGCGGTCAGCTGGTGTCCGGCCCGGCCGGGTGGCAGGTGCTGGGCGACCTGCGCATCGACGTGCCGACGGCGCTGGTGCGGGCCATCGCGCACCGCACCGACCGGCTCGGCCCGCAGGGGCGGGAACTGCTGTCGGCGGCCGCGGTGCTGGGGCACCGGTTCCCGCTGTCCGTGCTGCGCCGGGTGACCGGCATGGACGACCGCGGCGTGCTGTCCCACCTGCACGCGGGCGTGGCCGCGCAGCTGGTGACGCCGGACGAGCCGGTGCCCGACTGGTACGCGTTCCGGCACCCCCTGACCGCCGAGGCGCTGCTGGCGCAGCTGCCGCCGGCGCACCGGGCCGAGCTGAGCCGCCGCACCGCGGACGCCGTGGAGGAGCTGCGCCCCGGCCTGCCCGGCGAGTGGTGCGCGCTGGTGGCGTCGCTGCGGTTGGACGCGGGGCAGCACGCGGAGGCGGGCGTCCTGCTCGCCGAGGCCGGTCGGCGGGCGCTGGCCGACGGCGCGGCCGGGTCGGCGGTGCGGCTGCTGGACCACGCGCACCGGCTGCTCGCCAGCCGGGTGGACGTGGAGATCCGGGCCGACGTGCTGGACTCGCTGCTGCCCGCGCTCGGCGAGGCGGGCCGGTTCGAGCGGGCGTTCGCGCTGGTGGACGCGCTGGCCGAGCTGAGCGCGGCCGGGCTGTCGCGGGTGCGGCGGGCCGAGCTGCACACCAAGCTCGCCCAGGTCGCCAACACCGCGGGCCGGTGGACCGAGAGCGCGGTGCAGGTGGAGACGGCGCGCGCCCTGCTCGGCCCGGACGCCGACGACGAGCACCTGGCGCGGCTCGACGCGGTGGCGGCCCTGATGACGATGCACTCGGAGGAGCCGGACCGGATCGCGACGGCCGAGTTCCTCGCCCGGCGGGCGGCCGACGCGGCCAAGCGCGTGCCGCTGCCCGAGGTGGGCTGCGAGACGTGGCAGCTGCTGGGCGTCCTGGCGCGGGACCGCGACCTGGACCAGGCGACCGAGTGCTTCGACCGGGCGCGGGAGCTGGCCGAGGAGCACGGGCTGATCATCCAGCGGGTGTGGGCGCTGCTCCGGCAGGCGGGCCTGGACTGGCTGGCGGACGGGTCGGCGACCGGGCTGGTCGAGGTGCGCGAGGAGGCGCTGCGGGTCGGCGCGATCAGCCTGGCCTACAGCGCGGAGTGCATCCTCGGGCTGGACACCGTGCTGCGCGGGCATTACTCGGCCGCGGCGGACGGGCTGGCGCGGGCCGCCGCGGACACCAGGCGGTTGCAGCTGAAGAACCTGACCCTCTACGCGCTGATGGCGCAGGCCACCGCGGCCGCGCACCAGGGCAGGCGGGCCGAGATGGACGCCGCGATCGAGGCGTTCGACGAGGTCGGCGGGGTCGGGTCGCAGGAGCGGCCGCTGTGCTACGGCCTGGCGCGGGCGTTCTGCGCGCTGCTGGAGGAGGACCGCGCGGCGGCCGAGCGGGACCTGGCGCGGGCGCTGGCCCACGAGGAGGAGACGCCGACCGTCTACCACCTGTCCGGTCGGCACGGGCTCCAACTGCTGCTGGACGCGCTGGCCGGGCGGATCGACCTGGACGACTACCGCGCGGCGACGCGGCCCGCGGCGGCCGGGATGCGCTGGAACCGGGTGTTCGGGCAGTTCGCGCTGGCGGTGCTGGCCGGGCGGGCGGGCCTGGAGGCCGAGGCCGCGCAGGCGGTGCGGGCGGCCCGGGACGCGGCGTCGATCTACCCGCTGGCCCGCCACCTGGGCCTGAGGCTGGTGGCGGAGGCGGCCGTGGCGGACGGCTGGGGCGAGCCGGTGGCGTGGCTGCGCCCGACCGAGGAGCACTTCCACCAGGCCGGGCAGGCGGCGGTGGCCGGCGCGTGCCGCGCGCTGCTGCGGCAGGCGGGCGCCACCGTGCCGCAGCGGCGGACGGGGTCGGACCAGGTGCCCCGGGAGCTGCGGGAACTGGGCGTGACGGTGCGCGAGTTCGAGGTGTTCCGACTGCTGGCGGGCCGGTTGGGCAACAAGGCGATCGCGACCAGGCTGCACATCTCGCCGCGCACGGTGGAGAAGCACGTGGCGAGCCTGATCACCAAGACCGGCCGGGCCGACCGGGAGGCGCTGAGCGTGCTCGCGGCGGCGCTGGGACCCGCCGTCCGGCCCTAGTCGCGCCGGTGCGGGTCCGCTACACCTGGCGTGGTGAGAATCCTCCTGGTGGTGGCGTTGACCATGGTGATCGGTGGCGGGGCCGCCCGGGCGTCGTCGTCGCCGGACGTGACGCGCGGGCCGTGCGGCTACGCGAAGACGCCGGACGAGCCCGCCGCCCGCCCGGTGCCCCTGCCGCCCGACCCGCGGCGCACGCCGGACCGCGGTCACCCGGGCGTGCTGCTGAAGACGAACCGGGGCCCGGTGCCGGTGGTGCTGGACCGCGCGCAGGCGCCCTGCACGGTGCAGAGCTTCCTGCACCTGGTGCGCGAGGACTTCTACGACGTGACCACGTGCCACCGGTTGACGGCGTACCCGACGCTGGCGGTGTTGCAGTGCGGCGACCCGTCGGGCACCGGCGAGGGCGGTCCGGGCTACCGGTACCGCGACGAGCTGCCCACCTCGCTGCCGCCCGCGCCGAACGACCCGACGGGCGAGCGGCGGACCTACCCGCGCGGCACGCTGGCCATGGCGAACGCGGGCCCGGACACGAACGGCAGCCAGTTCTTCCTGGTGACCTCGGACTCGGTGCTGCGGCCCAACTACACCGTGTTCGGCCGGGTGACCGAGGTCGGGCTGGCGACGCTGGACCGGGTCGCCGCGGGCGGGGTGGCCGGCGGCGGGGTCGACGGGCCTCCCGCGCTGACGACGGAGGTCGAGCGGGCGAAGCGGTTCCGCTGAGGGGCCGCCCTACGGGTTGGGCGCGCTCACCCGCAGGTCCGCGTTCCAGTCGGTGAACCGGTGCAGGGTGCGCTGGAAGACGTTCTCGTCGAGCGTCTTCATCACCTGCTCCACCCGCACCGGCAGGTCGCCGGGCCCCACCCACACGGTCGCCGTCGCGGTGAAGCCCGACTCGTAGGCCGCCACCAGCTGCGCGCGCCGGGTGGCGTCGATCGCCCGGTCCGCCTGCCGCCGCAGGTCGACGAGCATGGTGTAGCGGCGCGTCGGCACGCCGTCCACCTCCTCGTCGCCCGTCGACACGACCAGGCCGCCCGCCAGTGACCGCACCACCGCGGCCGGGTCGACCTCGTCGGGCAGGCCGGCCACCGTGGCGGACGCCCGCACGGGCGCCCGCTCGGCGGGCTCGTGCCTGGTCCAGGCGCCGCCGGGCGTGCGCGACCACCCCTCGTCGGCCAGCACGACGACGTCGGTCATCGAGTCCGTCAGCGACACCAGCCGCCCCTCGCGGGCGCGCACCAGGTCGCCGCTCAGCGCCACGTTCAGCCCGGACACGGTGGTCTCCGCGTCGAACCGCACCGTGCCCTGCTCCGCGGCGCGGGCGCCGACCAGGGCGACCAGCGAGGCGCTGTCGTCCAGGACCGGGCCCAGCGCCGGTTCCGGCAGGCCGGTCCGCGCCGAGCACCCCGACAGCACCGCGGCCAGCACGAACGCGACAACGGCCCTGCGCATGGTCCTCCCCGGGACTGGTGTGACCCCGCCATCCTCCCCCACGCGCCCCGGGTGAGGGGCGCGAACCCGGAAAGTGCCTCGGCTACGGTCAGCGCCATGCCCCACGTGCTCTCCGTCAACGTCGGTTCCCGCGTCGCGACCGACCACTCGGTCGTCGGACACACCGGGATCGACAAGCGCCCCGTCGCCACCCCCGTGGAGGTCCGCGCGCCGGGTCCCCGCGGCGTGGGCGGCAGCGGCGTGGTCGGGGACGACATCTCGGACCTGCGCCACCACGGCGGCGACGACCAGGCGGTGTACGCCTACGCGCGGGAGGACCTGGACGACTGGCAGGTCGAGCTGGGCCGCGAGGTGCGGTCGGGCTCCTTCGGGGAGAACCTGACCACGGTGGGCCTGGACGTGTCCGGCGCGCGGTTGGGCGAGCGCTGGCGGATCGGCGGGGCGCTGCTCCAGGTGACCTACCCGCGCGTGCCGTGCCGGACGTTCGCGGCCGTGATGGAGCGGCGGGGCTGGGTGAGGACCTTCACCCGGCGGGCGCTGCCCGGGGCGTACCTGCGGGTGCTGGAACCCGGCATGGTCACGGCGGGTGATGACGTCGTGGTCGAGCACCGGCCCGACCACGACGTCACCATCTCGCACGCGTTCCGCGCGATCCTGTCCGAACCCGACCTGCTGCCCACCCTCCTGGCGGCGGGCGACGACCTGCCGGCCAAGCTGCGGCGCAAGGTCGCGCGGCGCCTGCCCAACCTGGCCTAGGCCAGGGCGGACAGCTTGTCGAACGCCTCGGGCGACAGCTCGATCCCCGCCGCCTCGGTGTTCTCCTCCAGGTGCGCGATCGACGACGTGCCGGGGATCGGCAGCACGACCGGCGACCGGCGCAGCAGCCACGCCAGCGCGAGCTGGGCGGGCGTGGCGCCGTACTCCCGGGCGGCCGAGTCGAGCACGCCGCCGGGGCGGGCCAGCTCGCCGGTCGCCACCGGGAACCACGGGATGAAGGTGATCCCCTCGGCCGTGCAGTGGTCCAGCACGGCCTCGTGGCCGCGGTTCGCCAGGTTGTACAGGTTCTGCACGCTGACGATCGGCGCGACGGCCTGCGCGGCCCGGACCTGGTCGACGTCCACCTCGGACAGGCCGATGTGCCGGATCTTGCCCTCGTCGCGCAGCTCGCCCAGCACGCCGACCTGGTCCTCCAGCGGCACGTCGGGGTCGACGCGGTGCAGCTGGTAGAGGTCGATGCGCTCGACGCCCAGCCGGACCAGGCTGGTCTCCACGGCCTGCCGCAGGTAGGCGGGCCTGCCCAGGCTCACCCACTGGTCGGGGCCGGTCCGCAGCAGGCCGCCCTTGGTCGCGACGACCAGGCCGTCCGCGTACGGGTGCAGCGCCTTCCGGATCAGCTCCTCGTTGACGTGCGGACCGTAGGAGTCCGCGGTGTCGATGAAGTTGACGCCGAGCTCGACGGCGCGGCGCAGCACGGCGATCGCGTTGTCGCGGTCCGCCGGGTGGCCCCAGATCCCGTCACCGGTTAACCGCATGGCGCCGAAACCCAGGCGGTTGACGGTCAGGTCGCCACCGATGGTGGTGGTCTCAGCCAACTCAGGTGCTCCTAGCTCGTCGGGAATGATCTTCCTCTCGACCAACTCCGCCGGCCCCGCCGGTTGTTCCCGCCTACTGCTTGGCGACGAGGGTGAGCACGTCGTACTTGGCGACCGACTCGCCCTTCTGGTTGACGACGTCGGCGTCCCAGCGGACCTCGCCGTGGTCCTGGTCCTCGCGCGGCGTGATCTGCTTGGCGGTCAGCGTCACGGTCAGCTCGTCGCCCGGGAACGTCGGCGTGAGGAACCGCAGGTTCTCCAGGCCGTAGTTGGCCAGCACGGGCCCCGGCTCGGGCGAGACGAACAGGCCCGCCGCGAACGACACGACCAGGTAGCCGTGCGCGACCCGGCCGCCGAAGAACGGGTTCGCCGCCGCGGCCTCCTCGTCCAGGTGCGCGTAGAACGTGTCGCCGGTGAACTCGGCGAAGTGCTCGACGTCCGCCATGGTCACCGCGCGCGGCCCGGCCACCACGGAGTCGCCGATCCTCAACTCGCGCAACGTCTTGCGGAACGGGTGCACGTCCGACTCGACGCGCGGCGCGCCCGTGACCCACTGGTTGGTGACCGCGCTCAGCACCCGGGGGCTGGCCTGCACGGCGGTGCGCTGCATGTGGTGCAGCACGCCGCGCACACCGCCCATCTCCTCGCCGCCGCCCGCGCGCCCCGGCCCGCCGTGGACCAGGGAGGGCAGGGGCGACCCGTGCCCCGTGGACTCCTTCGCGTCGTCGCGGTCGAGCACCAGCAGGCGACCGTGCCAGGGCGCCACGCCCAGCACCACCTCCCGCACGAAGTCCACGTCGTAGGAGACGACGGACCCGACCAGGCTGCCCGCGCCCCGCGCCGCCAGCTCCACCGCGTGCGCCGCGTCCCGGTAGGGCAGCAGCGTCGACACCGGCCCGAACGCCTCGACCTGGTGCGGCTCGGCGTGGTCCGGGTCGGCCTTGAGCAGCACCGGCGACAGGAACGCGCCGCGCTCGGCGTCCGCGCCGACGACGTCCACGCGGTCGAGCGACCCGTGCACGACCTCACCGGCCTCCAGCAGCGCCTTCAGCGACCGCCGCACCTCTTCCCGCTGCTCCAGCCCGGCCAGCGCGCCCATCCGCACGCTCTCGTCGGCGGGGTTGCCGATCACGACCTTCTCCAGCCGGGCGCCGGCGGCCTCGGCGACCGCGCCCATCAACCCCCCGGGCACCAGGGCGCGCCGGATGGCCGTGCACTTCTGCCCGGCCTTCACCGTCATCTCGGTGACCAGCTGCTTGACGAACAGGTCGAACTCGGGCGTGCCCTCGACCGCGTCGGGCCCGAGGATCGAGCAGTTCAGCGAGTCGGCCTCCGCGTTGAACCGCACGCTGTTGCGGATCACGGCCGGGTGGGTGCGCAGCAGCTGGGCGGTCGACGCCGACCCGGTGAACCCGACCAGGTCCTGCGCGGTCAGGTGGTCGAGCAGGTCGCCCGCGCTGCCCGAGACCAGCTGCAACGAGCCCTCCGGCAGCAGGCCGGAGGCCACCACCAGCTCGACCAGCTTCTCGGTGAGGTAGGCGGTCTGCGAGGCGGGCTTCACCAGCGAGGGCACCCCGGCGATGAACGCGGGCGCGAACTTCTCCAGCGGGCCCCACACGGGGAAGTTGAAGGCGTTGATCTGCACCGCCACCCCCCGCAACGGGGTGGCGACGTGGCGACCGACGAACGTGCCGCCCCGACCCAGCGGCTCGACCGCGCCGTCCACGTACACCCGGTCGTTGGGCAGCTCCCGCTTGGCCTTGCCCGCGTAGCCGAACAGCACCCCGATGCCGCCGTCGACGTCGATCAGCGAGTCCGTCCGCGTCGCGCCCGAGCGGGCCGACAGGGCGTACAGCTCGTCCCGGTGCTCCATCAGGTACGAGGCCAGGGCCTTGAGCAGGGCGCCCCGCTGGTGGAAGGTCAGCTCGCGCAGCGCGGGCCCGCCGACGCGCCTGCCGTGGTCCAGCGCCGCCGCCATGTCGACGCCGTCCGACGAGATCCGGGCGATCTCCTCGCCGGTCACCGCGTCGTGCAGGGGCGCTCCCCCGCTCCGGGGCGTGTGCCAACGACCGGACACGTAGCTGCGCAGAATGGCCATCGGGTGTCGACCTCCTCGTCGTGCCGGTGGGTGTCCCGGCTTGACCAGACAGTAAAGCCCTCCACTTTCATCGTGACTTGATTAAAGGTCATGCAGTAAGTTCTGCCCTGGCCGCCGCCAAAGTGAGAGGAGTGTCGATGAGGACACGAGTGGTGGTGAGTGCGTTCGCGCTCGCCCTGAGCGCTTTCGCCGTGCCCCAGGGCGTCGTGGCAGCCCCCTCCCCTGCCGCCGCCGCCCCGGGCACCATGGCCGTCACCTGGTCCGACGAGTTCAACGGCCCCGCGGGAACCCGGGTCGACGGCTCGAAGTGGAACACGGAGACGGGCAACAACAACGGCAACAACCGCGAGCACCAGTGGTACACGGACTCCGCGAGCAACGCGGCGATGGACGGCCAGGGCAACCTGGTCATCACCGCCCGCAAGGAGAACCCGGGCAACTGGAACTGCTGGTACGGGCGCTGCCAGTACACCTCCGCCCGCATCAACACCGCCGGCAAGTTCACCACCACCTACGGCAAGGTGGAGGCGCGCATGAAGATGCCGCGCGGCAAGGGCATCTGGCCCGCGTTCTGGATGCTCGGCCAGGACATCAACTCGGGCAACCCGTGGCCCAACAGCGGTGAGATCGACATCATGGAGTTCCTGGGCCACGACCTGGACACGGTGTACGGCACCCTCCACGGCCCCGGCTACTCGGGCGCGGGCGGCATCGGCGCCCCGTTCAACGGCCCGAACTTCGCCGACGGCTTCCACACCTTCGCCATCGAGTGGTCGCCGAACAGCATCGCCTGGTCCGTGGACGGCAACGTCTACCAGCGCCGCACCCCGGCCGACCTCAACGGCAACCAGTGGGTGTTCAACAAGCCGTTCTTCGTCATCCTGAACCTCGCGGTGGGCGGCGAGTGGCCGGGCTACCCGGACGCGAGCACCACGTTCCCGCAGCAGTTCGTGATCGACTACGTCCGAGTCTCCACCACCGACGGCAACCAGCCGGTCGGCAACCGCATCACCGGCATCGGCGGCAAGTGCGTCGACGTGGCCGGCGCCAACCCCGCCAACGGCACCGCGGTCCAGCTCTACGACTGCAACGGCACCACCGCCCAGCAGTGGACCCGCCAGGGCGACACGATCCGCGCCCTGGGCAAGTGCCTGGACGCGGCCTCCGGCGGCACCGCCGACGGCACCCTCGTCCAACTCTGGGACTGCAACGGCTCCGGAGCCCAGCGCTGGGCCGTCAGCGGCGCCAACGACATCGTGAACATCCAGGCGAACAAGTGCCTGGACGCGCAGAACAACAGCTCCGCCAACGGCACCAGGCTCCACCTCTGGACGTGCCTGGGCACCGCCAACCAGAAGTGGCGCTTCGCCTAAACCCCACCGCCCGCGCCAGCACGAACAGGGACCCAGCTCGTGGTTTCCCCGTATGGCCCGGGCGCAGCCCTGCCGCGCTTGTCAAGGGTCCCGCACGCTCTTCGCGGGGCCCTTGACGAGTGTGGTTGCCTCAGGCAGGCCATACGGGGAAACCACGAGCCCACGCACTTCCCCCCGGAGGCCTGCCCAGCGGCGAGGGACCGCTCTCAAGCTTTTCCGCTCTTGAAGCTTTCCGCTCTTATCTTTCCGTTCCCCGACACCTCACGCCGCAGCGGCCACCCGACCAACCGGGAAGCGCACACCGGTGAGGTCTTCCGAAACGGCCCAGAGGCGTTGCTGCACGGTCAGGTCGTAGGAGTCGGGGCTGGAGGCGACCACCCTCGGGTAACCGCGCCGCTCAGCCAAGCCGTCAGGCCCGTAGTACTGCCCGCCGAGAACGGACGGGTCGGTGGCGGCCCGCAGGATCGGCAGCGCACCCGCCGTCGCCGGCTGGCTGATCACCGGGGCGAGCCAGGTGATCAGCCGACGGGCAACCGCCGGGGTGTTGCGGGCCAGCTCGGTGTTGGAGATGCCGGGATGCGCCGCCACCGCAACGGTGTTGCCCTGCCCGGCAAGCCGACGCTGCAACTCATACGTGAACATCAAATTGGCGAGCTTCGACTGACCGTAAGCGGCGGCCCGGCCATAAGAACGCTCCCACTGCAAATCATCGAAGTGGATGGCGGCGCGGATGCGGTGACCGGTGCTGCTGACCGTGACCACCCGGGAGCCGGGCACGGGCAGCATCAGGTCGAGCAGCAGCCCGGTGAGCGCGAAGTGGCCCAGGTGGTTGGTGCCGAACTGCATCTCGAACCCGTCGCGAGTGGTCTGCTTAGGGGTGTACATCACGCCGGCGTTGTTGATCAGCAGGTCGATCCGCGGGTGGGTGGCGCGCAGGCCGGCCGCGGCGGCGCGCACCGATTCCAGCGAGGTCAGGTCCAGTTCCCGCACGGAGACGTCGCCGTTGATCCGGGCGGCGGCCAGCTCCCCCTTCTCCGTGTCGCGCACGGCCAGCACGACCGCCGCACCGCGCTCGGCGAGCCGCCGGGCGGTCTCGAAGCCCAACCCGGTGTTGGCGCCGGTGATCACGGCCACCCGGCCGTCCTGGCGCGGGATCTGCTGCTCGGTCCACTTCATCACGGACTCCTAATGTACCGCCGGTAACTTACGATCGGAACGTTAATGTACCGCCGGTACGCTGTCAAGGTACCGGCGGTACACAAGCTAGGGTTGACGTCATGACGTTCCAGCGGGCACGCACCGAGGAGCAGCGCGAGCTCCGGCGCCGGGCGATCCTGGAGACGACCTCGGCGATGCTCGACGAGATGCCGGTGGCCGAGGTGACCCTGAACGAGCTGAGCCGGCGGGTCGGCCTGGCCAAGACGGCGGTGCTGCGCTACTTCGAGTCCCGCGAGGCGGTGCTGCTCGACCTGATGGACGACCGGACGGCGACCTGGCTGGCCGAACTGGAGCAGGAGCTGGCCCCCGCCGTCGACCCGGACCGGCCCGCGGTGGAGCGGGCCGAACAGGCGGCCGACGTGCTCAGCCGGTCGCTCGCCGCCCGGACGGCGCTCTGCGACCTCTACGGCGCGCAGGGCGGGGTGCTGGAGCACAACGTCTCGGTCGAGGCGGTCCGCCGGCACAAGCACGCCTCGCTGGGCAACCTCGCGGTGATGGCCGGCCTCGTCCGGCGGCACCTGCCCGAGGTCGGCGACCAGGCCGAGCAGCTCTGCCTGACCGTCCTGCTGGTGGCCGGCGCGCTGTCCGCCTACACCTCGCCGCCGCCGAGCCTGCTCGCCGTCTACGAGTCCGAGCCGGCGTTGGCGGTCCACCGCATCGAACTGCGGGCAGCCCTGCGGCTCGCGATCGTCACGTCGCTCGTGGGCATGTTGCCGCGCCCCTGAGGCCGGTGGTGGACCCCGGGCGGAATCCCCACCCCGCCCCGCGCGTTGACCCCGACGTGAGGCTCTCGGTGCTAGACCGCTCCCGCACCCGCTCCGGTCACACCCACGCCGAAGCACTGCGCGACACCACGACCTTCGCCCAGCACGTCGAATCCCTCGGCTACCACCGCTTCTGGGTCTCCGAGCACCACGGCGTCCCCGGCGTGGCGGGCTCCGCCCCCGCCGTCCTGGCCGCAGCCACCGCCGCGGCCACCAGGACCATCCGCGTGGGCACCGGCGGCGTGATGCTGCCGAACCACCAACCCATCACCGTCGCCGAGCAATTCGGCGTCCTGGAATCCCTCTTCCCCGACCGCATCGACATGGGCCTGGGCAAATCGGTCGGCTTCACCAACGCGGTCCGCGCAGCCCTGGGCCACCCGAAGGAAGACGCCGACACCTTCGAACCGAAGCTGACCGAACTCCTCGGCTACTTCACCGAGGACAACCCGGTGCGCGCCTACCCGGCCCCCGGCCTCCGCCCGCACCCCTTCGTCCTGGCCACCGGCGCCAGCGCGCGAACGGCCGCCGCCCACGGCCTGCCCCTGGTCATCGGCGCCTTCAACGGCGAAAAGGCGCTGATCGACTCGATCAACGCCTACCGCCGGGAATTCCGCCCCTCCCCCTGGGCTCGAACCCCTTACACGATCGTCTCCACCACCGTCGCCGTGGCGGGGACGACAGCCGACGCACGAGAACTCCTCATCCCGGAAGCCTGGGCCATGACCCATGCCCGGACCAGGGGTGAATTCCCGCCGCTGACCACCCCGGAGGAAATCCTGGCCACCCCCATGACCACCCGCGAACGCACCCTGTTCGAACAATCCCTGGAGGGCCAGGTCCACGGCACCACCAGCGAGGTGGCCCAAGCCCTGGACGCCCTGGTCGAACGCACCGACGCCGACGAAGTCCTCGTCACCACCAGCACCCACGACCGCTCAGCCCTGCGGACCTCCTACGAACTCCTGGCAGACCTCTACCTCTAGACGTCCCGCTGCTGATCGGCCAGGAACCGCTCGAACTCGGCCCCGATCTCGTCCGCGCTGGGCAACGGCTCGTCCCCCGACACCAGCAGGTTCTCCGACGCCTCCGCGAACGCGTCGTACTGGCGCTCCAACGCCTCGACGACCTGCGCGATCTCGGCCGACTCCGCCACCTGCCGCCGGATCTCGGCGTCCGTCCGCCGCGAGGCCTCCTGCACGGCCCCCGCCGTCAACGCCAGCCCCGTCGCCCTCGTGATGGACTCCAGCAGCCCCAGCGCCGCCGCCGGGTAGGTGCTCTGGGACAGGTAGTGCGGCACGTAAGCCGCGAACCCCATCGCGTCGTGCCCGGCCTGCCCGAGGCGCAGCTCCAGCAGCGCCGACAGGTTCCCCGGCACCTGCACCCGGTTGAACGGCGACTTCTCGACCACCAGCTCGGGCCTGGTCGCGTGCGAGATCACGGACAGCTTGCGGGTGTGGGGCACCCCCATCGGGATGCCGTGGAAGCTGATGGCGAGCCGCACGCCCCAGCGCTCGACCAGCGCCCGGATCCCGGCGACCACGGCCTCCCACCTGCGGTCCGGCTCCGGGCCGGTCATCACCAGGAACGGCGTGCCCACCGCGTCGTGCAGCAGGCGGACCACCAGCTCGGGCTCGGCGTAGTCCTCCCACCGGTCGGTGGCGTAGGTCATCGTCGGCCGACGGGCCCGGTAGTCGATCAGGCCGTCGACGTCGAACCGGGCGACCACCCGGTGCTCGTACGTCTCCAGCAGGTGGTCGACCAGCACCGAACCAGCCGCGCCGGCGTCCATGAAACCGTCGAAGTGGTGCAGCAGCACCGCTCCGGTCAGGTCCGGGACGTCGGAGTCGACTTCGAACAACTCCTCCGGTTCCAGCGCCACGTCGTGCCTCCCCAAGTGCTCAAGGTCCTCCCACCGTCAACGCCGCCCGCCCTCCCCCCATTCCCGGTCCCGCCGAAAACCCATTGACCTCCACTCAACTCCAGGTCCTAGCGTTCCGCCCATGGACATGGAAACCACCGCCTGGATGTCGCTGTACCACGTCACGAACGCCCAAGACGACAAACGGCCCTTCTCCGCCGCCACGCTCCGCCGCATCTGGGCCTTCGCGCGGCCGCGCCGGTCACGGCTGTTCCAGTACCTGGCGCTCAGCGTGGTCATGGCGGTGCTGGCGGTGTTGACGCCCGTCCTGGCGGGTCGGGTCGTGGACGCGATCGTCAACGGCTCGACCACGCGGGTGGTCCTCGCCCTGGCCGGCGTGATCGCCGGCATCGCGGTGGTCGAGGCGGCGCTGGGCCTGTTGACCAGGTGGTTGTCCGCGCGCATCGGCGAGGACCTGATCCTGGACCTGCGCACGACCGTCTTCGACCACGTGCAGCGGATGCCCATCGCCTTCTTCACCCGCACCCGCACCGGTGCGCTGGTGAGCCGGCTCAACAACGACGTGATCGGGGCGCAGCGGGCGTTCAGCGACACGCTCGCGGGCGTGGCGGGCAACGTGGTCATGCTGGTGCTGACCCTGGTCGTGATGATCGGCCTGTCGTGGCAGATCACCCTGCTCGCGCTGCTCCTGCTGCCGGTCTTCGTGGTGCCCGCGCGGCGGATGGGTTCCCGGCTGGCGCGGCTGGAGCGCGAGGCGGCCAACCACAACGCGACGATGAGCACGCAGATGACCGAGCGGTTCTCGGCCCCGGGCGCGACGCTGGTGAAGCTGTTCGGGCGGCCCTCCCAGGAGTCGCGGGAGTTCGAGCTGCGGGCCCGGCGGGTGCGCGACATCGGGGTGCGCGCGGCGATGGTGCAGACGGTGTTCCTCACCGCGTTGACGCTGGTGTCGGCGCTGGCGCTGGCCCTGGTCTACGGCCTGGGCGGGTTCTACGCGCTGCGCGGGGAGCTGGACCCGGGCTCGGTCGTCGCGCTCGCCCTGCTGCTGACCAGGCTGTACGCGCCGCTGACCGCCCTCGCCAGCGCGCGGGTCGAGGTGATGAGCGCGCTGGTGAGCTTCGAGCGGGTGTTCGAGGTGCTCGACCTGAAGCCGCTGATCACCGAGAAGCCCGACGCGCGGCAGGTGCCCGACGGCCCCGTGTCGGTGGAGTTCGAGGACGTCCGGTTCGCCTACCCCTCGGCCGACAAGGTCTCGCTGGCGTCGCTGGAAGAGGTCGCGGTGCTGGACACGCGGGGCGGCGCGGAGGTGCTGCACGGCGTCAGCTTCCGGGCGGAGCCGGGCCAGGTGGTGGCGCTGGTCGGCTCGTCGGGCGCGGGCAAGTCCACGATCGCCTCGCTGCTGCCCCGGCTCTACGACGTGGACTCGGGCGCGGTGCGGCTGTCCGGTGTGGATGTCCGGGACCTGACCGCCGACTCGGTCCGCGACGTGCTGGGCATGGTGACGCAGGACGGGCACCTGTTCCACGAGTCGATCAGGTCGAACCTCCTGCTGGCGCAGCCGTCGGCGACCGAGGAGGAGCTGTGGGAGGTGCTGCGGCGGGCGCGGCTGGCCGACCTGGTCGGGTCGTTGCCGGACGGGCTGGACACGGTGGTCGGTGAGCGCGGCTACCGGCTGTCCGGCGGCGAGCGGCAGCGGTTGACGATCGCCCGGCTGCTGCTGGCCAAGCCGCGCGTGGTGATCCTGGACGAGGCCACGGCGCACCTGGACTCCACGTCGGAGGCCGCGGTGCAGGCCGCGCTGGGCGAGGCGCTGGCGGGCCGGACGGCGGTGGTCATCGCGCACCGGCTGTCGACGATCCGGGCGGCGGACCTGATCCTGGTGGTGGAGGACGGCCGGGTGGTGGAGCGCGGCACGCACGCGGACCTGCTCGCCGCGGGTGGCCGCTACGAGGAGCTGCACCGGACGCAGTTCGCGGAGGAGGCCTCGGAGCAGGAGGTCCCGGCTTAAGGGCCCACCCGCCACCGGTCGTCACCCGGGCGGCTCACCGGTCGTCACCCGGGCGACGTTCGTCGTCGCACCGCTGTAGTAGGCCCGAACCCGGTAAGCGGCGTTCTTCTCCGCGGGCAGCGTGATCAACCCGAACGACCTCACGTCCGGGTCGAGCTGCGCGACCACGGCGAAGTCCGCCGCCCCGGAGGGCTTGGCCTCCAGGAAGTACCCCTCCTCCCCCTCGGCCTGGTCGACCCAGCTGAACAGCACCCCGTTGGCGTGCTCCACCTCGGCCCGGAACCCGGTGGGCGCGGCGTCCCCGTCCCGCACCGGCCGCACCCCGCTCGCGCCCGTGACCGGTTCGGCCCACTCGTGCCCGTCCGCCTCCGGCACCTCGTCACCGGGCGGCAGGGCCACCTCCAGGACCTCCGACGCCGGTCCGCGGAACGACCGCACCCGGTAGTGGAACGAGGTCCGCGGGATCAGATCGGGATGTTCGTACATCCCCACCCCCGGCCCCACGAACCCCAGTGCCACATAAGCCCCACCGGTCTCGTTGGCGTACTCCACGACCTGCCCCTCGACCCCGGCCTCCGGCTCCCACCTCAACTCCACGTCCACGGGCGAGGTCAGCGCGGCCGTCAGCGCGGCCGTCAACGCCGGCTGCTGCTCCCGACCGCACCCGGCCAGGAGCAGCAGCGCCACGAGGAACCGCCTCACCGGCGCCAGAACCGGACGCCGCTCCACACCACCGTCGCCGGCCCCTGGCCGCTGTTGGTGCGGTACGCGCCGAACTTGTCGTAGAAGCTGCCGCCGGGACTGGCGTAGGTGTGCCGGAGCGACCCGTTGACGTACGTGCGGTGCTCGCCGCCGACCACGTGCACGGTGTTCACCCGCACCGTCGTGCCGACGGTCGCGCCGGTGGCGACCGTCGCCCCGCCGTGCACCGCGTACAGCCGTCCGCCGCGCTCGACCGCGAGCATGAAGAACGGCCCCGCCGCGGACTCGTGGAACGTCTGCTTGAGGCTGACGCGCGTGCCGCCGAGGCTCGTGACGCGGAAGGAACCCTCGAACTGGCGGGTGCCGCCCGCGTACGTGGCGTACCGGCGCTCGGCGCGCTGGTCGCCGCTCGCGGTGGAGCAGGTGAGCCGGAAGGTCAGGTCGGCCACCTCGCCGCACCCGCGTTCCTGCACGGTGAACGAGGGCGAGTACGAGGTCCAGGGACCGGTTTCGACCTGGGCCCGTGCCGTGGGCGCGATCAACGCCGACCCGCCGACGAGCGCGAGAGCGGCCAACGCGCGGAGCGTCCTGGGCATGCGCACCTCCTTCGACCCCCCGGGTCACGGGGAGCGTCGGGCGGCGACGCCAGCGACTGTAATTGGTCTGGACGACCTCCGACAAGGATCACCGGTGGGCCCGGTACGTCCCGGTACGGCAGAGTGGGGGCATGGAGCTGACGCCGCGCGCCCTGTTCTCTCTGGCGAGGACCACCGTGGAGACCGCCGTGGCCGTGCCCGGCCGGGTGCTGGACCTGCTCGGCGCGGCCGAGTCCGTGGTCCGCCGGGCCGACGGCCTGGTCGCGCGCACCGAGCGCGTGCTGGACGAGACCGAGGCACTGGTCGAGCGGGCGAAGGTGGTCACCGCCGCGGCGGACGGCATCACCGCCGACGTCGCCCGGACCGCCCGGGTGTCGCGCGAGCTGATGGACGACTACGCGCCGCTGGTGCGGCAGGCGCACCCGCTGGCGCAGCGCTTCGTGGCGGACCTGTCGCCGCACGAGGTGGACGCCGCGATCGAGCTGGTGGACCAGCTCCCGGTGCTGACCAAGCACATCATGGAGGACGTGCTGCCGATCCTGACCACCCTGGACAAGGTCGGCCCGGAGATCCACCAGCTGCTGGAGGTCACCAAGGACATGAAGCAGGCGATCCTCGGCATCCCCGGCTTCTCGTTCCTGCGCCGCCGCGGCGAGGAGAAGGAAGAAGAGGGAACCGCCTAGAGCACGCGCTTGACCAGCCCCAACGGCGCGTGCCGCAGCACGGGCGCGATCAGCCTCCACGGCCACGCGGGCACGCACGCCTCGGCGACCTCCCGCTCGATCGCCCGCACCATGGCCCGCACGCCCACCGCGGTGTCCACCAGCAGCGGCGCGTGCTGCTCGGGGTTCATCTCCGACCGGATGTAGCCGGGCAGGATCGCGCTGACCTCGATCGGCGTGCCGAGGGTGTCCGCCCGGATGCCCTCGGCCAGTGACGACACGGCCGCCTTGGTCGCGGCGTAGGTGGTCATGGACTTCGGCATCCCCCGCACGGCGCTGACCGACGAGATCAGCACCAGGTGGCCGCGGCCCCGGCGGTAGAACAGCTCCATCGCGGCCTCGCACTGCGCCAGCGCGGCCACGAAGTTCGTCTCGGCGGTGCGCTTGTTGGCGTGGAAGCCGCCCGTGCCGACGGGCCTGCCCTTGCCGATGCCGGCGTTGACCACGACCCGGTCCAGCCCGCCGGACCCGCCCGACCCGTCGCCCGCCCCGCAGAACTCCTCGTCGAACGACCGGAACACCTCGAACACCGCGTCGTGGTCGGTCACGTCCAGCTGCCGGGTCGACACCCTGATCCCGGGGTGGGCGGCGACCAGCTCGCCGCGCAGCTCGTCCAGCTGCCCGGTGCGCCGCGCGCACAGCGCGAGGTCGCGGCCGAGCGCGGCGAACTGGCGGGCCATCTCCGCGCCCAGGCCGGCGCTCGCGCCGGTGATCAAGATCGTCTTCCGCACGGCGGCCAGCCTAACAAGGCGGATTCCCCCGGCCGCCCCGGATCACCCGGCGCACCCGGCCTTCTTCGCACGAATACGAGTCCCCCGATCCCCGTTCTTGTCGCTTCGTGAGCGGCGCGAACCGGCGTCGCTCAATGTTCGACTTACTTTTTATCGGGTTTCGCGGGTTTTCCGGACAAGCCTTGCCCGCTTACCGCGATGCTCGTTAGCTTCCGCCAGTCGGCATATTTCCGGCGAATTTCGAGAAAGGAACACCCCGTGAAGTTGAAGACGACACTGGCCGCGGGCGTGACGACCGGGCTCGTCGTGGCCGGGCTGCTGACGGCCGTCGGCACCGGCGCCGCGGCCCCGGTCCGGGTGGACAAGACGTTGACGTTCACCTGCCCGTTCCCGCTCATCGGCAACCAGCAGATGGCCACCCGCATCCGCGCCACCATCGACACGCCCACCGCGGTCGGCGGCGAGCTGAGGACGACCGACTTCTCCGCCACGGTGACCGTGCCGCCGACCGCGACGCAGGGCCTGGCGCTGGTCGGCGCGGCGACCGTGGAGGGCTCCGCCGAGGCGAGCGTGACGCTGGACAACGCGGGCAGCGCGCTGACCATCGCGATCCCCGGCCTGACCGTGCCGAAGGAGCCGGTGCCCGCGGAGGGCGCGTTCGACGTGGTCGCGAGCGGGTCCGTGCCCACCGCGGTCATCCCCCGGGCCGGCACGACGACCGTGACGGTCGGCGATTACACCACCACGTTGACCCCGAAGCGGGCCGACGGCACCGACACCGGCCTGGGCACGTTCACCTCGAACTGCACCCTGAACCCCGGCCAGGACGCGGAGCTGATCCGGTTCGACGTGTCGGGCGGCGGCCCGACCACGACCACCACGACCACCACGACGACCACCACCACCACGACTACGACCACCACGCCGCCGACGACGACCACGACCACCCCACCCGGCGGCATCGAGTACTCCTACGCGCTGGACGGCTCGTCGGCGATCAAGAAGCTGGGCGGCTCGGTGAAGCTCGGCCCCGGCAGCCTCGACGCCGACCTGGAGCTCGCCACCGGCAGGTTCACCGGCGACCTCGTGCTGCCGCCGACCTCGGGCAGGTTCACCGTGCTCGGGTTCCTGCCGATCGAGTCCAGGATCGAGTTCGTGCCCGAGGGCAAGACCACCGGCACGCTCAGCGCGGGCAGCGTGACGTCGAGCTCGAAGGTCACCATCAAGCTGCCGGCGGTCACCGTGTTCGGCATCCCGATCAGCAACGAGCCCACCTGCCGCACCTCCACGCCCGCGAGCATCGACCTGACCTCCGCGCCGGGCTTCGACCCGCTCACCGGCGGCCGGCTGTCCGGCGCGTACACCATCCCGGCGCTGACCGGCTGCGGCCTCTTCAACGACCTGATCAGCGGTCTCACCGCCGGTCCCGACAACGGGATCGACCTGACCCTCACCGCCAGGCCCGCCTGACACCGCCGACCCCTGGACCGGAGACCGCCGCGACCGACCGCGGCGGTCTCCGCCGTCGCCGGGCGCTCAGCAGTCGGACGTGGCCGGGCGGCCCGCGACCCGGTCCGCGGTGAACGCCAGGGCCGCCGCGTTGCCCCGGTGGACGGCGGTGATGTGGTCGACGTCGTAGGTCCGCCAGTCGACCGGCACGCCGAGCCGGCAGTACGCGTCGCGCAACGCCCTGGCCTGGGCGAAGTCGACCAGGTCGTCACCCGTGGCGTGGTACTGGTGCACGGGCACGCGGATCGGCTCGCCGCCGAGCTGGTTCTCCCGCACGCGCGCCAGCCACGGCGGGGTGAGCACCGGGCTCGACGTGGTGTAGTCGGCGAGCCGGTGGCCCCGGTAGTCCACGAGCAGTTCGAGCGTGCACGCCTCGCGCCGCATCCGGTCGAACGCCGTCCGGCCCGCCTCGGTCAGGTAGTCCTCCAGGTCCAGCTCCGGGTAGGCGTTGTCCAGGCCGATCAGCGAGTACGCGAGCAGGCCGAAGCCCTTGCGGCCGTCGAGCGGCAGGGCGACCTGCACGAGGTCCGCGGGCACGCCGCCGCCGACCACGCCGACGAGGTCGAGCTCGGGCGCGTACGCCGGGTGCAGCTGGCCGGCCCACAGGGCCGCGCCGCCGCCCTGCGAGTAGCCGCGGAACACCACCGGCGCGGTCGCCGACAACCCGGCGCCGGGCAGCCGCTGGGCGGCCCGGACCACGTCGATCACGGCGTGGCCCTCGGAGCGGCCGGTGACGTAGGTGGTCCGGGGATCGGGCCGGTAGCCCTCGTAGTCGGTGACGGCGACCGCGTAGCCCGCGTTGAGCAGGTCGTTGACCGCGGGCTGTTCGTAGAGGGCGCCGATGCGCAGCATCTCGGAGGGCGCGCACCGGAACGCGGGGCCTTGCGTGCCGACCGCGAACGCGACGATCGGCGCGGTCGCCGGGTCGACCGACCGCGGCACCAGGACGGTGCCGACCACGGCGTTGGGGCGGCCGAGCGCGTCCGTGGACCGGTACATGACCTGCCAGGCGCGGGCGGTGTGGCGCACGGCGCCCGCTTCCGAGGTGCGGGCGCGCAGGATGTCGCCGGGCGCGGCGGCGGGCAGCGGATTGGGCGGCTCGTAGAACTCCGGGTCGGGTTCCCCGGAGCCCGAATCGGGTTGTCCGCCGGCGAACCCGGCGCCCGCCGGCAACTCGCGACCGAGCGGCGTCGGGTCGTGACCGGCCGGGGCGAAGGCGGTCAGCGCGGCGACCAGGGCCACCGTGACCGACGAATACGAGAAAATCTTTCGCACAAGACACCTCCCGGGCAAAATGTGGCAGAGATAATGCACAGTGCATTAACCGCCGATCGCCGTCCAGGAGGCAGGCGTGATTTATCACCGGCGTGCACGTTCCGCGGGCCGGAGTTGTGACGGGGCTACAAGGTTTTTATCACTCGAAAGAGTGAACGAGGTCAAGGGAGTGGAAAGAGTATTTGACACCCCGTGACGGCTGATTTTAGTGTCGATCGAGCGAAGTCCCAAGGCGGTGCTTCGGCATGCGGAGGCGGCAGCATGACGATCTCACTGAACGGGTTGGCGCGACAGCGGACGTTCCCCAGGGGCACGGCGACCAGACCGGCGGTCCACCCCGCGGGCGAGTACGGCCCGACGAGCGAGTTCAGCGCGGCGCGGCAGCTCTGGGCCAGCATCCCGACCGAGTTGGCCGAGCGGATGGCCCCGCTGTCGGGCGTCCTGGTGCGCGACGCGGTGCGGGAGATCCGCCGGGCGGTGCCCGCGTACGCGCAGCCCCTGGAGGGCAAGTTCCGCGAGGTCCTGGTCGGCTCGGTCGAGATGGCGATCTCGAAGTGCTTCGACATCATCGTCAACCCCGAGGCGGCGCAGGCCGACTGGGAGGCCGTGCTGCGCTACAGCGGCCGGATCGAGTACCTCGAAGGCCGCACCATGGACTCCCTCCAGACCGCCGTGCGGGTCGGGGCGCGCGTGGTGTGGCGGCACCTGAGCGAGCAGGGGCGCGAGCTGGGTGTGCCGACCGACACGCTGTTCCTGGTCGGTGACGCGATCTTCGCCTGGGTCGACGAGCTGTGCCGGGTGGCCATCGCCGGGTACGCCGAGGCGCAGGCCAACGCCAGCGGCGCGCTGGAGCGCAGGCGGCGGCAGCTGCTCAAGCTGGTGCTGGCCGACCAGCCGGCGTCGGCGCGCTCCGTCGCGGACCTCGCCGCGACCACGGACTGGCCGCTGCCCGAGCGGGTCGCCGTGGTGGCCCTGGAGTACCGAGAGGACCAGCACCAGCTGCCGCCGGTGGCGCTGGGCCGGGACGTGCTGGTGGACCTGGAGAGCTCGACGCCGTGCCTGGTGGTGGCCAACCCGGCGGGCCGGGTGGAGCTGGACCTCCCCGGGCGGCGGGCGGCGGTGGGGCCGGTGGTGGCGCTGGCCGAGGCGCGGCAGTCGCTGGCGTGCGCCCGGCGCACCCTGGGCCTGGTGCGGCGGGGCCTGCTGCCCGTCACGCCCCTGACCTGGTGCGACGACCACCTGGCCACGCTGGCGCTGCTGTCCGACGAGTTCCTGGTCGGCCGGCTCAGCGAACGGGCGCTGGCCGCGTTCGCCGGGCTGACGGTGAAGCAGCGCGAGCGCCTGGAGACCACGCTGCTGGCGTGGCTGGAAACGCGGGGCGGCATCGGCGAGATCGCCTCGCGCCTGGACGTGCACCCCCAGACCGTGCGCTACCGCATGCACCAGCTGGAGGAGCTGCTGGGCGACCGCCTGGCCGACCCGGAAGAACGCCTGACCCTGGAAATAGCCCTCAGAGCCCGCCGCCTCCTGAACCGAGCCCGCCCCACCCGCCCCTAACCCCTCCCCTCCCTCCCCACGCGTGTCCTCCACTCAGACACCGCGTGTCCTCCACTCAGACACCGCGTGTCCTCCACTCAAGCATCGCGAGTCGAACACTCAGGACGACCGTGTCGTACGTTCCGGGCCCCCGAGTTCTACGTTCGTGACACCTGCGAACCCCGTGAGGAGCACCTGAACGCTGAACTCAGCGGTCCTGAACGTACGACACGGTGGGTCTGAACGTACGACTCGCGGTGTCTGAACGTACGACTCGCGGTGTCTGAGTGGAGGACACGCGATGTCTGAGTGGAGGACACGCGGGGGTGGGGGGAGGGGTTAGGGGTTCAGTTTGTGGGCCGGGTGGTTCGGGGTGGTGTTGTGCTCCTTCAGCTCGGACTCGTAGAGGTGTCGGATGCCGCCGGCCAGTTCTTCGCGCACCGTCCGCTCGCAGTCGCGGAACGCGCGGTAGTAGCCCTCGTCGTAGTCCTCGACGAGTTGGAACGTCCACCGGCCGTGGATCACGTTGCGCCCCACCAGCTCGGTCTCCAGCCGGTCGGCCTGCTCGGCGTGCCCGGCCTCGCGCAGCAGCTCCACGGCCCGCTGCGCCTCCGCGTCCGCCTTGCCGGTCAGCTGGTGGAACGAGAACAGGTGTCCCCGCGCCCGCTCCGTGGTCTCCAGCGCCTCGGTCAACGCGCCCACCGCCTCGACCGTCGCGTCGTCCACCCCGTCCGGTCGCCTGCCGTCAGCCTTCTGCATGGGGGGTTACTACCCCGCCGGCGCGTCCCTATCCGCACGGCGGAGAGCCGAACGGCGGAGAGCCGACCCGTCCACCGGGGTTCGAGCCCTGGCCCTTCCCCGGATCGGGACTCCGGTCCCTGATGAGCGGGCGCGCCGCGTCGATGGTGGAGGTGTTGACACGGGGTGCTGCGGTGGCACCCGGCCGGCGGGTGGAAGGGTCACGTCGTCCTGCGCGGTGTCCGCGCCCGTCCGGCGCGCCCGCGCCGGCGGCACCACGGGCGCCTCGCACCCGGACGGGCACTGCGGCAGCCGCGTGCACAGGACCACCGGCCCCGCCAACGAGGTCACCACCAGCGAGCCGTCGGCCCGGGTGGTGATGGTCACCGCGGCGGACGGCGCGGTCGCGGGCGCGTACCGCGCGTGGTCCCTGGTCCGCCGGTGGAACGCCACCAGGCCGATCAGCGAGAACGCCGTCAGCCACGCCGGCCCCAGGCACGCGTAGCCGGCCGCGCCCCGGTCGGTGAACCCGGCGGCGGCGCCCGCCTGCATCGACCCGTACGTCGGCAGGAACCGCACCACGGCCTGCGCGTCCGCCGGGTTGATGACGGGGTTCTGCACCATCACGTCCACCAGGGACACCATGATGATCACGAACATGCCCGCCAGCTCGGTGGACAGCGCCAGCCCCAGCACGATGCCCAGCCCGCCGTAGGTCAGGCCGCTGGTGAACAGGCTCAGCACCATCAGCCCCGGCTGCCGCGGGTCCCAGAAGAACGCCATCACGAACCCGGCGTAGGCCGCGACCACCGCCGCCACCAGCACCAGCCCGGCGAGCTTGGCCAGCAGCAGCACCGCGCGCGAGTGCCCGGCGAGCACCAGCCGCTGGTCGAAGGCGCTCGACCGGCGCACCGCGGCGAACATCATGAACCCGATGATCAACGTCACCGCGTTGATCGCGCCGGACACCGTGGCCAGCTCGTTGGCGTCCACCGACAGCGGCCCGCCGACGACCTTCGAGTGGTAGTCCACGCTGTCGGACGGGATCACCGCGTCCACGATCGCCAGCCACGTCGGGATGAAGAACAGCACGAGGGCCAGCGCCAGCCGGTTGCGCACGTGCTGGGCGACCTCGAAGCCGATCGCCTTGGCCAGCGACGCCTGCCACGTCGTCTCGTCGGCGAGGGCCGACCGGAACGACCGGGCCCGCTCCAGCACCCCGCCCGGCCCGCTCACGCGCCCACTCCCGCCTCTTCGACGACCAGGCCGCCGCTCAGCCGGCGCAGCCGGTCGAACCGCTCCACGTCGTGCGCGATGTGCGAGATGACCAGCACCGACTGGCCGCGCTCGCGCAGCTCGCGGGTGATGGACCAGAACGCCAGGTAGTTGTCCCAGTCGAAGCCCTGGTAGGGCTCGTCCATCAGCACCACGCCGGGGTCGTGCATCAGCGCCAGCACCAGGTTCAGCTTCTGCTTGGTGCCGCCGCTGAGCACGCCCGCCTTGGTGCGCCGGTACTTCACCAGGTCGAGCCGCTCGACGAGCTCGTGGGCGCGGTCGAGCGAGCTGAGCCGGTAGGCGCACTGGAAGTACCTGAGGTGCTGCTCGACGGTCAGCTCGTCGTTGACGACGATCCGCTGCGGGCAGTAGCCCAGCCGGTCGCGGTGCACCACCTCGCCCCGGTCGGGCTTCAGCTCGCCGGCCAGCACGCGCAGCAACGTGGTCTTGCCCGCGCCGTTCTCGCCGATGATCCCCATGATCTCCCCCGGCCGCAGGCTGAACCCGACGCCCCTGAGGACCTGGCGGGCGCCGTACGCCTTGTGCAGGTCGACCGCCCGCAGCGTGAACCCCTGGTCGGACATCAGCGCCTCACCTGCCGCGCCTGGTCGCCAGGGCGACCAGGCCGGTCAGCAGCGACTTGGCGACGGGGGCGAGGTCGGCGGTGCGCACCGCGGCCAGCGCCCGCTGCGCGCGCACCTCGATCATCCGCTCCACCCGGTCCGCCGCGCCGGTCGCGCGCACCACCTCGCGCAGCCGCTCGGCCCGCTCGCCGTCGAGGTCCGGCGCGCCGTGCAGGGCGGAGATCACCTCCCGCTGCCCGGGTGTGGCCTGCCGCCACGCCAACGCCATCAGCACGGTGCGCTTGCCCTCCTTGAGGTCGTCCAGGTCCGGTTTGCCGGTCAGGCGCGGGTCGCCGAACGCGCCCAGCAGGTCGTCGCGCAGCTGGAACGCCTCGCCGACCGGTCTGCCGTAAGCGCCGCACACCCGTTTCAGCGCGGCGTCCGCCCCGGCCAGGGCCGCGCCGACGCGCAGCGGCAACTCCACCGAGTACCGGGCGGTCTTGAGCCGGACCACCCGCAGCGCGGCGCGCACCGGGTCGGCCGCGGGGCGGGCGCCCGGCGCCAGGTCGAGGTACTGCCCGGCGATCAGCTCGGTGCGCATGGTGTGCAGCAGGGCCCGCACCTCTCGGCGGCGCGCCGGGTCCAGGTCCACCGAGTCCAGCAGCTCGTCCGACCACGCGAAGCACAGGTCGCCCACGAGGATCGCGCCGCTCGTGCCGGCCCGCTCGTCGCCGAGCCGCTCGGCCAGCAGCCGGTGCACGGTCGGCCGGCCGCGGCGCAGCGCCGAGCGGTCCATGACGTCGTCGTGCACCAGCGCGAAGGTGTGGAACAGCTCCAGGGCCGCGCCGGTCGACACCGGGGTCGGGTCGCCGGGCGCGCCGCCCGCGGCGACGAACCCGGTGTGGCAGAACAGCGGGCGCAAGCGCTTCCCGCCCGAGACGAACCCGCGCAGCACCTCGACCAGCGGGGGCAGGCACGGGTCGGGCGCGGCGCGCGCCTTGTCCTCCAGGAAGCGGTCGAGCGCCGCCTCCACCTCCGCGCGGACCCCGTCCAGGTCGCTGCGCACCGCGTCGATGACGGTCATGGCCCCTCCGCGGGCGTGATCGGGCCGGGGGATCTGCGGGAGCACGCGGTGGGGAACGGTCGCTACCCGGCGCCCTGAAGCTAACACCGCCCGGCGCGCCGTCGACCGCGCTCAGGCCCGCCGTCACCGTTCGGGGTCGACCGGGGAATCCCGACCAGCGGTTTCACCGAGAAATACGCCCCGTGCAGTGGAACAGCCCGGGTCACGCGCACTGCGCAGCGTCACCTGCCCAGAAAACTCGGGGTTATGCGCACACGTCCGTGTGATCAAGAGGGACCTCTTGGCGTGAATCCCCCCGCTCCGCTTGAACCGCCCCGCACCGTCCGGCACGTTCGCCCTCGGCCCGGTCCTCCGGGCGGCTTCCCCGCGTGGCACGAGGAGCGACCCATGACCGACGCCGTTCTCCACCGCGACGCCCGCGCTCCGGTCCGCCCGCCGGCGGAGCACACCGACCTCCCCCCGCCGTCCCGCGCCGAGCTGGACGAGCCGGCCCGCGCGGCGCGGCCGCGCGGCGGGCACGACCGGCACGTGGTGGCGGAGGTCGAGGAGGCGCCGCGCACGGCCGAGGCCCTGCGGCGGCCGGTGGTCGCGGTCTGCCCGACGTTCCTCACCAGGGCGGTGGACCAGGTGCTGGTGGCGCCGGCCGAGGGGCGCCGGGTGGTGGTGCGCGTGGAGGACGGCGCGCGCCGCGGCGGTGTCGGCGAGGGCGTGGCCGAGGCGCTGCGCGCGGCGGGGTCCGACCGGCGGGTGCGGGTGCCGGTCCTGCCCGACGAGTTCCTGCCGCGCGGTTCCCGCGCCGACGTCCTGCGCCTGCACGACCGGGGCGCCGCCGGGATCGCCCGCGCGGCGGCCGGCTCCCTCCCGGGGAGCGCCGAGCGCACGAGGAGCGGCGCGTGACCGCCACCGACGCGCCGGCGGGCATCAGCCTGCGCCCGTTCTACTGCCCGGTGCCCGAGGCGGTGCACCCCCACGTGGCCGAGGTCGAGCGCGGCGCCCTCGCCTGGGTCGACCGCATCGGCCTGGCCGCCGACGACGAGGCGCGCAAGCGCTTGCTGCGGACCAGGAGCGCCGACTTCTTCTCCCGGTTCGCGCCCTGCGCGGACGAGGACGGGCTCCAGATCGCGGTGCGGTGGGTGTACTGGGGGTTCCTCTTCGACGACCGGCGCTGCGACGCGGGCAGGTTCAGCGACGACCCGCTGGCGTTCCCGCCCATGGCGGCGAGCGTGCAACGCGCGGTGGACGCGCCGTGGTGCGAGGCGGTCGACGACCGGTACGCGCGGGCCGTCCAGGACATCGTGCGCAGCATGTACGAGCTGCGCACGCCCACGCAGGCGCGGCGCTTCGCCGACGCGCACCGCGGGTGGCTGTTCGCGGTGGCGTGGCAGGTCGCCAACCGCGCCCGCGGCCACATGCCCGACCTCGACGACTACACCGCCATGCGCCTGCACACCTGCGGCGGCGGGCCGACCATCGCGCTGCTGGAGATCGCCAACGGCCCGGAGGTGCCCGGCGCGGAGATGGACTCACCCGCGGTGCGGGCGCTGACCGAAATGGCGATCCTGATCGCGGCGTGGGACAACGACCTCCACTCCTACGACAAGGAGTTCCGCGAGGACAACACCGACCAGAACCTGGCGAACGTGCTGGCCCACCACCGGCGCCTGCACCCCGACGAGGCCGTGGCGGAGGCCGTTCGCCTGCGGGACCGGGTGATGACGCGGTTCCTGCGGCTGCGCGAGGCCGTCGCCGCCCGACCGGTCAGCGGCGCCCTGCGGACCTACCTCGACGGCCTGGGCCACGCCATCCGCGGCAACATCGACTGGGCACTCTCCTCGCCCCGCTACCGCGGCCTCGTGAACCCGGGTTGGGCCGACGAGCCCTCCGACGACAACCCCGACCCGCTGCCGCTTCCCACCATCGCCTGGTGGTGGGACGACCTGTGACGACCAGCCCGTTCGAGGAGACGCCATGCACAGCCTGACCGCCCTGACCGCCGCCGCCGCGATGGCCGCGGGGATGCACCTCGCCACGCCGGACACGCGCGAGTGGCGCGCCCAAGGCGACTACGACACCGTCGAGCAGTGCCAGGCCGCCGGGTTCTCCGGGGCCCTGTTCCAGATGTGGGACCAGTGGCGGTGCGACGCCGACCACGTCCTCTGGGTGAACTCGTGATCCCCCGCCGGACTTGACCCGGTCGTACCCGGGTGGGTGCGCGCCCACCCGGGTCTGCCGGAGAATCCCGCCCGAGGGACGGAGGCGGGCATGGGCGAGGCGCCGGTGGCGGTCGTGACGGGCGGGAACCGCGGCATCGGGCGGGAGGTGTGCCGCCAACTGGCCGCGCTCGGCCACGACGTCGTGCTCACCGCGCGCGACCCGGCGCGGGCCGAGGCGGTCGCCGCCGAGCTGGGGGTCGACCACCACCGCCTGGACGTGACCCACGACGGGTCGGTGGCGGCGCTGGCCGGGTACCTGGGCGAGCGGTACGGCCGCCTCGACGTGCTGGTGAACAACGCGGCCATCCACTACGACACGTGGCAGCGGGCCTCGTCCGCCGACCTGCGGGTCGTGCGCGAGGCCATGGAGACGAACTTCTACGGGCCGTGGCGGGTGGTGCTGGCGCTGCTGCCGCTGCTGCGGTCCTCCCGGCGCGCCCGCGTGGTGAACGTGTCCAGCGAGGGCGGGTCGCTGGCGTCGATGGGCGGCGGCACGCCCGCGTACAGCACGTCGAAGGCGGCGCTGAACGCGTTGACGCTGGTCCTGGCCGGTGAGCTGCGCGAGGTCCTGGTGAACGCGGTGTGCCCGGGGTGGGTCGCCACCGACATGGGCGGGCACGGCGGGCGGCCGGTCGAGGACGGCGCGGCGGGCGTGGTGTGGGCGGCGACGCTGCCCGACGGCGGCCCCACCGGCGGGTTCTTCCGGGACGGGAAGCGGGTTCCCTGGTAGCCCCCGCTGGGTACTCGTGCGCCATGAAGCGGCGCGTGGTTGTGGTGGTGGCGGGCCTGGTGCTGGTGGCGGTCGCGGCCCTGGTGTCGGTCTTCGTGGTGGTGCCGAGGTTCGGCACGGACACGATCGACCGGAGCCAGCCGGCGCTGTTGCAGTCGTTGCGCGACCTGAGCCAGTACCACGCGGCGGCGGGCGACTTCCAGGTCGTGCTGGACATCGAGCACGACGTGCGCTTCGTGCCGTCCGCGCTGGCCGGGCAGCGCACCCTGTTCGTGGCCGCGGGCACGGTCAACGCCTACGTCGACTTCGGCGGGCTGGCCGAGGACTCGCTCAAGGTGTCCCAGGAGGCCAAGACCGTGGAGCTGGCGCTGCCGGCGGCGGTGCTGGACAAGCCGAACCTGGCGCAGGAGCGGTGCTACGTGTTCACGCAGGAGCGCGGGCTGTTCGACCGCCTGGCCTCGCTGGTCGAGACGCAGGACCAGCAGCCGTTCTACGTGGCCGCCGAGCAGAAGATCTCCGACGCGGCCCGGGAGTCCGGGCTGGTGGGGCGGGCCGAGGAGAACACCCGCAAGATGCTGACCGGCATGTTCGGCGCGCTGGGCTACCAGGCGACGTTCACCGGGGCGGCCGACTGACGGCCGCCGGACGGCCGCCGGCCCCGGACCGGGAACAGGCGGGAGCATCGCAGCGGACGCACACCCACCGGGAGGTTCGCGCATGCCCGCCAGTCGACGTCGCCTGGTCCTGTCCGCGCTCACCGCGGCCCTGACCACCACGGCCCTGACCACCGCCACGCCCGCCCTCGCCGCACCGGTCCCCGCGTCGGTCGAACTGCTCCCGTTGCGGGGGGACGCGACCACCTTCGCCACCGACGTGAACGAGTCCGGCGTGGTCGTCGGGTTCTCCACCACCCGGGGCTCGCTGTCGCCGCGCCGCGCCGTGCGCTGGGACCGCGCCGGCGCGCCCACCGACCTCGGCACGCTCGGCGGCGCGACCAGCACCGCCAACGCGGTCAACGAGGCCGGGGTCGTCGTGGGCCACGCCCAGGACGCCGACGGCGCCGCCCGCGCGGTCCGGTGGGACCCGGACGGGTCGGTGCGGGACCTCGGCGCGCTGCCGGGCGGCACGACGAGCCGGGCGGAGCAGGTCGGTGACGACGGCGCGGTGGCGGGCGTCTCCGACACCGGGGGCCGCGGTCAGCGGGCCGTGCGCTGGGGCCCGGACGGCGCGATCACCGAGCTGCCCACGCCCGAGGGCGCCCTCGGCAGCTGGGTCAACGGGGTCAACGACGTCGGCGGCGTGGTCGGCGGCGCGTACACCGAGGGGGGCGTGGTGGCGCTGCGGTGGGACGGCGACGGCCGGGCCACGGTGCTGACCGGCCTCGGTGGCGCGGCGCACAACGCGGTGGCCCTCGCGGACGACGGGACCGCGGTGGGGCAGTCCGCCACCCCCGACTCGTTCGTCCCGGTGCGCTGGGACCGGGCGGGGCGCGTCACCGCGCTGTCCGCCGAGGAGGGGTTCGCCACGTCGGTCAACGCGCACGGGGTCGCCGCCGGCCGGGCCGCCGGGCGGGCCACCCTCTGGGACCGGCGCGGGAGGGCGCTCGACCTGGGCGCGTTGCCGGGCGGCGGGCGCAGCCACGCGGTGCGCGTCAACGACCGCGGCGTGGTCGTGGGCAACGCCGAGGGGCCGGGCGGCGGGCCCGACCGGCCGGTGCGGTGGGACCGCCGGCGCGGCCTGGTCGAGCTGCCCGTCCCGGCGGGGGTGTCGGAAGGCGGTGCGAGTCACGTGACGGCGTCCGGGTTGATCATCGGGCACCTCACCCCCGTCGACGGCGGTTCCCGCGCCGTGCTGTGGCGGTGAGCGGGCGGAGCGCCGGCCGGGCCGGCGGCGGGGCGTAAGCTGCCCGTCCGATGAGGCGCAAGCTCCGGCCGCCGCTCCCCCAGCGCCACGGCCTCGACCCCGCCCGCCTGCGGCTGCCCGCGGCGGGTCCCTGGGCGACCATCCGCGACCACCTGGTGGAGCGGCTGCACCGGGTCGCGCCGGAGCGGATCGACTCGATGCTCGCCGAAGGCCTCATCCACGGCCTCGACGGGCCGATCGCCCCGGACGCCGCGTTCGCGCCCGGCACGTCGGTGTGGTTCCACCGGGACCTGCCGGACGAGGCGCCCGTGCCGTTCCGGATCGAGGTCGTGCACCGGGACGACGCGATCGTGGTGGTCGACAAGCCGCACTTCCTGGCCACCATCCCGCGCGGCAGGCACGTCCTGGAGACCGCCCTGGTCCGGCTGCGGCGCGACCTGGGCCTGCCGCACCTGAGCCCGGCCCACCGGCTGGACCGGGTCACCGCCGGGCTGGTCATGTTCGTGGTCGACCCGCGGCTGCGCGGCCGGTACCAGCTGCTGTTCAAGGACCGCGTGGTGCGCAAGGAGTACGAGGCGATCGCGCCGCACCGGCCGGACCTGGCGCTGCCGCGCCGGGTGACCAGCCGGATCGTCAAGGTCAAGGGCGTGATCACGGCGCAGGAGGTCGAGGGCCCGGTCAACGCCGAGACCCACGTGGAGCTGGTCGAGCACCGCGGCGGGTGGGGCCGGTACCGGCTGGTGCCCGTCACCGGGCGCACGCACCAGCTCCGGCTGCACATGGCGTCGCTGGGCGTGCCGATCCGCAACGACGACTTCTACCCCGTGTTGCGGGACAAGCCGCTGGACGACTTCACCGACCCGCTCCAGTTGCTGGCGAAGGCGCTGGAGTTCACCGATCCGGTGACCGGTGAGCACCGGCGCTTCGCCAGCGGCCTGCGGTTGGAGCTCTGACCCGGCCGCGCTAGCCCAGGTAGCCGAGCAGCTGGGCGATCTGGGCGGTGCGCGAGTCGAAGATGCGGTTCGCCAGTTCCTTGGCCTGCGGGTTGAGCCCGCCCTCCCGCTCCAGCTTCGCGATCTCGACCGCGTTGTGCTGGTGGCCGATGAGCAGGTTCAGGAAGGCCTTCTCGAACTCGGCGGGCGGGGTGGCCGCCAGTTCGGCGATGGACTCCGGGCTGGTCGAGTGGTCGCCGCCGTGGCCCGCGTGCAGCTCGGGGCTGTCACCCGCCGCCTCGGGCTGCCCCCAGTCCGCCAGCCACTGGGTCATCGAGTCCACTTCGGACAGCTGGGTGACCTTGATGGCGGAGGCCAGGGTCTTGACGTCCGGCCGGACGTCGCGCTCCTCGGCCAGGCGCACGATCTCCAGGCCGGCGCGGTGGTGCGGCACGGCCATGTGCAGGAACATCACGTCGGTCTCGTTGAACTCCTGGCCGGCCGCCGCGCTCGACGCGGTCGACGCGGCCGGTGGTGGCGCCGCCTGCTCGGCGGCGCCGCCACCGCACGCGGTGAGCGCCAGCAGGCCGGCCAGCAGGATCGTGAGGCGTCGCAAGGTCGTCCTCCTCGAAGCCGAAAGGCCCGCCCGCGCCGTACAGGGCAGCGCGGGCGGGCGGTGTCACCGCGTCAGAGCCTCTGCCAGAGGGCCGCGGTGTTCGGGGGCTCCCAGCCCACGAGGGACGTGTGGGGCTGGAGGCAGCGGTACGTGACGCCGCCGTAGGTCACCTGCGAGCCGACCGAGTACGCGACGCCGGCCGCCCACGTGCCGCCCACCGGGGGCTGCGTGGTCGTCGGCGGGCGCGTGGTGGTCGTGGTCGGCGGGTTGGGGGTGGTGGTCGTGGTCGGCGGGTTGCCGCCACCGGAGCCGACCTGGAGGTCGACGCAGGAGTAGAACGCCATGGGCGTGTCGGCGATGTTCCACACGGCCAGCAGCTTGATCCGGCCGGTGCGGCCGCCCAGGCTCACGTTGTGCGTCACGGTCGACGCGGGCTGCCGGCCGCCGTCGTTGAACTCGGCGATCTTGCTGCCGCCGACGAAGTACTGCCACGTGGTGGTGGAGTGGCGGGCGGTGAGCGTCCAGTTGAACGTCACGTTGTTGCCCACGGTCGTGGTCGGCCACGGGCGGCTGTCGTCGTTGAGCTGGGCGAAGGAGCCCACGCCACCGTGGCAGTTCTGCTGGCCCTTGGCGCCTTCGACGCTCTGGGGCTCGTAGACGATGGGGCCGCAGTTGGAGATGCGACCCTGAGCGCACATCGCCTGCCGGCTGGGCGGCGAGGAGATGTAGCCGTGGGCGCTCGCGCTGCCCGCCGACACGACGACGAGCAGCGGCGCGACCGCCGTGCCCGCGAGGACCGCGGCCAGTTTGCGTTTCAGGCTCATGTGTCCAGCTCCTTCGGAGGAGACCGACGGTGGTCTCCGGTGCAGGGTCCGTTATCCGCGGCGGCCGGATCATGCGGTGCGCCATGAGGGAGTGACGCCTCGCAACGTGGTCTAGACCATAATCCGGAACGTCATCCGGGTCAAGGGAGTGAACCGACTGGTCCAGCCACACGTGACCCCGAACGTGAACGGGCACACCGGAAAGCGGTCCGCCGCCCTGGTCACGACGGCCGTGGCGGTGCTCGTGGCGCACGCGGTCGCGGCGGTCGAATCCGCCGTACCGGGACGGGGTGCGCGATGTCGTGCGGCGGCACGAAGAGGACGTGCGGGCGCAGGACGACGCCAAGGCCGAGCGGGATGAGGGCGCCGGAGCGCTCGCAGCCGACGGCGACGAGGCTTCAGTCCGCCTTTCAGCTGCCGTTGACTACACCGAATGGCCTATCAGTGGGCGGGGGGAAGAGGCACGCGACCACTGGCGCCAGGCGAGGCCGAGCCGGACTTCGTCGACCCGGTCGGGCCGGTCAGCACGATTCGCCGGGTGGTCGGCCGACGCCGGCCCGGCGGGGGTGGTGCGGGTGATCCCGGCGATCCGGTGGGAGGGGCCGCGCGGCCGCGGCCCCTCCCGGATCGGTTCAGCGGAGCGGGTCGGTCAGCAGGACAGGTTGTTGCCCGCGGGCACGCCGAGGATGCCGACGAACCGCTGGTAGGAGTTGATCCGGCTCTGGACCTGCGCCGGGTTGCGCCCGCCGCACTCCAGCGTGCCGTTGATGCTGCGGATCGTCTCGCCGAAGCCGTGGCCGTTGACCATCGCGTTGTGCGGGGTCATGGTGCCCGGGCCGTTCTGGGTGTTCCAGTACCAGAGGGCGGTCTTCCAGGCGACCGAGGCGTCGTTCTGCACCAGCCACGGGTTGGTCAGCAGCGGGAGGCCGAGCGCGTCGCCCGCCGCCTTGTAGTTGAAGTTCCAGCTGAGCTGGATCGGGCCGCGGCCGTAGTACGCGGCCTGGCCGGCGGGGCAGCCGTAGGGCTGGCCGGGGTCGCAGTAGTGCGGGTAGTTGGCCTGGTTCTGCTCGACGACGTGCACCAGGCCGCCGGTCTCGTGGTTGGCGTTGGCGAGGAACGCCGCGGCCTCCTGCTTGCGGACGGTGTCGCTGCCGGTCTTCGCGAAACCGGGGTACGCGCTCAGCGCCGCGGTCAGGCCGGAGTAGGTGTAGAAGGGGTTCCGGCTCGGGAACATCTGGTTGAACTGCGCCTCGGACACCACGAAGCCGCCGGGCGAGGGGGTGCTGGACGTGGTGGTCGGGCCACCGGAGCAGTTGTAGGGCTCCCAGTACCAGGTGCTGATGACGGGGTCGTAGCCCGGGTTGTCGTGCTCGGCGATGTAGTACAGGCCGTTGGTGTACTTGACGATGCTGCCGGCGGCGTAGAACCGGCCCGCGGCCCAGCTCGGGTAGTCGCAGGCCGGCGGCGGGGTGGTGCCGCCGCCGCAGGCGCCCTGGTCGGCCCAGACCGCGGCCGAGCCGGGCGTCTCGTTCTGGGTCCACCACTGGGCCCGCCAGTTGCGGCCGTTGTGCGAGGCCGTCGTGCCACCGGTGTAGACGGAGGACGCGCTCCAGGCGGAGGCACAGGCCGCCGCGGAGGCGGTGTTGGCGACGAAGACGGTCAGTGCCGCCCCGACGATGAAGGCGACTGCGGCCGCCAGTACGCGGAATCTCGACACGTGATCACTCATTTCGACGTTGAGCGCCCTGGACGTGACTGACGGTCACCTAACCGGAAATGGTCTACACCAGTCAAGGTGGAACCTGAGGGTTTTTCCATGTTTGTCCACCGGTTTGTCCGGGCACAGCCGCGGTCTAATGGAGGCGTGCAGTGGACCCGTTACTGGCGGGCGGCCGACCGCCCCGTGGAGGCGATGCACGCGCACTTCACGTCGCACCGCTACCACCGGCACAGCCACGACGCGTACTCGTTCGGCGTGACCGAGGAGGGCGCGCAGTCGTTCCGGTGCCGGGGCGGCGCGCACACCAGCCCGGCGGGCACCGTGGTGGCGTTCAACCCGGACGAGGCCCACGACGGCTACCCCGCCACCGCGGACGGCTTCACCTACCGGATCATCCACATAGGACCGGAGCTGGTCGCGGAGCTGCTGCCGAGGCCGCCGCTGTTCCGCGACCCGGTGTGCCGCGCGCCCGCCCTCGCCGACGCGCTGCGCGACCTGCACACCGCCCTGCGCGAGGGCACGGCGCTCGCCCGCGACGAGCAGCTGGTGCGGACCGTGCACGCGATGGCGGCGCACGTGACGCCGCCGCGCCGGCGGCAGGAGCCGGACGGCGACCCGACCGCGGCCCGGGACGTGCTGGAGGCGCACCACGCGGACGACGTGCCGATCGAGGCCCTGACCGGGGCGACGGACCTGAGCCGGTTCGCGCTCTACCGGGCGTTCCGGTCGCGGTACGGGCTCTCGCCGAGCGAGTACCAGCGCCAGCGCCGGCTGCGCGAGGCCCGCGCCCTGCTGGCGGCGGGCGTGCCGCCGACCGAGGTGGCGGTGTCGACCGGGTTCGCCGACCAGGCCCACCTGACCCGCTGGTTCCGCCGCTGCTACGGCATCACGCCGGCGGTGTACGCGCGGGCGGCTCGCCCCTGAGGCGGGCCGCCACCTCCGGCCGCGCCAGGACCCGCCCGCACCTCCCGCCGGCACCCCACGGCGACCCGGCGGGAGGCCTCGCGCGGTCGACCAAGAGCTCCGACGAGTGCGCGGCCACCAGGGTCGAGTCGGCCGTCGGGAGGGTCCACCGATGGGCCGCACGGGTGAATCACCGCGACACCGCCACCCGATGACGCCGGGCCATCGGTCACACTGGGCGACCGGAGGCGAGCAGCGCGGCCACCCCGGCGCGGCGTGACACGGCCGGGGACGGCGGGGTGCCGAAGTCGGCGACACCGGGGCGGGTGCACGGACAGCACCGCACGGCACCCGACCGGAACGCCCGTGACCGGCGCGGCGAACCGCCCCACCACGACCACCACGGTGCGTGACCCCAGGTTAACCGCAGGTCAAATTCAGTCTTGTGAATGTGCGTGGGGTCACCCTAGAGTTCCTGGGAGCGCTCCCAGGGAGCGCTCCCAGAAGCGTCGTCAACCGTCAGAGCAGACGGAGGAGACCCAAGTCCATGAGATCGCTTCCTTCTCCCCGGTGGCGCCGCCGGGCCACCGCGTCCCTCGCACTAGTGGCGGTGAGCGGCGCGCTAGCGTCCGGTACGGCCTACGCCGCGGATTACGAGCGCCTGATCAACGGGTCCTTCAGCGCCGGGGCCGACCCGTGGTGGGCGGGCACCGGTGTGTCCAACCGGGTCGTCAACGGCGAGCTGTGCGCGACCGTCCCCGGTGGCACCGCCAACCCGTGGGACGCGCTGATCGGCCAGAACGGCGTGCCGTTCGAGGCCGGCCAGTCGTACACGATGAAGTTCGACGCCTGGGCCGCGACGCCGCAGCCGGTCACGGCGAACCTCGGTGAGGCCGTCAGCCCCTACCGCGGCATCGGCGCCCACACCGTGCAGCTGACGACCACCAAGCAGTCGTTCAGCTTCACGTTCACCTCCGAGCTGGACTTCCCCGACGCGGGCAACGGCCAGGCGACGTTCCAGCTCGGCGGCCAGGCCGCGGCCAACACGGTCTGCGTGGACAACGTCTCCCTGGTCGGCGGCGTGAAGCCGCCGGGCGGCGACGTGAACGAGCCGGCGAAGAAGATCAACGTCGACCAGGTGGCGTACGTGCCGGGCCTGCCCAAGCACGCGACGCTGACCTCCGACGCCACCACGGCGCAGACGTGGACCCTGAAGAACTCCGCGGGCGCCACCGTGGCCACCGGCCAGACCAGCCCGAAGGGCCTGGACGCGCCGTCCGGCGACCGGGTGCACCTGATCGACTTCTCGTCGTTCGACACCGCGGGCGCCGGCTACACGCTGACCGTGGGCGCGGAGACCAGCTTCCCGTTCGACATCGGCTCCGCCGCGTTCGCGAAGCTGCGCTACGACTCGCTGGCGTACTTCTACCACAACCGCAGCGGCATCGAGATCGAGGCGCAGTACGTCGGCGAGACGTACGCGCGCCCGGCGGGCCACCTCAACGTCGCCCCCAACCGGGGCGACAACAACGTGCCCTGCCTGGCCACGCTGAACTGCGGTTACACCCTGGACGTGCGCGGCGGCTGGTACGACGCGGGCGACCACGGCAAGTACGTCGTCAACGGCGGCATCTCCGCGTGGCAGGTGCTCAACACCTACGAGCGCGCGAAGCTGATCGGCGACGCCGCCGCCCTGGGCGACGGCAAGCTCCGCATCCCGGAGAGCGCCAACGGCGTGCCGGACATCCTGGACGAGGCCCGCTGGGAGGTCGAGTTCCTGCTGAAGATGCAGGCGGCCAACGGCATGGTCCACCACAAGATCCACGACGCCAACTGGACCGGCCTGCCCCTGCTGCCGCACGAGGACCCGCAGCCCCGCCGCCTGTCCGACACCAGCACGGCGGCCACGCTGAACACGGCCGCGGTGGCCGCGCAGGCGGCCCGCATCTGGAAGACGATCGACCCGGCCTTCTCGGCCAAGGCGCAGGCGGCGGCCGTGAAGGCGTACGCGGCGGCCAAGGCGAACCCGAACAAGATCGCCGACCCGAACGACGGCACCGGCGGCGGCTCCTACAGCGACTCGATCCTGACCGACGAGTTCTACTGGGCCGCGGCGGAGCTGTTCACCACCACCGGTGAGGCGACCTACCGGTCCGACCTGACCTCGTCGCCGCACTACAAGGCCGCGAGCCTGGACGACCGCGGCTTCGACTGGGGCGCCACCGGCCCGCTGGGCGACATCACGCTGGCCCTGGTGCCCAACGGCCTGCCGGCCGCCGACGTGACCGCGATCAAGAACGCGTTCGTCGCGATCGCGGACAAGCACCTGACCCAGATGGCGGGCCAGGGCTACCCGGCGCCGTACAAGACGCGCACCGGCGACTACGACTGGGGTTCGGGCGGCCTGATCGCCAACAACACCGCCGTGCTCGCGCTGGCGCACGACTTCACCGGCCAGGCCAAGTACCGCGAGGGCGTGTTCCAGGCGCTGCACTACTTCCTGGGCCGCAACCCGCTGTCGTACTCGTACGTCACCGGCTACGGCGAGCAGCCGGTGAAGAACGTCCACCACCGGCACTGGGCCAACCAGCTCGACCCCGAGCTGCCGACCGCGCCCCCCGGCGCGCTCTCGGGCGGTCCGAACAGCGCCCTCCAGGACCCGATCGCCGCGCGCCTGCTCCCGGGCTGCGCGCCGCAGAAGTGCTTCGTCGACCACATCGAGGCGTACTCGGTCAACGAGGTCACGGTCAACTGGAACTCGGCGTTCGCGTGGGTGGCGAACTGGGCGGCGGAGAAGGTCACCACGGCCCCGCCGGTCGACACGACCGCCCCGTCGCAGCCGGGCGCGCCGACCGCGTCCGACATCACCACCACCGGCGCGAAGCTGACCTGGACCGCGTCCACCGACGCGGAGAGCGGCGTCACCGGGTACGACGTGGTGTCGGTCGAGGGCAGCTCCCAGCGGGTGCTGGCCACGGTGACCGGCCCGACGGCGACGCTGACCGGCCTCACCCCGGACACCGCCTACCACCTGGCGGTGGTGGCCAAGAACGGCGCCGGGCTGAAGTCGCAGTCGGTCGCCACGACCGTGCGGACCAAGGCGGCGGACACGCCGGCCGGCTCCTGCAAGGTCACCTGGCGGACCACGACCTGGAACGGCGGCATGTCGGCGAACATCACCATCGCCAACGCCAGCGGCCAGGCGTGGAACGGCTGGAAGCTGGAGTTCACCCTGCCGGGCACCCAGCGGATCACGCAGGGCTGGTCGGCGACCTGGTCGCAGTCCGGCCAGGCGGCGACCGCGACGAACGCCCAGTGGAACGGCAACATCGCCAACGGCGGCTCGACGCAGGTCGGGTTCAACTCCTCGGGGTCGGGATCGGGCGAGCCGACCGACTTCCGGGTGAACGGGCAGCCTTGCACCAAGGGCTGACCTGGTGACCGGCGGTGGGCGCTGCTGCTCCGGCCCCCACCGCCGGTCGACCACCGCGCCACCGGTCCCCGGTCGCCCCACGCGACCGGGGGCCGGTGGCGCGGTGCGTCCCGGCCCGGGAAATTCGCTTCCCACGCACCGGGGCGACCCGGTCTGCTCATGACCATGACATCGATCTGGGTCGGCGAGCGGGTGCGGTTGCGCGGGGTCGAGCCCGAGGACTGGCAGGCGTTCCTGCGCTTCGGCGAGTTCTCCGAGGACATGCGCGCCGTGGACCACCTCGCCCCGCCTCCGTCCTCGGCCGCGCAGCGCGAGTGGGTCCAGCGGCAGGCCGTCGCCGAACCCGGCGAGGACGGGTTCATGCTGACCGTCGAGGCGGGCGGCGCGCCGGTCGGCAGCCTGAACGTGCACGCCGTCGACCGGCGGGTCGGCCGGTTCCGCTACGGCATCGGCATCGGCCGCGAGCACCAGCGGCGCGGGTACGCGACCGAGGCCGTCGGCCTGCTGCTCGACTTCATGTTCCGCGAGCGCCGCAACCACAAGTGCGAGGTGGAGGTGTACGCGTTCAACGAGCCCTCGTTGGCGCTGCACCGCGCGCTCGGCTTCCGCGAGGAGGGCCGGTTGCGGGACCACGAGTTCTCCGCGGGCCGCCACCACGACGTGGTGGTCCTCGGCGTCCTCGCCGAGGAGTGGCTCAGCCGGCGGCCTTGAGCGGGCGCAGCCGCTCGTAGGTCGTGGCCAGTGGGCTGCCCGTCGCGCCGGCGGGGGTCGCGGACCGGCTCACCGGTTCGCGTCCTGCCCCACCGGCCGCACCAGGATCTCGTTGACGTCCACGGTCGGCGGCTGGCCCACCGCGTACAGCACGGCCCGCGCCACGTCCTCCGGCGCGAGCTTCGGGTCGGCCGCCCGGGACGCCGGGATGCCGCCGGTGTCGGTCAGCCCCGGCTGCACGAGCGTGACCCGCACCCCGGTGCCCACGCACTCGGCGCGGATGGCCTGCGCCAACCCGGTCACCGCCCACTTGGTCGCCGAGTAGAGGTTCCCCGGCCGCACACCGCGCCCGGCCGCCGAACCGGTCAGCACCAGGTGCCCGCCGTGGCGGATGAGCGCGGGCAGCGCGGCGCGGGCGGTGAACGCGGGACCGCACACGTTGGTCAGCACCATGTCGCGCCACTCGGCGGGCGGCGCGCCCGCGTCGGTGGTGAACGAGGTGACCACGCTCGCGCCCGCGTTGGCGAACACCACGTCCAGCCGGCCCCACTCCCGCTCGACCCGGTCGACCAGGCCCGCGACCTGGTCGAACTCCCGCACGTCGCAGGAGGCCGCCAGCACCCGGTCCGGCCCGCCCAGCGACGCCGCCAGGTCGGTCAGCGCCGACGCGTCCCGGGCCGCCAGCACCAGCCGGTACCCGGCCTCCGCCGCGAGCCGCGCGGTGGCCGCCCCGATGCCGCGGCTTGCCCCCGTGACCAGGAATACCCCTTGTCCCATGGCCGCAGGCTACCGCCGGGCGGATCATTCACAGCGAGCCCGGAGGCAACGCGCGGGGTGGTCATGGCGTATTAATGCCGAATCCACTGACAGGGGGGCACATGAACATCAACCGCAGGTTCGCGCTGGGGCTGGGCTCGGCCGCGGCGGCGTCCGCCGTCGTCGGCGCGGCAGGGCCGGCGCAGGCCCAGGAGACGGACGCGGAGTGGGACGCCTTGATCCCGACGACGGCCGAACTGGCGCGGCTCAAGATCGCGCACAAGTACCGGCAGCAGACCTGGTGGGCGGGCGGCACGTGGTCGTCCCACATCGGGGTGGCCAACCCGGACGGCGTGGTCAGGGCCGCCGTGGCGGACAACGCGGACCGGGTAGTCGAGGCCTACAGCGTGAACAAGGTCGCGGTGGCCGTGGCGGTGCTGGACAAGGTCGACCGGGGCCTGGTCACGCTGGACCAGCGGGTCGACGTGACCGCGGACATCGTCATCCACGACACCGACGGCATCTTCGGCCTCGACGGCGCCTACCCCAGCTCGGTCACCGTCGGCCACGCCCTGGCGGCCCTGCTGACCGTCTCCGACAACACGGCCGTGCGGCTGTGCGGGCTGGTCGTGCCCGCGCTGGAGCTGAACGAGATCCTGCGCGCCAAGGGCTTCACCCACACCCAGGTCGTGCCGGTGGCCAACCCGAACCGGTTCTTCCTCGGCACCACGACCCCGCGCGAGACGTTCACCCTGCTGCACCGGCTGGCGGCGGGCGAGCTGCTGTCCGCGGCGTCCACCCAGCACCTGCTGTCGGTGCTGCGGTCGCTGACCTCGTTCACCGACGGCGTCCGGCTGAACCTGTCGTCGCAGGAGCGCCTGAACGTGGCCACCAAGGCGGGCTGGTACGAGGACGGCCGCAACGAGGCGGGCATCGTCTTCGACGCGGCGGGCCGGGCGGTGATCACCTTCGCGCTGTTCGCCTCGGGCCGGTTCCGCGGCGACCAGGCCGTGAACGCCGACAACTACAGCGCCACCCACCCGGCGCTGCGGGCCCGCGCCGAGCTGGGCCGATCGCTGTACGACTCGGTGCTGCGCATCACCAACGACGCCGGCCGCCCCTACCGGGCCCCGCGGTACCGCGCCGGCAACGGCGGCTGACCGCGCCCTCGCGATCGCGTGTATCCGGGGGCCGCCGTCGCCCTCCTCTCTACGTGTAGGGGGCGACGGCGGCCGATCCGCCGGGCAACTCCCCCGCTAAGGGGTGGCGGGCAGCCGGTCGTGGCCGCCGTCCACGACCGGCTCCCACCCCGTGGCGTGCCGCTTCACCAGCTCGGCCACCACGTCGCCCGCGGGCAGCTCCCACACCGCCTCGTTGAACACCTCCACCTCGACGAACCCGGTGTAGCCCGCCGCGCCGACCAGGGACGTCAGGCCGACCAGGTCGATGTGCCCGTCACCGGGCAGGCCGCGGCCCAGCAGCACGTCGGCGGGCAGCGGCGTGATCCAGTCGCACACCTGGTAGGACAGGACGTCGGGGCCGGCCGCCGCCACCGACGACGCCAGCGCCGGGTCCCACCACACGTGCAGGGCGTCGACCACGACGCCGACCCCGTCGTGCGGCCCGGCCAGCTCCAGGGCCTGCGCCAGCGTGGACACGACGCCGCGGTCCGCGCAGAACACGGGGTGCATCGGCTCCAGCGCCAGCCGCACGCCCGCCTCGGCGGCGTAGGGCGCCAGCGCCCCCAGCGCGTCCGCGACCCGGGCCCGCGAACCCGCCAGGTCGCGCCCCGACACGCCGCCGGGCACCAGCACCAGGCACCGCGCGCCCAGCGCCGCGGCCTCGTCGATCGCCCGCCGGTTGTCGTCGAGGCGCTGGTCCGCGCCGGTGAAGAACCCGCCCCGGCACAGCGAGGACACGGTCAGCCCGGCCCGGCGCACCAGCTCGGCGGTCCGGGCGAGCCCGTGCTCGCGCACCGGTTCGCGCCACAGGCCGACGCCCTCCACGCCGTGCCGCGCGCAGGCGTCGACCACCTCGGGCACCGACGCCCGCTTCACCGTGGCCTGGTTCACCGAGAGCTTCACGTCAGCACGCCCAGCAGCCGTGCCCAGCGCGCCGCCGCCAGGTCCGGGTCGGGCAGCAGCCCGGCCAGGTCCGCCAGCCGCAGCGCCTCGCCGAGGTGCACCACGTCCCGCGCCGACTGGAGGCCGCCGACCATGGTGAACGAGTCCTGGTGCCCGGCCAGCCAGCTCAGGAACACCACCCCGGTCTTGTAGTAGTAGGTCGGGGTCTCGAACAGGTGCCGGGACAGCGCCACGGTCGGTTCGAGGATCTCGTGGTAGCGCGCCCCGTCGCCCGCGTCCAGGGCGCGCAGGGCCTCGCCGGCCGCCGGGGCGATGACGTCGAAGATGCCGAGCAGGGCGTCGCTGTGGCCGCGGTCGTCGCCCGCGATCAGCTCCGGGTAGTGGAAGTCGTCGCCGGTGTAGCAGCGCACGCCCTCGGGGAGCGCCCGCCGCAGCTCGACCTCGTGCGCCGCGTCGAGCAGCGACACCTTCACGCCGTCGACGCGGTCCGGGTAGGCCTTGACCAGGTCCAGGAAGTGGCCGGTGGCGGTGGGGACGTCGGCGCTGCCCCAGTAGCCCTCCAGCAGCGGGTCGAACGCGGTGCCCAGCCAGTGCAGGACCACCGGCCGGTCGGCGTCGCGCAGCAGCGCCGCGTAGACCTCCTGGTAGTCCTCGGGGCCGCGGGCGCGGGCGGCGAGCTTGCGGCTGCACATGAGCACCGGCTGCGCGCCCGCGTCGAGCACGACCTCCAGCTGCTCGCGGTAGGCGGTCAGCGGGTCCTCGGTGTCGTGGTCCGTGCCGACGCCCGCCGCCAGCCTGCCGCCCGCCACCCCCGCGCTGCGCCGGATCAGCTCGGCGGCCGTGCCCCAGTCCAGGCCCATGCCGCGCTGGGCGGTGTCCATGGCCTCTGCGACGCCGAAACCGCTGTCCCAGAGCCGGGTCCGGTGGGCGAGGGTGGCGTCCCAGTCCAGGGCGGCGGGCGCGCCGGGGACGTTGCCGCCGAACGGGTCGGCGACGACGTGCGCGGCGGCGAACGCGACCCGCGAGGTGAACGGGCCGGTGCGCCACTCGCGCCCGCCGCGCAGCTCGTGCTCCCGGTGCGAGCCGTCCGGGCCCGGCAGGCGCACGGTCGTCACGCGGGCACCTCGACCCGTCGCCCGGTGCGGGAGGACTCCAGGCCCAGCGCGGCCAGCCGCACGCCGCGCACGCCGGAGCGGAAGTCGTGGCGGAAGGGCGCGCCGGCGTCGACGTGGCGGAGGAACTCCTCCCACTGCACCAGGAAGCCGTTGTCGAACACCTCGTTGTCGGGCACCTCCTGCCACTGCGCGCGGAAGTCGATGGCCGAGGGCACGTCCGGGTCCCACACCGGCTTGGGCGTGGCGGCGCGGGGCTGGACCACGCAGTCGCGCAGGCCGGCCACGGCGCTGCCGTGCGTGCCGTCCACCTGGAACTCGACCAGCTCGTCGCGGTGCACCCGCACCGCCCAGGAGGAGTTGACCTGGGCCACCACGCCGCCGGCCAGCTCGAAGATCGCGTAGGCCGCGTCGTCGGCGGTGGCCGCGTACCGCTCGCCGCCCTCGTCCCACCGCTCGGGCACGTGCGTGACGGCCCGCGCCGTGACCGCCTCCACCGGCCCGAACAGGCCCTCCAGCAGGTAGCTCCAGTGGCAGAACATGTCGACGACGATCCCGCCGCCGTCTTCGGACCGGTAGTTCCAGCTCGGCCGCTGGGCGACCTGCCAGTCGCCCTCGAACACCCAGTAGCCGAACTCGCCGCGCACCGACAGCACGCGCCCGAAGAAGCCGCCGTCGACGAGCCTGCGCAGCTTGCGGATGCCGGGCAGGTAGAGCTTGTCGGCGACCACGCCGTGCTTGACGCCCGCCGCGTCGGCCAGCCGCGCCAGCTCCTCGACCTCCTCCGGGGTGGCGGCCACCGGCTTCTCGCTGTAGACGTGCTTGCCCGCCGCGATCGCCCTGGTCAGCGCGGACACGTGCGCGGACGTGACCTGCGCGTCGAAGTAGACGCCGACCCCCGGGTCGCCCAGCACCGCGTCCAGGTCCGTCGTCCACCGGGGCAGGTCGTGCCGCTGCGCGATCTCCTTCAGCTTGTCCGCGTTGCGCCCGACCAGCACCGGTTCGGGCACCAGCAGGTCGTCACCGACCCTGACCCCGCCCCGTTCCCGGATCGCCAGGATCGACCGCACCAGGTGCTGCCGGTACCCCATCCGCCCGGTGACCCCGTTCAGCGCCACCCCAACCGCCCGCACCGCCACAGCCCACCCCACATTTCACCCGGAAAGCGCTTTCCACAACCTACGACCCGCACCCCCCACCGTCAACACCCACCCCGCGCGTGTCCTCCACCCAGACATCGCGTGTCCTCCACTCGAACATCGCGAGTCGAACGCTCAGAACGACCGTGTCGTACGTTCAGACCGGGTGAGTTCAACGTTCAGGACAGCGCGTGACGCCTCGACGCCCGTTCCCCATGCACCCTGAACTGGCATTTCACATGTCCAGCCCCGGAGCGCCGCGCATTCGGCGGCCCACCCGTCGCGAATGTGGAACTCGGGGGTCCTGAACGTTCGACACGGTCGACCTGAACGTACGACTCGCGATGTCTGAGTGGAGGACACGCGATGCTTGAGCGGAGGACACGCGGGGGTGGCGGGCGTGCGGAGGTGGGTGGGCGATCGTTTAGGCTCGGGCGGTCGGGAGTATCGGGAGGCTGGGTGGCGTCGCGCCAGGTCACGCTGCAAGAGGTGGCGAACAGCGCCGGTGTGTCGCTCGCCACCGCGTCGCGGGTGCTGAACGGCAGCACGCGGCAGGTGAGCGTCGAGCTGCGCGAACGGGTGGTCGGCGCCGCCCGTCGGCTGGGCTACCTGCCCAACGCCTCGGCGCAGGCGCTCGCCCGCAACTCCAGCGTGCTGGTCGGCCTCGTGGTGCACGACATCGCCGACCCGTACTTCTCCAGCATCGCCGCCGGCGTCACGCGGGTCGCCGAGGAAGCCGGGTTCGTGGTGGTGCTCGGCACCACCGGGCGCGACCCGCGCCGCGAGGTCGAGCTGGTCAACACGCTGCGCGCGCACCGGGCCCGCGCCGTGGTGATCGCGGGCAGCCGCACCACCGACCGGGCCGCCTCGGCGCGGCTGTCCGAGGAGATCACCGCGTTCACCGCCCAGGGCGGCCGCGTGGCGTGCGTCTCCCAGGCGAAGCTGGGCGCGGACACGGTGGTGCCCGCCAACCGCGCGGGCGCCCGGTCGCTGGCCCGCCGCCTCACCGAGCTGGGCCACCGGCGGTTCGCCGTGCTGGCGGGCCCGCGCGACCTGCTCACCGCCCGCGACCGGGTCGCCGGGTTCAAGGCCGGCCTCACCGACGCGGGCGTGGCGCTGCCCGACGCGAACGTCATCACGTGCGGCTTCACCCGTGACGGCGGTTACGCCGCGATGACCGACCTCATCGCCGCCCGCACCGGCGCGACCTGCGTGTTCGCCGTCAACGACGTGATGGCGATGGGCGCCATGGCCGCCCTGCGGGAACGCGGCCTCAAGGTGCCCGAGGACGTCTCGGTGGCGGGCTTCGACGACATCCCCACCCTGCGCGACCTGGTCCCGGCCCTCAGCACGGTCCGCCTGCCGCTGGAGCAGATGGGTGAGCGGGCCGCCCGCCTGGTCCTGGACGACGAGGCCGGGGAGCCACGGACGGTGCGGGTGGCCGGCGAGGTGGTGCTGCGGTCGAGCACGTCTTCACCTGGCGCTACCGGGCTGCGCTGAGCGCCGGCTACTCTCTAAACTGGACCACCGTTCGACCACCCCTCACGAGGAGTGATCCCTTCCGTGCGCGACGCGCAGTCCCCGGGCTGCAGTACCGAGCCGGGTCCGATACCCGGCTGCCAGCCCCGCCCGCCCCGTGACGGGGGCCTCGCATGACCATCCTGCTCAGCGTGCTCGGCCTCGTCGCCGTGGTGGCGCTCACCATCGGCACGTTCATCGCGGTCGCCGCCGAGTTCTCCCTGACCGCGCTGGAGCGCACCACCGTCGAGTCGCACGTCGCCGCCGTCGGCGACGCCAAGGCCAAGGCCGTCGACAAGGCTCACCGGTCGCTGTCGTTCCAGCTCTCCGGCTCGCAGCTGGCGATCACCATCACCACGCTGGTCACCGGTTTCATCGCCGAGCCCGCCATCGCCGAGCTGTTCTCGCCCGTGCTGGCCGCGTTCGGCGTGCCGGGTTCCGCGGCCGACCCGATCTCGCTGGCCTTCGCGCTGGCCCTGGCCACGTCGTTGTCGATGGTGTTCGGCGAGCTGGTGCCGAAGAACCTGGCCATCGCCAAACCGCTGGAGACCGCACGCGCCGTCGCGGGCGTGCAGGCCAGGTTCTCCGCGATGTTCCGCTGGCTGATCACCGGCCTGAACGGCGCGGCGAACTGGCTGGTGCGCCGGATGGGCGTGGAGCCCGCCGAAGAACTGGCCTCCGCCCGGTCGCCGCAGGAGCTGGGCGCGCTGATCCGGTCGAGCGCCGAGCACGGCACGATCGACGAGGGCACCGCGACCCTGCTGGACCGCTCGCTGCGGTTCGGCGACCGCACCGCGGACGAGCTGATGACGCCGCGCGTGCGGGTGGAGTCGCTGCGCGCCGACTCGACCGTGCTCGACCTGATCGCCAAGGCGCGGGAGACGGGGTTCTCCCGGTTCCCGGTCCACCAGGGCGGCCTGGACGAGGTGCGCGGGATCGTGCACGTCAAGCAGGCGTTCGGGGTGCCGCGGCAGCAGCGGGCGACCACGCCGCTGTCGGCGTTGACCAGGCCGGTGCAGACCGTGCCCGCGACGCTGGAGGGCGACGCGCTGCTGGACCGGCTGCGCGCGTCGGGCCTCCAGACGGCGCTGGTCGTCGACGAGTACGGCGGCACGGCCGGCCTGGTGACGCTGGAGGACCTGGTCGAGGAGATCGTCGGCGACGTGCGCGACGAGCACGACCGGCGCGAGACCTCGCCGGTGCGACCGCTGGGCCGGGACAGCTGGCTGGTGTCCGGGCTGCTGCGCGACGACGAGGTGGCCGAGGCGACCGGGTTCCGGATGCCCGAGGGCGACTACGAGACGGTCGCGGGCCTGGTCATGGCCCGCCTGGGCCGCATACCCGACGCCGGTGACGAGATCCGCGTGGACGGCTGGCGCATCACCGTGGTGCAGATGGACCGGCACCGGGTGGCCGAGCTGCGGGTGGCGCGGGTCGAGGCGACCTCCACCGCGTCGGAGGCGGTCCGATGAGCCTGCTGTTCGTGTTGCTGCTGGTGGCGGGCAACGCCTTCTTCGTCGGCGCGGAGTTCGCGATCATCACCGCCCGCCGGGACCGGCTGGAGGCGCTGGCCGAGCGGGGCAGCGGCCGGGCCCGGACGGTGATCCGGGCCGGCCGCGAGCTGCCGCTGCTGATCGCGGGCGCGCAGCTGGGCATCACGCTGTGCTCGCTGGGCCTGGGCGCGCTGGGCGAACCGGCCGTGGCGGCGATGCTGGAGGCCCCGTTCCACGGCGTCGGCGTGCCGGACGCGGTGCGGCACGGCGTCGCGTTCGCGTTGGCGCTGGTCATCGTGGTGGCGCTGCACACGGTGCTGGGCGAGATGGTGCCGAAGAACCTGGCCATCGCCGGTCCCGAGCGCACCGCGTTGCTGCTGGTGCCCGCGCACCTGTGGTTCTGCCGGCTGGTCGCGCCGCTGCTGCGCGCGTTCACCGTGGTGGCGACGGCGGTGCTCAAGCGGGTCGGCGTGACGCCGCGCGAGGAGCTGGAGTCGGCGTACACGCGGGACGAGCTGGCGCTGCTGATCCAGCAGTCCCGCCGGGAGGGCCTGCTGGAGGACTCGGAGCACCGGCGGCTGGCGCAGACGCTGTCGTCGGCGGAGCGCACCGTGGCCGACGTGCTGGTGCCGCTGGACCGGATCACGTCGGTGCCGGCGCGGCCGACCATGGGCGAGGTGGAGGCCGCCGTGTCGGCCACCGGCTTCTCCCGCTTCCCGGTGCGCGACGAGGACCGGTTGGTCGGCTACCTGCACGTGAAGGACGTGCTGGACATGGCCGACGCCGACCCGTCGACGCAGGTGCCGGCCGGTCGGGTGCGGGGCCTGCCGGAGGTGCCGGTGGACGCGCGGCTGGCCGAGGCGGTGGCGGTGCTGCGGCGCACGCAGAGCCACCTGGCGCAGGTCGTGTCCGCGGACGGCTCGACGCACGGCGTGGTGGCCCTGGAGGACCTGGTCGAGGAGTACGTGGGCACCGTGCGCGACGGCACGCACGTGCGCCGGGAGGTGTGAGGCGCGGGCGGGCGCTGCCGCGCCCGCCCGTCCCGCTCGCCCGGGTCCGATCAGGCCGAGCGCACCGCGGGCACGCCGACCAGCCCGCGGTCCTCACCGGCCAACCTGCGGTCCTCACCGATTGGCCCGCGGTCCTCACCGACCGACCTGCGATCCTCACCGACCGACCTGCGATCCTCACCGACCGGCCCGCGGTCCTCGCCGGCCTCCAGCACCGGCACGCCGACCAGCTCCAGGTCCTGCTCGGCGGCCCGGTCGAGCGCCGAGACCACCCACGCCTCGAAGTCGGCGTTGGCGGCCGCGGCGGCCCGCCGCCACCGGTCCAGCGCCCCGCTGGCCGCGCTGACCCGCGGCAGCACCGCCCGGTAGGACTTCGAGCTCGGGTCCCGGTGCTCCCGCAGCGCCCGGCGCAGCGTGGTGCGCGACCAGCTCTCCCGCTCGGCGCGGTCCAGCCACAGGTCCTGCTCCGCCGGCGGCAGGGCCGCGACCTCGGCGTGGTGCTGGAACGGCAGGCCGGCACGGCGGCGCACCGGCTCGAACTTGCGCGCGATCCACGCGTAGTTGCGCAGCGTCTGGTAGTCGAGGCCGACGGCTTCGACCGCCCGCCGGTACCGGTCGGTGTACTTGTCCTGGCCGAACACGAGCCAGTCGCCGAGGTACCACGCGGACGAGCTGGCGATCCGGGAGATCCGCTTGCCCGCCTGCTCCCACGACTCGAACGTGACGTCGCGGGGGAACGCCAGCCCCACCGGCGTGGTGAGGATCTGCTTCTCGGCCGGGTTGGCGGGCTGTCTGCGCTGCGCCACTGCGTTCACCTTGTTCACCGGTAACCCCCCAAGTGTCCGCTTCCAGGTCTCCTGCCTACCGAAGAGCCCTCACACACCGGTCAACTTCCGCTCACACCGCCGCCGGGGCGGGGTGGGACCGGCGCGTCCGGCGCCGCCCCACTACGGTGGCCCGCGTGGACCCGCGTGACGACGAAGAAGAGGACGACTTCGACCCCGAGGACGAGGACGGGTTCGACGAAGAGGAAGAAGAGGACGAGGACGACCTGTTCGGGGTGACGTCGGACGCGCGCACGATCTGCCACCTGTGCGGCGGGGCCGGTTTCATCGCCAACCCGACGACGGCGGTGATCGGCGGCGCGCCGCGCACGGTCGACAACGGCCGGGAGTGCCCGCACTGCAACGGGGCGCGCAAGTTCCCGGGCCTGGTGCCCCCGCTCTGACCGGCCCTCACGCCGGAGGGCCCGGTTCGGCGGCCCGCCCGGCAGCCCGCCTAGCGGCCCGCCGCCACCAGCTCGGCCTCGCGGAACGCCTTCGGCGACAGCCCGGCCCACGTCACGACCAGCGCGACGAGCTGGACCAGCGCGCCCATCACCCACACCGCCCGCAGCCCGGACTCCGCCGCCACCAGCCCGCCGGCCAGCGCGCCCAGCGGCGTGAAACCCCAGGCCAGCGCCCGGTGGCTGGTCAGCACCCGCCCCAGCAGGGCGGGCGGGGTGAAGCGCTGCCTGCTCGACTGCGAGCACACGTTCCACACCATCACGATCATCGACTGCGCGAACCCGGTGACCGCGACCGCCCACGCCCACGGCGGCAGCACGGCGACCAGCCCCACCGTCACCACCATGCCCAGCTGCGACCACCGCATCGCCCACGAGTAGCCCAGCCGCCCCACCACCGGGCCCACGACCGGCGACGACGCGATCCACCCGGCCGCTATGCAGGCCAGCAGCACGCCGTACCCGACGGCGCCGACGCCCAGGACGTCCTGCGCGTACAGCACGAACATCGACATCGCCGCGCTCGCCCCGAACGAGCCGAGCGCCACCGACAGCGTGATCCACCGCAGCAGGGGCGTGCCCACCAGGTAGCGCAGCCCCTCGGGGATGTCGCGCAGCGGGTTCCTGCCCGACGGCTCGGCCCGCGCCGAGCGCAGACCCCTGACCAGCACGAGCGCGACCAGCGCGGCCACCACCGCCACCCACGCGGGCGCGCCGAGGCCGACCCCGACCAGCACGCCCGCCACCGGCGGCACGCCGAACTGCACCACGCCCCGGTCGATGACCATCAGCCGCGTGTTCGCCGCGGGCAGCCGGTCCGGCGGCACCACCTCGGGCACCAGCGCGCCGGACGCGCCGTCGCCGAGCACCTGCGCCGAGGTCACCACGAACGCCACGACCATCAGCAGCGGCAGGGTGAACGCGTCGAGCGCGCCGGCCGCGGCGATCACGAGCGCCGCGCACAGCTGCACCGCGTAGGCCGTGGCCAGCACCGCGCTGCGCCGCACCCGGTCGATCAGCACCCCCGCGAACAGCGAGAACAGCAGCCACGGCGCCTGGCCGACCACGTTGACCAGCGACACCTGGCGCGGGTCGTCGGTGATCGTGGTCGCGATCCACGGCAACAGGGTCGTCATCAGGCCTTCGGCCACCGAACCGGACACCGCGACGGCTTGCAGCCGCACCCACCCCCTGGACATGTCCCCACCTAACCAACGCGCCCCGACGGGGCGGAACGATTTAGCGTGGGGTGAGCCCGGGGCCGGCCTCGACCCGGAGCCGCTCCGGGGCCAAGTACCCTGGTGGCGTGGGGGAAGTCCTGTCCGAGACCGAGTGGACCGCGCGCCGGGACGCGCACGCGGCCCGCGCGCGGAGGTGGACCGGCCCGCACCACGAGCGCCGCGCGGCCGGCCTCAAGCACCCGGTGCTGGACTTCCTGTTCTCCTACTACTCGCACCGCCCGTCCCGGCTGGAGCGCTGGCACCCCGGTCCCGGCGTGGTGCTGGAGGGCGACGCGGCACGCGCCTACCTGCGGTGGCCGGTCTACCGGGAGACCGGTGACGGCGTGGAGCTGGACGTGGCGGCGTTCGCGCGGGAGCGGGCGAACACGGTCGACTTCGCCCGCCGGCTGCTCACCGCCACCGCGTCCCGCGCGCCCCGGCTGGGCTGCTTCGGCTTGCACGAGTGGGCGATGGTCTACCGGCAGCGGCCGGACCAGGTGCGGCACGACGCGTGGCCGCTGCGGCTGGGCGGGGCGGGCACCGACGCGGTGGTCGAGTCGCAGCGCGTGCAGTGCGGGCACTTCGACGCGTTCCGGTTCTTCACGCCCGAGGCACGGCCGCGCAACGCGCTCCAGCCGACCCGGGAGACCCAGGTGGAGCTGGAGCAGCCGGGCTGCCTGCACGCCAACATGGACCTGTTCAAGTGGTCCTACAAGCTGGACCCCGCGACCCCGTCCGAGCTGGTCGTGGACTGCTTCGAGCTGGCGGTGCGGATCCGCGGGCTGGACATGCGGGCGAGCCCCTACGACCTGTCCTCGCTCGGCTACCGGCCGGTGCGGGTCGAGACGCCCGAGGGCCGGGCGGAGTACGCGCGGGAGCAGGCCGCGTTCGCCGAGGAGGCCGCGCCGCTCAGAGCCCGGCTCGTCGAGCTGACCGGCGTGCTGTCGCGCGAGCTCGTTCCCGGCAGCTGACGTCGCGGTCACCCCGGGTTACTTCACCCGAGTCCCAAATGTCACCTGTTAGCGTGACGCCGGTCGGGATTCGCCAGTCGGTATTCGCCAGTCGTGGTCGACGCTGAGAGGGAAGACGATGTCTCGACACCGCGCACTGCGGACGAAGGTGCGGCGCGGCATCGCCAAGTGGCCGGTCGCGATCGTCGGCCTGGTCGCCCTGCTCGTGCTCGGGTGGCTGGGCTGGACCTGGGTCGGCGGCGTCGTGGAGCGGCGCGCGGTGGTCGAGGCCGGCGCGTGCGACCAGGGCGAGGCGCCGCTCCGGGTGTCCGCGACGCCCAACGTGGCGGAGGCGGTCAAGCAGGTCGCCGAGGCGTGGAGCAGGCAGCGGCCCGTCGTCTACGACCACTGCATCCGCGTCGAGGTGCTGTCCATCGACTCCGAGACCGTGCTGGCCGGCCTCACCCAGGGCTGGGACGAGGGGAAGCTCGGCGCCCGGCCCCACGCGTGGATCACCGACTCGATGCTGTGGGCGAACCGGCTCGGCGCGCAGAACGCCTCGCTGCTGGGCGCGGTGCCCGAGTCGATCGCGGCGAGCCCCGTGCTGCTCGCCCTGCACCAGGAGCCGGCGCAGGCGCTCCAGGCCGGCGACGGGTTCCGGTGGACCGACCTGCCCGACCTGGCGGGCGCGCCCGACGGGTGGGGCCGGTTCGGCAAGCCCGAGTGGGGGCGGTTCGAGGTCGCCCTGCCCGACCCGGCGACCAACGCCGCCACCGCGATGGCCGTGCAGTCCGCGCTGGCCGGCGCGAGCCCGGAGGGCAAGGGGCCGGTGACGACCGGGATGCTCGCGCTCGACCCGGTGAAGACCACGATGGGCAAGCTGACCGCGGCCAAGGCGCGGGAGACGCCCGCCGGGACGTGGGAGGCGCTGAACCTGCTCGCGGACGCGACCGGCGTGAACGAGGCCGGGTTCGGCGCGGTGCCCGTGTTCGAGGTGGACCTGTACCGGCACAACACCGGCAAGGACGGCGGGACGGCGCCGCTGCACCCGCTGTACGGGGTGGTGGCGGGCGGGCCGACGCCGGTCGCGGACTTCCCGTTCGTGCCGCTGGCCGGTGACTGGGTCGGCGAGGCGCAGGTGCGGGCGGCGCAGGCGTTCCGGCAGTTCCTGAAGGAGGACGAGCAGCAGCGGACCCTGGCGCTGGCGGGCCTGCGGGTGGACTCGACCACCGACCGGCCCAAGGAGTCGCCGGGCGTGCGGTGGGCCGCGATCACCGACGAGCTCGCCCCCGCCGACGCCGGCACCACCCAGCAGATCTCGGCCGCGTGGGCGACCGCGGACGACGGCCAGGTGGTGCACGTGCTGGTGGACACCTCCCAGTCGATGGGGGAGCCCGGCGGTGACGGCCGCAGCCGGGTGGAGTGGCTGAGGGAGGCGCTGTCCGGGCAGGTCAACCGGTCCGTGTCGGGTTCGCTGGGGCTGTGGGAGTTCTCCGGGCAGCTCGACGGCGACAAGCCGTACCGGCAGCTCGTCCCCACCGGCCCGGTCGCGACCCAGCGCCAGGCGCTGCTGGACGGGGTGGCCGAGCTGGAGCCGCGGAGCGCCAGCCGGCTCTACACCAGCGTGCTGGCCCTCCACGAGCACGCCCTGGCCAACTTCCAGGACGGCAAGCGCAACCGGATCGTGGTGCTCACCGACGGCGCGAACGACGGCGGCCTGACCTTCGACGAGCTGAAGTCGCGCCTGGCCGCGGCCGGGCAGCCGGGTAAGGACGTCGCGACCAGCGTCATCGCCATCGGCCCGGACCCGGAGCACGAACCCCTGTCCGAACTGGCCCGCTCCACCGGCGGCACCCTGTCGGTCGTCGAGGACGGCCGCGGCATCGACGCCGCCCTGTCCCAACTCCTCTCGACCTGAACGCAGAACTCAGGGGTCCCGAACGTTCGACACGGTCGACCCGAACGTTCGACTCGCGCACCCTGAACGTACGACTCGCCGGTCCCGAACGTACGACTCGCGGGTCCTGGACGTACGACTCGCGCGGCCTGGGTGTTCGACTCGCGCGCGAGTCGTACGTTCAGGGCCACCGTGTCGTACGTCCAGGCACCCCGAGTTCTGCGTTCGCGTCAGTCGTAGACGGCTCGCATGGCGGTCAGGGTGGACTTGACCCGGTCGCGCAGTTCGGGTGGGGCGACGACCTCGGCGTCCGCGCCCAGGCGCATCAGGTCGACCAGGGCGTGGTCCAGGGACTCGACGGGCAGGTCGACGGTGGTCCAGTCGCCCCGGGGGGTCACGCCGTCCAGGGCGCGGGAGGCGACCAGGCTCAGCAGGACCCGCGCCCGGGACAGGCCCGCGGGCGTCAGGCGGACCGTCACGCCCATCGGGTACATGCGCCGCTCGAACCGCTCCGACCAGTCCGCCCAGTAACCGGCCAGGTCGAAGCCGCCGGGCCGGTCGAAGCCCTCGTCCAGCACCGCCGCGTCGAGCACCCGGGACACGCGGTAGGTCCGCAGGTCCTCGCCCGAGCGCACGACCAGGTACCAGAGGCCCGCCTTGAGCACCAACCCCAGCGGCTCGACGGTCCGGGACACCTCGACGTCGTTCCACCGCCGGTACCGGACCCGCACCCGCCGCTGCCGCCACACCGCGTCCGCGACCGCCGCCAGGTGCGGCACCTCCTCGGCGCCCCGGAACCAGCCCGGCGTGTCGAGGTGGAACCTCTCCCGCACCCGGCCCGCCCGCGACCGCAGCTCCGGCGGCAGCGCCGCCAGCACCTTCAGCTGGGCCGCCGCCACCACCGCCCCCAGCCCCAGCTCGGCCGCCGGCCCCGGCATCCCGGCCAGGAAGAGCGAGTCGGCCTCCTCCGTGGTCAGCCCGGTCAACCGCGTCCGGTACCCGTCGAGCAGCCGGTAGCCGCCCGCCGGGCCGCGGTCGGCGTACACCGGCACCCCGGCCCCGCCCAGCGCCTCGACGTCCCGGTAGACGGTCCGGACCGACACCTCCAGCTCGTCCGCCAGCTCCCGGGCCGTCATCCGGCCGCGCGACTGGAGCAGCAGGAGCAGCGACAACAACCGGCCCGCGCGCACGGGTCGGTTCTACCTGACAAGACCTGTCAGGTACAGCCGCCGGGCTGTCCGCATGACCACGCACGCCACCGCCGAGGCCGAGATGACGAGCTGGACCGAGCGCACCCGGGACGGGCGCCGCCACGACGAGGTGACCGGTCCGAAGCAGAGGGCCGGCGCGCCGGCCAGCCGCGAGGGCACGTTCGTCCTCCGGCACGAGGGCGGTTTCCGCGACGGCGTGGCCGACGCGACCGTCACCGTCGTCTCGGCGGGCGGCGGGCCGGCGGGCCTCACCGGTTCGGGGCGCATCACCCGGAACGGCCCCGGCCGCCTCCACCTTGATCACGCGCTCTGAACAGGCACTTCACCCGCTCTGATTGTTCAGCGTTCGCTGTGCACGAGCCAAGTCCTGATCGTGAACAACGTCGAACGGGTAGAACTGACACGTCGGCGCAGGGGGGAGAGGAGCCGACAGCAGGGGGCTCAGGGGCGGGGGGAACGAGGTCTGGTCGTTCCCCCCGCCCCTGAGAGTTCTCCGGGGAGGAGCGGGCCCGGGGGCGTCAGCCGCCGTAGGCCGACACCGGCGGGCAGGAGCAGACCAGGTTCCGGTCGCCCTTCGCGCCGTCGATGCGCCGCACCGGCGGCCACGCCTTGACCGCGGTGACGCCCGCCGGGAACACCGCCACCTCGCGGCTGTACGGGTGGTCCCACTCCGCCGTGACGCAGGCGGCCGTGTGCGGGGCGTTGCGCAGCGGGTTGTCGTCCGCCGGCCACTCCCCCGCGCCGACGCGGTCGATCTCGTGCTTGATCGCGACCATGGCGTCGATGAACCGGTCGATCTCGGCCAGGTCCTCGCTCTCGGTCGGCTCCACCATCAGCGTGCCCGCCACCGGGAACGACATGGTCGGCGCGTGCAGCCCGTAGTCGGCCAGCCGCTTGGCCACGTCGTCCACGGTCACGCCGGTCGCCTTGGTGATCTGCCGCAGGTCGAGGATGCACTCGTGGGCCACGAAGCCGCCCTCGCCGGTGTAGAGCACCGGGAAGTGCTCGTCCAGCCGCCGTGCCACGTAGTTCGCCGCGGCCACCGCGGTCAGGGTCGCCCGGCGCAGGCCGTCGGCGCCCATCATCCGCACGTACGCCCACGAGATCGGCAGGATCGACGCCGAGCCCCACGGCGCGGCGCTGATCGGGCCGACGCCCGTGGCGGGGCCGGCGGCCGGCTGGAGCGGGTGGTTGGGCAGGAACGGCGCCAGGTGCGCCCGCACGCCGATCGGGCCGACGCCCGGGCCGCCGCCGCCGTGCGGGATGCAGAACGTCTTGTGCAGGTTCAGGTGGGACACGTCCGAGCCGAACTTGCCGTACTGCGCCAGGCCGATCAGGGCGTTGAGGTTCGCGCCGTCCACGTACACCTGGCCGCCGGCCTCGTGCACCAGCCCGCACACCTCGCGCACGGTGTCCTCGTACACGCCGTGCGTCGACGGGTAGGTGATCATGATGGCGGCCAGGTCGTCCTGGTGCGCCTCGACCGTCTCGCGCAGGTGCCCCAGGTCGACGTTGCCCTTGTCGTCGCACTTGACCACCACGACCCGCATGCCCGCCATGACCGCGGACGCGGCGTTGGTGCCGTGCGCGCTGGAGGGGATCAGGCACACGTCGCGGTCCGCGTCGCCGTTGGCGCGGTGGTAGGCGCGGATGGCCAGCAGGCCCGCGAACTCGCCCTGGCTGCCCGCGTTGGGCTGGAGCGACACGGCGTCGTAGCCGGTGACCTCGGCCAGCCACCGCTCCAGGTCGCCGATCAGCTCCAGGTACCCGGCGGCGTCCTCGACCGGCGCGAACGGGTGCAGCTCGGCGAACTCCGGCCAGGTGATGGGCTCCATCTCGGCCGTGGCGTTGAGCTTCATCGTGCACGAGCCCAGCGGGATCATGCTGCGGTCCAGCGCCACGTCCTTGTCCGACAGGGACCGCAGGTAGCGCAGCAGCGCGGTCTCCGAGCGGTGGGTGTGGAACACCGGGTGGGTCAGGTACTCGGAGGTGCGGCGCAGGTCGGCGGGGATGCCGTCGGCGGTGTCGGCGTCCAGGCCGTCCACGTCGGCCACGGTGACGCCGAACGCCTGCCACACCCGGTCCAGGTGCTCGCGCGTGGTCGTCTCGTCGCAGGCGATGGACACGACGTCGTCGTCCACGCGCCACAGGTTCACGCCCAGGTCGCGCGCCGCGGCCACGACCTCGGCGGCCCGGCCCTCGACGCGGGCGCGCACGGTGTCGAAGAACTCGCCGTGCACCACCTCCACGCCGGCCTCGCACAGGCCCGCGGCCAGCACCGTCGCCATCCGGTGGGCGCGGGTCGCGATGGCCTTCAGGCCCTCGGGGCCGTGGTAGACGGCGTACATGGAGGCGACCACGGCCAGCAGGACCTGCGCGGTGCAGATGTTGCTGGTCGCCTTCTCGCGGCGGATGTGCTGCTCGCGGGTCTGGAGCGCCAGCCGGTAGGCCGGGTTGCCGTCGGCGTCGACGGACACGCCGACGAGGCGGCCCGGCAGCTGCCGCTCCAGGCCCTGGCGGACGGCCATGTAGCCGGCGTGGGGACCGCCGAAGCCCATCGGCACGCCGAAGCGCTGGGTGGTGCCGACGACCACGTCCGCGCCGATCTCGCCCGGCGGGCGCAGCAGGGTCAGCGCCAGCAGGTCGGCGGCCACGACGGCCTGCGCGCCGGCCCGGTGGATCTCCTCGACGACCGACGCGTGGTCGCGGACCACGCCGGACGCGCCGGGGTAGGACAGCAGCACGCCGAAGAAGTCGCCGCCCAGGCCGAGGCCCTCCAGGCCCTGCGACAGGTCGGCGGTGACGACCTCGATGCCCAGCGGCTCGGCGCGGGTCTCGATGACGGCGAGGGTCTGCGGCAGCGTGTCCGCGTCCACCACGAACTTGTTCGACTTGGCCCGGCCCGCGCGGCGGACCAGCGTCATCGCCTCGGCGGCGGCGGTGGACTCGTCCAGCATGGAGGCGTTGGCCAGCGGCAGGCCGGTCAGGTCGCCGACGACGGTCTGGAAGTTCAGCAGGGCCTCCAGGCGGCCCTGGGAGATCTCCGGCTGGTAGGGCGTGTACGCGGTGTACCACGCGGGGTTCTCCAGCACGTTGCGGCGGATCACCGGCGGCGTGGTGGTGCCGTGGTAGCCGAGGCCGATCATCTGGGTCATCGGGCGGTTGCGGGCCGCCAGGGCGCGCAGCTCGGCCAGGGCCTCGGTCTCGGTGGCGGGCGCGGGCAGGTCCAGCACCAGGTCGCGCTCGCGGATCGCCTCGGGCACGGCGCGCTGGGCCAGCTCCTCCAGGGAGCCGACGCCGATCACGTCGAGGATGCGCGCCAGCTCGGCGGGCCGGGGGCCCACGTGCCGGTCGGCGAAGGGGGTGCCGTGCTCAAGAGCGGCGAGGGGGATGCGGTCCTGCGTCATGGGTGTCGCCTCCGGGGCTACGGGCACACTGCTGCCGTTGCCCTCCCCCTCTGTCTCCTGCCCGTCGCCGGGCGCCTGAGAGCTTCACCCGGTGGTGGCCGGGTTTGCACCGTCGGCGGGGTCTTTTCTTGCCCGACCCGCTTTCCAGAGGCGTCTCACCCGCACGGTCCTTGCGCCTGAGAGGTTCCGGGGAGGATTTGCTCCTTCGGCGCCGAGCGGACTCGGACTCTCCCGCGCGGGATAAAGCGACTGCCCGCGAATCGTACCTGGCAGGGGACGCGCCGGTCCCGCGGGCGCGACGTGGATCTCAATGGCTGGACAACCGGGTTTGACCGGGTTTTCCGGCGGGCACCCCCGAGGTACCCGCCTGTAGCACGCCGTGTTCACGCCGTGGTCGGTGGACCTGTTCGTGCTCCGATTCGGTGCACGGGTTCGGCGTGCGCCCGGTCCGGATCGGTGTTCGGTGTCGGCGCCCGGGATCGGCGGCGCGGGCGTCCGGTGGTTCAGCCGGTGGCGCGGGTGCGGCGACGGCGTGACAGCTCGTCGTTCGGGGCCGGCACGATCTCGGCGCCGTCCGCGCGCTCGGCGGGGAACTCGTGGATGGTGCCGCTGATCTCCCGCATGGCGCCGCTGACCGCGATGCCGAACACGCCCTGGCCGCCCTGGAGCAGGTCCACGACCTCCTCGGGCGAGGTGCACTCGTAGACCGTGGTGCCGTCGCTGAACAACGTGATGCGGGCCAGGTCCTGCACGCCGCGGCGGCGGAGGTGGTCGACCGCGACCCGGATGTTCTGGAGCGAGACGCCGGTGTCCAGGAGCCGCTTGACGACCTTCAGGACGAGGATGTCCTTGAACGAGTACAGCCGTTGGCTGCCGGAGCCGTGTGCGCTCCTTATGGTCGGGCTGACCAGGTCGGTGCGGGCCCAGTAGTCGAGCTGGCGGTAGGTGATGCCCGCGATCTGGCACGCGGCCGGGCCGCGGTACCCCACGAGTTCGTCCGGCAGCGAGGAGTCCGGGAACAGCTCGCCCTGTTCGCCGGAGCCGGAACCGGCCCGGATGATGGGCGCTTCCTCGACCACGCCTGCCTCCCCTCGGTCCGGTCACGACGACCGGCGACCAACGTGAAGCCGCCGCGGCGCTCGAATCACACCGTGGCAATTCACCTGAGCTCGACGGTAAGACCGCCTAGGGGGCAGGTCAACGCGACGCGCGGGACGTGTCTGACCTCAACCTGAGGTAGAGGTTGAGAGAGTCGGCCGTTGTAAGCCATTCGGGTGACGTTTAGTGATCGTTTAGCAGAGAATTGCTGACGTTGTGTAATCCATAAGTGTGACACCGGGGGGTGGCACGCGGGGTTGATCCACAACGCACCGCACACGCCTGCGAGGGGTTCGGAACAGTGGCCGAGCCTCTCGCAGGTGTTACCCGCCCGCCGCGGGTTGAGACTGGGCGGCGGTGGTTTGACGAGGTCCGGGTCCGGGCCGACCGGGGGGTGGCTCGGACCCGCGGCGGGGGCGGCGGTCGAGGTTCGCCCGACCAGTGGGGCGGGGGGGTTGGCGGCGATCGACCCTGCGCGCCCCTGACAGCTCACCGCGGTTGTCCACAGAGCCTGTCCGCACGCGCCACCTGCCACCTGCCACCACTGTCCGCGGACCAGGTTCCGCCTTACCGCCCGCCGCGGTTGTCCACAGATCGCGCCCCGTTTCTTCCGCCTCCACGCGCGAACCGGCAAAATCAAAACAGGGGTCCCCTGGGCAGGGGACCCCTGTTCAAGCATGTCGGGCCTGGTGAACCCGTCAGGCCCATCAGGCCCATCAGGCCCGTCAGGCCTGGTGGGCGACTCAGGTGTCGGCGCCCCGGAAGTCCTCCGGCGACACGGAGTCGAGGAACTCGCGGAACTTCTCGACCTCGTCCTCCTGCTCGTCCGGGATGATCAACCCGGCCTCGGCCAGCACGGACTCCTCCGCGTGGATCGGCACGCCGATCCGCAGCGCCAGCGCCACCGAGTCGCTGGGGCGCGCGGACACCCGCACGTCGCCGTCGAACACCAGCTCCGCGAAGTACGTGCCCTCTTGCAGGTCGGTGATCCGCACCTGCTCCAACTGCCGGCCGAGGGCGCCGATGACGTCCTTGAGCAGGTCGTGGGTCAGCGGCCGGGCGGGTCGCACGCCCTGCTGCTCCAGCGCGATCGCGGTGGCCTCGACTGAACCGATCCAGATCGGCAGGTACCGCTCACCCTCGGTTTCGCGCAGCAACAGGATCGGCTGGTTGGCGGGCAGTTCCACCCGCACACCCACGACGCGCATCTCGCTCATCGGGTCTCGCCTCCCTCAGCGCGCTGAAATCCTGGCGTCCCCGCTGTATGAACGAGGATCCCCCACGTACCCTTTCGACGCTACCCGCCAAGCGGGCCTTGTGCGCAACCGCCCGTCAGGTCCGGGATCACGATGCGGACACTTGTTCACCTCGGCGAAACGCGCTTGCCCGCGCCGTCCCGCAGACCGACCTTGACGAGCAGCGTGTGCAGGGTTACCGAGAGCGCCGCCAGGTCGCGGGCGACCTCGTCGGCCCGCGCCCGGTGCGCCGCCGCGGCGGCCTGCTCGACCAGGGCGACCTCCCGGTCGGCGGCGGCCCGGAACGGGCGCAGGTGCCTGGCCTGGACGCCGTGCTCGGCCATCGCCCGGACCGTCGCGGCGATCTGCACCGCCTCGTGGTCGTAGAACCCGCCCGGACCCGCGGCGACCAGGCCGTGCTGCTCCAGGTCGGCCAGTTCGGCCGACTCGATGCCCGCGCGCGCGAGCAGGTCGTCGCGGGTGATCCGGTGACCGGGGGACGGGCCGAGGTCCACGGCGCGCACGCCCTGGTCGACCGCGTCCAGCTGCTCCTTGATGACCTTCAGCGGCAGGTACCTGTCGCGTTGCGCGGCCAGCACGTACCGCAGGCGCTCGACGTCCGCCGGGGCGAACTGCCGGTACCCCGAGGCCGTGCGCGCCGGGCGGACCAACCCCTCCGATTCCAGGAACCGGATCTTGGAGATGGTGACGTCGGGGAAGTCGGGTCGGAGCTGGGACAGCACCGCCCCGATGCTCAACCCCCCGCGTGGCCGCCCGGCCGCCGTCACCGGAGCCCCACCGTCAGGCTCCCTGGCCCCCGGCGCCCGGACCGGTCAGGAACACCAGGCGGAACTTCCCGATCTGCACCTCGTCGCCGTTGGCCAGCACTGCCTGGTCGACGGGCTCGCGGTTGACGTAGGTGCCGTTGAGGCTGCCCACGTCGATCACCACGAACTCGCCGCCCTCGCGGCGGAACTCGGCGTGCCGGCGCGAGACCGTCACGTCGTCGAGGAAGATGTCGCTGTCGGGGTGCCGGCCGGCGCTGGTCGTGTCGCGGTCAAGCAGGAACCGCGACCCCGCGTTGGGACCGCGCTTGACCACGAGCAGGGCCGACCCGGCGGGCAGCGCGTCGACGCCGGCGACCGCCGGCTCCTGGGCGGGCGCCTCGGCGCCCTCGACCTCGGCGAGGAAGTCGGCCCGGAAAACGGAGGTCCGCTCCGGGGACTGCTCGGGCGGGACGCCGGGCCCGTCGTTCGTGCTCACCTGAGCTCTCCTCCTGCTGCTGGAACCGTCGAGTTCGTTAGAACCTATCGTGCCCGAAGCCTTGTCTGAGGAGCGGCTCCCCCACCGACCGAAGAGCCGCCGGAAGATCGACGTCACCCCTGTGCCGCCAGCTCCTGGTACGCGGCGGCGTCGAGCAGGTCGTCCACCGCGACCGGGTCGTCGAGCCGGAGCTCCACCATCCACCCCTCACCGTACGGGTCGGAGTTCACCAGGTCGGGCTGCTGGTCCAGGGAGTCGTTCCGCGCGACGACCTCGCCCGCCAGCGGCGCGTAGATGTCCGACACGCTCTTGGTGGACTCGACCTCACCGAGGGTCTGACCGGCGCCGACCTGTTCGCCCAGCTCAGGGAGCTGGACGAACACGACGTCGCCGAGCTGCTCCTGGGCGTAGTCGGTGATGCCGACGCGCACGGTGTCCTCGCTCGTGCGCAGCACCCACTCATGTTCCTCGGTGTACTTGAGCTCCTCGGGAATCACCGCGGTGCGCTCCTTCATGACGGTGGATCTTCGGTGCCGGATCTTCCCACGTCCCGCTCAGGCCGGCGCGACCCCCGGCCGTCGGCGCAGCGCGAGGGTGAACTGGTAGACGTACAGGGCTCCCGACCACAGGTACAGGGCCCCGCCCCAGATCATGAACGCGTAGGCGAGCGGCCGGAGCGCCTGGGCGGCCGTCGAGCCGCCCTGGGCGAGCAGGAGCATGGGGAACGCGTAGAGCAGGTTGAAGGTCGCGGCCTTGCCCAGGTAGTTGACCTCGAACGGGCCGTAGCCGCGGGCCCGGAGCACGGGCAGGCAGAGGCCGACCACCACTTCCCTGCCGACCAGGACCACGACCACCCACCAGGGGATGATCTCGCGCACGACGAACGCCACCAGGGTGGCCAGGATGTAGAGGCGGTCGGCGGCGGGGTCGAGGAGGACGCCGAGCTTGCTCGTCTGGTTGAGCCAGCGGGCGATCTTGCCGTCCAGCCAGTCCGACACCCCGGCGGCGATGAGGACGACCACCGCCCACCCGTCGGCGTGCGGGCCGAGCAGGAGGTACAGGAACAGGGGCACGCCGAGCAGCCGGAGGACGCTGAGCGCGTTCGGGATGGTCAGCAGCCGGTCCGTGGGCTCGACGTGATCGTGCGGCACAGGCGGGGACTCTAGTGGCGGGTCGACCCCGGGGCCGCGTCGCCGCCCGAACGGAAATCGCGGCGGGACCGGCCGGCGCCGGGTCGACGGGGTCGGGCGACCGACCGGCGCGCCTGGCGCCGGTTCGTCCCGGTGCGGCTCCGCCCGGCGTCGGTTAGCCGGGGTGCGGCTCCGGCCGGCGCCGGTTCACCTGGCGCCGGTTCACCCGGCGTCAGTTCGCCCGGGTGCGGCTCCACCCCCGTCGCCGCAGCTCGTCGCCGCTGAGCGCCTGCGGGCGGCCCCGGTCGTCGACGCCGACCCAGCGGCCGTGGGAACCTTCGAGCACGTAGGCGTGCCCCTTGCTCCAGACCACGCTGCACGGGGTGGTCGGCAGCGTTCCCGCGCCGCCGCCCCCGGCGCGCGCCGCCACGGGCTTCGCGGGTTCCGACTCGGCTTCCGTCATGGTGTTCATGTGAAAATCCCCTCCACCAGGGGTGTCGTCCGCAAGTCTCGCGGTGTTATCCCCGACACGGTGATTCTGCTCCGCCGACATCCGGGATCCGCTCGATTCCACCGGCATTTCGGTCACCGGTTGCTTGACGCGGCAAGGTGCGCGACGTCTTACGCCGGGGTGTAGCCGGCTGGACCGCGATGAAACCGTTCACCGTCCGTCATCCACCGCACGCCGGGAAGCGCACTACACTGGTACCGATCAAGCCACCACCCTGCGGTGGTGGCGCAGCGGTTGAGCCAACAGCCGCGCCGGGAGGTCCTGGCCGGTGGACGTGTCCGCCACGCTGCTGTTCCGCGCTGCGCGCGGTCGGCGGGCCGCGGACTTCCCACCCAGCGGTTCCAGCTGAAGAGGAGATCCTCGTGACGGTTCAGGATCCGGACGTCGTGGCGACGAGCGGAGCCGAGTCCGCCGCGGCAGGCGGCCCGCGCGTCGGGCAGATCGGCATCACCGTCCGCAAGGCGGGCGAGGGCGCCACCGTGGTCGCGGCCAGTGGGGAGATCGACATGCTCACCGCGCCGCAGCTGCGCGCGGAGGTGCTGCCGCACCTCGACGCCGGCGACACCGTCGTGCTCGACCTGTCCGGGGTGAGCTTCCTGGGCTCGGCCGGTCTCGCGGTGCTCGTGGAGGCGTCCCAGCACGGCAAGCGCCGGGGCTCCGCGTTCCGCGTGGTGGCCGTCGAGCGGGCCGTGATCCGGCCGCTCGCCGCGACCGGTCTCGGTGACGTGTTCAGCGTGTTCGAGTCGGTCGACCGCGCGCTGGAGGCCGACGAGCCCCGCTAGCCGGCTGGGTCCCTCAGCCGTGCGGCACCACGTCCACGACCTGGTCGACGCCCGCCGCGACGAGTGCGCGGCGGGCGTTGCCGTCGACGGGTGCGCGCACGATGACCCGGTTGCCCGCCGCCGCGGCGGCCTCGGCGACCGGTCGCAGGCTCCTGATCAGCCCGTCGCTGCGCTCGCCGAGGGCGCGCAGGTCGACCACGATGGGCACGGTTCCGCCGCGGGCCGCGGTGAGGATGCGGCGGCGGACGGCGGGCGCGGCGTGCGCGGGCACGTCGCCCAGCACCACCACCTCCACCCAGCCGTCGCACTCCGTGACCAGCACGGGTTCGGGCAGCGCGGCGTTGAACGTGCCGCGGGTGGCGTGCCGCGGTCCCAGGACGAGCGTGACGGTGGTGCCGGTCGGCCGGCGGTCGACGAGCACCTCGTCGACGTTCTCGCGCATCAGCAGCAGGCCCCGGCCGCGCGTGGACAGCGCGGCGGGCGGCACGCGCCACGTGCCGTGGTCGGTCACGACGACCCGTACGCTGCCGTCGGGTCGCGCGTCGGCCTCGACGTGCACCACGCCGCCGGTCTGATCGGGGCCGTAGGCGTGCTCCACGGCGTTGCTGGCCGCCTCGTTCACGGCGATGAGCAGGTCGTACCGGTCGTCCTCGGTGAGGCCGGCCCGGTCGAGCCAGTCGTTGAGCTGTGCACGGACCGCAGCGAGCTCCCCGGCCTGCGCCGGGAACTCCACTCCCCAGTGGTGGTCCGCGAGTTGATCGGTCAAGTGGCCCTCCCCGTTGCACCTGTCAGTCTTCCCGGCCTGCGTGTCCGCTACACGTGTGAGCGACGATCAGTTCGGGTACCGATAGCGTCAGCAGCACAACGAACAGAAATGGACGTCGAGGTGAGCGTGTCGCACACTGAGCCGCGTAGCGGTGAGTCGGAAAGCGCCCTGACCGGGGTCGAGCTGCGCATGTCGGCCGATCCCACGCAGCTGTCGGTCGTCCGGGCGGTGGCCGCCGACATCGCCATGCGCCAGGACTTCGACCTGGACTCGATCGAAGACCTGAAGCTGGCGGTGGACGAGGCGTGCTCGACCCTCATCTCGCTGGCCGCGCCGGCTGCCGTGCTGAGCGCGCAGTTCGTCGTGGTGGAAGGTTCGGTCCAGGTCTCCACGAAGGTCAGTTCGCAGCGGTCGACCCCGCCGGACCGGGACAGTTTCGGCTGGCGGGTGCTCAGCGCCCTGGTCGACTCGGTCACGACGTGGGTCGCGCCGCAGGACGACGCGTACGAGGTCCACATCGACCTGGTCAAGCGGTCGCTGGGGACGGTGGATGCGTGACGACGTCCGAAGGGAGCACGGCGCGATCCAGCAGCCAGGGTGATTACGATCACCTGGCGCCGCTGTTCGTCCAGCTCGCTTCCCTGCCCGCGGGCGACCGGGCGCGGGAGCGGTTGCGGGACGAGCTGGTGACCGAGCACCTGCCGGTCGCCAAGCACATCGCCCGGAGGTTCGGCCACCGCGGCGAGCCGCACGACGACCTGGTGCAGGTGGCGACGGTCGGCCTGATCAACGCGGTCGACCGGTTCGACCCGGAGCGGGGCAGCGACTTCCTGTCGTTCGCCGTGCCGACGATCATGGGCGAGGTCCGGAAGTACTTCCGCGACTCCAGCTGGTCGGTCCGCATGCCGCGGCGGCTCAAGGAGCTGCACCTGGCGATCAACGCGGGGTCGGCGCGGCTGTCGCAGGAGCTGGGGCGCGCGCCGACGCCGAGCGAGCTGGCCCAGCACCTCGGCCTGAGCCGCGAGGAGATCCACGAGGGCCTGGCGGCGGGCAACGCCTACCACAGCGCGTCGCTGGACGACCTGCTCGTGGCCGACGACAGCTCCATCTCGCTGGGCAGCACGCTCGGCGAGGAGGACCCGGAGCTGGAGGCGATCGAGCAGCGGGAGGCGCTGCACCCGCTGCTGGAGAAGCTGCCGGAGCGGGAGCGGAAGATCGTGGTGATGCGGTTCTTCGGCAACATGACCCAGACGCAGATCGCCCAGAAGGTGGGCATCTCGCAGATGCACGTGTCGCGGCTGCTGGCGAAGACGCTGCGGCAGCTGCGGGACGGGCTCACCGAGTAGCGCGGTGGCGCCTGGGAGCGCGGAACACGTCGCAAGGGGCCGCCCGGTGTGGGCGGCCCCTTCGGCGTTCGGGGGCCCGGGGTCGGTGGACGGGCCCTGCTGCGACGGGTCGGTGGACGGGCCCTGCTGCGACGCCCGTGTCCCGAGGAGCGGCACGCGCACGTCCCCGTGCGCCGGTCGTGGCGTCTCGGGGACGTGGGATGCCGGTGGTCGGGCGGTGCCGGGCCGCGATGACCGGCTCGCTCGACGGGAGGGCGGCCGCTCGGCGTCGAACCGGCCGCGGTGCTCGAACAGCGGTGGGAGCTCTGGACAACCCGGTCGCGGGGCCCGTCCACGGTGGGAGGGGCCGGTCCGCGGGGTCCGGTCGCGGGTGACCGGGGTGCGGCGGCCGTCGTGGTGCGGGTGGCCGGCGCGGTGCGAGCGGTCGGATCAGGCCGCCTCGGTGCGACGGCGCGAAGCGGAGATGATGCGGCGGCGCTCGTCCTCGCCCATGCCGCCCCAGACGCCGTAGGGCTCCTGGACGGCCAAGGCGTGGTCGCGGCACCTCATCAGGACCGGGCAGCGGGCGCACAGCTCCTTGGCCCGGTCCTCGCGGGCGGCGCGGGCGGCGCCCCGCTCGTTGTCCGGGTGGAAGAAGACCGCGCTGTCGCGGCCTCGGCACAGCCCGTCCTTCTGCCAGTCCCAGACGTCGGTCACGGGCTTTGGCAGGCGCGCAGTGCTGGTCATCGGGTGGACCCCCTTGCGGTGTTGCGGTGCTTGATCACGGCTTACCCGCTATCTGCGGGCGGGCAAACGTGGTGTGCTCGATCGGATTAGGCGTTTCGCAGCGCCGGGGCCACGGACCCCGACCAGAACCGGAAGAACTCCTCTTGTTCCGGGCCGATCTGCTGGACGTACACCTCGTCGTAGCCCGCGTCCGCGTAGGAGCGGACCGCGGCGACGTACGGCTCGACGTCCGGGCCGACGGGCAGCGACGAGCCGACCATCTCCTCGGTGACGAGGGTCGAGGCCTGCTCGAAGTGCTCGGGCGTCGGCAGCAGCTGGGCCAGTTCGCCGGGCAGCTGCTCGTTGGCCCACAAGCGGTGCGCGGTCTTCACGCCGGCCTCGGCCGAGTCCGCGTGGCAGACCTTGAACCCCGCCTGCGCGGGCTTGGCGCCGCCGCCGCCGGAGCGGAACGCGTCGACCAGCGACTTGTCGGGCATGGTCGAGCAGAACCCGTCGCCGATGCGGGCCGCCAGCGCGGCGGCCTTCGGCCCGAACGCCGAGACGTACACCGGGACGGGCTCGGGCGGCAGCGTGTAGAGCCGCGCGTTCTCGACGGTGTAGTGCTCGCCGCGGTGGGTGACCTGCTCGCCCGTCCACAGGGCGCGCATCACCTCGACGGACTCCTCCAGCATCTCCTGCCGCACGGGCGCGGACGGCCACGCGTCGCCGAGGATGTGCTCGTTCAGCGCCTCGCCGGAGCCGACCCCGAGGGTGAACCCGCCGCGGCACTGGACGGCGGCGGTCGCGGCGGCCTGCGCCACCACGGCCGGGTGGACCCGGACCGTCGGGCAGGTGACCGCGGTGGTGATCGGCAGGGAGGTGACCTCGGACAGCGCCCCGATCACGGACCACACGAACGGGCTCTGACCCTGTTCGGAGTTCCACGGGTGGTAGTGGTCGGAGATCCACAACCGCTCGAAGCCCGCCTCCTCGGCCCACCGGGCCTGCCGGACGAGTTCACGGGGGCCGAACTCCTCGCACGAGAGGAAGTAGCCGATGCTGACCATGGCACCCGGTTACCCCTGCCGACCGGCCCGAACCGCGGTCGGCGGAAGCTCCACCGGCTGGATGACGTGCGGGGAGGCGGGAGGCTGCGGGGCGGGGCGCGGTGGGCTCAGACCTCGACCGGCAGCAGCATCCGCCCGCCCAGCAGCAGCGCGCCGACCACGACGACCGCGAACAGCAGCACCCACACCAGCCCCGGCACGCGCGTGATCCGCGCCAACTGGTCGGCGTCGGACCCGGGCGCCCGCCCGCGCAGCCGCCTGCGCTGCAACTCGCCGACCGGCCGCACGCCGCCCAGCAGCAGGAACCAGGTCACGAACAGCGCGAACGCCGCCTGCCACTCCTCGGTCGCGTACCAGGACACGGCGAACACCGCCCCGCCGGTCAGCACGACCGACAGCACCCCGAAGGCGTTGCGGATCATGACCAGCACCCCGGCCAGCAGCGCCACGGTCGCCCACAGCAGCGGTCGGACCTGCTCGGCGACCACCAGCGCGGCCGCGCCCAGCCCGAGCAGGGACGGCGTCACGTAGCCCGCGAAGTACATGAGCACCACGGCGATCCCGGTGGGCCTGCCCCGCGACACGGTCACGCCGGAGGTGTCCGGGTTCAGCTTGATGCCCTCCAGCTTGCGGCCGGTGAGCAGCGCGACGAGGGCGTGGCCCGCCTCGTGCGCGATGGTGATCACGTGCCTGCTGTACCGCCACAGCCCGGGGCCCGCCACCAGGACCAGCGCCGCGACGGCGGGCGCCCACTTCACGAGAGTCGACATCGCCTCCCAGCATGCCAGGCTTGACCTGGAGCGCGCTCCAGCACCCAGGCTGCTCCCCATGAGACGACAGCGCATCGGTTCCCTGGAAGTCAGCGCCCTGTGCCTGGGCACGCTGCCGTTCGGCAAGTGGGTGGACGACGAGACGTCGTTCGCGATCATGGACCGCTTCGTCGAGGCGGGCGGCACGTTCCTGGACACGGCCAACAACTACGTGTTCTGGGACGGCGGCACGGGCGACGAGAGCGAGGAGGCGGTCGGCCGGTGGCTGGCCGCGCGCGGTCACCGCGACGAGCTGGTCGTGGCGACGAAGGTCGGCGCCCGGCCGCGCACCCCGGGCACGGGCCTGGAGAACGCCGAGGGCCTGTCCGGCGAGGTGGTCCGCTCGGCCGCCGAGGCGAGCCTGAAGCGGCTGGGCACCGACCGGGTCGACCTCTACTACAGCCACGTCGAGGACCGGACCGTGCCGCTGGAGGACACGCTGGGCGCGTTCGCCGACCTCGTGGGGCGCGGCGCGGTGCGGGAGGTCGGGGCGAGCAACCACGCCACGTGGCGGCTGGAGCGGGCGCGGGCGGTGTCCCGGGCCAACGGCTGGCCGCTCTACTCGGCGGTGCAGCAGCGGTACAGCTACCTGCGGCCCCGGCCGGGCGTGCGGCTGCCGGAGTCGGGGCACGTGCACATGACCGAGGAGCTGTTCGACTACGCGGCGGCGGAGGGCGACGTGGCGCTGGTGGCGTACTCGGCGCTGCTGTCGGGCCGCTACCGCGACAAGCCGCTGGGCGAGGAGTACGACCACCCCGGCACGGCGCGGCGGCTGCGGGTGCTGGGCGAGGTCGCGGACGAGCTGGGCGCGACGGTCAACCAGGTCGTGCTCGCGTGGGTGCTGCGGCGGGGGATCGTGCCGCTGGTCGGCGCGAGCAGCCTGGCGCAGCTGGAGGAGACGCTGGGCGCGCTGGAGCTGGAGCTGGACGACGACCAGGTCCGGCGGATGGACGAGGCGGTCTGAAACCGGTCGCGGGGCCCGGTCCACTGTGGACCGGGCCCCGCGTGGTGGTGGGACGGTGTCAGCGCGAGTGCCGCGCCCGGTGCTGCTCGGCGACGGCCGGGTCGATGGGGCGCGTCGGCCGCATGGCCGGGTCCACCGGTTCGACCGGCCGGGCGGTCACGGTCGGGTCCATCGACTCGACCCGCTCGTCGTGCGGCGCGACACCCGTGTGGCGGGTGTCGACGCGCTGCGTCGGCATGGGTCGCGTCTCCGGCTCCTCCTGCGGCGACCGGGGTGAGCGGATGGTCTCGTCGCGCTCGAAGCGCCGCGGGTCGTGCTCCGCGGTCTCGTCCTCCGGCACCACGACCTTGCGCCGGGCGGGCAGCACCGCGATCAGCAGGCCGGCGGCGGCCAGGCCGAGGTGCAGCCAGTTGTCGTTGACGTTGAGCGCCAGCGGGTTGCCCAGGCCCGAGACCGGGTTGGTCGCGAAGACACCCGACAGGGCCAGCCCCCACAGCAGCACCGCGCCGTAGGACAGGAACACGATCCAGCCGTAGAGCCTGGACAGGCCCGAGCTGGTCGCCATCAGCAGACCGAGCACGCCGAACGCCAGGTGGATCACGTTGTGCAGCGGGTTCACCGCGAACCCGAGCAGCATGGCGTGCTGGTCGCCCGTGAAGTCGCCGAACCCGGTCTTCACGAAACCGGCGATGCCGGCGACGAGGAAGACCAGGCCGAGCAGGCCCGCCAACACCTGGGCGGGCTGGAGACCCGCGACCTTGACGCGGCCGACGGTCGATTGGGTCATCACGCCCTCCAAACGAGGACCACGAGCCCGCCTTCCGGGCTCCGGACGACCACCGGCTACCCCCGCGCCCGAGACGGCAAACGGCACTTGCGGCGCGGTGCGGGCGGTGCGGGGTGGTGTGGTGCGCGCGGGGTGGTGCGGGGCAGGGCGGGACGCGGCGCGCGCTGCGGGACGGCGGGGCGCTCTACAGCGCGCTGCGCGAGGCGAGGCGCTGCGGTGCGGCGGGGCGCGCTGCGGTGCGGCGGGGCGAGGCCCGGCGGGTGAGGCGCTCTACGGCGCGCGCTGCGGTGCGAAGCGCGCTGCGGTGCGCGCTCCGCCGAACAGCGGCGGCAAGCGCGAGGAGGGGCGGGCGCACGGGCCCGCCCCCATTTTCCCGACCGAAGTCGGCACCCCGCCGTGCCGGGGTTCATATAATCCCGACCCACCCCGTGGGGGCCGGGCGCGCGGTACGGGTAATTGAATTCCATGCCCGCGACGAATGAGGGCGATCAGGTTTGCGGATAGCTCCCGGAACACCTCGGGGAGCCGCCTGCGCCCAGGTCGACCATGCAGTTCAGCGCGGGTAACGGCGCGTTGCGGAGCCGTTCCACTCGGTCTGCCTGCTGTTCACGAAATCCCCCTGGTCGGTCGTGACACCGCTGTGGTGTTGATGTGAATTATCCCTTCGGCGACCGGCTGCCGTCAAAGCAATTACCGTGTGGACCAATTGACGCGCGCGGCGGTCATCCGGTTCCGGGTGCGGTCCACGACATCGAGTAGCGCCAGTAGAGGTGCCGCCGGAACCGGGCGCCGGGCAGGAGGTCGTCCGCCGCGGCCCTGATCTCGCGCAGCGCCCGCGACGGCTCCGCGACCGGGGCGGTGCCGCGCGGGTCGTCCCGGACCAGTCGCCGGGCGAAGTTGAGGGGCACCGAGGCGAGGCTCAGCGCCCGGTCCCACGCGTCCTCCTCGCGCGCCAACCCGAGCACGGCCACCGCGCCGCCGGGCGCGACCAGCGACCGCAGCCGGGCCAGGCCCGCCTCCAGCGGCATGTGGTGCAGGGCGGCGATGCACGACACGAAGTCGTAAGGGCCGCCGAGGTCGTCGGTCAGCGCGTCGGCCCGCCGGAACTCCACGCCGGGCGCCGACACCTCCACCGCGCGGTCCACCGCGGTCACCGCGAGCCCGCGGGCGGCCAGCAGGCGCGCGAACGCGCCGTTGCCGCAGCCGACGTCCACCGCCGTGCGCGCCCCGGCCGGCACCGCGGCCAGCAGGACCGGGTGGTGGTGGGCGTTGTGGTCGAAGTGCCTCACCCCCCGTTGACGCGCGGGCGGCGCCCCGGGTTGGCCGGCGGCCGGAATTCCTTGACCTCCAGCCAACTCGAACTCCTAGCGTGACGGGCGTTCCGAGACGAGGGGGTTTTCCCGCATGCGCGCCATCCGACAGCACGAGTTCGGCCCGGCCGAGAACCTGCGCCACGAAGAGGTGCCCGACCCCGAACCGGGTCCCGGCCAGGTGCGGATCGCGGTGTCGGCCGCCGGCGTGCACCTGGTCGACACCGCGATCCGCCGCGGCGAGCCGGGGCCGTTCCCGCTGCCCGAGCTGCCCATGACACCCGGCCGCGAGGTGGCGGGCGTGGTCACCGCGCTCGGCGAGGGCGCGGACCCGCGCCGGCTCGGCCGGAGGGTCGTCGCCCACCTCGGGCAGGCGAGCGGCGGTTACGCCGAGCAGGCCGTGGCGGACGCCGCCTCGCTGCACGGGCTGCCCGACCACGTGTCCGACGACGCGGCCGTGGCCATGGTCGGCACCGGCCGGACCGCCGTCGGCGTGCTGCGCGTCGCGCGGCTCACCGAGGACGACGTGGTGCTGGTGACGTCCGCGGCCGGCGGTCTCGGCGCGCTGTTCGTGCAGGCCGCCAAGGCGGTCGGGGCGACGGTCGTCGGCGCGGCGAGCACCGCGAAGCTCGACCTCGTCCGGGAACTGGGCGCGGACCAGGCCGTCGACTACACCCGGCCGGGCTGGGCCGGGGACGTCGGCGAGGTGACCGCCGTGCTCGACGGCGTGGGCGGCGACGCCGGCCGCGCGGCCCTGGAGCTGCTGGGCGTCGGCGGGCGCGTCGTGCTGTTCGGCTGGTCCTCCGGCGCGCCCACGCGCGTCGAGACCGCCGACCTGTACCGCCGGGGCCTCACCGCGTCCGTCGCGGTCGGGCCGCGGCTGCTCAAGGGCACGAGCCTGCGCGAGCTGGAGGAGCGGTCGCTGGAACTGCTCGCCGAGCAGCGGCTCACCCCGCTCACCACGACGTTCCCGCTGCGCGACGCGGCACGCGCGCACACCGCGCTGGAGGCGCGCGCCACCACCGGCAAGGTCGTGCTCAAGCCGTGACGAGGCGGGTGGCCCCCGGCGCGGGGGCCACCCGACCCGCTAGACGGGCACGGTGACGATCCGCTCGTCGTCGAAGTTGCGCACCTCGACGGCCACCACGTCCTCCGGCGCGATCAGCGCGGAACCGTCGAGGTTCGTGCCGTCCTCCTCCCCCGCCGGCGAGACCAGCCAGCTGCCGGCCTCCTGCCTGCTCCCGTCCTCGGCGACCACGAACAGCCTGCACTTCTCGTTGGCCGCGATGCCCGCCACCGACGCGTTCACCCGCACCCACCCCGCGGCGGGCCTGACCTGCACCGTCATCCGCGCGCCGGTGCCCGGGTCGGTCGCCGTGCCCAGCCTGGTGCCCGCCGGCGGCGCGGGCGCCGTCGACGGCGTGGGCAGCAGGACGTCCTCGGTGGGCGCGGTGCCGCGGCCCACGGCGAAGCCGCCGCCCAGCACGATCGCGGCCACCGCCGCCGCGACCAGGCCCGAACCGACCCGGCGGCGGCGCACCTGGCCGCCGCGCTCCGACCGCACCTGCCGCAGCGTGCGCCGGAGCAGCAGGTCGCCGCCGTCCGGCGGGCCGTCGAGCAGCGCCTCGGGCGGCACCTCGCCCATCGCCTCCCCCACCGCCCGCAGCTCGGCCAACTCGGCGCGGCACGACGGGCAGGACGCCAAGTGGTCGTCCACGGCACGCACCTCCTGCTGGTCGAGCACACCCAGCACGTAGGCGCCGAGCAGCTGTGGATCGTGGTTCGCGGTCATCCGGCCACCCCCTTCAGCGCGACCTGTTGCCCGGCGAACGTCTCTCTCAACGCGCGTAAGGCGTAATGCGACCTCGATTTCACCGTTCCGGGTGGCACACCCAGGGCCTCCGCCGCCTCGGTCACGCTCCGGCCGCGGAAGTAGATCTCCATCAACACGTCCCGGTGGTCGGGCGACAACCGGTCCAGCGCTTCGAGCACCACGACCGAGTCCACCACGGCGTCCGCGTGGTCGCGCTCCACCGGCGGCGCCGCCGGCGTCTCGGCCACCTCCTGGGGCCGGGCCGCCTTCGCCCGGAACCGGTCGGTGACGATGTTGCGCGCCACGGTGAGCAGCCAGCCGCGGACCGAGCCCCTGCCGTTGACCAGGGCGTCCGGGTGCCGCCAGGCGCGCACGAGGGTTTCCTGGACGACGTCCTCGGCCGCCGCCCGATCGCCGGTCAGCCGCGTCGCGTAGGCGAGCAACGCCCGACCGTGCTCCTCGTAGAGGGATCGGATCAGCGCCTCGTCGGCCGCGGCCTCCCGTTTCCGGGACCACAAAGCCGCCATCCACCCACTCCTCTCGTCAACCCGTCGACGAGCACACGGATCCGGGACGGGTTCGGTTCAGCGCGGCGGCGGGAGAACTTCGCCGGGCGGGGTCACGAGCAGGCGCGGCCGGCGTTCAGGCAGGTCACGACCTCGTTCATCAGGGCGTCCGGCATGACGTCGATGAACATGGCGTGGTCGGTGCGCGGGTCGCGGTGCTGCTCGGGGAAGCTGTCGACGGCGAACGGCCGGCCCGGCGGCACGTCGTAGGCGACCCGCAGGCGCAGCCTGGGCACCGGGAAGGTGCCCAGCCGGCAGACCCCGTTCGAGGCGGGGAACTCGACGTGCGCGCGGTGGCTCGGGCTGTCGGTGTTGCGGCCGTCCCAGCAGCTGGGGAAGTCGAAGGTGCGCAGGACCCGGCTGCCCGGGGCGCACTCGGGGTAGCGGTCGGTCCACCGGTCCTCGAACCCGGCGCAGCTCCACCGCGCGCTGCCGCGGCCGGTGGTGACGGCGGCGGGGTCGCCGGTGATCACGCGCAGGAACCGGGGCATCGCGACGACCCGGCTGACCGGGCTGCCGGTGAAGGTGACGGAGACGCTGTCCGGTGGCAGGACCTCGCCGGTGTTGCCGTGCGCCCCGCCGCCCGGCGCGTGCTCGTCGTGGCCCCGGCGGTCGGTCAGGCGCAGGACCGGCCAGTAGTAGGTGGACCGGTCGCCCGCCGCGCAGGTGGTGCCCGCGGCGGCCAGGGACTCGTCGGTGGAGTGGGCGTCGGTGGTGGTGTTGCCGACGTACTCGTGGGTGTGGTGGGCGCCGTAGGACTGGCCCGGGGTGATCACCACGTTGTCGGCGTTGAGGTGGCGCCGCTCGTTGCGGCCGCAGTCGAGGGTGAAGGAGCCGGTGGAGGCGTCCTCGGTGGTGGCGACGTCGTCCACGGCGACGGGCACCTGGTCTATCGCCACCGTGCGGCTCTGCGAGCAGCCTGCCGCCAGCGAGAGGACCAGGAGCGCGGGTAACCACCTCACGCGGAACAGCTTATTCGGCTCGGGGCCGGCGGGGTCGCGGACTTGCCGCCGGCCGGGGTGCGGTGTCGGTCGTCGGCGCGAGGGGTGTCGGCGGTGCGGGGTGCCCGGGTGGAGGGCTCGTGGTGCCCGGGTGGAGGACTCGTGGTGTCCGAGTGGAGGACACGCGATGCCTGAGTGGAGGACACGCGGTGTCCGAGTGGAGGACACGCGGGGGTGCTTGGTCAGGGGGTGGCGGTGATCAGGGTTCGGTCGTCGGTGGTGACGATGCTGACGGTGGACAGGTCGGCGGGGGCGACCACGGCGGCTCCGGCCAGGGTGATGTGGTCGCGGCCCGGCGCCACCCAGCCGCCCGCCACGTGGTGGTGGCCGCCGGTGTCGGTCACCACCAGCCGGCAGCGGTAGCCAGGGGGGATGCCGTCGACCTCCGCGCGCAGGCGGACCCAGCCGCCGGCCGGGGTGACCGTGGTGGTCATGTGGATCCCGTCCGGCGAGGAGGCCACCAGGACCCGCGCGACCGGCGCGTGCTGCCGGCCGAGGTGGACGCCGGCGGCCAGCACCGCGGCGGCGAGGGTCGTGCCCACCGCCGCGACGACGCCGCCGCGACGCCGGCGGTCCCTGGTCCGCTCGGTCCGGACCAGGCCCAGCGTGCGTTCGAGGATCGGATCGCGCATCTCTTCTCGTTCAGCTCTTCTCGTTCAGCCGGGGCCCGGGGCCTGCGCTCCGAGCGGTGACGGGTTGCGGCGAGCGGACGGCATCGGCGGGACCTCCCTCGACGGTGGACGCCACCTACACGGGGCCGCCGGCCGTTCGGTTCACCGGGCGCACGTGTCGCCCTGCCGCGACCGGACCCGGGAGGGGCTCGCGGTCACGCCGAGGTCGACCTGGAGCCGGGCGGGGTCCACGCCGGGGGCCGCCGGCCCAGCGGGTGTCGGGGTCGCCGTCCACGGCGAGCGGCGGCTCCGGGTCCGGACCGGCGGTCGTCGACGCGACGACCGGTTCGCCCTGGGACGAGAGGGCGGGCGCGGGGCGCGGGGCTCGGGGCTGGGCAAGGCGCGCGGCGCGGGACGCGGCGCAGGCGGCGCGGCACCCGCCACCCCTCTGTCTACTGTGGACCCTTGTCGCCCGGCAGCCCGTACACCGAGCGCAGCCACACGCAGGTCAGCGTGTCGACCAGCTCGCGGTCCCGGGCGGTGGAGCGGCGGGAGCGCGAGCGGTTGAGGAAGGTCTGCTCGTTCATCGACACCAGCACCGCCGCCAGGGACCGGGCGTCCGGTCCCCCCGGCGCCACGCCCGCCGCCCGTTCCAGCTCGATCCGGGACGCCGTCGCCTCGACGAAGCGGCGCGCCACGCCCGACCAGAACTCGCGCATCATCGGGTCCGTGTCACGCGCCCGGGCGGCGGCCCGCAGGACCGCGCCGTGCTTGCGCCACACCGCGAGGCCGGCGCCCAGCGCCCGCCGGACGGCGACCTCCGGCGGCTCGTCGCCCCGGCGCAGCCAGGCCGACGCCGACTCGTACAGGGCGTCGACGACCGCGCCGGACAGGGCGTGCAGCACGGCTTCCCTGGACGCGAAGTGGAAGTAGAACGTCGACCGCGAGATGCCCGCGCCCGCGGCCAGCTCGTCGACCGCGACGTCGTCCAGGGCACGGGTCCGCAACAACCGCGCGGCGGTGTCCAGGATCGCCTGGGAGGTGACGTCGCCCTTGCTGGGCCTGCGCCGCGACCCGACCGTGCCGGCACGTGGGGACATGGCGGACATCCTGGGTTCACCGGCACCGCAGCCGCAAGCTCTTCCGGTACTCCGCAACCAAGTCGAGCAGATCGGGCACGGGTCGGCGCGCGTCCGGCCGCCGGCCGGGGTACACAGGACCGGTGGACCCACTCTCGGCACTGCGGCAGGTCGCGCTCAGGCTGGAGCGCGCGGGCGAACCCGCGTACCGGGTGCGGGCGTTCCGGCGGGCCGCCGACGTGGTGGGCGCGCTGGCCGCCGGCGAGCTGGAGCGCCGCGTCGAGGAGGGCACGCTGACCGACCTGCACGGCATCGGCGAGTCCACCGCGGGCGTGGTGGTCGACGCGCCGGCCGGGCGGGAGCCCTCCTACCTGAGCCGGTTCCGCGAGGCGGTCCCGGTCGGCGGGCGGGAGCTGCGGGCGGCGTTGAAGGGCGACTGCCACGCGCACTCGGACTGGTCCGACGGCGGCAGCCCGATCCGCGAGATGGCCGAGGCCGCCCGCGACCTCGGCCACTCGTGGATGGCGCTGACCGACCACTCCCCCCGGCTGACCGTGGCCAACGGCCTGTCCGCCGACCGGTTGCGCAGGCAGCTGGAGGTGGTGGCCGAGCTGAACGCCGAACTGGCGCCGTTCCTGGTGCTGACCGGGATCGAGGTGGACGTCCTCGACGACGGGGCGCTCGACCAGCGGGAGGACCTGTTGGCGCAGCTGGACGTCGTGGTGGCGAGCGTGCACTCGAAGCTGCGGATGCCCGCGCCGGAGATGACCGCCCGCGTGGTGGCCGCGGTGTCCAACCCGCACGTGGACGTCCTGGGCCACTGCACGGGGCGGCTGGTCACCGGCAAGGGTCGGCCGGAGTCGGAGTTCGACGCCGTGGAGGTGTTCGCGGCGTGCGTCGGGAACGGCACCGCGGTGGAGGTCAACTCGCGGCCGGAGCGCCGGGACCCGCCGGGGCGGCTGCTGCGGCTGGCCGTCGACATGGGGTGCGACTTCGCCATCGACAGCGACGCCCACGCGCCCGGTCAGCTGGACTGGGTCGACTACGGGTGCGAGCGGGCCGAGGAGTGCGGTGTCACGCCGGACCGCGTGATCAACACCCTGGGCGCGGCCGAGCTGCTGTCCCGCCGCTGAGCAGCCGGGCCGCTGAGCAGCCGGGTTGCCGGGCCACTCGCGCCGCCGGGTTTCAGCGGCCCGCGGTCGCCGGCCGCTGGGTGCGGGACGCGCGGACCAGGTGGCCGTACCAGGTGACCAGCGGGCCCGTCCGCCCGTCCAGCAGGCGCTGCCAGGTGGCCCGGCACAGCGCCAGGAACGGGGCCGGGTCCCACGACCGCGCCAGGTCCGCCAGGGGCCGGTCCTGGACGTTGCCCAGGCCGTAGCGGCGGTCGAAGCCGTAGGACACCGGCACGGCCGCGCCGTTCGCCTCGACGACCAGCGGGGTGAGCCAGTGGCCCAGCGGGCTGCCGTCGTCGACGGGCGCGGCCATGAACGCCCGCGGGCTGCGGGCCAGCACGGTCCTGGGCACGGCGTCCAGCTGCACGGCCAGGCCGTGCTCCTCGGCGATCCGGCCCAGCTCCACCGCGGCGTAGGCCAGCTCCACCGCGTCCGGCCGCTCGCCCGACATGAGGCGGTTGGCCGCGCCCTCGGGTTCGAGCGGGTGGACCTGGAGCAGCAGGGCGCCGGAGCCGGCGGCGGCCACGGCGACCTCGCCGAGCTGGGTGGCGTTGCCCTGCGTGAGGGTGGTGACGACGCCGACCGGGATGCCCGCCTCGGTCAGCCGCCGGATGCCGGCCAGCGCCTTGTCGAAGCAGCCCTCCTGGTCCCGGATGCGGTCGTGGGTCGGCCGGTCGCCGTCCAGGGACACGGCCACCAGGTCGACCAGCCCGCGCACGACGCCGATCCGGCGCTGGCTCAGCGCGACGCCGTTCGTCGTGACGGTCGTCCGCATCCCCGCTTCCCGCGCCGACCGCAGCAGCGCGGGGAGTTCCGGGTACAGGAACGGTTCGCCGCCCGACACGTTCAGCACGTCGTAGCCGAGCTCGGCGGCGTCCCGCACCACCCCGGAGAGCACCGTGATCGGCACCGACTCCGCCACGTCGGGGCCCGAGCTGGAGTAGCAGTGCCGACAGCGCAGGTTGCACAGCCTCGTCGGGTGCACCTGGAGCACCGCCCGACCCCCCGTCCGCCCCATGCCACCCTCCTGAGGGTTCGACTATCCATATGGAGCACGCTGGTTGGGCCGTGATACGTCGTTGCGTCACGACACTTCGGCTCAGTTCGCTCGATAGTGGGAACCTCCCTCGGCGTTGAAACGGCCCGTGAGACGGTGACGACTTCTTCAACAGGCGAAGCAGCCGAGCGCTCACCCAGTGGGGAGGGGACATGCGCCGCGAGTTCACGGTTCCCACCGACGCTGCCGACGCCGCTCGGCGCAGGCTGCTGCGCGACCTGCACGACGGGTTGGGCCCCTCACTGGCGGCCGTCGCGCTGGGCCTGCGGGCCGCCAGGCTCCTGGCGCAGCGGGACCCGGCGTCCGCCGGTCGGCTGCTGGCCCGGTTGGAGGACGAGGTGCACGCCGCGGTGGGCGAGGTGCGGCGGCTGGCCGGCGGCGCGTGCCCGGCGGTGCTGGCGCGGCTGGGCCTCGTCGGCGCGGTGCGGGACCACGTGGCGTCGCTGACCGGCAGGCACCCGGTGCGGGTGGACGTGGAGTGCGCCGGCCTGCCGGAGCTGCCGGTGGCGGTGCAGGTGGCGGCGTACCGGATCGTGTGCGAGGCGCTGACCAACGTGGTGCGGCACGCGGGCGCGCGGCACTGCGCGGTGCGGCTGGTGTTCGACGACCGGTTGCGGGTGGAGGTGGTGGACGACGGCGTCGCGCCGTGGCCGGCGGGGGACGGCGGGAGCGGCGCGGGGCTAGCCTCGATGCGCGAGCGGGCCCGCGAGGCGGGCGGCACGTGGCAGGTGGAGCGCGCCGACGCGGGCGGCACGCGGGTCGCCGCCGACCTGCCCGTGCCCGGAGGGGTGTGACCGGTGCCTGCGCTGCGGGCCCTCGTGGTGGACGACCACCCGCTGTTCCGCTACGGGCTGTCGGCGGCGCTGGCCGACGCGCCGGACCTGGAGGTGGTCGGCGAGGCGCCCGGCGGGGTGGCGGCGGTGTCGATGGCCGCCGCGCTGAGCCCGGACGTGGTGGTGATGGACCTGAACATGCCCGACCTGGGCGGGGTCGAGGCGACGCGGCGGATCGTGGCGCACGCGCCCGGCGTGCGGGTGCTGGTGCTGACCATGTTCGACGACGACGAGTCGGTGTTCGCCGCGATGCGCGCGGGCGCGCTGGGCTACCTGCTCAAGGCGGCCCGGCCGCAGCAGATCGTGCGGGCGGTGCGGGCCGTCGGCGAGGGCGAGGCGATCTTCGGCCCGGCCATCGCCGCGCGGCTGCCGGCCTACTTCGCCGGCGCGCCGCCCGAGCCGGTGGAGGCGTTCCCGGAGCTGACCGCGCGGGAGCGGGAGGTGCTGCGGCTGATGGCCGACTGCCGGGGCAACGCCGCGATCGCCCGGCAGCTGGTGCTCAGCCCCAAGACCGTGCGCAACCACGTGTCGCACATCCTGCGCAAGCTCCACGTCGCCGACCGCGCCCAGGCGGTGTCCCGGGCCAAGCGGGCCGGGCTGGGCGACGGGCCGGGACACATCGGGACGCCTGGCCCGTAGTGCCCGTGCGCGCCGTGCGGTGACGATGGCGGTGGGCACTTCGGGCGGCACCTCGGGGCGCGGATCGCGGCCCGTCCGGGCGGATGGCGGGAGCACGGCATGAACGGTGAGCAGATCGCGGTCGTCCTGCACGCGACGGACTCGATCACCAGGGCGGGCGTCACCGCGGCCCTGCGGTCGCGGTCGGAGATCAGGCTGGTGGAGCCGCACGAACCCGCGCCGGTGGCGCTGGTGGTGCTGGAGCGGTGGGACGCCGAGGCCCAGCAGCTGCTGCGCCGGCTCCAGGCGCCGGGCGGCGCGGGCATCGTGCTGGTGGCGGGCGACATCGCGGACCCGGAGCTGCTGAACGTGGTCAGCAGCGGCGTGTCCGCGGTGATCCGCCGGTCCGAGGCGACGCCGGACACGCTGGCGCGGCTGGTGAGGGCCACCGCGGCGGGCCAGGGCGCGCTGCCGCCGGACCTGCTGGGCAGGCTGCTGGACCGGGTGTCGCGGTTGCAGCGCGACGTGCTCAACCCCAACGGGTGGACGATGGCGGGCATGTCCGACCGGGAGACCGAGGTGCTGAAGCTGATCGCGGACGGCTTCGAGACCCGCGAGATCGCCGAGAAGCTGTGCTACTCGCAGCGCACGGTCAAGAGCATCCTGCACGACGTCACCAACCGCTTCCAGCTGCGCAACCGGGCGCACGCGGTGGCCTTCGCGCTGCGCGAGGGGCTGATCTAGGCGCCCGGGCCCCGGTCGCGGCCGGGGCCCGGGTGGGGCGTTCAGGGCACGTCCACGGCGCGGCCCGAGAAGGAGACCGACGGCGTGCAGTCGCCCTTCTCCGCCGCGTTCTGGCAGCTGACCTGGACCACGACCTTCTCGCCCTCGCGGAACTGGATCGGCTCGACGTAGTGGCGGTCGAGGTCGCGGAAGTTGGCCAGGCCCACCTCCAGCAGCACGCCGCGGGTCCCGTCGGCCGCCTCGCGCAGCACCCGGATCGTGCCGGTGTCGCCGCGCGGGTTCTGGAGCACGACGTCGGAGATCAGCAGCGCCCCGTCCGCCGGCGGCGCGGACGTGAAGTCGGTGAACTGGTCGGTGTCGGCGGTGACGCGCGCGTCGGTGGCGACCCGGAAGTCGACCGGCCGGCCCTCGGCGGCCGCCGCGCCGGGTCGCGCGGTGGGCGGCGAGCCGGGCGGCGCGCTCGGGTCGAGGCCGACCTCGCGCATCGCGGCCTCCGAGTTCGTCCTGGCCCGCGCGGCCTCGTCCCGGGCCTGCTCCGCGCCCGCCTGCGCCTGCTCCGCGACGGCCCGGACCTCGTCGGCGTGCTCGACCGCGGCGTCGCGGGCCGCCGACTTCACCGCGGGCCGCAGCACGGTGAACCACAGGGCGACCAGCGCGACCGCCAGCGCCAGCAGCGCGGCCAGGGCGGGCAGCAGCCACCGGGGCAGCAGCTGCCGCTGCACCAGGGTGCCCGCCGCGGTCAGCCGCGGCCCGGAGCTGGGCACCACCTCCACCCGGAACGGCCGCGGCTGCGACGGCCCGCGCAGGAACGTGTTCCGCGGCTTGGCGACCAGCCGCACGAACGCCGCCGTGCCGGGCGGGAGGACGAGGTCGTGGCGGTCGAGCCGGAACTCCAGCTCGCCGTCCGGGTCGGCGGGGTGCAGGCGCACCGCGACCGGCGAGTTGCCGACGTTGTCGATCGCCAGCTCGAACCTGCCCCGGACGCCCGCCTCGACCTTGGCGGGCACCAGCTCGGCGGACAGGTCGGTGAACTCGCCGACCTCGATCGAGCCCTCCTCGACCACCGAGCCGTAGGGGTCCTCGCGCGAGGTGACGCGGATGCCGAACGGCACCGCGCCCACCGCCCCGGCGGTGCGCGCCGGCGCGAACCGCACCACGACCGAGGCGGTCGCCCGGGGCACCAGGTTCACCGACCCCGGCTCGACGGCGGCCCAGTCGGCGGCGTCGCCGACGACGTCCACGGTGAACTCGTCGACCAGGTCACCGGTGTTGCGCACGACGACCGTGCACGTGACCTCTTCGCCCGGCACCACGGCCAGGCCGGTTGCGGACAGCGTCGCGGTTGCGCCCATGGCGGGAATCCTCCGGTGGTCGGCCGGGTCCGGGTACCGGCGCGGGGGTGGGGAGCGGTGCGCCCACCGCTGCCCCGTCGGGCAGCCGGCCGGGTCACTCCCGGCTCGCGAAGTCGGGCGGTTGCAGGGTTCGGGGCACGACCAGGAACTCGTCGGACCGCACCGGGCCGAACCCCGGGCCGAGCACCGCCGCGCCCGCCAGCCGCCGCGGCCCGACGACGTCGTTGTGGAACACCAGGACCTGGGTCTCGAAGGTGCCGTCCGGGCCCACGGCGACCTCGTCGGGCACGGGCGGGATGCCGACCGACCAGGCCAACCGGACGGTCGCGCCGGGCGGGAACCCGCGGCCGGTGGCGAGCGGCACGGACCCGGTGGGCCCGACGCCGGGTTCGACGGCGAGCACCGGCTGCCGCACCAGCACGCGGGCCGCCGCGGTGTTGTCGGCCGGGTCGCTGTCCGGTCCGGCGCCGAGCACCGAGCCGCCCGCGGTGGTGTCGACGGCGGCGCGGGCGGGCAGGGCGACGCGCACCTCGGCCTCCTGGCCGGGCGCGAGGACGCCCAGCTCGCACGTGGTGCAGCCGCCGGCGGGCAGCAGCTGCGGCGGCAGCGACGTGACCACGCGGACGTCGGTCATCGGCTGCGGCGCGCCGTTGCGGACCCGGTAGGACAGCACCAGGTCGTCGCCGCCGACGAAGGCCTCCGCCGGCAGCACCGCCAGGGCCAGCGACAGCGAGCCCGGGTGGTCCGGCGGCCTGATCTCCTCGGCGACCTCCACCGCCGCCTCGGCGGTGTCGTCGCCGGGGTTGACGTCACCGGGCAGGACCGCCCGGACGACGTGCCGGCCGGCGGCGACGCCGGTGAGGGCGAGGGTGACCTCGGCGGTCGCGCCGGGTGCGAGGCGGCCCAGCGCGCAGCCGGTCGGCGCGCACGTGCCCGCGGTGGTGGTGACCGAGTCCACGCGCAGCCCGTCGGGCGCGGTCAGCGCCAGGTCCGCCGCGCGCGGCGGCGCCAGGCCGCGGTTGACCACGGTGAACCGCGCGGTGGCCGTGCCGCCGAACGGGACCGCGCCGGGCGCGACCACGCCGGTCACCCGCAGGTCCGGCAGGGGCTGGAACGCGGGCCGCGCCACGTCGTCCGCGCCGAAGTCGACGACGGGCGCGGGTTCGCCGCCCGCCGGTGGGACCGCCCACAGGCGGCTGGGCCGGTCGCCGTCGTGGCGGGTGAACGCGATGACCGCGCCGTCCGGCGACCACGCGGGGTCGTCCGGGTGGCCGTCGGCGACGGGGCGGGCGACCCGGGGGCCCAGCTCCAGCACGCACAGCGCGTCACCGGAGGCGTAGGCGAGGCCCTCGCCGTCCGGCGACCAGGCGGGCGCGTCGTCGTCGCGCCCGCAGCCCTCGGTGAACCCCTCCGTCACGTCGACCTGGCGGCGGACCGCCGCGCCCGACAGCTCGGCCAGCCAGATCGTCCGCAGGTCGCCCTCGCCCGGCCGGTGGACGGTGACGACCGCGCTCGCGGTAGCGGTGCGGCCGTCGTCGGTGGCCGTGCACGTCACCGTGGTCAGGCCGACCGGGAACAGCGCGCCGGGCGTGGCGTCGCAGGTCGGCGTGAGCGGTTCGCCGTCGCCGCCGGTCGCGGTGGCGGTGAAGTCCGCCGGCACGGGCTCCCCGTCCGGGCTGGCGACCGCGTCCGCCGCCACGACGACCGAGGGGCCGGTGGCGCGGGTGAGGTCGATGTGCTGCTCGTGCGGTCGCTCGGGGTCCTTGCCGTCGAACCGGAACCTCACCCGGCAGCCCAGGTCGCCCGGCGCCGGCGCGGCCGGGTCCACCCGCACGGTCCCGGTGAACCGCACCTCGGTGTCGCCGGGCGCGGTCACCTCCTCCGGCTGGAAGGTGATCGAGACGTTCGGCGGGCACTCGGCGACCGGCCGCACGGTCACCGGGATCCGGGTGATGCCCCGCTCGACCGCGGCGGCGACCTGGTCGGGCGTCGCGCCCTCGGCGACCAGGGCCCCGCCGGTGGCGGCGGTGATCGCGGTGGCCTGGCCCCGGCTGTCCAGGCCCTCGGGTGGCGTGGTGGCGACGGGCACGGCCACCACGCGGATGGCGCGGGACCCGGTCTCGCCCTCGTGGGCGGTGAGGTCCTTGACGACGGTGTCGCGCCGCCAGTACGGGAAGCACGCGGGCGGCTCGCCCGGCGGTGCGGGCGCCGGGCTCGCCCCCGGGCTCGGCGGGCGGGACGGCGTGGGGTCGGTCAGCCGGCACTCCTTGCTGCTCGCGTCGCCGATCAGCACGACGATCCGGTTCGTGCCGGGCCGGTCGAACAACTGGTAGGAGCCGTCGGGGTTCGTCCGGCGCGCCACCTCGTGCAGGGCGTTGAACCAGTCCTCCGGCAGGTCGGGCGCCCCGTGCCCGGGGTTGATCTCGACGCCGTCGAGCGCGGCCCGCACCTCCGACGCCGCGCCGAGGCCGCGCAGCAGCCGGTAGCGGCGCTCGTCGTCCTGGTAGTCCTGGTAGGTGGCCAGGCCGAACGCGGCGCCCGGCGCGCCCGTCCCGATGCGCGCCATGACCTCGCCCAGGTGCGCGCGCAGGCCCTGGACCGCGGCGCCCATGGAACCGGTGGTGTCGAGCAGGAACACGATCTCCGGCCGGGTCGGCGCGGTCGGCGTCCGCACCGCCGCGGTGGTGGTGAACCCGCGCTCGGCGGACGCGCCGACGACGAACGGCGAGACGCGGGGCTCGGTGGCGTCGGAGGTCTCGCGGGCGAAGGCGATGGCGTCACCGTCCGGCGACCACGCCGGCCCGCTGTCGCGGGCGCGGGCGTGCCGGGGAGCCGGGACGCGGCCGAGGACCGCGCCGTCGGACGCCCGCACCACCGCGATGCCGCGGTCGTCGGTGACCGCGAGCGCGGCGCCGTCCGGCGACCACGCCGGGTCCCGCTCACCCCGCCGGTCGCTCAGGTAGCGGGGGTTCGCGCCGTCCGCGTCCGCGATGACGACCCGGCCGGGCGCTCCCGGGCCCGCGTGCTCGGTGCGGGCGAGCAGCGCGCCGTCCGGCGAGTAGGCCGGGTCGGTGTCGTGCCGCAGGTCCGCGCCCGCGGCCCGGCGCGGGCCGCCGCCCGCGGCGTCGGTGCTCCAGATGTCGGCGGGGTGGCCCCGGGCCACCCCGATCCGGTAGGGCGTGGTGGGGTCCACCTGCGCGCGGACGAGGTGCGGCCGCTCGGCCGGCAGCAGCCCGCCGAGCAGGAGCACGACCAGTGCCAGCTGCTTCACGACTCACCTCACCGCGAAGAACTCGACCTCGGCGAGCGCCACGTGGTCGCCCCGCAGCGACCGGTGCAGCTCGACCACGTGCACCTCGACCTTCGCCGCGCCCGCGCTGTTCCCGATCCGCACCAGCTGCTCGTCCGGCGTGTCGGCCAGCTCGACGTCGAACGACCCGCCGGTCGGGTAGACCAGGTGCAGCTTCTTCGGGCGGTGGGCGGCCTGGAAGTCGTCCGGGTCCCCGATCCTCACGATCGCCTCCCTCAGGTCGACCTCGCGGCCGAAGTCCAGCACCAGGGCCGGTGGCCGCGGCACGACCGGCGCGAGCCAGAACGTGTTCTTCGCGTTGTCGGCCGCGAGCAGCGCCGGGTGGTCGGCGGCCTCGGCGGTGGCGGTGATCGCGGTCGGGCGGACCGGCGTCAGCTCGGTGCCGAAGGCGTTCTCGACGTCCCGGGCGCGGTCGAGCGCCCAGGTGTTGACCGCGCCCCGGACGGCGGGCGCGAGCCCGTAGAGGCCGAGCGCGCCGAGCAGGGCGACCAGGAACGACCAGCGGAGCACCCGGACGACGGCGCGGCCGACGTCGGCCCGGCGGCGGCGGGCGCCCGCCTTGGCCGGCGCGCGCTCGGGCAGCAGGCGGCGCCACCACTCCCGCGCCACCACCTCGGCCTCGATGAGCGAGGAGCCGCAGTGGGAGCAGAACCTGCGGGTCGGCGGGTCGGCCTCGCCGCACTGGCCGCAGATCAGGTCGCCGGGCCGGGGTTGGCGGCGCTCGGTCAGGCGGGGCGTCGGCGCGGTCGGGGCCTTCCGGTCGGCCGGTTGCATGGCGGCGGGTTGCCGGGCGGCGGGTTGCGGAACAGGTTGCTGGGCAGGTTGCGGGGCGACCGGCTGCGGAGCGGGTTGTGCCACCGCCGCTTGTCCGACGGCGGGTTGCGGGTCAGCCGGTTGCGCGACGGCGGGTTGCGCGACGGCGGGTTGCGCGACGGCGGGTTGCGCGACGGCGGGTTGCGCGGTCTCGGGCTGCCGGGGCGAGGGGCGCCGCGCCTCCGGTCGGCCGTCCGCCGGTCGCCGCTCCCGGGGCTCCCACTCCAGGTACGTCCCGCACGCGCCGCAGAACTCCGCGCCCGCCGCGTTCCGCTCGCCGCACTGCGCGCACACGATCACGGCCCCACCACCTCCAGGTCCACCTCGACGTGCGCGGGCACCGCCGAGGCGATGGCCGCGCCGAGCCGGGTCCGGTCCACCTCGTCCGGGCGCGCCACGCGCACCCGCACGCCCACCCGCGGCGGGTCCTCCACCACCGGCAGGCCCGGCCGGTCGGTCGAGGTGACGCCGCCGCTGTCGCTGACCTCCACGTGCCCGCCGGTCAGCAGGGCCACGTGCTCGGCGAGGCCGCGGCGCGTGCCGCGCCACCGGTGCAGCTCCACCGCCCGCGCCACGAGCAGCCTCCGGTGCGGCGCCGACCAGCCCTCGCCGACGTCGAGCGCCACCCAGTGCGCCAGCCAGTCGAGGAAGTCCTCGGGCGAGAGCCCCGGGTCCAGGTACGCGGCGAACCCGTCCAGCACCGTGAACACCGGCTCCAGCACCTCGTCCAGCGCCGCCAGGAACCGCTGCGTGAACAGGTCCTCCAGGTACACGGCGGGCAGCCGGTCGGCCAGCGGGTGCGGTGTCATCGCGCCACCCGCACCTGGTGCCCGTAGGAGAACGCCAGCCCGTTGGGCGGCAGGTCGAGCCGCGCCGCGGCGGCGCCGCGCTCGCCCGTCACCGGGTTCGCGCCGAACAGCTTGATCTCCTCGACCAGCTCCACCCCGGGCAGCCGCTGGAGCACCGCGAACACCTCGCCCGACTGCACCGGCCGCCCGAACGGCCACCCGGTGCCGGCCGGGCCGCCGCTGACCGGGTTGAAGTAGTCGTACAGGGCCTGCACGGCCCGCGTCCTCAGCACGTCCTCCGGCGTGCCCGCGGCGGCCTTGAGCTGCGCCACCACCGTGACGCCCTGGTAGAACGGCGGCTCGACGGACACCCGCGCGCCGACGCACCGGCGTTCCTCCAGGAACCGCTCGATCCGCTCGCGCACGTCCGCGCCGGGCTGGAGCGCGCCGAAGTCCGAGCCCTCGTCCGCCGCGACCGAGGGCACCACCAGCACCCGCACCGCGGCCGACCCCGGTCCGGCGGGCACGCACCGCACGCGGCCGATCTCCGGCGCGGCCTCGCGGGTCAGCAGCTCGTAGTCCTCGGCGGTCACCGCCCGGTCGCGGGTGCGCAGCAGCAGCGGCCCGCGCAGCGCCGCGTCCCGCACCGACTCGCCCGCCACCCCGCCGGACGCGGGCCGCCGGTTGGTCACCGAGCTGACGAACGGCACCGGGTCCCGCTGCACCCGCAGCAGCCCGCGCGCCACGTTGCCGCGCGGCCCGCCGCCCGTCCGGTACTCGGGCACCCGGATGGCGGCCGACTTCGCGGGCACCGCGCCGTAGTGGCGCAGCCCGCCGCCGGGCTGCCGCACGGCCGGGCCGAACAGCACCACGCCGCCGACCCGGTCGAGCACCACGTGCCGGTCACCCGGGCCGGAGTCGGCGAACGACCGCACCTCCTGCCACCGCTCCCAACCGCCCGGCGCGGCGACCTCGACGACCAGCGCGCCGTCGTCCACCACGACCGGGGTCCGGGCGAGCGGGAACCGCTGGCCGGGCACGCCCTCGGACACGCCGACGGTCTCGCCGCGCACCACGTCGGCGTGCGTGGCGCCGGTGGTGCCGCCGATGGTGGCGGCGGCGACCGCGAGCAGCTTCGGCGGTCGCTGGTAGAACGGCCGGTCGGGGGCCGGTTCGACGGCGCGGCAGCGCAGCCAGCCCGCGCGCCGCCTGGCGATGACCGACACGGCGTGCGTGGGCGGCACGTGCAGCACCACGTCACCGGGCTGGTTGAAGCCGCCGGTGGTGTCGCGGTCCACCTCGCACGGGCTCCACCCGGCGCCGTTCCACGCCTCCCAGGCCCACGGCGGGTCGCGCGGGTCGACGCCGCGGCCCTCGGCGCGCGCCTCGACGCGCAGCAGCACCGCGCACCCCGGCACGGCGCCCGACAGGCCGAACAGCACCGCGTCGCCCGCGGCGGGCGGGTCGGCGAACACCTCGGGGCACTTGCCGTCGCGCAGCTCGCCGGTGCGGTCGGCGGGCGGCACGTCCACGTCCTCGACCGCGGTGACCAGGTGCGCCAGCGAGCACGGCACGACGGTCAGCTCCCGGTCCACGGTGAACACCACCGGTTCCTCGACGTCGCCGCGCTCGGTGGCCACCTGCGCGCCGGCGGGCACCACCACGGGCACGTCGCGCGGCGCGGACAGCCAGAACGTCACGTCGCCGCACGCCGCGGTCGGCGGGAACAGCGTCACCCCGATCAGGTCCAGGAACCGCAGGTAGTGCAGGTCCGGCACGCGGTTGAGCCGGTACAGCAGCTCGTCGACCATGTGCGCGAACGCCTCGATCAGCGTCACGCCCGGGTCGGAGACGTTGTGGTCGGTCCACTCGGGGCAGTGCTGCTGGACGCGGCGCTTGGCCTCGTCGACCAGGTCCTGGAAGCGGCGGTCGTCCAGGTTCGGCGCGGGCAGGTTCGGCGCGGGCAGGGGCGTCACGCGTCCTCCTCGTCGGCCTCGTGCGGCGGGATGACGTAGAAGGGGAACACCAGGTTGCGGACGTCGTTCGTGCCGCGCAGCGCGTACCTGATGTCGATGAGCAGGGCGCCCGGGTCGACCTCGTCGAAGCCGACCGAGACGTCGTCGAGGGTGATGCGCGGCTCCCAGCGCTCCAGCGACAGCCGCACCTCGTAGGCGATGCGGCCGGCGGTGGCGGCGTCGGCGGGCGCGAACACCAGGTCGTGGATGGCGCAGCCGAACTCGGGGCGCATGGGGCGCTCGCCGGGCGCGGTGGCCAGGATCAGCCGGATGCTCTCCACGACCTCCCGCGCGCCGCCGACCAGCGCCAGGGAGCCGGTCGCGTCGGTGCGCACGGGGAAGGACAGGCCGCGGCCGATGAAGTCCACGTCACCCTCCGATCAGGACGGTCGGGCAGCCGGCGACGACCGGCGCGCCGCAGCCCGCCAGGTCGCCGACCCGGGCCGCGGGGCGGCCGCCGATCAGCACCGAGGGGCAGCCGGGCGGCAGCACGGGCGTCGGCGGGTGCGGTGGCAGGCCGGGGAACGAGCACGTGTGCGCGCCGCCGACGGTCGCGGCGGGCAGGCCGCCGATCAGCACGGTCGGCACGCCCGGCGGCGCCAGCGCGCCGGGGTGGCCGGTCGGGTCGCCGACCCTCGCCGCTGGTGGCATCCGCACCGCACCCCCTAGTTGATCCGGACCAGCGCGCCGCGCACCGTGACCGGTCCGCTCGCGGTCAGCTCGGCCTGGCCCTGGCCGGCGACGGACACCGTCGCGCCCTCGACCCTCACCCCGGCCTGGCCGGCGGCCGTGAGCCGCGTGCCCGCCTCGATGGCCACGTCCGCCCGCGCCGTGGCGCTGATCCGCTGTCCCCTCAGCTCCAGGGGACCCGCGCCGGAGTCGATGGTCACGCCGTTCGCGGCCTTGACCGTCACGGCGCCGCCGCTGACCACCTCGACGACCTGGTCGCGCTGGTGGAGCCGGACCACGAACCTCCCGTCGCCACTGGCGATGACGATGCCCTCGTCCTCGACGAACTCGACCTTGTGGCGCCGGCGGGAGACGAACGCGCGCGTGGCGATCTCGCCGGAGTTGGCGTCCACCGGCTCCTTGACGAGCTTCGGCGGCGCGTCCTTGCCGTTGTAGAGGCCGCCGAGCACGTAAGGCGCGTCGAAGTCGCCGTGCTCGAAGCCGACCAGCACCTCGTCGCCGACCTCGGGCAGCGCGAGCGCACCGTAGCCGTTGCCCGCGCTCGCGTGCACGGTCCGCGCCCAGCCGCTGGTGAAGTCCGCGGCCAGCCACGGGAAGGTGAGCTTCACCCGGCCGGTCCCGGTCGGGTCGCGCACGTCGCTGACCACGGCGGGCACCAGGCCGCGGCCCGCCGCGCCGCGCGGGCCGCCGTTGGCCAGCCCGTACAGGGAGCGCTCCTGGCGGCCGGACACGGTGAACTCGGTGGTGTAGCCGACGTCGGCGGAGAACAGGTGCCGGGTGCCGGTGAGGGTGTACTTGCCGGAGAACGGCTCGCCGATGTTGGTCAGCGCCACCGCGGCGCCCGCGCGCAGCTCGGGGTTGCCGCGCGCGACGCCGGCCAGCTCCGCGCACGCCCCGCCGAGCTGGGCGGCCAGCGCGGTGGCGGCGGCGGTGGCCGCGGCCTGGGTGCGGTGCGCGCCGGCGGCCAGGAACGGCGGTGCGGCGAACTTCCCGGCCAGCGCCACCGGGTCGACGCCGGGCAGCTCCACGCCCACCGCGTCGGCCGGTTTCGCGGCCAGGACGTGCTGCTTGTTCTCCACGTCCCAGCCCCGCACCCGCACCTCCGGCACCTGCTCGGCGGCGGTGACCGCGGCGCGCAGGGACAGCAGGGTGCGGTGCATCTCCAGCACCAGCGGGTTGGACCGGGCCTTGGCGCCCGGGGCCGGCGCGGACGTCGGCTCCTCGGGCAGGCGGAACTCCAGCTCGCCCCGCACCACCGCGATCTGCGCGCCGACCAGCGCGGCGAGGCGGGCCAGGAACTCCCAGTCGCTCGTGCCGTCCTGGCTGAGCTGGGTGTCCGGCCGGCCGAAGCCGCGCACGTCGTCGACGCGCCCCACCGGGATCCGCGCCCGCCGGGCGACCTTGCGGACCACGTCGGCGACGGTCATGTTCGGGTAGGACGCGACCCGGTGGCCCCGGAACAGGCGGTGCGCCAGGTCGTAGCCGCGGACCTCGGTGAAGGTGCCGCCCGCGTCGAACTCGACGCCGACGGCCGTGACCTCGCCGCTCATCAGCGGCCGCGGGCCGCCCGGGTCGGAGGTCTGCGCCTTCAGCACGACCCGCGCGCCGACCTTGAAGCCCGCCTTGTCGAGCACCACGTGCCCGGGGTCGCGGAAGCGCAGCACGAACAGGTCGGGCAGGTTCCGGCTGTCGTCCACGTACGCGTAGGTGAGCAGGCCCTTGACGTCCGCGGGCAGCGGGCCGCCGCCCACCTCGACCACCAGGGAGTGGGTGAAGGTCTCATTGACCACGGCGAACCCCCTGGCCGCGCGCCTCGTCCAGGGCGGGCACCAGCAGCCGCGCGCCGGGCCGCAGCCGCATCGGGTCGTCGATCTCGTTGGCCTCGGCGATCCCGCGCCACAACCCGGGGTCGCCGTAGGCGCGGTGGGCCAGCGACTGGAGCGTGTCGCCCGCGACCAGGACGTGCGAGTCGCGGGCCGCGAGGGCCCCCGAGGTCGGGTTCTGCCCGCCCACCTCGCCGGCGATCTCCTCCAGGTCGACGGCGCACGTGGCCCGCACCGGCACGCCGGCGGGCGTGAACAGGGTGTACTTGGCGCTGACGCTCGCCACGAACGCCGGGAACCCCGTCATCCCGCCCCACTTGAAGACCACCCACGGCGGCGAGCCCTGGGCCCGCTGCCTGCTCTCGGCGGTGGGGGCGCAGCAGGTGAACAGCTGCTCGACCTTCTTCACCACGCCGTCGTCCATGCGCTCGGTCGCGTCGAGGAAGACCTCCAGGCTCAACCTGCACGGCTCGGAGCCCTTGAACTCCGGGGTGCCGCTCTTGGGCACGTTCGGCTGGGGCGTGCGCTCCCACCTGGCGTTCTTCGTCAGGGACAGCTCTTTGGGGTTGAACTGGAAGGTGATGTCGTGCATGTGGGCGCCGGGCTTGGCCGCGCCGCCCGCCCTGGGCGGTTGGTGGACGCTCAGCACGGCTTTCTGGAGGTTGGTCGGGGCGGCGCGGCCGGCGGCGCCGGAGGAGCCGGCGGAGGTGAAGGTGATCGGGGAGGCCACGGCCGGGTCACCTCGCCGTGCCGAGGAAGCCGTGGTGGGCCAGCTCCAGGGTCTCGGTGGCGACCTTCGGCGAGTCGGCGGACAGCTGCGGTCCGCTCCACCGCACCGGGACCACGCCGGACAGGGCCCAACCGGCGATCACCGCGCCCTCCAGGGTGCGGGCCTCGATGATCGCGGTCTTGCGCTCGACGCCGGCGGCCATGCCCGCGATCCAGGCGATGACCTTGGCGCTGTCCCTGGTCACCGGGCGGGACAGCTTCACGGTGGAGTACCGGATGCGGGTGGGCAGCTGCCACACCATGCCGTTGTTGCCGCCCTCCTCGCGCTGTTCGAGGGTGAACTCGACCCCGAGGCCGTCGCAGCTGTTGAACGAGCCGAGGCTCTGGTCGTCGATGCGGACCGCGAAGCACACCGCGACCGCTTCCTCCACCTGGGTCACTTCCCTCACCACCGTCCTGGTTCAGCGCCATCGGTCGGTCAGCGACCCGCGTCGCTCGCGGTCCAGCCACAGCTCGGCCTTGAGGCGGCGGACGAGCGGGTCGTAGAGCTTGTCGAGCAGTTCTTCCGGGCTCGGCGCCGGTGGTCCCGTCCGCCGGGAAGGGGTTGCACCGGGTTCCACCGGGTTCGCCGCGCCGATCGGGTCCGGCGGGCCGGTGTCGCGCCGCGCCACCCGGGGCGGTCCGACCTCGGGCGGGGGCGGGCCGGACGCGCGGGGCGGCGGGCCGAACTCGATCCGCTGCACCGGCGGGGGGTCGGTTCCGCCGGTGTCGCCCCGGGCGGTGATCGGGAGGCCCAGGCCCCGGCGCGGGGTGCTCGGCGCGGTGGGGGCGGGGGCGGGGATCGGGGAGAGGGGTTCGGCGAGGGGTTCGGCGGGGTGCGCGCCGTCGACCGGGGTGGGCTGCGGGAGGGGGCGCGGAGCAGGGTGCGGGACGGGATGCGGGACGGGGTGCGTTCGAGCACCCACCAGCGGCGCACCGCTCTCCGCCGCCCTCGCCCTCCCCTCCCCCGTCGGCGGCTCGACGACGCGCTGCACCACGCCCTCGACCACACCGGACGGCTCGTCGACGTCCACCCGGTGCCCCAGCGGGGCCAGGTGGGCGGGCGACCGCCACGACGTCAGCGATCCCGAGAACCGCTCCACCGGGTTCACCAGCGGGTGGTCCGGCACCACCCGCCGGATCGGCGGCGCCGACCGCCAGTCGCCCCGGCGCACCGGCAGCGCCGCGGGGGTCCCGGGAACCTCTTCCCGTCGCCGGAACGGCCACATCGCCCCTCACCTCCCCTGGCTGATCCGCGTGTTGATGCGGGCGATCTCGGCCACGTACCGCAGCCGGTCCGCGTGCTCCAGGTCGAGGATCGAGTCCCACGACCAGTGGAAGTGGTAAGCCACGTACGCGACCTCCTCGTGCAGCCGGTCGGCCGCGCACGTCACGATTCCCCCGGGCGACCACCCGCGACGTCCACGCCGAACCCGTGCCCGCACTCGGGACAGGCCACCGCCGCGCGCGTGTGCCCCTCGCTGTTGATCCGCCGGTACACGTCCTGGAGGAACGCCAGGTCGGCCGCGAACAGGTTCTCCACCACGCCGGCGTGCACGTCGGTCACCGCGCCGAGGCGCACGACCACCCGCGCCAGCAGCACCACGGTCAGGTAAGCCGGGTTCTCGCGCACCCGGTCGTCGCGCAGCGGCACCAGCTCGTCCCGCGCGGTGGCCAGGCGCATCACGCCGGACCGGTGCACCACGCCGCTGTCGTCGACGTACCCGCGCGGCAGCTCGAAGGCGAACTCCGTGCGCATCGGCTCGGGCGGGGCGACCGGGGCCGCCGGGGCCGGAGCGGCCGGAGCGGCCTGGACCGGGGCGGCGGCGGGGATCGCCGACATCATCCTGCGCATCGCGTCACTCGACTTCCATCGTCTCGTAGGTGACGACGAGCTTCTCGGTGAGCACGCTGGTGTCCCCGGCCTTGAGCGACCCGATCTCCAGCGACTTCGGCCACGCGTTGGTCAGCTTGTACCGCTTGATCGGCTGGCCCTCGTAGTCGTAGACGATGACCGCGCCGCCCTTGCGCGCGTTGCCCATCTTCCCGAACTGCGCGTCCTTCACCCACTTCTCGAAGCTGTTGTCGGCGGTCAGGCCCCTGGTGAGGGTCACCTCGCCCGCCTTGGGCCTGCCGGGCAGCTTCTTGATGACGTACTTGCCGTCCGAGGTGTTCTGCTTCAGCTCGATGACGTCCTGCTCCATCTTGAGGCCGGACACCTCGTTGATCTGCTTGATGACGACGCCGTCCATCTCCAGGCCGAACGAGTGGCCGACGGACGTGTCGAGTTCGGGGAGTGCCATCGCGTACCGCCTCTACTCGTTGACCAGACTGGTGCCGCCGGAGACCTGCGCCAGGCGGAAGACGACGAACTCCGCCGGCTTCACCGGCGCGATGCCCACCTCGCAGACGACCTGGCCGAGGTCGATGCTCTCGGCGGGGTTGGTCTCGCGGTCGCACTTGACGTAGAACGCCTCGTCGGGGGTGATCCCGAACAGCGAGCCCTTGCGCCACTCGGTGACCAGGAACGCGCTGATGGTGCGCCGGATCCGGGCCCACAGCGCGTCGTCGTTCGGCTCGAACACGACCCACTGGGTGCCGTTGAGGATGGACTCCTCCAGGTAGTTGAACAGCCGCCGCACGTTGAGGTAGCGCCACGCCGGGTCGGAGGACAGGGTGCGCGCGCCCCACACCCGGATGCCCCGGCCGGGGAACGACCGCACGCAGTTCACGCCGATCGGGTTCAGCAGCTCCTGCTCGGCCTTGGTCAGCTGGGTCTCCAGCGCCACCGCGCCGCGCACGACCTCGTTGGCGGGCGCCTTGTGCACGCCGCGCGTGCCGTCGGTGCGCGCCCACACGCCCGCCACGTGCCCGCTGGGCGGGATGTGCACGTGCTCGTCGCTGGCCGGGTCGAAGACCTTGACCCACGGGTAGTACAGGGCGGCGTACTTCGAGTCGTAGCCCGCGCCGTTGAGCCGCCAGTCCTTGACCTGCTGCGGGTTCAGGTCGGGCGGCGGGTCGAGCACGGCGACCCGGTTGCCCATCAGCTCGCAGTGGGCGATCATCGCCAGCTGCACGGCCTTCACCGACTCCAGCGTGATCTCGCCGCGCCGGTAGCTCGACATCAGGTCGGGCACCGACACGATGGTGATCTCCTCGACCGCCTCCAGGCCGCCGAAGCCGGTGCGGTCGGCGACGTCGCCGACGTAGTCGTCGGCGGCCGCCTTGCGCGGCGCGGGGGTCGGGGCGGGCGCGTCCACCAGCGTGACGCTGCCCCGGTCGGGCTTGGCGAGGCCGGCGGGCGCGGTCTCCTCGATCGTGATCAGCTCGGACTTCTCCCGCACGACGGTGACCACGTTGTCCTTGGTGCGCCTCGTGGTCACGTGGTGGGTCTCGACGACCTTGCCGTCCTGCTTGACCAGCAGGACGAACCGGTCCTCGGGCGGGTTGTCGCCGTGCGCGTCGGCCAGCTCGACGGTGATCTCCCCCGCGCCGAGCCGCTTGGCGGCGACGCGGTAGCCGCCGAGCTCGGCGGGCGGGTTCGCGGCGGCCCGGCCGTCGCCGGCGGCCGGGCCGCCGTTGCCGCCGGACCGCTCGCCGCCGATGCGGACCACGTAGCAGTTGGTGCCGCCGTTGAGGAAGTACCCGTACACCGACTGGGCCAGGTAGCAGTCCCGGACGTAGTCGCCGAACGCCTGCGTGTACTGGGCCCAGTTGGTCACCAGCGTCGGTGTGTTGAACGGGCCCTTGGCCGCGAAGCCGACGAAGGCGGCGACGGCGGTGCCCACGCCCTCGATGGGCCGCGCGCCGGCCTCGACCTCCTCGACGTACACACCCGGCGAGAGATAGGTGGGCATCCGTTGCCTCCCAAGTGGTCGTGCGTGCTCCGGGACGGCTCGCGCCGTGCCAGCGATGCTGCTCGGGGTCCGGCGTGGTGCGGAACGTTCGCCCGGCTGTGCCGGGGTGTGCCGATCGCTGCCCAAAGGTGCAGCCGCCCGTTCGGGCGACCGGGGACGAGCACGACCGGGAGCGCGCCCGCCCCGGCGGGGAGGTCCCGCTACCCGGTCTCCTCGCCCTCTTCCCGCTCGCCCCCTTCCCGCTCGCCCCCTTCCCGCTGCACGGTCGCGGCAGGCGGCTCGACGCAGGTCTGGGCCACCTCCTCCGCGGGCAGGGCCTCCTCGCGCTGCGCGACCGGTTCCGCGACGCGCTGCACCGCCGACGCGGGCGTCGGGGCCGGCCCCGGCATGAGGCGGTCGGCGTTGGCGCTCGCCTCGCGCTCGAAGCGGTCGGAGGGGTCGCTGACCCTGACGCCGCCGCCGGCGTCCGTGCCGTCGACCGGGCCGCTGCGCTGCTGCACCACGTGGGTCAGCTCGTGCGCGATCATGTGCTGCCCCGACTCGGAGGACGGGTCGTACTCGTCGCGCTGGAACACGATGTCGGAGCCGACCGTGTAGGCCTGCGCGTGGACCGACTTCGCGGACTCGTGCGCGGCCCCGTCGGTGTGCACGCGGACGTCGCCGAAGTCCTGGCCGAAGCGGGCTTCCATGTCCTCGCGCACGCCCGCGTCGAGCGGGCTGCCCGGCGAGCCGACCACGTCGTGCACCGACGACTCGTCGACCAGGGCGCCGGCGCCCGCGTTGCCGACGGCGCGCTGGAGGCCCAGCAGCCCCGCCTGGCCGAGGACGTCCGGCCGGCCGGCGGCCGCGGCGCGGCCCAGCAGGTCGTGGTCCTCGCGCTCGACGTGGTCGCCCTTCGGCCGGAACGCGCCGTCACCGGAAAGCTCGTGCTCGTGCCCGCGCATGTCGCCCCCTCACCGGGAATCGTGCTCCCATCCTGAACCCGCGCCGCCGAGCGGACCACGCCCGCGCGGGCCGCGCTCTCCGCCCGACCGGGCGGTCACCGCGCCCCACGACCCACGCCGCGGCGCGCTCACCGGGCCGCGCCCTCGACCGCCAGCCCCAGGTACCGGCCGAACTCGCGCTCGCCGACCAGCCGGCCGAGCTTGCGGTACTCGCGGGCCACCGCGCCGACCACCTCGGCCATGCCGACCGGCCGCCCCGCCGCCGCGGCCAGGTACGCGGCGGTCACCGCGGCCGACCGGATGTGCCCGCCCGCCAGCTCGAACGCGGCGGCCAGGAAGTCCAGGTCCACGTCGCCGCGCGGCGCGGACGCGCCCAGGCACCGGTCCCACAGCCCGCGGCGCAGCGGCTCGTCGGGCAGCGGGAAGTCGACCACCACGTCCAGCCTGCGGGTGAACGCCTCGTCCAGGTTCGCCCGCAGGTTCGTGGCCAGCACGGCGACGCCGTCGAAGGTCTCCAGGCGCTGGAGCAGGTAGGCGCTCTCGATGTTGGCGTACCGGTCGTGCGCGTCGCGCACCTCCGACCGCTTGCCGAAGATCGCGTCGGCCTCGTCGAACAGCAGCACGCCGTTCACGCCGGCCGCCCCGGTGAAGATCCGCTCCAGGTTCTTCTCGGTCTCGCCCACGTACTTGTCGACCACGGTCGCCAGGTTCACCGCGTAGAGGTCCAGCCCCAGGGAGCGGGCGATGACCTCGGCGGACATGGTCTTGCCGGTGCCGGAGTCACCCGCGAACAGGCCGGTGACGCCCCGCCCGCGCCCACCGCCCGGCCGCATCCGCCACTCGTCGATCACCCGGTCGCGGTGCCGGGCGCGACCGGCCAGCTCGCGCAGCAGGCCGGCCACCGGCGCGGGCAGCACCAGGTCGTCCCAGCCGACGGCGGGCTCGATGCGGCGGGCCAGGCGCTGGAGCCCGGCCGCGTTCTGGGCGCGGGCGCCCGCCCGCAGGTGCTCGTCGGTCACCGCGCCGCCGTCGACCAGCGCGGACACCGACGCGGCGCGCGCGGCGCGGGCGATCTGGCCGGGGCCGAGCACGAAGTGCGCGGTGGCCGCGACCGGGTCGGCGCCGGGCGCGAGGCGGCCGTCCAGGTGGGTCCGCCACACCCGCGCGCGGTCGGCGGCGGGCAGCGGCTCGGCGTCGTGCGGCAGCGGCGGGTCGACGTGCCACCGGGGGTCCCACACGCCCGGACCGAACACCACCAGCGGCACCGCGGGGTGGGCGAGGTCGGCGGGCGGCTCGTCCTCCACCGGTCCGAGCACCACGCCCGCGCCGCGCAGCACGGCCTCGCGCAGGACGGCGGTCCGCACGTGCCGGTCCGGGTCGGCGCGCAACCGGTCGGCGTCGACCTCCAGCACCGCGAACCCGGCGCGGCGCAACGCGGCGGCGGCCGTCTCCCGCGCACCACCCCCCGGTCGTTCTCGCAGGTGGACGAGGCGGATCCCGGCGCGGAAGGCGCGCACGAGCGGATTGGCGTCGGTCACCCCAGTACCGGCAGTCACCCCGGTCCCATTGGCCCCTGGAGCCCCGCCGGTCCCTCCGGTCCCCTCCTCGACGACGTGGGCGACGCCGGTGAGCGCCGCGTCCGGCCGGTCGCCGCCGAGCAGGTGGTCGACCACCCGGTCGGGCACGCGCAGCGACCGCGACAGGAACGGCCGCTCCCGGTCCTCCACGACCAGCAGCCCGCCGGCGGGCAGCGGCGCGGACGGGTCCAGCCGCGCCCGGCCCGCCGCGTGCGCCTCGGGCAGGCCGCACAGGCGCAGCGCCAGCCCGGCGGTGGCGCGCCGGCGCGTGACGTCGTCGTTGAGGTAGCCGTAGAACTGCTCGAACCGGCTGTCCACGTCCGGCGCCAGCGCCACCAGCAGCAGCTCCACGTCCAGCCCGGTCAGCCCGGCGGTCTCGGCCAGCCGGCCCAGCCGCCCGGGGGCGGGCGAGCCCTGGAACGGCGCGAACGGCTCGCGGCGCGCGGCCAGCAGCGCGTCGACCGCCTCGTCGGACAGGTAGAGGCCCCGGAACGGGTCGTCCGGGTTGTGGTCGGCGCCCCGCCGGGCCGCGACCGCGTCCCGGATGCGCCGCTCCAGCGCGGCGAGCCGGGTGAACAGGTGGGGCGGGCTCCCGGTGTTCACGGTCGCCCGCGCACGGTCACCGGGCGGTGCGCGACGTGGTCGCCGCCCATGGTCAGGCCCAGGCCCTCCTCGACCGGCGGCCCGGCGGCCACCGCGCGCCCGGCGTCGACCGGGGCCGACACGACCACGTCCAGCGAGGGCTTCAGCTCGCCGCCCAGCGCCGACCACACGTCGGCGAACGCCCGGTCCTCGGGCGGCGGCAGGGCGACGGTCACCGGCACGGGCAGCCCCAGCTCCTCCAGGGACCCGGTGAGCAGCCGCGGCGGCAGCGACTCGTGCCGCAGGAAGCCGACCAGCAGCTCCGACAGCAGCCGGTGCTCGTCCTCGGAGCGCTGCGTCCACGCCGTGACCAGGTAGGACAGCTTGATGTGGCGGGGCGGCAGGTGCCGGGCGGTGACCCGGCCGTTCTCGTACTCGTTGAGCAGGCCGCGCTGGCGGCGGCGCAGGTCCTCGCGGATGTCGTAGAGGTAGACGTTGACGGTGGGCGCGTTCCGGCGCGCGGCCCAGTCCTTCGTGGGCGCGTCGAACGCCACCTCGACGTCCGTGCCGCGCAGGGCGTCGTCGCGGACCAGTCGCCGCAGCGCCTCGTCAACCTCGTGGATCACGTTCCCACGATGGCGGGGCGGGTCGCGGCCGACCAGCGGCGGCGCGGCGGACCTCGGGGCAGCGCCCGCTGCCCGTGCGGGCAGGGGCCGGCGACCCGGGCGCCCGTGCCCGGTGATCGCGACACCACTCCAACGGCCGGTGCGGCGAGGGCCCCGCCGTGGTTAGCCTTCGCGGGTCCCCGCGCCGGGCAAAGGAGCTCCGCCATGCCGAGCCGTGTTCGCCACCTCCTCCTCACCGCGGCCACCGTGGCCGTCGCGGCCGGTCTCGCCGCGGTCACGCAGACCTCGGCGCAAGCGGTCACCTGCAACGCGAAGGCGAGCCTGCACGACGCGGGCGGCGCCCTGCGCGGCCAGGCGATCACCCTGTGCCGCGGCGGCGCCCCGCTGCCGGGCGAGCCGACGCCGATCCACGTCGTGGACGACAGCGGCGTCGTCCAGCGCCTGGACCCGGTCACCGGCGAGTGGCGCGCGGTGGCGGGCGGCACCGGCACCATCACCTACACGTGCGCCGGCACCGCCACGAACACCTACCGGACGGTGAACACCTCCGCCGGGAAGGCCTCGACGCCCCTGACCACCGCCTGCGGCTGAGGGCCGCGCCCACGACCGGGGTCACCCGACCGGGGACGCGGCCGGGTGCTCAGGCGAGCTCCACGCGCTCGTTCGGCACGCAGTGGGTCATCTGGAGCCCTTCGACGTCCCGGGGGCCGTTCGCGCCGAGGTTCTCCAGGCGCTTGCGGTCCTCGACGGTGAGGTCCTGGCTCGCCAGCGGCTCCAGGTGGGCGACGTCCTCGGGCCTGAGGCCGAGGCCCTCGCCGACCCGCAGGCCGAGGTCGTCCTCGACGAGCAGGAAGTGCCAGACCATCCGCTCCCGGATCGGCTGGTCGCACTGCGAGAGCAGGGTGACGAGGTTGCGCACCAGGTCGTCGCGCTCCCACTGCACCATGAGCAGGTACCGCTGACCGGCCTGGGCGTAGTCGTTGGTCCGGGGGATGCGCTTGCGGGTCAGCCTGCCCTGGATCACCGGGCCCTGCTCGTCGTGCGTGGGGTACCGGGCCTCGCGCAGGCCGCCGGTGATCGACGGCTCGTAGTTGACGTGCGGGTTCGTCCCGGCGGTGTCGTTGTAGTAGGCCATCTGGCCGTCGCGCTGGTTGGTGCGGACCTCCACGTCCTTCGGCTGGTTGACCGGCAGCTGGAGGTAGTTGGTCCCGACCCGGTGGCGCTGGGTGTCGCTGTAGGAGAAGGTGCGGCCGACGAGCATCTTGTCGTCGGAGAAGTCCAGGCCGTCGACCAGCACGCCGGTGCCGAAGGCGATCTGCTCGTTCTCGGCGAAGAAGTCGCTCACGTTGCGGTCGAGCACCATGCGGCCGACGGGCTTGGCCGGGAACTCGTTCTCCGGCCACACCTTCGTGTCGTCCAGCGGGTCGAAGTCCAGCTCGGGGTGCTCCTCCTCGGTCATGACCTGCACGAGCAGCTCCCACTCGGGGTGGTCGCCGCGCTCGATGGCGTCGCGCAGGTCCTTGGTGGCGTGGCCCAGCTCGGTGGCCTGGACCTTCGCCGCGTCGGCCTCGGTCATGCTCCGGACGCCGGCCTTGGGCATCCAGTGGTACTTGACCAGGATCGACTCGCCCTCGCCGTTGAGCCACTCGTAGGTGTTGACCCCGAAGCCCTGCATGTGGCGGTAGTCGGCGGGGATGCCGCGCGGGCTGAACAGGTTGACCAGCATGTGCATCGACTCCGGCGTCTGCGACATGAAGTCGAAGATCCGGTTGGGCTCCTGCCGGTGGGTCACCGGGTCCGGCTTGAGGGCGTGGATGACGTCGGGGAACTTGATGGCGTCCCGGATGAAGAACACCGCCAGGTTGTTGCCGACCAGGTCCCAGTTGCCGTCCTCGGTGTAGAACTTCACCGCGAAGCCGCGCGGGTCGCGGGCGCACTCCGAGGAGTCCCGGCCGCCGATGACGGTGGAGAACCGCACCGCCACGTCCGTCCGCTTGCCCTTCTCCTGGAACAGCTTCGCCCGGGTGTATCGCCCGATCGGCTCATCCCCCCAGCCGCCGTACGCCTCGAAGTAACCGAAAGCCACCGCCCCGCGCGCGTGCACCACCCGTTCCGGGATGCGTTCGCGGTCGAAGTGGCTGATCTTCTCCAGGAACTGGTAGTTCTCCAGCGTGGCGGGCCCCCGTGCCCCGACGGTCCGCTGGTTCTGGTTGTCGTAGACGGAATGCCCCTGCCGGTTGGTCAGCACGGGGCGGTCATCACCCGGTTGGGATCCCTTGCTCGCCACGTCGGTCATGACGGTCGCGTCGTCCTTCCACACGTCTGCCCGGTCCACTGCGCCCATCGGCCTACCCGCTGGGCCGATCGGAGCAACGCGTACGGCCGAAAGGTACCGGGTCGGGTGGTGTGGATCAGGCGGGGTGGGCCGGGCGGCGGGGGCGCGTCGCGGGCCGGGCGTCGCGAGCCGGGCGGCACGGGCCGGGCGGCGGTGTCCCGGCCCGTGCCGCCGCCGGTCACGTGTAGCAGGGCTTCTCGAACCGGAACCCCTCCGCCGTGGGCCCGGTGAAGAAGTCCTTGACCAGCCCCACCCCGGTGGGCTCGCCCTCCTGCGGCCGGTAGATCAGCGACTGCCGGACCAGCGACTCGTCCGGCGTCCCGGAGAACCGGCCCGCGCCCTCGGGCAGCATCCCCTCGTAGTCGACCGACTCCAGCTGCCGCACCGCGTTCAGCACGCCCGCGCGGGTGAGGTCCTTGTTCTCCGCGGCCTTCTCCAGCGCCGCCTTGAGCGGGTACGCCCACACCCAGCCCGAGGTGTACCCGTCGTTCGGGGTGACGCCCGACAGGGCCGCGCGCATCGCCTCGTGCCCCGGCGAGTCGGTCCCCCACGGCTTCCACGGCGCGGACTGGTAGTACAGGGCCTTGATCGCGGACGCGGCCGGGCTGGCCAGCAGGCCCTGGTTCCACGTCGGCGAGGTGCCGATGAACTTGCCGGTGAAGCCGCGGGCCGCGGTCTGCCCGACGATCACCGCCGCGTCGGTCGGGCCGACGGTCAGGACGACCACGTCCGGCTTGGCCGACACGATCGCGTCGATCGCGCCGCCCTGGTTGTCCTGCCCGGTCTGGGTGACGGTGCTGGAGAAGGTCAGCCCCCGCCCCTCGGCGGCGAGCTTCGCCCCCGCGGCGGCGTCGTCGCCGTAGTCGCCCTGGAAGTGCACGGCCATCACGCTCTTGGCGCCCAGGTCGTCCGCCGCGAAGTCGACCGCGTTCATCGACTCCACGCAGTAGTTCGCGCCGGACTCCAGCACGACCTCCTCGAAGCCCCACAGCGACGTCCACGACGCGGGCACGCTCACCATCTGCGTGCTCTCCAGGTCGGGCAGGATGGCCGCGGTGGTCGGCGAGCCCAGGGTCTGGGTCAGCGCCAGGACGTCGCCCTTCATCTCCTGGTAGACCTGGTTGTGGATCTGCGGGTTGTACTTGTTGTCGGCGACGTGCGTGGTCATGTCGATGTCGTAGCCGCCGATGCCGCCCTGGTCGTTGACCCGCTTCCAGAACGCCTTCTGCGACTCGACGATCGACGTGGCCAGGGCCTTGAACGGCCCCTCGGTCAGGTCGGAGATGGTGCCCAGGTAGATGCAGCCGCGGTCGGGGTGGCCGGTGTCCGGGCACGGCTCCCGGGTCACCCCGAAGTCGACCTTGGTGCCGCTCTCGTCCTGGGCGGGCGCCGCGCCGTCACCGCCGCGGCAGGCCGCCGCGGCCAGCGCCACCACCGACAGGACCGCGACCACCGCTCTGCGCCTGACTCTTCCGGAGCCAACCATCACATCCACCCTCCGAACTCGGGGATTCAGTACGAGAAAGGCCAGGTGCGCCAGTAGTTGCGGACCCGTGCCCAGATCCCGACCAGGCCGCGCGGCTCGACGATCAGGAACACCACGATCAGCAGCCCGTACAGCACCGCCTCGACCTGGAACACGGTCACCGCGCCGGTCGCGTCGGCGCTGATGAACGGCAGCACCTCCGGCAGCTCCCGGGTGACGCGCGGCAGCAGCGTGATGAACAGCGCGCCCATGATCGCGCCGGAGATCGTGCCCGCGCCGCCGATGAGGACCATGGCGATGTACTGCACCGACAGCAGCAGCCCGAACGAGCCCGGGTCGAAGAACCCGTTCACCGCGAACAGCAGCGAGCCCGCCACGCCGGCGTAGAACGACGAGATCGCGAACGCCAGCACCTTGTACCGGGTCGGGTCCACGCCGATCACCGCCGCCGCGAGGTCGCGGTCGCGCACCGCCGCGAACGCCCGCCCGATCCGCGACCGCACGAGGTTCCGCGCGAGCACCCCGAACACCACCAGCAGCACGAACATCAGCAGGTACAGCTGCTGCGGCCCGGTGAACCACGCCGAGGGCCGGTCCAGCCGCACCCCGAGCAGCTCGGGCACCGCCGCGGGCCTGCCGATGCCCGGACCGCCGGTCAGCGACGTCCACTCCCGGAACACGTGCTCGCCGAGGAACACCAGCCCCAGCGTCACGATCGCCAGGTACAGGCCGCGCAGCCGCACCGCCAGCGGCGCCACCAGCAGCCCCGCCAGTCCCGCCACGAGCCCCGACGCCAGCAGCCACACGGGCAGCGAGGTCACGCCGAACCCGATCACCCGGCCGTCCGGGTCGCCGGACAGCGCCGCGCCCGTGTACGCGCCGATGGCCAGGAAGAACGCGTGCCCCAGCGACACCTGCCCGGCGTAGCCGGTGACGATGTTCAGCCCGATCGCGCCGATCGCCGCGACGAACCCGGTGGCCAGCAGCACCAGCAGGTCGTCGGTGACCAGGAACGGCACCAGCAGCGCGAACGCCACCAGCGCGCCGGTCCAGGCCCGCTTGGGCCGCGTGTTCAGGAACGCGGTGTCCTGCGCGTACGAGGTGTACAGCTCCGGACGACCCCTCACAGCCGTTCCACCTCCTTGGCGCCGAACAGGCCGTGCGGTCGCACCAGGAGCACCACCAGCATCAGCGCGTACGGCGCGACCAGGGCGAAGTTCGGTCCGAGCCACGGCGCGACGTCGCCCTGGTAGGTGCCGACCAGCGACTCCACCACCCCGACCGCCAGGCCGCCCGCGACCGCGCCGCCCAGCGAGTCCAGGCCGCCGAGGATGACCGCGGGCAGCGCCTTGAGCGCCACCACCCACAGCTGCTGGTCCACGCCCGCGCCGGTGGCCACGAACACCCCGGCCAGCGCGGCCAGCCCGCCGGCCAGCGCCCACGACAGCGCGAACACCGACCCGACCCGGATGCCCTGGGCCAGCGCGACCTCCTGGTCGTGGGCGACCGCCCGCATGGCCAGGCCCGTGCGGGAGAACCGGAAGAACGCGAACAGCGCGACCACCACGGCCACCGTCGTCGCGAGCATCACCAGGTACCGCTGCTGCACCTCGACGCCCAGCAGCGACACGGTGGTCAGGCCCCACGGGTCGCCCACCGGCAGCACGTCCAGCCCGATGAACGCGTTGGTCACCACCCGCACCACCACGTCCACGCCGATGGTGATGATCGCGACCACGAACACCGGCTTGCCGATCATGGGCCGCAGCACGGTCCGCTCCACGCCCAGCGCCAGCGCCGCGATCACCAGCGCCGCCACCGGCACGGCCAGGAAGAACCCGACGCCCGGCGACAAGTGGGCGACCAGCACCGCGCCCGCGAGCATGAACGCCGGCTGCGCGAAGCTGATCACCCGCGTCGACTTGTGGATGATCACGAAGCCCAGCGCGAGCAGGGCGTAGACCGATCCGGTGCCCAGGCCCCGGACCAGCGACTGGAGGAACTCGCTCACGACCGCCCCCCGCCGAGGTACATGTCCTCCACCAGCTCCCCGTAGGCCTTGGCCAGCGCGGACCGCTTCACCTTCTGGGTGGCGGTCAGCTCGCCGTCCTCGTGCTCCAGCTCCTTCGGCAGCATCCGGAACTTCTTCACCTGCTCCACGGCGGCGAACCGCTCGTTGACCTCGCGCACGACCCCGTCCACCAGCTCGCGCACCTCGTCCTTCTCCGCCAGGTCGCGGTAGGTGGTGTAGGTGATGCCGCGCCGGCCGGCCCAGTGGCCGACGGTGTCGGGTTCGATGCCGATCAGCGCCACCAGGTACGGGCGCCGGTCGCCGAGCACGACGGCTTCCTTGACGTAGGGGGAGGCCTTCAGGGCGTTCTCGACCTCGGACGGGGCCACGTTCTTCCCGCCGGCCGTGATGATGATGTCCTTCATCCGGTCGGTGATCCGCACGTGCGTGCCGTCGACCCACTCGCCCACGTCGCCGGTGCGCAGCCAGCCGTCGCCGGTGAGCGCCCGCCGGGTGGCCTCCTCGTCGCGCCAGTAGCCCGCGAACACGCCCGGGTGGCGGGTCTGGATCTCGCCGTCCCCGTCGATCCGCAGCTCCACGCCCGCCTGCGGCTCCCCGACCGTGCCGAGCCGGACCCGGCCGGGCCGGTTGCCGGTGGCGACGCCGCTGTTCTCGGTCATCCCGTACACCTCGTGCACGGGCACGCCGATGCCCATGAAGAAGCGGAGCACCTCCGGCGAGATCGGCGCGGCGCCCGACGCGGCGTAGCGGACGTGCCGCATCCCGATGCGCGTCTTCAGCGCCCGGTAGCAGCACACCCAGCCCACCGCGTACCGCAGGCGGGTGGCGGTGGTGTGCCGGCCGCCGTTGCGGACCAGCTCGGCGCCGACCCGGTCGGCGACCCGCAGCCAGAACCGCGTGGTCACGCGCTTGACCGGGGACGCGTTCGAGGTGCCGACGGTGACCGCCGCCAGCACCTTCTCCCAGATGCGCGGCACGCCGAACAGGATGGTCGGCTGCACCTCGCGCAGGTTGGCCTGCACGGTCTCGATCGACTCGGCGAAGTGCACCTGGATGCCCGCCGCCGCGCTGAGCCAGGTGGTGAAGACGCGCTCGGCGACGTGGCACAGCGGCAGGTACGACAGGGTGACGTCGCGCGGCGAGGCCGCCGGGGAGGCGAACGCGCCGCCGGTGGTCGCGGCGACGGCGAACTCGACGTTGGCGGCGGTCAGCATCGCGCCCTTGGGCGGGCCGGTGGTGCCGGAGGTGTAGACGAGGGTCACCACGTCGTCCGGCTCGGCCTCGCGCACCCGGCGGGCGACCGCGCCCGGGTGGTCCTCGCGGTGCCGCGCGCCGAGGGCGAGGAAGTCGTCCCAGGACACCAGGCGGGGGTCGGTGTAGCGGCTCCGGATGCCGCGCGGCTCCAGGTAGACGACGTGCTCCAGGTCGGGCAGCGCGTCCAGCACGGCCAGCACCTTGTCGACCTGCTCCTGGTCCTCGGCGACGAGCACCCGAGCGCCCGAGTGGGATAACAGGTACGCGACCTCGCTCGCCGGACTGGTCGGGTACAGGCCGACGGTGGTGGCGCGCACGGCCACCGCGCCGATGTCCGCGTACAGCCACTCGCGGCGGTTCTCCGAGTGCACGGCGACCCGGTCGCCCGGGTCGACGCCGAGCGCGAGCAGGGCGTGACCGACCAGCTCGGCCTGGTCCCAGTACTCCGACCAGGTGACCTCCTGCCAGATGCCCAGGCGCTTGGCGCGCAGGGCCACCGCCCGCGGGGTGGCCGACGCCCGGTCGCGCACGCGGGTGACGACGGTGGTGATCACGCGGCGCCCCCCGTGCCCTGGTGGTCGCGCGCCTCGCCGAGGTAGGCGCGGACCACGTCCGGGTCGCGCTGCACCTCGGCGGGCGTGCCGGTGCGGATGGGCCGGCCGAAGTCGAGCACCAGCACCCGGTCGGCGAGGTCCATGACCAGGCCCATGTCGTGCTCGACCAGGACGATCGCGATGCCCAGCTCCTCCCGGACGTCCAGCACGAACCGGGCCATGTCCTCGGTCTCCTCGGCGTTCATGCCCGCCACCGGCTCGTCCAGCAGCAGCACCTTCGGCTCCATGGCCAGCGCCCGCCCCAGCTCCACGCGCTTGCGCACCCCGTAGGGCAGCAGCCCGACGGGCATCCGCCGCCACGGGGCCAGCTCCAGGAAGTCGACGACCTCCTCCACCGCCGCCCGGTTGGCCAGCTCCTCGCGCCGCGCCGGGCCGAGCCAGGCGAACGCCGCCAGCGCGCCGCACCGCATGTGGTGGTGGCGGCCGAGCATGAGGTTCTCGACCACGTTCAGGTGGGCGAACAGCTCGACGTTCTGGAAGGTGCGGGCGATGCCCAGGGCGGCGATCCGGTGCGGGCGCACGCCCAGCAGCTCCCGCCCCTCGAACCGGACGGACCCCGACCGCGGCCGGTACACGCCGGAGAGCACGTTGAAGATCGACGTCTTGCCCGCGCCGTTCGGCCCGATGATCGCGAACAGCTCGCCGGGGTCGACGTGGAACGACACCCCGTCGATGGCGGTGACCCCGGCGAAGGCCAGCGTCACGTCCTCGAACTCCAGGACGGGGTTCGCGGCGGGGTTCGCGGTCGGGTCCGCGGCGGGGTTCGCGGTCGGGTTCACGAGAGCCACCGCTTCCGCCGCTTGTAGTGCTTGACGTCCCGGAACGACCGCGCCGCGCCCTCGCCGCCCAGGCCCAGGTAGAACTCGCGCACGTCCTCGTCGGCCAGCAGCGCGACCGCGGGCGAGTCCATCACGACCTTGCCGGTCTCCAGCACGTAGCCGTGGTCGGCGATGGACAGCGCCATGGTGGCGTTCTGCTCGACCAGCAGCACGGTCGTGCCGTCGGCGTTGATCTTCACCACGAGGTCGCGGATCTGCTGGACCACCAGCGGCGCCAGGCCCAGGCTCGGCTCGTCCAGCAGCAGGTACCGGGGCTCGGACATGAGCGCCCGCCCGATCGACAGCATCTGCTGCTCGCCGCCGGACAGGTAGCCGGCGCTCTGCCCGCGCCGCTCCCGCAGCCGCGGGAACAGCTCGTACATGCGTTCCAGGTTGCGCTTGACCGCGCGCGGCGCGGTGTGCCCGCCGACGCGCAGGTTCTCCTCGACGGTGAGCTGGGCCAGCACGCGCCTGCCCTCCAGCGCCTGCTTCACCCCGAGCGCGGCGATGCGCGAGGGCGACGCGCGGTGGATCGGCTCGCCGTCCAGCGTGACCCGCCCCCGGGTGACCTTGCCCTCGTGCACGCCCAGCAGGCCGGACAGGGCGCGCAGCAGGGTGGTCTTGCCCGCTCCGTTGGCGCCGAGCAGCGCCACGACCCGACCCTCGGGGACCTTCAGGCTGACGCCGCGGAGCACGAGCACGACGTCGTCGTAGACCACTTCGAGGTTGTTCGCCTCCAGCACCGGCGCCTCCGTGTGGTTGGCGTGGGGAGGCGGCCAGTATGGCCCCGATCACAGCGTTACCTACCGCTGTTCGCAAACCGTGATGAACCCTCCCACCGCCTGTTCGGCTTTCACGATTCTGTTGCTGGGTCCTGTGTGGACTGGTGTAACGCCCCTGACACGCGGGTATGCCCCCCGAACCTGGAACGAGAGGAGCGTTCGCCACTCATGGACGGCCCGGAGGTGGAGCTGAGGGTGGCGGCGCGGCCGACGCACCTCTCGACGGTCCGCGCGGTCGCGAAGGCGGTGGCCCGGTCCACCCCGGAGCTCGCGATCGACCTGGTGATCGCCGTGGACGAGGCGTGCACCGCCCTCGTCGCCCGCGCGAAGAGCGGGACGCAACTGCTGTGCAGGTTCGCCCGGGAAGGTGATTCCATTCGGTTTCACGCACAGGTCCGCTCATCGGCCGTCACCGTGCCCGACCACGACTCGTTGTACTGGCGGGTCGTCAGTTCCGTGACAGACGCGGTGGCCACATGGGTGGAGGGGGACGGCCACTTGCGGGTGGAGCTGAGGTGCCGGGCATGAACGCGGTCGACTACCAGCCGATGTTCCACGAGATGGCGACGGCTGACGGGGTGAGGCACCAGCAGCTGCGGGACCGGCTGGTCACCGAGCACCTGCCGATGGCCAGGCACATCGCCGACCGGTTCGCCGAGCGCGGCGAGTCGGTGGAGGACCTGCGGCAGGTGGCCGCGGTCGGGCTGATCAACGCGGTGGACCGGTTCGACCCGTCTCGCGGCATCGACTTCCTGGCGTTCGCCGTGCCCACCATCACGGGCGAGGTGCGGCGGTACCTGCGCGACCAGGGGTGGGCGGTGCGCGTGCCCCGCAGGTTGAAGGAGCTGTGCACGGCGATCGACGGCGCGCGGGTCGAGCTGGTCAGGCGCACCGGGCGCACGCCCAAGCCGAGCGAGGTGGCGCGGCACCTGGGCGTGCCCCTGGACCAGGTGTACGAGGGCCTGCACGCGGCGTCGGCGCACCACCTGCTGTCACTGGACGACGGGCTGGCCGACTCCGAGGGGCTGGCGTTCGACGACCCGGCGCTGGAGGTCGTGGAGCTCCAGCACGCCCTCGACCCCATGCTGCGCGGGCTGCCGAAGCGGGAGCGGCGGATCGTGGTGCTGCGGTTCTACCGGAACATGACGCAGAGCCAGATCGCCGACTCGGTGGGCGTGTCGCAGATGCACGTGTCGCGATTGTTGAGCCGATCCCTGGCGCGATTGCGCGACCTGCTCGACGATTGAGCCGGACGACGGTTGGACCGGCCGGTGCCGGTTGAGCCGGGTGGACGCGGTTGAGCCGAACGGGCCGGTCGAGCCGGACCCGGGTGAGAGGGGTTGGTCGCGGTGGTGGCGAACCTGTGCTGGCCGCAGCGGTCGGCCCTGTGCGTCGGCGTGCTGCTCGTGCTGTGGGGCGTGGCCGACTTCGTCGCGGGCCGGGCGCCCCTGGGGGTGCTGCACGTGGTGACCGGCGTGGTCCTCGGCGCCTCCGCGACGTCGATGCGCGCGTCCCGACCCGTGGGAGCGCTGATGGCCGTGGTGTTCCTGGTGGTGTTCGCGTTCGGCGTCGGTGAGGCGGGCGAGGCCGGCCAGGCGGGCCAGGTCGGTTCGGCGATGGACGCCGGCGCGGTCGGCAACGCGGCACACCTGCTGATCGGCTTCGCGTCCGTGGCCGTGGCCGCGAGCTGCGCGTGGTGCGAACAGCGCACGCGGTCAACCCTTCGCGTGCCCTGACCCACTCGCCCCCGACCCGCTCCGCTCTCCCGCTTGCCGCTCTCCCGCTTGCCGCTCTCCCGCTTGCCGCTCCCCCGCTTGCCGCTCCCCCGCTTGCCGCTCCCCCGCTTGCCGCTCCCCCGCTTGCCGCTCTCCCGCTTGCCGCTCCCCCGGTTGGTGACCGATCGTCCTGAATCGTGACGAACGGTTGCCTTAGGCCACTTTCGGGTACCTCCCGTTTGACCCGAACCGGGAGGACCCATGGACACCGCGAGTCTGCACGACGTGGTCGGGATCGAGGGGCCGTTCGTCTCCGTGTTCCTGGACGTGGGCGACCACGTCGAACTGCGCTGGCGCGCGATGCGGGACCAGCTCCAGGCCCAGTCCGCCGACCCGTACCTGGTGGCGTTGGCGCACAACTCGATCATGAGCGGCGAAACCCCGCGCGGCATGGCGGGCCGAGGCCTGGTGGTGGGCGGCGGGCGAGTGCTGGTGGACCGTTACGTGCCCGTGCCGCCCACCGGGTACACGGCGCGGTACGGCGAACTGCCCTACCTCCTGCCGCTGGCGGACCTCTCCGAACCGCTGCTCCCGCACGTCGTCGTGCAGGTGGGCGAGCACGGCGTGGACCTGCGCGGCGTGGACCCGAGCGGCCGACCGGTGGCCGTGGCGACGGTCGGCGCACGCCGCCCGGACCACCGCCTGGACGCGGCCGAACTCGCCGACGTGGCCCACGAAGCGACCTCCCTCGTGGACCGCCTGGGCGCCCCGCTGCTGGTGCTGGCGGGCCCGCTGGCCGGCCGCCGTTCACTGCGCGTGGCGCTGCCCAGCCGGTACCACCACCTGGTGGTCGAGGTCGAGGGCCCGCCGGACCGAGCGGTCCTCCACCTGGCAGGCCGGGCCAACCAGGACGCGCGCCGAGCCGTGGTCGAACGCTTCCGCGACGAGTCGACCCGCCTCACCGGCCGAGCGGTGCACGGCCTGGACGCGGTGACGCGGGCACTCGAAGAGGGCACCGTGGACACCCTCCTCCTGACCGACGTGCTGGCGGGCTCGCACCTGGTGGGCGAACACCGAGCCGACGAGCTCCTGCCGCTGCGGGCGGTCACCTGCGAGGCGGACATCGTCCTGGTGGGCGGTGCGATCCGGCTCCACGAGGACGTCGGGGCGCTGCTCAAGGACTGATCACTCCCACCCCCACCCAGTTCCGCCCCACCCAGTCCCGCCCCAACCAGTTCCACCCCCACCCGGCTCCACCCCCACCCCGCCGATTCCACTCCCCCCTCCGCACCTCCACCCACATCCCGCTCGCCTGCCGCCCATCCGGCGTGCGGGTCGGGCCGCCTCCAGGCCAGACCGCCTCCGGGCCGGGTCAGGGATCGGAAGGTGTGGGCCTGGCAGGTTCATCGGGTCGGCCAGGTCCAGGGTCGGGGTCGGAAGCCAGGGGCCGGGGCCGGGGGGCCGAGGCTCAGGGTCGTTGCGGTGCCCCGCCCAACACAACATCCGGTGGTTCGCGCAGTTCCTCATGTTCAACCGAGTCGCGAACCCCTCGTTTTCGTACATCTTCGGCCGATGATCACCCGATCGTGTGGCCGATCCGCCTAACCCTTCCCCTTCTTCCGCAGCAACTTCACCACGGCCCGCTCCACTGTCCCACGGTCGGCCGACTTCGGCTTGATCACCACCCCGCGCCGCCAGAGGTCCACCACCCTCGGGTCGACGTAGGACTTCCGGGCGACCGCCGGCGTGTTCCCGAGGTGCTCCGACACCTCCCGCACCACCGCCGCCTCCACCCGCTTCGCCCCGCTCTTGGTCCCCGGCGTCCCCTCCCGCGCGAACGCCGCCGCCGCGAGCACCGTCGCGTGCCACGTCCTCAGGTCCTTCACCGAGAACTCGTCACCGACCAGCTCCTTGAACCGCTCGTTGATGTCGTCCGACCCGATCTCGTACCCGCTGTCGTCCACGAGCAGCCTCTCACCCGGGCCCGACTCCGAACCCGAACCGGACCCGGCCCCGGCCCCGGAACCAGCCCGCCCTCGCAACAACGACCGAACCGCCCGGGCCAACCCCGCGTCCTCCACCTCCGTGGTGAACTGGATCCCGCCCTTCGCCGGGTAGCAGAAGTCCACAGTGGACCCCCTCACCGCCACGTGCGTGCACAGCAGCGTCGCCACCCCGTGCGTGCCGTTGTCCGCCGCGTACGTCTCGCCCCCGACCCGGAACACCCCCTGGTCGAGCACCGCCAGCGCCACGGCCAGCACCCGCCGCCGCGAGCGGCCCCGTTCGCGCAGTTCCCGGCCGACCTCCTCGCGGAACGCCGGCAGCGCGGGGACCAGCTCCAGCACCCTCTCGTGCTTCTCCTCGTCCCGGTCCTGCCGCCACTTCTCGTGGTACAGGTACTGCCGCCGCCCGGCCGAGTCCGTGCCGACGGCCTGGATGTGCCCGTTCGGGTGGGGGCAGATCCACACGTCCCGCCAGGCCGGCGGGATCACCAGGGCCTTCACCCGTTCGACCGACCCGGCGTCCAGGGGCGCGCCGTCCGCGTCGGTGTAGCTGAACCCGCGCCCCCGCGCACGGCGGTGCCAGCCGGGTCCGTTGGGGTCGCTGCGGCGGAGTCTCACCCCCGCGCAGGTTCCCTCCCGGACCAATGCCAAACACGATGGTTGGATCATGCCCCGATTGGGTATGGGAGCGGTCATGAGACAGCCGTGGACCGTCGGGGTCGAGCAGGAGTTCCTGCTCGTCGACCCCGAATCACGCCGTCCCGTTCCGCTGGCGGAGTCGGTTCAGCAGCACGCGGGGGCGCGCCTGGACGTGCAGCGCGAGCTGACGCCGTTCCAGATCGAGGTCGCCACGCCGGTGTGCGAGTCGACCGACCAGCTGTTCGAGCAGGTCCTGCTCGGCCGGACGCACCTGGCGAAGGCCGCGCACGCGGCGGGGTGCCGGCTGCTGGCCTCGTCGGTGCCGCCGATCGGCACGGCGGGTCCGCCGCCCGGCACGGACGACCCCCGCTACCGGATGATGGAGTACTCCCACCGCAAGATGATCGGCGGCTCCGGCGTGTGCGGGATGCACGTCCACGTCGGCGTGCCGGACCAGGACACGGCGGTGCGCGTGGGCAACGCCCTCCGGCCGTGGCTGCCGACGCTGCTCGCGCTGAGCGCGAACTCGCCGATCGAGCAGGCGGAGGACACCGGGTACGCGAGTTGGCGCTCGATCGTGTGGTCCCGCTGGCCGATCAGCGGCCCCCCGCCGCACCTGGCGTCGGCCGAGGAGTACGACCGGGTGGTCAGCGCCCTGGAGGCGACCGAGGTGCTGCTGGACAGCGGCATGGTCTACTGGGACGTCCGGCCGTCCGCGAACCACCCGACGGTCGAGATCCGGGTCACGGACCTGCCGATGACGGCCCGCGAGGTCGTGGTCATCGCCGAGCTGATCAGGGCTTTCGCCCGGACCGCGGCCGAGTCGGCTGACGTCGAGCCGGTGAGCGACGTGCTGCTGAAGGCGGCCTACTGGCGCGCGTCGCGCGACGGCGTGGACGGGCTGGCCGTCGACCCCCGCACCGGTCACCTCCTCCCGGCCCGCGAGCTGGCCCTGGAGCTGGCGCGGTGGTGCGAGCCCGCGTTGCGGGACGCGGACGCGCTGGGCACCGTGGAGGGTCACCTGGAGTGGCTGCGCAGTCACGGCAGCGGCGCGGCCAGGCAGCGGCGCGCGTTCGGCGCGTCACCCGACGCGCGTGAGCTGGTGGACGTGGTGGTGGCCGAGACGGTCGACGACGCCCGCTAGGGATTACCGTGGAGTACGCGCCGCACCGGGCGGCGTTGAACGAGAGGAGAACGAGCGTGCCAGAACCCGCGGCGACGCTCGCTTCCGTGCGGGTCGACCGACCGGCGGACGGCGTGGTGGTGCTGCACGTGTCGGGCGAGTTGGACACGAGCAGCGCGGACGAGTTGGCCAGGCCGCTGAAGGAGCACCTGGTCGAAGGCGTGCGAGGGGTGGTCGTCGACCTCGGCGGAGTGCGGTTCCTGGGCTCCGCCGGCCTGGAGTCGCTGGTGGTGGGCAACCAGCGGGCGTCCTCGCTGGGCGTGTCGCTGGTGCTCGTGGCCACGAGCCGGGCGACCCTGCGCCCCATCCAGGCGACCGGGTTGGACTCCGTGTTCACCGTGGTCGAGTCGCTCGATGACGCGTTGGGCCGGTTCTAGCGGAACCGGCGGACGGTCCTGATGGCGCAGCGCACCGCCCCCACCGGGGGCAGTGCGCCCGCCGGGGGGACCACCCAGCGCGACTCCTGCGCGGGGATGCGCCGGGGTCCGCGCCAGTACCGGGCGTTCGGCGGCAGCACGTAGCGCGGTTCGGGTTCGGCGTCCGGCTCGGCGAGGAACAGCCATCTCAGCCGGGGGCCGGGGATCGCGAGGATCGGCCCGAGGGGGCCGGTGGAGCGGAGCTGGTGGCTCACCTCGGCGCCCCAGCTCGCGGGCACCTCCACGGCCACCACGCCCTCGTCGAGGACGAGGCAGTGGTCCACGTACCAGGGATTCATGCCCGTTGATCTTGACAGCGGTCCGTGTCGGGACTGTGTCCCGAGGCGACGTTCCGCGTTAATCCTGGCCGATGTCCTCGAACCACAGCTCGGGCTTGGCCGCGATGAACTCCGTCATCATCGCCACGCACCCCGGGTCGTCCAGGAGGGTGATCCCCACGCCGTGCTCGGCCAGCCAGTCGTGACCGCCGTGGAAGGTCCGGGCTTCGCCGATCACCACGCGGGGGATGCCGAACTGGCGGACGAGGCCGCTGCAGTACCAGCAGGGTGACAGCGTGGTGACCATCACGGTGCCGCGGTAGCCCGCCCGGCGGCCCGCGGCGCGGAACGCGGCGGTCTCGGCGTGGGTCGAGGCGTCGCCGTCCTGCACCCGCCGGTTGTGGCCGCGACCGAGCAGCTCGCCGTCGGCGGAGAACAGCGCCGCGCCGATCGGTATGCCGCCCTCGGCCAGGCCCGCGCGTGCTTCCTCCACCGCCACGGCCAGCATCTCGCGTGCGTCCACCCGCCCAACCTAGCGGCCGGAACGCGCGCGAACGCAGAACTCGGGGGTCCTGAGCGTTCGACACGGTGGACCTGGGCGTACGACTCGCGCGGGCTGGACGTACGACACGCGGGGGCTGGGCGTACGACTCGCGCGGGGGTCAGGCGCCGAAGCAGAGGAAGCCCGCGCCGGCGGCGTAGGCGGCGTCGCCGGATTCGCGGTGGGCTTCCTGGGCGTTGGCCAGGGCGACCGCCGGTGGTTCGCCGGCGTTCAGCCGGCGGTGCAGGTCGACCATCAGGGGGGTGGTGACCTCGGCGGGGACGGGGACGACCGGGGCGATGAGGGTGCGCGTGCCCAGGCCGAGGAGGGCGGCGGTGAAGCCCATCAGCTCGTCGCCGGGGCGGACCGCCGAGAGGCCCGAGTCGCAGGCCGACAGGACCACCCGGGCGGGTGGGGTGCGCAGGCGTTCCAGGTCGTAGACGGTGAGGGGGCCGTCGGCCAGTTCCAGGGCGGAGAACAGGGGGTTGTCGGCGCGGAACGAGCCGTGCGCGGCGACGTGCGCCAGCGGTGCGCCGTCCATCGCGGCGGCCACGGCGTCGACCGTGGCGTCCGCGCCGACCAGGACCGACGCCGGGCCCGTCAACGGGGCGATGGCGGCGATCTCGGCGGGTGCGGCGGGCAGCCTCGGGCCGGCGGCCAGGACCGCCCGACCGGGGCCTGATGCCCGACCCGCGCCGACCGCCCAGTCCGGCCCGTCCGCCAGGCCCGCCTGGCCGGGCGCGGCGCCGTTGAGGAGGTGGGTCGGGGGCCGGGGAGCGCCGGGTGGGCGGGGGTCGGCCGTGGAGGCGCGGAGCCAGACGGTGGCCGAGGGGGCCACCACGACCGAGCGGCCCCGGCAGCTCGGCAGGGCGGACCAGGGCAGGCCGCCGAGGGGGCCGGTGGGCGCCAGCACGAGGGGGCGGGCGCCGAGGCGGCGGCGCAGGGGTGCGAGCAGGCGGGTCTCCAGCAGGCCGGCCGCGTGGTCCGCGCCCGCGCGGACGGCCGAGCGGTCCACGTGCTCGGGCAGGGTGACCAGGCGGTGCAGGGCGAAGCGGAGCAGCCGGACCTCGCGCAGGGCCCCGTCGAGCCGGCCCAGGTGGTGCAGGGAGGCGCGGCCGCCCGCCACCACCACGGCCAGCAGCGCGCCACCGTGGTCGATGTACTCCACCAGGGCCGCCGGGCCGAGGGCGTGGGCCAGGTCGTGGACGTCGGGCGGGGTGGACACGGCGCCGCCGCCGCTGGTCTGCCGGGTCAGGTCGCGCACGCGCTGCTCGCCGCGCACCTGCCGCTGCCGCAGGGCCGCCACGGGCCTGCCACCCAGCAGGGCGGCCTCCAGGTCGGCGGTCACGGCGCGCAGCTCGGCCAGGGCGTCGGCCAGGCCGGAGTCCTCGGGTGGTCGGGCGGGGGTCATGCGCAGCGCGCCGGCCCGCCACGCCTCCGCCCACGACAGGACCCGGGCGGCGTGCCCGGAGGCCACGGCCGCGCGCAGGCCTTCCAGCGCCAGCGCCTTGCCCTGGGCGCCGCTCAGGGCGCGCAGCTCCGCCGCGCCCAGCGACACCCGGTACTCGTCGAGCAGCCGCAGGCCGCGCCGCAGGGCGATCTGCGCGCCCCGCGCGTTGCCCTCCAGGTCGCGTCGCAGCGCCTCGGCGTACCAGCCCTGCACGCGGTGGGCGGCCGTGCCGCCGTGCCGGGCCGCGCCCGCCACCACCAGTTCCGCCACGGCGCGCCGCCCGTCGCCGAGGTCGCGGGCCACGAGCGCCGCGTCGACCCGGGCCTCCAGGCCCGCCATGCGCCAGCCCAGGGCGTCGAGCCGGGACGCCACCCGCGCCAGCGCGGCGCCGAGGGCCCGGTCGCGCCGCCCGCTCAGGTACGCGGCGCGCAGCTCCACGTGCCGGGCGCCCGCCTCCCACACCTCGCGCTTCTCGCGCCGGAACCCGCGCCGCGCGGCCACCGCCATCTCCACGGCCCTGTCCAGGTCGCCCTCCAGCAGGGCGACGCGGGCCCGGTAGAACATCGCCTCCGAGCGGGCCAGCACCAGGTCGTCGCCCAGCTCCTCCAGCGCCCGGTCGGCCGCCGCCCGCGCCTCCTCCAGCAGGGGCACGGACACCAGCAGCTCCAGCCGGTTGATCAGCAGCGCCGGGCGGGGCACCTCCAGCCGCCGGTACTCGCGCTCGGCCTCGGCGAACATGGTCAGCGCCCGGGGCACGTCGCCCGCCCGGGACGCGGAGATGCCCGCGTTCCACCGCACGTCGGCCACCGCCAGTTCCAGGTCCAGCTCGCGGTAGAGGGCGGCGGCGCGGTCGAAGTCCTCGTCGGCGGCGCGCAGGCCGCCCGTGTAGGCGCGCAGCAGGCCCCGGTTGTTGCGGGCGCGGGCCTCGCCGAGCTTGTCGCCGGTGCGGCGGGCCGCCTCGATGGACCGGTTGTACTCGCGCCGGGCCTCGTCGTACCGGCACAGGTAGTGCAGCACCAGGCCGCGCTGCATCCGGGCGATGTCGGCGTCGCCGCCGTCCAGCTCCTCCAGCGCCGCGTTGACCGCGCGCAGCGCCTGCGCGTGCCGGCCGGTGTTGGACAGCACGAACGCGAGGCTCACCCGGGCCAGCGCCGCCAGTCGCGCCGAGCCCGCCCGTTCGGCGATCCGCACCGCGCGGCGCAGGTGCCGCAGCGCGCCGTCGAAGTCGTGCAGCTCCCGCAGGGAGAGACCGATCGCGCGTTCGGCGGCCGACGCCTCTTCCGCGTCGCCCGCCGCCCGCGCCGCCCGCAGTGCCGAGCGGCCGATCTCGATCGCCGCGCGCGGGTCCCGCTGCCGGGCCTCCAGCGCTGCGGCGGCGGTTTCACCGGCCACGAGAACCACCTTATTACCAAGAACCCTGTGGTAGCTTGATCAAAGCTCACCACACCCCTTCTACGCCGTTGTGAGGCCGTGGTGTCCCAACCTTCCGATCGTGCGGCTCTTTACCTCAGGGCATTCGACCAGGCGATCAGTGAGCACAAGAACTTCCTGTTGCACCCGGAGCGCGGTCGGGAATTCGCGTACGTGGCGCGGGAGCTGCTCACCATCCCGGAGGACGTCGCCCGGGTCGCCCGGAAGTTGGCGCAGAACAACATCGGCAGCGAGCGCGGCAGGGATTTCGCGGGCATGGCGCGGCTGGTGCTGCCGGTGCGCAACGCCGGTGACGTCCCGGACGTCGTGCGGCTGCTGCGCGACCCGCAGCAGTGGCCGGGCGAGCGCACACCGGTGGTCCAGCCGCACCACGTGCTGTTCGGGCACGGCGGCAACATGCACGGCCACCCGGGTCAGCCGCCGCGCGTGTCGGGTCCGATCGCCGACCCGGCGCCGGCGGACGCGGGCCTGGGCAGGGGCGTGACCGTCGGCATCGTGGACACGGGCATCTCGCAGACGGCGGGCGGCGACCACCCGGCGTGGCTGGGCACCGCGTTCTCGCCGAGGGCCGACGAGGTCGACCCGGCCTACTCCGCCGGCGACGTGTTCGCGGTGGAGGGCGGTCACGGCACGTTCGTGGCGGGCGTGGTCCGGCAGGCCGCGCCGGGCGTGCGGTTCGACCCGGAGAAGGCGCTCGACCAGTTCGGCCTGGGCACCGAGGAGGACTTCGCGCGGGCGCTGTCCTCGTTCGACGAGCGGGTGCAGGTCGTCAACGTGTCGATGGGCTGCTTCACGCAGGGCGACGTGGCGTCCGAGCCGGTCCGCCGGTCGGTCGCGGCGCTGCCCGCCGACGTGGTGGTGGTCGCCTCCGCCGGCAACCAGGGCACGGCCCGGCCGAGCTGGCCCGCCGCGCTCCCGGGGGTGACGGCGGTCGCGGCGGTCGCCGAGGAGCGCGACGGCACGCGCTCACCCGCCTGCTACTCCAACCACGGCCACTGGGTGGACGCGTGCGCGGTCGGCAACCGGACCAGCACGTTCCTCAAGGGCCGGTGGGTGCTGCCGGGCTACCCGGACGAGGTCTACGACCGGTTCGCCTACTGGCTGGGCACCTCGTTCGCCGCGCCGCACGTGGCCGGGCGGATCGCCGCGACGATGACCCGGTCGGGCGTCTCGGCCGCCGCCGCGCGCGACCAGCTGCTCGTCGGGCAGCCCGAGTTCTTCACCGGCTACGGCGTCTTCGTCGAATGAGGCCGACCGGCCTCACCCGACAGGGTGGTCGGTGTATCTGGCGAACGCCTCCGGGCTCCGTAGTGTGTGGCATCGACGAACCTGAAGTCCGAGACCCGGCCGGGGTCCGCGCCGGCGCACGCCCGGTCGGTGGTGAAGCACCCCCGGGACCCGAGGAGGGGACGTGATCCCAGCCCCGATCGCCGCGCTGGTGGGCGCGGCGGCGGACGGCGACCAGCGTGCGTGGCACGAGATCGTGGCCCGCTTCACGCCGCTGGTGGTGTCGGTGATCCACCGGCACCGGCTGCGGCCCGCGGACGCGGCGGACGTGAACCAGACGGTGTGGCTGCGGCTGGTCGAGCAGATCGGCAGGCTGCGGGACGCCGACGCGCTGCCCGGGTGGATCGCCACGACCACCCGCAACGAGTGCCTGCGGATGCTGCGGATGCAGCAGCGCCTCCAACCGTTCGACCCGCAGTCCGAGGAGGAGCCGGCGAGCCCGGTGGACGCGGAGGCCGAGCTGGACGAGGAGCTGGAGACCGCGCAGCGGCTCCAGGCGCTGCGCGACGGGTTCCGCGCGCTGCCCGAGCACTGCCGGGAGCTGCTGACCGCGCTGCTGGCCGACCCGCCGCCGAGCTACTCGTCGGTGGGCGAGCGGCTGGCCATGCCGGTCGGCAGCATCGGACCCACCCGCAGCAGGTGCCTGGACAAGCTGCGGAAGACTCCCGCGGTGTTCCGCCTGTTCAAGCCGAGGCGGGTCGACGGAGGAGGTGTGCTCGGTGCTGAAGGGCGATCCGGGGTGGGAAAACGATGAGGAGCTGCTGCGCGACCTGGCGGCGGCCATGGCGGAGGCGCGGGACGTGCCCGCGCACGTCGTCGAGGCGGCGCACGCGGCGTACACGTGGCGCACCGTCGACGCCGAGTTGACGGCGCTGACCAGCTACGACTCGATCATGGACGCGGAGCTGGCGGTGCGGGCGCGGGCCACGTCGACCGCGCGGCAGCTCGTGTTCGACGCGGAGGGCGTCTCCGTGCAGGTCGAGGTGACCGAGGCGGGCGTGGCGGGTCAGGTGCTGCCCGCGCGTCCGGGCCGGGTGGAGCTGCTGACCGCCGGCGGGCCGGTCGAGGAGGCGGAGCTGGACGAGCTGGGCATGTTCCTGCTCGGGCCGCCGCCCCCGGGTCCGGTGCGGTTCCGGTGCGCGGTGGGCGGCACGACCGTGGTGACCGACTGGGTTTGCGTGTAGCCCCGTCACGGGCGCCCTGCCCGCCCGCGACGGGGCATTCCGAATGCCGGGAAGTGGTGTCGACCTCCCCTTTCCGCCCCCGGTTTTCCACGAATGGGTGACAGGGGTTTCTAACCCGTTCGGCGGATGGTTCTTTCCCAGTAGGGTGGCTGGGCCGGCGTATTTGGCCGATGGTCAACCACCACCCGAGAGGTGCACCGTGGTCGAGCGAGCTGAGTGGTCCCAGGACGGGCCGGGGACGGCGAACCCGTGCGCCGCCGTCGGCCGCGAGCCCTGAGCGCCCCGGCGCCGGCCGACCGGAGCCGCGCCGAACGATGACCGAGCCCGGTGGACCCGACCGCACCGGGGGCAGCGCTCCCCCGGACGGCCCCGCGCGCCAGGACCCGGCCGAGGTGTGGGCGAGGGCGCTGGCCGGCGCCGCGTGCGCGCCGGTGGCGGGGGCGAGGACCCGCGAGGACCTGGAGGAGCACCTGGCGCTGCTGGTGCGGCTGCTCACGGCGGTCCCGTTCGACCCGGACGGCGCCGGCGAGGTCGGCACGTGGCTGGTGGCGGCCCGGTTCACCGGCCCGGACTGCCTCCGGCGGACGATCGAGGTGCTCGGCCGCCTGCTGCCCGACCTGGCCGACGCGCCCGCGGACCGGGTGATCACGCTGCTCGGCGCGGTCGCCGCCGGGTACGCGGGCGCCGCGCGCGGGCAGGTCTTCACCGAGCAGGAGCAGGTGCGGTCGTCGCTGCTGCGGGCGCTGGAGCGGGCCCGGGACGACCTGCACGACAGCGAGGCGCGGTTCCGGCAGGTGTTCGCCAGCTCCGCGGTGGGCATCGCGATCTTCGACGCGGACGGCGCGGTGGTGGAGGCCAACCCGGCGCTGGTCACCATGCTCGGCCCGGAGGAGGACCACCCGGGAGGACCGCGCCCCACCGGGCAACTCGCCACCGAACAGGGCGCTTCCCACCCGGACGCCACCGGGCAGGACACCGCCGGGCAGGACACCGCCGGGCAAGACGCCACCGAGCAGGACACCGCCGGGCAGGACACCGCCGGGCAGGACACCGCCGGACCAGGCGCCGGGCAGGGCGCCGCCGACCACGACCCCGGCGACCGGCCCCTCGAAGGGCGGCCCGGCGAGGCGGCGCGCGACGGCCGCCACCGGCCGTCCGCGCTGTTCACCCCCGAGGACCTGGCGGCGCTGCGCGCGGACCAGGCGCGGCTGCTCCGGTCGGACGACGGCACCTTCCGCACCGAGCGGCGGTTCACCGGCCCGAACGGCGATCCCATGTGGACGAACGTGGCGCTGTCGGTGGTGCGCGACGCCGACGGCCACCCCAAGTACCACGTCGCGGTCGTCGAGGACACCACCGAGCAGCGGGTGCTGCGCGAGTACCTGCGCCACCAGGCGCTGCACGACGTGCTGACCGGCCTGCCGAACCGGCAGGGCTTCCTGCCCGCGCTGGAGCGCGCGCTGGCCCGACCGGGCGCGGTCACCCTGTGCTACCTGGGCGTGCACGGCGTGGGCGTGGTCAACGACGGCCTGGGCTACGAGGCGGGCGACGAGCTGCTCAAGGCGGTGGCCCGGCGGCTGACGGCGGCGGTGGCCGGTGAGACCGCGACCGTGGCGCGGCTGGGCGGCGACGAGTTCGCGGTGCTGGTCGAGGACTCGCCCACCACGCCGGGCATCCCGTCGCTGGCCGCGGCGATCGAGGCGGAGCTGGCCGAGCCGGTGCACCTGGCGGGCCGCCGGTTCGTGCTGTCGGCGGCCATGGGTTTCGTGCGCACCGCGACGCGAGGGGTGGACCCGATGGCGCTGCTGCGCCGGGCGCACAGCACGCTGCGCCGCGCCGAGCGCGGCGGCCGGGGCCAGTGGGAGGTCTACGACGAGGAGCTGGACACCCGCGACCGGGAGCGGCTGCGGCTCGGCGCGGCCCTGGCGGACGCGGTGGCGAGCGGCGACGTCAACATCGACTACCCGCCGGTCGAGCGGGACGGCGCGCGGGTCGCGGTGGCCGCGCGGCTGCGCTGGCAGGAGGGCGGCGGCGAACCGGTCGGGCACGACGAGTGCCTGCGCTTCGCCGACGAGCTGGGCGTGAGCGGGCACCTGGCCGCGTGGTTGCTGGACGAGGCGTGCTCGTTCGCGGCGGTGGAGGGGCTGCCGGTGCTGGTGGCGCTGTCGCCGGACCAGTCCCGCGACCCGGAGCTGACCGCGCCGGTGGCCGAGGCGCTGCGGGCGTCCGCGCTGCCGCCGCCGCTGCTGTGGCTGGCGCTGTCCGCGCGGGGCCTGGCGGTGGACCCGGACGCGGTCGAGGACAACCTGACCACGTTGGCGGACATGGGCGTGCGGCGGCTGCTGCACGGCTTCACGTGCGCGCTGCCGGAGCTGTCCGTGCTGGGGCGCCAGCTGCTGCACGGCGTGGTGCCGGTCGACCCGCCGCCGGAGCCGCTGGCGCGCGAGGCGCTGGCGGCGGCGCTGCCGCTGGTGCGGTCGACCGGCGCGCTGGTGGTCAGCGACGGCCGGTGGCCGGGCGCGGACCTGGTCGCGCGATGGTGATGACCTCCCGGCTGGTGGCGGTGAGCGGGCTGCGGTCCCACCAGCCGTAGCGCTCGGCGACCTCGAACCCGGTCTCGGCCAGCAGCGCCTCGACCTGCTCGGCGGTGGTGAACCGCAGCGTCCCCCGCTCGACCTTCGGCTCGGCCCAGTCGGGGCAGCTGTAGGTCTCGCTGAGCCGCACCAGCCCGTCCTCCACGCTCTCCACGTGGTGCTCGACGCGCACGCGCTCCCCCCGCTCGCCCACGACGTCGGCGCCGTTCTCGGGTGTCCACCGCTCCCAGGCCCGGGCGCCCGGGTTGCGGGTCTCGAACGCGTACCGGCCGCCCGGTCGCAGCGCGCGGCGGACGGCGGCGAACTGCTCGCGCACCTCGTCGTCGGTGAGGAAGACCTGGAACACGTGACCGGTCATCAGGACCAGGTCGAACTCGCCGTCGAAGGTGACGCCGCCCAGGTCGCCGGCCACCCACTCGACGCCGTCGCGCCCGCGGGCCCGGGCGAGCATGTCCGGGTCGGGGTCGAGGCCGACGAGGCGGCCGGCGTGGCCCGCCGCGCGGGCCGCGTGGAGCACCACGCCGGTGCCGCAGCCGACGTCGAGCACCGCGTCGGCGGACAGCGCCAGGTCGAGGTAGAAGTCGTCGGACGGGCCCCACTCGTTGAGCGCGTCGTAGTAGGCGGCCACGTCCTGGTTCGTCGGGTTCTCCGGCATGGCACCCGAGTGTGGCCCTGCACGGCGGCGGGCCGCGACCGAATTTCCCGGTCGCGGCCCGCTGCCGTCGGAAGGGGGGTCAGGCGAACGTCGGCAGCCTCATCGCGTGCTGCACCAGCGTGATCAGCGTCTGCTTGGTCGACTGCCGGTTCCGCGCGTCGCAGGGCACGATCGGCACCGCCTGGTCGATCGTCAGCGCCTCCCGGATGTCCTCGATGCGGTGGTGCAGCAGCCCGTCGAAGCAGTTCACGCCCACCACGTACGGCAGTTCGCGGTCCTCGAAGAAGTCGATCGAGGCGAACGCGTCCGACAGCCTGCGGGTGTCGACCAGCACCACGGCGCCGATGGCGCCGCGCACCAGGTCGTCCCACATGAACCAGAACCGGTGCTGGCCGGGGGTGCCGAACAGGTACAGGATCAGGTCCTGGTCCAGGGACACGCGGCCGAAGTCCATGGCCACCGTGGTCGTGACCTTGTTCGGCGTGCCCGACAGGTCGTCCACGCCGACGCTGGCCTCGGTCATCACCGCCTCGGTGGTCAGCGGGACGATCTCGGACACGGAACCGACGAACGTCGTCTTGCCCACGCCGAACCCGCCCGCCACCACGATCTTGGTCGACGTGACGGTCGGGCTCACCGCGGGTGACCCCGGCCGACCGGGAACGCCACCGCTCATGTTGCTCTGCTTTCCCTAGTGGTCGGTGCGGTCTCAGCCGCGCATCGCGACGTGCAGCTGCGAACGGATCTCCGGGGTGAGCTGGACGCCCACCCGCTCGACCAGCCGCGTCATGGCGTAGCCGATCAGGCCGATGTCGCAGTTCGGCGCGGCCAGCACGGCCAGGCAGGAGCCGTCGCTGATGGACATCAGGAACAGGTAGCCCCGCTCCATCTCCACCACGGTCTGCTTGACGTCACCGGCCTCGAAGCAGCGCGCCGCGCCGAGGTTGAGGCTGATGAGGCCGGACGCGACGGCCGCGAGCTGCTCGGCGCGGTCGATGGGCAACCGGGACGAGGAAGCCAGCAGCAGGCCGTCCGCGGAGACCACGATCGCGTGCGCGACGCCCGCGACCCTGCCGACGAAGTCGTCGACCAGCCAACTGAAGTTGTCGATTTCTTCGGCTGCGGTGGTCACTTCTGCTCCTTGTTGTCTGCGTTGCCGAACGACACGCCCTCCCAGGGCATGGCGCTGTCGTCGCTGGACTCGCGGCCCAGCTGCACACCTCGCTGGTAGGTCGCGAACCGCTGCCGCAGCCTGTCGGCCGAGCGGCGCGGCGACGTGGCGGTGGCGAGGCCCGAGGGCGCCGAGCCCGCCGCCGGCTGGGGCCCGGTGGGCGCCGACCCGCGGGGCGAGGGCCCGGTGAGCGAGCCGGGCACCAGGCGCGCCTTGGGCACGCGCTTGGGCAGACCCGCGGTCGTGGTGTCGTCCACCGGCGCCTTGAGCAGGTTCGTGGCGGCCGACCAGCCGTCGTCCGCCGAGCCCCAGTCGGTGCCGCCACCCGACGTGGGGATGGCCGACGGCGAGGGCTCGCGCTTGGGCAGGCCCGCCGCGGTGGAACCGCGGGGCGAGGGCGGCACGGGCCTGGCGGGCAGCGACTGCTCGCCGCCTGCCAGGTCGACGCGGTCGGCGAACACCGTCTTCTCCGACGCGGTCGAACCGGACGCCGCCTGGCCGGGCGCCACCTGGTCGGGCGCCTGGTCGAACGGGGCCTGGTCGAACGCGGCCTGGTTGAACGCCGCCCGGTCGGGCGCGCCGGCCGGCCGGCCGGGGCGGGACTGGAAGCCCTGCTCGGCGCGGGCCTGCTCCGCCGCGGAGCCGAAGCCGCCCGTCTCGTCCATCAGGTCGGTGCGGTCGGCGAACATCGTCTTCTCGGCGGCGGACTCGGGCGGCACGTCGCCGCCCAGGTCGCCGCGCACCGTCGCCTCGGGGGCTTCGGCTCCTTGGAACCAGCGGGACAACACGTCCTCGTAGATCGGCAGGCGCTGGGTCGAGGCGTCGTCCTCCTCCTCGACCGGCGGCGCGGGCTTGACCGCGGCGGGCGGGTACGAGTAGTCGATCGGCGGCTCGCCCGGCAGCGGGGCCGCCTCCACGACGGTGGAGGTGAACAGGTCGGCTGCCGAGGTCTGCTCGACCTCGAAGAAGCCGTTGGGCTCGGCCTCGTGCGTGTGCACGACCTGCGGCGCCGGACCGGGCGGCGGCGAGGGGGGCGCGTAGTTGCCGGGCGGGGCGTCCGGCGTCCACTTGGGCACGCCGGCCAGCACGCCGACGCCGCTCTCCTCCAGTTCGAGGTTGGCCGGGCGCTGCGGCAGCGCCGCCGGCGCGGGCCGCGCGGTGAGCGGCTCGGGACCGCGGTGCAGCAGGTCGACCGGCAGCACCACCTGGGCCGTGACGCCACCCTCTATGTCGTCGTTGTTGTTCAACGTGACCCGGATGCTGTGGCGCTTGGCCAGCTGGCCGACCACGTACAGGCCCATCTCGCGCGCCACCGACACGTCGACCTCGGGCGGCTCGGCGAGCTTGGTGTTGGCCTCCGCGATGTCCTGCTCCTGCATGCCGACGCCGCGGTCGTGGATGCGGATGGACACCTCGCCGCGCCGGGTCTCTATGGCGCGCACCGTGACCTTGGTCGTGGGCTTGGAGAACGCGGTCGCGTTGTCCAGCAGCTCGGCGATGAGGTGCGCGAGGTCGTTGACCACGCGGCCCTGGATCTTCAGCTCCGGCGCGGGCGCGATCTGGATGCGCGCGTACTTCTCCACCTCCGACACCGCGGCGCCGAGCACCTCGGAGATCGGCACGGGCCGGGTGACGCGGCGGTTGACCGTGGTGCCGGAGAGCACCAGCAGGTTCTCGCTGTTGCGGCGCATCTGGGTGGCCAGGTGGTCCAGCTCGAAGAGGCTGGCCAGCTGGTCCGGGTCCTGCTCGTCCTGCTCCAGCCGGTCGATGACGGTGATCTGCCGCTCGACCAGCGCCTGCGAGCGCCGGGACAGGTTGATGAACATGTCGTTGACGTTCGCGCGCAGGGCCACCTGCTCGACCGCGAGGCGGACGGCTTCGCGCTGCACGGCGTCGAACGCCCGCGCCACCTGGCCGACCTCCTCGGTCGTGTGGATCGGCACCGGCACCAGCGCCTCCTCCGCCGCCCGCTCGGGGTCGCGGTGCTGGCGGATGCGCTTGATGGCGTCGGGCAGCCGGTTGCGGGCCACGTCCAGCGCGGTGCGGCGCAGCACGCGCAGCGGCGTCAGCATCGAGCGGGCGACGAACGCCATGAGGGCGAACGCGATGATCAGCGCCACGGCCACCAGGGCCGCGTCGCGCCACGCGGCGGCGCGGGCGCTCTCGGTCAGGTCGACCGCGGCGGCGTCGGCCTGGCGCTCGATGTCCTGCGCGACCGTCCGGTACAGACCGGCGGTCTCCTCGCCCAGGGCCATGACGTTGGCGCTGTCGATGGCGACCGAGCCCTCGTCGGCCTGCTGCACCAGGGCGAGCTGCACGAGCCGGTTGCGACCGTCCACCGCGGGACCGGACACGGTGTCCGCCAGCAGCTGGCGGTTCTCCTGGCCCGCGGCGCCGGCGAACTCGGCGAGCGCGGCGTCCAACCTGGACTGCGCGGCGCGCAGCGCGCTCTCCTGGCCCGGCGCGAACGCGCCCCGCTCGGCGGTGGCCAGCAGGATCGCGTTCTGCTGGGACAGCTGCTCCTTCGCGCTGTACAGCGCGAGGTTGGCGCCCGCCAGCGGGTTGATGGTCTCGTTGCTCAGGCTGCTCGACGTCGCGCGGTGCACCTGGGACAGCGCGGCGAGCAGCTGCCCGTACGCGGTGTGCACCGACACGTCCGGGTACCGGCTGTTGGTCACCGTGTTGCGCAACGAGTTCAGGCCGTCCAGCGACTGGAGGGCGCGCTGGAACGCGTCGGACACCGACTGGTCGATGCCCGTGGTGGACGCGGCGACGTCCCTGAGCCTGCCGACCTCGACGTCGACCCTGCTGGACCTCGTGACCAGCTCGGCGGCGTTCTCGCCGCGGCCGCCCGCGACGAACCACACGGCGGCGTCGCGCTCCAGCTGGAGCGCGTCGGACACCGCGGCCGCCTGGGCGGACAGCTGGAGCTCCCGCTGCACCTTGCCGAACAGCTCGACGTCGTCGAGCTGCGTGTTCAGCCGGAGGCCCGCGAGGGCCAGCGTGCTCAGCGCGGGCACCAGGAGCACCACGGCCAGCTTGCTGCGCAGGCGCCAGTTCCGCAGGCGCCACCGGGACACGCCCCGGTCGGCGGGCACGGCGCCTGTGCCGGGACCCGAGTCGGGTGGCCGACCGTTCCCGGCGTCACCCGCGTCGAGTTGAATCCGCTCCGGTTCTTCCCCGGAGGCGTGGTCGTCGTGACCGCGCACCGTCAGCACACTCCCCAGCCCCCCAGCCAGTGAAACGACATCTGCCTCAAACCCGGGCGATCTTCATGGAAAAAACCCGGGAGTCATACCGCCGTTCGGACCAGGTAGCCGGTAGTTTGCCAATCAACCATTGTCTCGCACCACCCTGGTGGGCGCGCTAAACGATCGCTAACCGGTGTTCACGGCTATTTCACGCTGGAGACCCGAACGGGAAACACCCAGGGGGAGCCCGACGACCAACCGGGCTCCCCCCGGGACGGTCAGCTGCCGGAGCTGCTGAACAGCATCGGCTTCACGTCGAACTTCTCCTTGAGCAGGCCATAGGTTGCCATCAGGTCCGAGACCCGCTGCAACCGGGTGGCGTCCAACGAGGTCGGGAACTCGCCGAAGTGCACGAGGCTCGCGGTCTCCTTGTCCACGCCGGCGTACTCGACCAGCAGCGGCTCCACCGTGGGGCGGTCGGCGGCGTCGCGCTGTCCCTTGGCCATCGCGCGCTGGAACGCCGCGATGGTCTTGGGGTTCTCCTCGACGAACTTGCCGGTGGCGGCGTAGCCGCCGATCGGGATGCCGTCCGTCACACCGGACGCCGCGTCGAGCACGGTGACCTGGCCGCTGTTGCGCTGGGCCCGGCTGATGAACGGCTCCACCATGAACGCGGCGTCGACCGTGCCGTTCTGGACCGCGGCCTCCATGTCGGGGAAGGCGAACTCCTTGAAGTTCACCTTCGACAGGTCCACGTTGGCGGCTTCCAGGGTGGCCTTCGCGGTCAGCTCGGCGATGTTCGCGAAGGTGTTGATCGCGATGGTCTTGCCCTCGAAGTCCTTGGGGGACTTCACCGGCGAGTCGCCCTTGGCGAGGATCAGGAACATGTCGGGCTTGGTCTGGTAGCCGTCGTTGATGAGCTTCAGACCGCCGACGTCCTTCGCGCCCTGCTTGGACTCGGCCAGGATGAACGAGACCCAGTTGCCGAAGCTGATGTCCAGGTCGCCCTTGATCAGGCCCGGGATGGCCGCGGCGCCACCCTGGATCTTGATCGGCTCGACCTCCAGGCCCTCTTCCTGGAAGTAGCCCTTCTTGATCGCGATGTGGACCGACGCGACGTCGAGGATGGGGAGCAGGCCGAGCTTGATCTTGGCCTTTTCGACCTTGCCCGATCCGGCGGACTCGGCGGGCTGCTCCTCCGAGCCGCCGAGCAGGCCGCAGCCCGACACGGTGGCGAGGAGCGTGACAGCGGAGAGAACGCCGAGAATCCTTCGTGCCGAGAGGCCGACTCTTCGAGTCATGGGGTGCATCTCCTGTTGGAGTGGCGACTTTGCGGGGGCAGGATGCACGGGCGACGGGGGCGCTGTGACCCACTCAAAGTGATGCGGGTGGCTCGACAAGACCCCAGTCGACCGACACTCGAAGGCTGATCCACTACCTTCGGTGAGCATCTTTGCACAGGCTGTCCAGAGGTTGGGGTATGCGGTGATCGATCATGACTCCGAATGGGCCGTACAGAGCAACCGGCGTGCCGTGGGCATCGTCGGCGCGGGCCCGGCCGGGTTGACCCTGGGGAACCTGCTCCGCGAAGCCGGTATTCCCTGCGTGGTGCTGGAAAGGGGCACTCGCGAGCACGTCGAGAACAGGCCCCGCGCGGGGGTGCTGGAGCACCGCGCGGTGCAGATGCTCGCCGCCCACGGGCTGGCCGACCGGCTGCTCCAAGAGGCGGACAGGCACGGGTCCTGCGAGTTCCGCGTCGACGGCGTCGCGCACGAGGTGGACTACGCCACCCTGTACGACGGCCAGACGCACTACATCTACCCGCAGCAGGAGGTCGTCAAGGACCTCGCGCGGCACTACGTCGACGAGCGCGGCGGCGACGTCCGCTGGTCGGTCAGCGACGTCGAACTGCACGACGTCGAGACGCCGGAACCGGCCCTGAGCTGGACGAACGCCGACGGCGCCCGCGAGCGGCTGGAGTGCTCGTTCATCGCCGGCGCGGACGGGTTCCACGGCGTGGCGCGGCGCAGCATCCCGCCGGGCGCGGTGCAGGAGTTCAGCCACCAGCACGGCATCGAGTGGCTGAGCATCCTCGCGGAGGCCCCGCCATCCACCCATAAGGTGATTTACGCACTTCACCCGGATGGATTCGCGGGGCACATGCTCCGCAGTTCTACGGTTTCGCGCTACTACCTCCAGGTCCCGGTGGACGACACCGTCGACAACTGGCCGGACGAGCGGGTGTGGACCGAGCTGCACAAGCGGTTGGCGCTCAAGGACTCCGACTGGCGGCTGAACGAGGGCCGCATCATCGAGAAGCGCATCCTGGACATGCGCAGCCACGTGGTCGAACCGATGAACCACGGGAACCTGTACCTGCTCGGCGACGCCGCGCACATCATCACGCCCGTGGGCGCGAAGGGGATGAACCTCGCGTTGCACGACGCCGAGGTGCTGGCCGCCGCCCTGACGTCCTACCACCGAACGGGCGACGACAGCGGGCTCCGTTCGTACTCCGAGGTGTGCCTGCGCCGCGTGTGGCGTGCGCAGGAGTTCTCGCAGTGGATGGTGTTCATGATCCACCGTTCGCCGGAGCCGTTCCTGAGCCGTTTGGGCCAGGCCCGCCTGGAGCACCTGATCGGCTCGCGATCGTCGGCCGGGTACTTCGCCCAGAACTACGTAGGTCCTTGAAAAGAACACCTTACGATTAGCGGCGCCGCGCACGACTGAGCCGGCCCGCCGCACGAGGAGAACGACCGCGCCCCGTTCTCCGCCGCGCCCCCGCAACGGATCGCGGTGGAGAACGGAGCACAACGCGGCACACCATTTCCGATCCCGCGACCGATCGTCCCGCCCATTGGGCGATCCCGCCGGACGGCGCCATTCCCCGACTCTCCACAACGCACTCGCGCGGTGATCCCCGGGCACCGCAACGCTTTTCCTTTCGGGCACCGCGCCGCGCCCGTTCCGAAACGCTTCCTCACACCCGTTTTCCCCGGCCCGACCGACGCGGGCGCCCCCTTCTCCCGCAGGGGCCGGAAAACCGGTCGGGACGCGCCGCCGGCGGCGGTCCCGCTCGCGGGAAACGATGTCGAATCGTTGCCAACGACGTTCATCGAAACCCAGGCGCGCCAAGGACTTCCCGCGCCTCCCGACCAGGCGCGACGCCGCGGACCGACCACCCGAACCCGGACGCGGCGACGGGCGACCCCCGGCGCGGCCCTGAGAGGCCCCGTGCGCCGCGGATCGCCCGTCGGACGACTCCCTACCTCACGCGAGAGGTTTTCACGTCGTGGCGCGCTCCTCGGCCTCCACGCGGGACGCCTCGGCGCGCTCGGCCTCGGCCCACTTCGCCGCCTGCGCCTCGTTGGCCCGGCGGCGCGCCGCGACCTGCTCGGCGGTCTTGCCGACGTTCAGCAGCCGCGCGACCTCCGCCCGCAGCGCCACGAACTCCTCGGACTCGCGCGTGCTGATCTGGTCGCGCTGCGCGGGCAGGTCCACCTTGAGGTCCGCCACCACCGACGCGGGCGAGGTGGACAGCACCAGCACGCGGTCGCCCAGGTAGACGCTCTCGTCGATGTCGTGCGTCACCACCAGCACCGTGGTGTCGTGCTCGGTGCGGACCTTCAGCAGCAGGTCCTCCAGCTCGAACCGGGTCTGCGCGTCCACCGACGCGAACGGCTCGTCCATCAGCAGCAGCGCGGGCCGGTAGGCCAGGGCGCGGGCGATGGCCACGCGCTGCTGCATCCCGCCCGACAGCTGCCACGGGTACTTGCGGTGCGCTGTGGACAGTCCGACCCACTCCAGCGCCTCGACCGCGCGGGCCCGGCGCTCGGCGCGGCCCAGGCCGCGGCGCAGCGGGAACTCGACGTTCTTGAGCACCGACAGCCACGGGAACAGCGAGCGGCTGTAGTCCTGGAACACCACGGCCAGGTCGTCGGGCACGCCGCTGACCCGGTCGCCGTGCAGGCTGACCTCGCCGCGGGTCGGGCGGATCAGGCCGGAGATGGTGCGCAGCAGCGTGGACTTGCCGCAGCCGGACGGTCCGACGACGCAGACCAGCTCGCCTGCGCCGACGGTGAACGACAGGTCGGCGATCGCGGTGTGCGCGCCGTCCTTGGCCTGGTAGGTATGGCCGAGATCGGCCACTTCGAGCATCGCGGTCACGCTTTTTCCTCCACCGTCGCGGGGGTGCGCTCCTGCCTCGGCTGCCAGGCGAGGGCCCGGTGCTCGAAGGCCAGGAGCACGGTGTTGAAGGCGTAGCCGAGGATCCCCAGGAGGATGATCCCGGCCCACATGTCTGGGAATTCGAAGGACCGCTGCGCCAGCAGGAGCTGCGATCCGATCCCGTTGTCGGTGCCGACCAGCTCGGACACGACCATGAGCACCAGGGCGAGCGACAGGGAGACCCGCAACCCGGCGAAGATCTTCGGCGACGCGGCGGGCAGGACCACGCCGAGGACCCACTGGTGCCGGGGGATGCGGAACACGGCCGAGGTCTCGAACTTCGTGGCGTCGACGGAGCGGGCGCCGTCGACGCTGTTGAGCAGGATGGGCCACAGCACGCCGAAGACGATCGTGGCGATCTGCATCTGGGTGCCGCCGCTGAACAGGAGCAGGAACACCGGCACCAGGGTGGGCGGCGGGATCGAGCGCATGAACGTCAGCAGGGGACCCGCGAACTGCATGGCCGCCGAGGAGCGGCCGAGGGCGACGCCGAGGGCGACGCCGATCACGGAGGCGATGGCCCAGCCGCCGAGGAGCCTGCCGACGCTCGGCAGGACGTGCTCGAAGACCGAGTCGCTGAGGAACAGGTCCTCGACGGGACCGGACAGCCACAGCGCCTGCGCGGCGGTCGCGATCTCCGTCGGGCGGGGGAAGAACGTGTCGTCCGCGAGCCAGGTGAGCAGTTCCCAGACCACGACGAGGCCCGCGAACACCGCCCACCGCTGGATGAAGCGGTTCACGAGCGACCTCCCGTGACCGTGCTCCACCCGACCCAGCGGCGCTGCGCGCGCTCCAGCCCCTCGTTGAGCAGGAAGCCGATCACGCCCGCGACCACGGTCCCGGCGAGGACCAGGTCCATGCGGCCCGAGCCGCTGCGCGCGTCCATGATGAAGTGCCCGATGCCGCCGCCCGAGCCGCCCGCGAGCAGCTCCACGCTGACCAGCACCACGAGGCTCGTGGTCGCGGCGAGGCGGATGCCCGTGAACACGAACGGCAACGCGCTGGGCAGCGCGACGGAGAACAGCACGCGCAGCCGGCCGGAGCCGAACGCGCGGGCCGTCTCGACGAGCAGCGGGTCCAGCTCGTCGAGCGCGTAGATCGTGTTGAACAGCAGGGGCCACATCGCCGCGTACACGGCGAGCGAGATCTTCATCTCCGGCCCGATGCCGATCATCACGATGGCGAGGGGGATCAGCGCCACCGACGGGATCGGCCGCAGGAACTCCACCACCGCCCGCGTGGCGTGGCGCACCGAGGGGACGCTGCCCAGCACCAGTCCGAGCGGGACGGCGATCCCGATCGAGATCCCCACCGCGATGAGGAGCGCGAGCAGCGTCGCGATCACGTCCCGCAGGAACGCCTCATCACCCAGCAGCTTCAGCAGTTCCACCGCTACGACGGACGGCGGTGGAAGGTAATCCGAGGGAACCAGCCAAGATCGGCCGAACAGCTCCCAGACGACGAGGAACCCGGCCACACCGAGCAGTCCTCGGGTGAGCGCACGCACGCGCAACGCCTCTTCCCAGTTGATCAACCCCAGCCAACGCGGCTCAATCTAGAGAGAGAAGGGCCCCACCACAATGAGTGGCGGGAAAACTCCACGATGTGATCTTGCGATCCACCCTCGACTTTCCGTTGGCCGAAAGCCCACCCTCGCGAGTCGCACACCCAGGACGCGCGAGTCGTACGCCCAGCCCCACCGTGTCGTACACCCAGGACGCGCGAGTCGAACACTCAGGACCACCGTGTCGAACACTCAGGACCCTTGAGTTCTACGTTCAGGCGCCGCACGGCGGGTCGTACGGCATGTCCCCGAGGTGCCGGGCCCACTGCTCCGCCGTGATCCGCGGGTGCGCGACGGCGCAGACGCGCTCCTCCACCGCCGCGAGGTCGGTCTCCCAGAACCGCACCGCCGAATCGCCCGCGCTGATCAACCCCGACCCGCCCGGCGCGAACACCACCGAGCTCACACCGGACGCGTGCGCCGCGAACGACGCCACCGCCCGCACCGGCTCCGACCCGCCGAGGTCGAACACCCGCAGCACCCCGTCCGCGCCGGCCACCGCCACCCGCCCGTCACGCACCGCGACCGCCCGGACCGCCGACCCGACCGGTTCCCGCGGCGCGACCTCCACGTGCTGCCCGAGGTTGGCGTCCCACCGACGCTCGGGCCGCCGCCACAGCGCCGCCTGCCCGTTCTGCTCCACGGTCACCAGCTCGCCGCCCACCGCCACGGCCAGCGACTCGACCTGCGCCGCCGTGGGGCTCGGCCGCGGCCGGCGCACCAGGCCGCCCGGACCGGTGGGCCCCCACTCCTCGGTCCACCCGTTGAGCCTGGTCACCACCAGCCGCTCGCCGGTCTCGTCGAACGCCACCGCGTTGACCGGGCTGCTCCGGGCGTCCAGGTCGGCGACCACCGAGGTCTGGAACAGCGTCCGCACGTCCCACAGCCTCGTCCACCCGTCCACGCCGCCGGTGGCGAAGTAGGGGCTGCGCGGGCTGAACGCCACCACGCGCCCCTCGCCCGCGTCACCGACGAGGACCGGCGCGGCCGGGTCGGCGACGCGCCACACCCGCACCGCGTCGTCCTCCGCGACGGTCACCAGGTGCGCGCCGTCCGGGCTGAGCGCCGCGGCGCGGACCTTGCCCCGGTGCTCGGTCAACGCCCGCGCCGTGCGCAACCCGGAGGGTTCGAGGGGGTGGACCAGCCGCAGCACGCCCTCGTCGTCCACGGTCGCGACCAGCTCCCGCGCCGCGGCGACCACGACCGACCGGACCTGCGTGGCCTGCCGGAACGGCAGGTCCGCCACGTCGACCAGCCGCACGGTCCGGTCGCCGCCCGCGGTGACGACCGACCGGCCGCCGGCGGCGAACCCGACCGAGGTCACGGGCCCGAGGTGCCCGGCGGGCGCGGCGACCTCGACCGGCGCGCCCCGGTCGGCCACGTCCCACAGCCGGGTCACCTGGTCCTGCCCCGCCGTCGCCAGCACCCGGCCGGCGCCGTCGAACGCCACCGCGTGCACGTCGGCGCCGTGCCGCAGCACGCCGAGCTGCCGCGCCGGGCCCTCCCCCACCTCCCACAGCCGCACCACGCGGTCCTCGCCCGCCGTCGCCAGCAGCCGCCCCGAGCCCGCCACGGCCAGCGCGGTGAGCGCGCCGACGCCCGAGACGGCGGTGGTGGTCGCGCCGGTGGTCACGTCGACGACGTCCACCCGGTCGCCGGACAGCACCGCGAGCGCCGTCGGGGACAGGAACGCCACCGCGCGCGACGCGTCGCCGCCGACCCGCTCCGGCCGGCGGAGCCGGATCGGGTCGCCGAGGTCCCGCACCAGCGCCGGCCGGTCCCCGTACCCGGCGGCGAGCCGGCGGCCGTCGGGCGAGAACGCCAGCGACACCGCGGTCCTGGTGGGCTCCTGCTCGAACAGCACCTGCCCGACCTCCGGGCGCCGCGGGTCGCGCACGTCCACCACCACGACCCGGCCCGCGCCGGCCACGGCCACCCGCCCGCCTCCCGGGTCGAACGCCACCGCGGCCACGCCCGCGACCGCGGGCAGCTCGGCCAGGTGCGCCGGGCGGCGCGGGTCGGACACGTCGACCAGCCGCGCGTTCCGGGTGCTGGTGTCGTCCACGACCGCGAGCACCGACCCGCTCGGCGCGACCACCACCGACCGCGCCGCGGTGATCCGCGTGGCGTACGGCTCGGCGAACGCGCCGAGCACCGCGTCCCGCGTCTCCGGCAGCCGGGCCAGCCGGTGCGCGGCCAGGTTGAGCTGCAACGACAGCCCCGGGTCGGTGGTGCGCAGCCCGGCGGCCTGGGTGATCACCTTGTGCGCCAGCGCGATCGCGGCCTGCTCGCTGGCCGACCGCTCGGCGCGGACGGCGAACACGGTCGCGCTGAACGCCAGCACCAGCAGCACCGCCATCACCGACACCAGCTGCCGCAGCCGGCGGGCGCGCCGGTGCTCGGCGGCGTGCACCGCGTCGTCCGCGGCGATGCTGGCCTCCAGGAACAGCTGCTCACCGGGCGTGAGCCGCGACCAGGCCTCCCCGTCGACCCACTCGCGGGCGAGCGCCAGCCGGGTGCCCCGGTACAGCGCGGACGGGTCCCGGTCCAGCGATTCCCACGTGCGCGCGGCGTCGGTCAGCATCCGCTGCGACCGCAGGCCCGCGCGGTCCTCGGCGATCCAGCCGCGCAGCCGCGGCCAGTTGTGGATCAGCGCCTCGTGCGCCGGCTCCGCGGTGTCGCGGTCGAGCACCACCAGGCGCGCCTCCGCCAGGGCGGCCAGCACCTCGGGGTGGTCGACCTCGTCCCGGGCCACCCGGCGCTTGGTGTCCTCGGTGCCCTCGCCGACCGCGATCAGCCGCAGGAACACCTGCTTGGCGACCAGCTGCCGGTCGGGGGACATCCGGGCGTAGACGTCCTCGGCGCTGCGCGCGATCGAGTGCTCGATGCCGCCGGCCTCCTCGTAGGCCGCCAGGGTGAGCACGACGCCGCGCCGCCTGCGCCAGGTCTCCAGCAGCGCGTGCGACACCAGCGGCAGCGCCGCGGGCTGGCCCGCCGCGTCCGACACGAGGCGGGTGACCAGCGCGGTCTCCACCTTGCAGCCGACCGCGTTGGCGGGCGCGACGACCGCCTCGCGCAGCTCGTCCGCCGTCATCGGGGCGACCAGCACGTGCCCGCCGCGCAGCGCCTCGACCAGCTCCGGGTGCCGGCCGCAGTGGCCGAGGAAGTCGGCCCGCACGCCGAGCACGACCCTGGTCCGGCCGGTCGGCGCGGTCGCGGCGGTGGTCAGCGCGGCGATGAACGCGGCCCGCTCGGCCGGGTCCGCGCACAGCGTGAAGACCTCCTCGAACTGGTCCACCACCAGCAGCAGGTCGTCGTGGCGGCCCACCACGGCCTGCCGGACGCGCAGGTGCAGGTTCTCCGGGTAGGAGGAGAACTCGGTGACCAGCGCGGACGCGGTCTTGCCGGTGAACGCGGCGATCCGCGCCGCCAGCTCCTCCACCGGGTGGGCGCCCGGCGTGAGCACGACCGAGGGGCCGGGCGAGGCCGCCACCAGGCCGGCCCGCAGCACCGAGGACTTGCCCGACCCGGACGCGCCGAACACGCCGGTGCACCGCCGCCGCCCGACCAGCTCGACCAGTTCGCCGACCAGCCGGTCGCGGCCGAAGAACCGGTCGGCGTCCTCGACCTGGAACGCGGCCAGCCCGGCGTACGGCGCGCGGCCGTCGTCCGGTTCGGCGCGCGGCGCGGCGAGCTGGTCGGACAGCTCCCGCCAGCGGGCCTCCCACGAGGACACCTCGCCGCCGCACGCCCGCACGTAGGCCAGGGTCACGGCGAGGCTGGGCAGCTTGCGCCCGTTCGCGGCCTCGGACAGCGCCGCGGGCGAGTAGTGCGCCTGCCTGCTCAACTGCCGGTAGGTGGGGCCGCCCGCCCGCTCCCGGAGCTTGCGCAGCTCCGCCGCGAACTCACCCAGCCCGTGGTGCTCCGCCCGTAAGGGGCTCTCCCGTCTGGCCACGTCGCCCTCCCCTTCGACGAGGGCGATTGTTCAGCCGGTCCCGTTCAGCGTCCACGGGCTGACGCTGAACAACTACAGGCCGACGGCCTTGTAGAGGGAACCGACCTCCTGGCGGTTGAGCACGCGCATGGAACCGGGCCGCTGGTTGCCCAGGCGCACCTCGCCCACGGCGGTGCGGACCAGGCTCTCCACCGGGTGGCCGACGTGCTCCAGCAGGCGGCGGACGATGTGCTTGCGGCCCTCGTGCAGGACGACCTCGACCAGCGCCTTGCCCGGCACGGCCGAGATCAGCCGGAACGAGTCGACCTTGACCGGGCCGTCGTCCAGCTCGATGCCCGCGCGCAGGGTGCGGCCCAGGTCCCTCGGGATGGGGCCGGGCACCTCGGCGAGGTAGGTCTTGGGCACCTCGTAGGAGGGGTGCATCAGGCGGTGCGCGAGGTCGCCGTCGTTGGTCAGCAGCAGCAGGCCCTCGGTGTCGGCGTCGAGCCTGCCGACGTGGAACAGGCGGTCCTTGCGGTTGGCCAGGTAGTCGCCGACGCACGGGCGGTGCTGCTCGTCGTGCATGGTCGAGAGCACGCCGCGCGGCTTGTTCAGGACGAGCGTGAGCACGTCGTCCCTGAGCTGCACGCGGACGCCGTCCACGTGCACGACCGCCGTCTCGGGGTCGATCCGGCGGCCCTGCTCGCGGACCACCTCGCCGTCGACCTGGACGCGGCCCAGCTCGATCAGCTCCTCGGCCACCCGGCGCGAGGCGACCCCCGCTTTGGCGAGCACCTTCTGGAGCCGGACCCCTTCGGGCTTGTCCTGGTCAGACATCGTCGATCGCATCCACTTCGGGCAGGAGGGGAGCGATCGGGGGCAGGTCGCCGAGCGACGACAGGCCCAACCGCTCCAGGAACAGTTCGGTCGTGCGGTAGAGGATGCCACCCGTGTCGGAGTCGGTGCCCGTCTCGGCGATCAGGCCGCGCGCGACGAGCGTGCGGATGACGCCGTCGACGTTCACCCCGCGCACCGCCGCGACCCTGGCCCTGGTGACGGGCTGCCGGTAGGCGATGACCGCGAGGGTCTCCAACGCGGCCCGGGTGAGCTTGGCGCGCTGCCCGTCGAGCAGCAGCTTCTCCACGAATGGCGCGAAGCGGTCCCGCGTGTAGAACCGCCAGCCGTCCCCGATTCTACGCAGGTCGATGCCGCTGCCCTGCTCGGTGTAGCGGGCGGCCAGGCGGTGGAGGGCCCGGGTGACGCGCTTCACGGGCTGTTCGAAGACGCCGGCGAGCTGGTCCTCGGCGATGGGGCTGTCCACGACGAGGAGGACGGATTCGAGCGCGCCGTCCAGCTCGGCGTCGTCGGACAGGTCGGGCAGGCCGCCGGTCTCGTCGACTTCCGGTGTTTCCGGCGTTTCCGGTGCTCCCGGGGTTTCCGGCAGGTCGAGCGCGGGGGTGGGCTCCGCGCCCGAGGCGACCGGCTCGGCCGCGGTGCCCGGCGGGAGGGCGGGTTCGGGCGCGGCCCGGTCGGGCGGCGCCGGCTCGTTCTGGGTCACCCGTACTCCTCGTCCTCGTCCTCGGCGTCGTCCTCGGCCCGCTCCGGCGCCCGTCCCTGCTGCTCGTCGCCCACCCAGGTGATGCGCAGCTCACCGAGCGGGTCCGGCTGCTCGAACGCCAGCGCCTTCTCCCGGTACAGCTCCAGCAGCGCCAGGAACCGGGCGACCACCTCCATGGTCTGCGTGCACCCGGCGATCAGCTCGGCGAACGTCGTCGTGCCCAGCTCGGCCAGCCGTTCCCGCAGCAGGTCGGCGTGCTCGCGCACCGACACCCGGTGCTGGTGGATGTGGTCGGTGGACACCGTCGGCGGCGGCTTGGGCCGGAACACGACCGCGGCGATCTCGGCGAACCGCCGCGCGTCCACGCCGAGCATCACCTCGGGCAGCAGCCCCTCGTACCGCTGCTCCAGCGCCACCGACCGCGGGTAGCGCCGGTAAGCGCCCTGCTCCAGCTCCCCGAACAGGGCCGCCACCTGCTTGTACGCCCGGTACTGGAGCAGCCGCGCGAACAGCAGGTCACGGGCCTCCAGCAGGGCCAGGTCCTCCTCGTCCTCCACGTCGCCCGCGGGCAGCAGCCGGGCCGCCTTCAGGTCCAGCAGGGTCGCCGCGATGACCAGGAACTCGGTGGTCTCGTCCAGGTCCCACTGGTCGCCCATGGCCCGGATGTAGGCGATGAAGTCGTCGGTGACCTGGTGCAGGGCCACCTCGGTCACGTCCAGGGTGTGCTGCGAGATCAGCTGGAGCAGCAGGTCGAAGGGGCCCTCGAAGTTGGTCAGCCGGACCTTGAACCGACCGTCGTCGGGCGGGGTCGGCGCCACCTGCCCGACGGCGTCCCCGGCCGCCCCCGGTGCCGCCTCCGGCGCGCTCCCGGCCTCTGCCGCCGCGTCCCCCGGCGTCTCCGCCGCTGCCCCGGGCGCTCCGGCCCCGGTCCCGGCCGTCTCCGCCAGGACCCCGGGTGGTGCCTCACCGCTCACCGCTCGCGCAACCTGCGCACCAGCAGGGAGTCCTCGCCGTGCCCTTCGAGGTCGTCCAGCACGATCGCGATGGCCTCGCGGACCACCCGGCCCCGGTCCACCACCAAACCGTGCTCGCCGCGCAGCGCCAGCCGGGCGTGCTCCAGCGCCAGCAGCTCCTCGTCGGACACGTACACGGTGATCTTGGTCGAGTGCTTCTGCCGCCCGGTGCCCCGCCGCGGTGCGGGCGCGGGCTCGGGTGCGGCCCGGCCGGAGTCCTGGCCGGAGCCCTGGTCAGGGACCGGTTCGGGGGCCGAGCCGGTGAGGCGGAACAGTTCGGACGCGCCCGGCAGTGATGGGCGTCGGGTCACCGGGCGATCACCTCGCGCGCCAGTGCCCGGTACGCCTTCGCGCCCGCCGAGCGGGGCGCCCAGCGGGTGATCGGCTCGCCGGCGACGGTGGTCTCCGGGAACCGGACGGTGCGGTTGATCACCGTGTCGAACACGACCTCGCCGAACGCCTCGACCACGCGCGCCATCACCTCGCGCGAGTGCAGCGTGCGCGGGTCGTACATGGTGGCGAGGATGCCGGTGATCTCCAACTTCGGGTTCAACCGCTCCCTGACCTTCTCGATGGTGTCTATCAACAGGGCGACCCCGCGCAGGCTGAAGAACTCGCACTCCAGCGGGATGAGGACGCCGTCGGCCGCCGCCAGGGCGTTGACCGTGAGCAGGCCGAGCGACGGCTGGCAGTCGACCAGCACGTAGTCGTAGCGGTCGATCACCGGGCGCAGCGTGCGGACCAGCGTGTGCTCCCGCCCCACCTCGGAGACCAGCTGGATCTCGGCGGCGGACAGGTCGATGTTGCTGGGCAGCAGGTCCATGCCCTCGACCGGCGTGTTCATGATCACGTCGTTGATGCCGACGTTGCGCTCCATGATCACGTTGTAGATGGTCTGGTCGAGCTGGTGCGGGTGCACGCCCAGGCCCACCGACAGGGCGCCCTGCGGGTCGAAGTCGACCAGCAGCACCCGCCGGCCGTACTCGGTCAGGGCCGCGCCGAGGTTGATGGTGGACGTGGTCTTGCCGACCCCGCCCTTCTGGTTGCAGACCGCCATGATGCGGGCCGGGCCGTGGTGCGCGAGGAGGGGCGGGTCGGGCACGTAGCGCAGCGGCCGGCCGGTGGGGCCTATGTCGCCCACCAGCTGCTCGGTGGCGTCCTCGTCGACCGGCGCGGCGTGCGGGGCCAGGCTCAGCTCGACCTGGGCCCGGGGCACACCGGTCTGCTGCGGCGGCGGGGGCGGTGCTCCCCACGACCCGCTCGCGTGCCCCGGTGTCGACATCGCCTTCCGATCCCTAGTCCTCTGCCTGGGCGCAGCCTAGGCACCGGGAAGCCGGGCAGCAACGCGCCTCGCCGGAGCCGGCGCGAAGAGTTGTCACCTCGGGGTGGTGCGCGTCACCGCACCGCGCCCGCCCGGCCCGCCGCCCGGAGCACCACGTCGAGCAGACCCGGGAACAGCCGGTCCAGGTCGTCGCGCCGCAGCGAGACCCACCGCTGGTTGCCGCAGGCCCTGGTCCGGGTGATGCCTGCCTCGCGCAGCACGCGCAGGTGCTGCGACAGGGTGGACTTTGCCACGTCCACCAGCAGCGCGCCGCACAGGCGCTCGCCGCCGGACTCGATCTGCCGCACGACCGCCAGCCGCGTGGGGTCGCTCAACGCGTGCAGCACCGACCCCAGCTCGATGGCGGCGGGTTCCGGCTCGTCCAAGTTCGGCACCTGGTCGGCACCTCCAGCTCGTCTGCTCGCTCGGTCGTTTCCGGTCCGGTGCGGGCCCGGGGGCCCGCGTCACCCCGAAGCGCGAGGATGGGCGGTCGCGTAGACCTCGCGCAAGGTGTTCACGGTTACGAGGGTGTACACCTGGGTCGTCGTGACGGAGGCGTGTCCCAGCAGCTCCTGCACCACGCGCACGTCCGCGCCGCCCTCCAGCAGGTGGGTGGCGAACGAGTGGCGCAGGGTGTGCGGCGAGACCTCCGCGGTGATGCCCGCCCGCCCGGCGGCGGCCTTGAGCACGTGCCACGCGGTCTGCCTGGTGAGCCTGCCGCCGCGGGCGTTGAGGAACAGGGCGGGGTTGGCGCGCTTGGCCAGCGCGGGGCGGGCGCGCACCAGGTAGGCGTCCAGCGCGGCGAGCGCCGGCCTGCCGACCGGGACGACCCGCTGCTTGCCGCCCTTGCCGTCGAGCAGGACGGTGCGCTCGGCGGTGTCGAGGTCGTCCACGTCGAGGCCGACGACCTCGGAGATGCGCGCCCCGCTGGAGTAGAGCAGTTCGAGCAGGGCGCGGTCGCGCAGCTCGGCGGGGGTGTCGCCGCGGGCGGTGTCGAGCAACCGGAGCACGTCGTCGACCGGGATGGCCTTGGGCAGCCGCTTGGGCGGCTGCGGCGGGCGCACCTCGCGGGCCGGGTCGTGGGCGGTGAGGCCCTCGCGGTGGGCGAACCGGTGCAGCCCGCGCACGGCGACCAGGGTGCGGGCGGCGGAGGAGGCGGCCAGGCCCGATTCGCGCAGCCCGGCCAGGAAGTCGGTGACCAGGGGCTCGGTGACGTGACCGAGGTCGGTGACGTCGCGGGCGGCGAGGTGGGCGGCGTAGCGGCGGAGGTCGCGGGTGTAGGAGTCGAGGGTGTTGCGGGCGGTGCCGCGCTCCACCGCCAGGTGGTCGAGGTAGGCCGCGATGGCCACACCGGCAGGGGTCCCCCCCAAGGGGACCCCTGCTTTGACATTACCGCTGAGGTCTGACAATTCCGGGACCTTCGTCCGCCGCCTGTGCATAACTGCGCTGCTCGTGCTCGTGCCTGCTCGTGCTCTTGCCGCTGTACTCGCCGCTGTCCGGTTGAGCCGGTCGTGCTCGCGGTCCGGTCGTGCTGCCGCCTGGTCGAGCCCGTCGAGCCCGTCGCCGGCCACCCGAGCCCGCCGCCCGCCTGCCCACCCGCGCGCCCGCCCGTCACACCCGTCCCCGTGCGCAAGGCAGTGTGCCGCCCCCGAGCGCCCGCGTCGAGGTGCACGGGTGCCCACCGCCACCCCGGAGCACCCACCAGCCCCGCCCCCACCAGCGCCTTCACCTCTCATCGGCGACTCGTGCGTTCCCGGGTTGCGAGCGGCGGGCGGCTGTTAGCGTTGACGTGTGTCGGAACCCCACCAGGTGCGCATCGGCGACCAGCAGCGCCAAGAGGCGATCAGCGCGCTGAACGAGCACTTCGCGGCCGGTCGCCTGGAGATCGGCGAGTACGAGCAGCGCGTCGGCTTCGCGTCGGGCGCGCAGACCGCCCAGGAGCTGGCGGCGCTGTTCAACGACCTGCCGCACCCCAGGTTCCAGCCGCCGGTCGCCGAGTACCCGCAGGCCACCGGCTACGCCTCGCCCGGCCACCCGACCGCGGGCTACCCGACCGCCGGATACGCCGCCCCCGGTTACGGGCCGCCCCCGCCCGGCACGAAGGGCTACGCCGACCCCGCGCACGCCTACCCGCCGGGCTTCAACCCGGGCGCGCCCTACGGCGTGGACCCGCTGACCGGGCAGCCGCTGTCGGACAAGTCGCGCATCGCCGCGGGCGTGCTCCAGCTGGTGCTGCCGTTCGGCATCGGCCGGTTCTACATCGGTGACACCGGTATCGGCATCGCACAGCTCCTGACCTGCGGCGGGTGCGGCATCTGGTCGTTGGTCGACGGGATCGTCCTGCTGGTCAACGGCGGCACCGACAGCCAGGGCCGCAAGCTACGCGACTAGGTTCCGCACCAGCATCCACGTCACGGCCAGGGCCACCACCGGCACGCCCACGGCCCGCGGCACCGGCGGGGTGGGCCTGCCCGACCTGGCCGCGCGCACCCACCTCGCCCACAACCACACCAGCAGTGGCAGCCCGGCGACCAGCATGACGGCGTTGAAGTGCCACGCCGCGGCGAGGTCGCCGTGCAGCAGCGCGTGGACCATCCGCGTGGAACCGCACGCCGGGCACTGGATGCCGGTCAGCGCGTAGAGCAGGCACGGCGGCAGGAGCGACCCGGGCTGGTTGGGGTCGACGAACAGCAGCACCCCGCACCCGGCCGCCGCCGCCGCGGCCACTCCCCACGGCCCTCCCCCACGCACGTCCGCCATTATCCGCCATCCACCGGGGCCGGTGGTCAGGGAGACTGGGACCCGTGAGCTTCGCCGTGCACGCCCGCAAGGTGCGTGACGCCTCGTTGCCGATGCGCCGGCGGGTGTCCGCGCTCAAGTCGTGCGTGCAGCTGTTCCGGCCGTACGGGCACTTCGGCACGCTCGCCTACCTCGAACTGGAGGTGGGGCCGTTCCAGTGCGACGACGAGGCGCTGGTGCGGGCGCTGGAGCTGCTGGAGGCGCGGCGGGAGCGGTGGAAGGCGGCGGTGGCGGCGTTCGCCGAGGTCCGGCGGGCCGAGAAGCGGGCGGGTCGGCGGACGCCCTCGGGGCCCACGCCGTTCAGCCGGCGGGAGGACCTGGTGGCGGGCGCGCGGTGGCAGGAGATCCTGACCGCCACGCGCCGCGCGCACCGCCTGGTCGCGGGCCACCGCCGCTGATCGGCTCACGACGCCCGCGACCCCGCCGCCCGCTCCCCCGACCGGCACCCGCCCAGGCGACTTCTCCCGCCCGGGACCGGGGCCCGCAGCCTGCACGACCCGCCCCCTCAGCCCTGGGACCGACGGGCAACCGTCCCCGCTCAGCCCCCGGCCAGCAGGCGACCCGTCCCGCTCAGCCCTCCGACCGGCGGGCGAACCGGGTCGGGCGGTCCCCGAACGGCGCGTCCGCCGGGCGGCTCTCCGCACGACCCGCGACCACCGCCTGCGCCGCCAGCAGCCCGGACACGGCGGCCCCGTTGACGATGTCGCCGGCGAGGGCCATGGCCACCGCCTCGTCCAGCGGGAAGGTCTCGGCCTCCAGGTCGGCCTCCTCCTCGCCCTGCGCGTCGCGGTCCACCACGCTCAGGCCGCGGGCCAGGAAGACCCGCACCACCTCGTCGGTGAAGCCGGGCGAGGCGGCGACGTCCACCAGCGTCTCCCACGTCGACGCGGCCAGCCCGACCTCCTCGGCCAGCTCGCGCCGGGCCGCCGAGAGCGGCGACTCGCCCGCCGCGTCCAGCAGGCCCGCGGGCAGTTCCCACAGCCGCCGCCCGAGCGGGTGGCGGTACTGGTGGATGAGGGTGACCGCGCCGTCGTCGTCCAGGGCGACCACGGCCACCGCGCCCAGGTGCTCGACCACCTCGCGCTTGGCCGTGCCGCCGCCGGGCATGACGACCTCGTCCACGCGCAGCGCGACGACCCTGCCCACGTGCACGTCCCGCGAGGAGACGGTGCTGAACTCGTGCCTCCCGGTCACTTCGCGGCCCCCGCGGTCTCCGGCTCCGGCAGCGGCAGGCGGTCGGCCAGCCGGTAGTCCAGGGCCGCCTTGACGAACGCCGCGAACAGCGGGTGCGGGCGGGTCGGGCGCGACTTCAGCTCCGGGTGCGCCTGGGTGGCCACGAAGAACGGGTGCGCGTCGGCGGGCAGCTCGACGAACTCCACCAGCCGGTCGTCCGGCGAGGTGCCGGAGAACACCAGGCCCGCGGCGGCGAGCCGGTCGCGGTAGGCGTTGTTGACCTCGTAGCGGTGCCGGTGCCGCTCGGACACCTCGGTCGCGCCGTACGCCAGCGCCACCTGGGAGCCGGGTACGAGCTTCGCCGGGTACGCGCCGAGCCGCATGGTGCCGCCCATGTCGCGCTGGCCGGAGACCACGTCCTGCTGGTCGGCCATGGTGCTGATCACCGGCGAGCCGGTGTCCTCGAACTCGGCGGAGTTCGCGTCGGCGATGCCCGCGAGGTTGCGGGCCGCCTCGATGACCAGGCACTGGAGGCCCAGGCACAGGCCCAGCAGCGGGAGGCCGCGGGTGCGGGCGTGGGTGATCGCGCCGATCTTGCCCTCGATGCCGCGCACGCCGAAGCCGCCGGGGATGAGGATCGCGTCGAGGCCGGAGAGGGCGTGCGCCGCGCCGGACGGGGTCTGGCACTCGTCGGACGGCACCCACACGATCTCGACCTTGGTGCGGTGGGCGAACCCGCCCGCGCGCAGCGCCTCGGTCACCGACAGGTAGGCGTCGGGCAGGTCGACGTACTTGCCGACCAGGCCGATGCGGACCTTCTCGTTCGGGTTGTGCACGCGGTCGAGCAGGTCGCCCCACACGGTCCAGTCGACGTCGCGGAACGGCAGGTCCAGCCGGCGCACCACGTAGGCGTCCAGGCCCTCGGCGTGCAGCACCTTGGGGATGTCGTAGATCGACCGCGCGTCCACGGCGGCGACCACGGCGTCGGTGTCGACGTCGCACATCAGGCCGATCTTGCGCTTGAGCGCGTCGGGGATCTCGCGGTCGGCCCGGCACACGATGGCGTCGGGCTGGATGCCGATGTTGCGCAGCGCCGCGACCGAGTGCTGGGTCGGCTTGGTCTTCAGCTCGCCGGAGGGCGCCAGGTAGGGCACCAGGGAGACGTGCAGGAAGAAGACGTTGTCGCGGCCCACGTCGTGGCGGACCTGGCGGCACGCCTCCAGGAACGGCAGCGACTCGATGTCGCCGACCGTGCCGCCGACCTCGGTGATGACCACGTCGGGCGCGACGCCGTCGGCGCCGGGCTCGGCCATGGCGCGGATGCGGCGCTTGATCTCGTCGGTGATGTGCGGGATGACCTGGACGGTGTCGCCGAGGTACTCGCCGCGCCGCTCCTTGGCGATGACCTCCGAGTAGACCTGGCCGGTGGTGACGTTGGCCTCGCCGGACAGGTCACGGGCGAGGAACCGCTCGTAGTGGCCGATGTCGAGGTCGGTCTCCGCGCCGTCGTCGGTGACGAACACCTCGCCGTGCTGGAAGGGGTTCATCGTGCCCGGGTCGACGTTGAGGTACGGGTCGAGCTTCTGCATGGTGACCCGCAGACCACGGGCGGTGAGCAGCTGACCGAGGCTCGACGCGGTGAGGCCCTTGCCGAGGGAGGAGGCGACGCCCCCGGTGACGAAAACGTGCTTGGTCGTACGTGCCTGCTGCACCAAGGAGGCTCCCCGTGGTCTGGATTTCCGCAGGGCCAACGGCCCTGTCCACGGGCCCTAACGCTAACACGCCACCGGTCACCCAGCGCGCTGGTGGGTCCTGTTGAGCATCACTCGGATGGCCTACCGCCACCCAACCCCCCGCGTGTCCTCCACTCAAGCATCGCGTGTCCTCCACCCAGACACCGCGTGTCCTCCACCCAGACACCGCGAGTCGAACACTCAGGACCACTGTGTCGAACGCTCAGGACCTCCGAGTTCCACGTTCAGGCGGCTCGAACGCGGAACACGCCAAGCCCGACCGGAGGACACGCCGGACCTGACCGGAGGACACGCGATGCCCGACTGGACGACACGCGATGCCTGAGCGGAGGACACGCGGGGTCGGGTGCACGGCTCGGCTGGTCCTGGGTGTGGAACTCGGGGGGTCTGAGGGTTCGACACGGTGTGCCTGAGGGTTCGACACGGTCGGTCTGAGGGTTCGACTCGCGCGGGGTCAGCCGGTGGTGACGGGGGCCGCGCCCTCCGCGTTGCCCGCGACGCCGTAGCGGCCGGCCTTGCCGTCCAGCTGTTCCCGCAGCGCCAGCACCGTCACCACGCGCCCGGCCGCCGTGTCCAGGTTGTCGACCGTCGACAGGACCGACGTCGCCGCCGTGTCCGCCCGGACGACGCCGACGGCGCCCGTGCCGTCCGCCGAACCCCGGCCGCCGGCCAGCACCGCGCCCGCGCCCGCCCGGTCCAGCTGCGACGCGAACCGGGCCACCACCGCCGCCCGGTCGCCCGCCGAGGCGCCCGACACCGACCCCCCGGTCAGCACCACGGCCAGCTGCGCCGGCCGCACCCGCGCGCCCTGCCGGACGAACCCCGCGCTCGCCAACCCGCTCAGCGCCGCCTCCACCTCCGCCTCGGCCGCCTGGGGCTTGCCGTCCGGGCCGAGCAGCAGCACCGACCCCAGCAGCGCGCCCGCCCGCGTGCCCGGGTCGGCCCCGGTGGGCAGCCGCGTCCCGGCGGGCTGGAGCCGCGCCACCATGCCCAGCAGCTGGTCGGCCTTGTCGGGGTCGGCGAAGGAGTCGGTGAGCTGCACCTCCCCCGTCACCTCGGCCCCGGACGCGCGCAGCAGCTCCGCCAGCGCGTCCCGGTCGTCCGGCCCGGCGTCCGCCGTGGTCACCAGCACGACCGACCGGTCGGCGAGCTGCCCTCCCACCGCCAGCGGCCCGACCGCGCCGGCGAACCGGTCCGCCTCGGCCAGCCGCGCGTCCTGCGCGTGGCGCCCCTCCCGCAGCGCGGCGACCTCCCGGCCCAGCTCGCTGTTGTCGTCGGTCAGCCCGGACAGCAACCGGCCGCTGATCGCGGTCGACCCCAGCACCACGCCCACGGCCAGCGCCAGGAACACCGCGGTGACGCTGACGACGTGGTAGCGCAGCGAGATCACCGGAACAACCCCCTCACCCAGGTCACGGCGGAGCCGATCGCGTCGGCCGCCACGTCCAGGTACGCCTGCCCGACACCGGACACGGTCAGCGCGGCCACCATCGCCAGGACCGCCGCCGACACCAGCAGCACGACCACGCCCGTCGACACCCGGCCGCGGTGCAGCACCGCGACGGCCCGGCCGTCGACGAGCTTGTCGCCCAGCTTGAGCCTGGTCAGGAACGTCGACGGGTTCGACCCCGAGCGCCCCCGGTCCAGGAACTCCCGCAGCCCGGCCTGCACGCCCACGGTCACCACCAGGGCCGCGCCGTGCGCCTCGGCCAGCAGCAGCGCCAGGTCCTCGGGGTTGCCGTCGGCGGGGAACGTCACCGCGCCGATGCCCAGGTCCTGGATGCGCTCCAACCCGGGCGCGTGCCCGTCGGTCTGCGCGGGCACCACGACCTCGGACCCGGCGCGCAGCGCCTCGGTGCCGATGCCGTCCGGGTCGCCGACGATGACGTCGGGCTTGAACCCGGCCCGGTGCAGGGTGTCGGCGCCCGCGTCGACGCCGATGAGCACCGGCCGGTGCTCGCGGATGTACTTGCGCAGCTTCCGCAGCTCTTCCGCGTGCCGCGGCCCACCGGCCACCACCAGCACCTGCCGGTCGCGCATCGGCACGACCAGGTCGGGCACGCCCACCCCGTCGAGGAGCAGCTCCCGCTCGCGGCGCAGGAACTCGATGGTGTCGGCGGAGAACGCCTCCAGCTGCGACGCCATGCCCGCCCTGGCCTCGACCACCGCGTCGGCCACGGACTCGGCGGTCTGCTCGACGCCCCGCGCGACCTCGCGGTCGCCGACGAACACCCCGCCCTCGTGCAGGCGCACCTTCGCGCCGTCCCGCACCTCGCGCAGCACCCCGGTGCCGACCCCGTCGACCAGCCGGACGCCCGCCTCGACGAGCACCTCGGGCCCGAGGTTGGGGAACCGCCCGGAGATCGACGACGACGCGTTGACCACCCCGACCACCCCGGCGGCCACCAGGGCCTCGGCGGTGCGGCGGTCGACGTCGACGAGGTCGAGCACCGCGACGTCGCCGCGTTCGAGCCTCCGCAGCAGGTCGCCCGCGCGCCGGTCGACCCGCGCGACGCCGGTGACGCCCGGCAATTCGTGGTTCGTGCGGTGCAGCAACCCGGAGAGCTTCATGACCCGATGGTGGCCCACGCCGCAGGAGCCCCCGGACCAACACGCCGGGCCCTTCACCCCTCCACAGTGGACGGACTACCCGGTCGGGTGACCTCGGTCGTCGTCCACGGGCCCCAGCTCGACCACCGGGATGGCGATGCCGAACGGCGGCGTGTCGTCGTCGTCCTCCACCTGGTGCACCGCGACGCCGGTCGGCCGCGCCGCGCGGGCGGGCCACTCGACGGACAGCACGGCCCCGACGGCGATCAGCGCGGCCGCCACGCCCACCAGGTAGCCGCCCGAGCCCACGAAGGTGCGGACGTCCTCGTCGGGCAGGGGGCCGCCGAACAGCACCGACCACGTCTCCACGACCGCCCACAGCACCCCGGCGGCCAGGCCCGCGCCCGTGAACGCCGCGAGCCGGCCGGCCACGGCCTGCCGGGGCGCGCGGAACTGGAGCGCCGCGCCGGCGCCCGCCAGCAGCGCCGCCAGGACCAGGGGGTAGCCGTAGGACGGCTCCGGGCCGCCCTGGTCGCCCAAGCCCTCGGGGTCGGGCTCGCGGACCAGCTCCCACCCGGTGATGCCGACCGTGACGACCCGGCCGTTCGACACCGGCCCGCCCGAACCGAACAGCTCCTCCTGCTGCACGCCGTACAGGGGGAGCAGCGAGCCGAAGACCACCAGCACCGCGCCGACGACCAGGGCCACCACCCCGGCCAACCGGCTCACGGCGCACGCTCCGGGTCCCGGGGGTCCTGACCGGGCCCGGCGGAACCCGAGCCCGCCGAACCCGAAGCCTCGGAGCCCGACGTCTCGGAGCCCGGAACCGCTGAACCCGAGCCGACAGGGCCGGTGCCGGCGGGATCGGCCGGACCCGCGTAGTCGCTCTCCGGCAGCCGCGCCACCTCGACCACCGGGATGCCGAACGGCGGCGTGTCCTCGTCGGCGTCACCCACCGCGTACACCACCGCACCCCCCGGCCGGGGCGTCGACCGCCGGGCGTGGACCAGCACCAACCCCGCCACCGCGACCAGCACCGCCGCGCTGAGCAGCCAGATCCCGGCGCCCGCCGTCTCCCGCAGGTACTCGCGCTCGATGCCGTTGGACCCGCGCAGCGCCGCCGACACGGCGGACCACACCGCCCACACCGCGCCGACCAGCACGCCGGTGGCGCCGAGCGCGGTGTACCTGGCGATCCCGCGCTGGTGCTCGGGCAGGAACACCATGGCCGCGGCGACCGCCAGCAGCAACCCGGCCACCACGATCGGCACGCCGTACTGGGGCGTGCGGCCGAAGTCCAGGTCCACCACCTGGGCGGGGTCCAGCCGCGCGGCCCACGACGTGGTCGTGATGCGCAGCGCCTCGTCGCCCCGGCCGAAACCGGACTCCAGCACCGTCAGCGGCAGGAAGGTGCCGACGACCGCGCCCGCGGCGGCCAGGACCAGCAGGGCCGCCCCGAGCAGGCGCCGGTTCACCTCTTCTTCGCCTTGCGCCGCACCACGGGCACGCTCTCCTTGTCCGCCTTCGCCGCCGCCAGCAGCTCCTCGGCGTGCGCGCGACCGGTGTCGGTGGAGTCCATGCCCGCGAGCATCCGGGCCAGCTCCACCACCCGCTGCGACTCGTCCAGCCGCCGCACGCCGCTGCGGGTCAGCACGCCGTCCGCGGTCTTGTCGACCACCAGGTGCCGGTCCGCGAACGCCGCCACCTGCGGCAGGTGCGTGACCACGACGACCTGGTGGCTGCGCGCCAACCTGGCCAGCCGCCGGCCGACCTCGACCGCCGCCCGGCCGCCGACGCCCGCGTCGACCTCGTCGAACACCAGCGTCGGCACCGGGTCGGAGTGCGACAGGACGACCTCGAGCGCCAGCATCACCCGGGACAGCTCGCCGCCGGACGCGCCCTTGTGCACGGGCAGCGCGGGCGCGCCGGGGTGCGCGATGAGCCGCAGCTCCACGTCGTCCACGCCGGACGCGCCGGCGTGCAGCAGCCGGCCGCCGACCTCCAGCGCCTGCGCGTCGCCCGCCTCGGCGACCCGCGGCCGCACCACGACCTCCACGCTGGCGTGCGGCATGGCCAGGCCGGTCAGCTCCTCCGACACGGCCTTGCCCAGCTCTTCGGCCGCCTCCGCGCGCGCACCGGTCACCCGCAGCGCGTAGCCGGCCAGCTCGACGGCCAGCTCGTCGCGCCGCGCGGCCAGCGCCGCCAGCGCCTCGTCGGAGGTGTCCAGGCCGGACAGCCGCGCCGCCGCGTCCTGCGCCCACGCGATCACGCCGTCCACGTCCGCGGCGTACTTGCGGGTCAGCGACTTCAGCTCGGACTGGCGGGCCAGCACCTGCTCCAGCCGCGCCGGGTCGGCCTCCAGGTGCTCAAGGTAGGACGCGATCTCCGCGCCCACGTCGGCCAGCAGCGTCTCCGCCTCGACCAGCCGGGGCTCCAAATCGCGCAGCTTGGGGTCCTCCGAGGCCACCAGCCGCCGCCGCGCCTCGCCGATCAGGCCCAGCGCGCCCGGGTTGTCCGGGTCGCCGTCCGGCGAGCCCGCCACCGCGTACTGGGCGCCCGCCGCGGACTCGCGCAACTGGTCGGCGTCGGCGAGCCGGCGCGCCTCCGCGACCAGCTCCTCGTCCTCGCCGGGCTTCGGGTCGACCGCGGTGATCTCGGTCAGGCCGTGCCGCAGCAGGTCGGCCTCGCGGGCCAGCTCGTGCGACCGGCGGGTGCGCTCGGTCAGCTCGGCGGCCACGCGCAGCCACTCGTCGCGGATCCTCTGGTAGGCGCGCAGCGGCCCGGCGACCTCGTCGCCCGCGAACCGGTCGAGCACCGACCGCTGCTCGGCGGGCCGCAGCAGCCGCAGCTGGTCGTTCTGGCCGTGCACGGCCAGCAGCTGCTCGGCCAGCTCGCCCAGCACGCCGACCGGGACCGACCTCCCGCCCAGGTGGGCGCGGGACCGGCCGTCGGCGCCGACCGTGCGGACGGCGATCACGCTGCCGTCGTCGTCGGGCTGGCCGCCGACCTCCTCGGCGACCTTCGCGGCCGGGCTGCCCGCCGGGGCCTGGAACCGGCCCTCGACCACCGCCTTCTCCGCGCCGTTGCGCACGCGCGACGCCTCGGCCCGGCCGCCACCCAGCAGGTGGAGGCCGGTGACGACCATCGTCTTGCCCGCGCCGGTCTCGCCCGTCACCACGGTGAACCCGGGGTCGAGCTCAAGGGTGGCCTCGTCGATCACACCGAGGCCCTGGATGCGCATCTCGGCCAGCACAACAGAGGACACTACTGGGCGACGCCGACGAACCGTGTGCTCGGGGGCCGGCTTTCCCCAGTTGATCTACCTGGCCGAGGGACCCCGCCACCCCTGCACCGGCAGCTCGAACTTCTCCACGAGCCGGTCGGTGAACGGGCCCTGCCGCAGCCTGATCAACCGCAGCGGGACGCTGCCGCCCACCACCTCGACCCGCGCGCCGGGCGGCAGGTCGATGGTGCGGCGGCCGTCCGCGGACAGCGCCGCCGGGTAGCTCTCCGGGTCGACCTCCAGCGCCACCACCGACGCGGGCGACACCACCAGGGGCCGCGCGAACAGGGCGTGCGCGTTGCTCGGCACCACCAGCAGCGCCTGCACGTCCGGCCACACCACCGGCCCGCCCGCGGAGAACGCGTAGGCCGTGGAACCCGTCGGGGTCGCCACCAGCACGCCGTCGCAGCCGAACGCCGACACCGGCCGCCCGTCCACCTCGACCACCACGTCCAGGATGCGCTCCCGGGTGCTCTTCTCCACGCTGGCCTCGTTGAGCGCCCACGTGCTGCCCAGCACCTCGCCACCGGAGAACGCGGTCACGTCGAGCGTCATCCGCTCGTCGACCTCGTAATCGCGGTCCAGGACGTGCCGGATCGCCTCGTACAGCGCGTCCGAGTCGGCCTCCGCCAGGAACCCGACCCGCCCCAGGTTCACCCCCAGCACCGGCACGCCCGCCGCGCGCGCCAGCTCGGCCGCGCGCAGCAGCGTGCCGTCGCCGCCGAGCACGAACACCAGCTCCGCGCCCTCGGCCGCCTTGTCGTCCGCGGGCACCACCTGGGTGAAGCACGACGGGTCGAGGTCGGGCGCCTCGTCCTCCAGCACCCGCAGGTTCACCCCGCCCGCCGCGAACCGCGCCGCGACCTCCTGGGCGACCAGCACGTTGCTGCGCCGCCCGGTGTGGACGACCAGCAGGATCTCCCTCGTCACCAAGTTCCCCTCACCGGTCACTGGGGTCCTTCGGCCACGGCCGTGCGCACGAGCGCGGCGGCGGCCTCGTCGGGCAGCGGCTCACCCCGGCGCAGCCAGGCGAAGAACTCGACGTTGCCCGACGGCCCGGGCAGCGGGCTCGCGGTCACCCTGTGCAGCCGCAGGCCGAGACCGGCGGCGGACGCGACCACGTCCAGCACCGCCTCGGCGCGCAGCTCCGGGTCCCGCACCACACCGCCCGAACCCAGGCGCTCCTTGCCCACCTCGAACTGCGGCTTCACCATCGGCAGCAGGTCACCGCCCTCCTCCAGGCACGCCGCCAACGCCGGCAGCACCAGCCTCAAGGAGATGAACGAGAGGTCCGCCACCACCAGCCCGACCGGACCGCCGACGTCCTCCGGGACCAGCGACCGCACGTTCGTCCGGTCCTTGACCACGACCCGGTCGTCCGTGCGCAACCGCCAGTCCAGCAGCCCGCGCCCCACGTCCGCGGCCACCACCTGCCGGGCGCCCGCGCGCAGCAGCACGTCGGTGAACCCGCCGGTGGACGCGCCCGCGTCCAGGCAACGCCTGCCCGCCACCACCACCCCGGAGAACGCCTCCAGCGCGCCGACGAGCTTGTGCGCGCCCCGCGAGGCGTAGTTCGGGTCGTTGTCGTCGGAGCGGACCACCAGCGCGGTGTCCAGCTCGACCGCGGTCGCGGGTTTCGTGGCCACCGTGCCCCGGACGGTCACCCGGCCCTCGGCGACGAGCTGGCTCGCGTGCTCCCGGGACCTGGCCAGCCCGCGGCGGACCAGTTCGGCGTCGAGCCGAGACCTGCGCGGCACCGGATCAGACCCTGTCGACGCTGGACAGCGCGGCGGTCAACGCCGCGTGCACGTCGTCGAACCTGGCCACGTGCTCGACCACGTCGAACTGGTCCAGCCCGTCCAGGCCGGCCAGCGCGTCCTCGATGCCGGCCACCGGGTCACGCGGCGGGCCGGGCAGGGGAACCTCGAAGCTCACGGTTTCAAGGTAGCCGATGCAGGATCGACAGGTCCGCCGCGACGTGCGTGGGCCGTCGGCCCTCCGGGAGGCCGAGCGCCTCCTCCTCGGTGGACACGCCGGTCAGCACCAGCAGCGAGTCCATGCCCGCGTTCACCGCGCCCGCGATGTCGGTGTCCAACCGGTCGCCCACCACCAGGGGCCGCTGCGCGCCGAGCGACTTCGCCGCCTGCTCCAGCAGCGGCGTCGCGGGCTTGCCCGCCACCAGCGGCTCCACCCCCGTCGCGGTCCGCAGGGCGGCCACCAGCGCGCCGTTGCCGGGCAGCAGGCCCCGCTCGGTGGGCAGGGTCGCGTCGACGTTGCAGGCGACCCACCGCGCGCCCGCCCGCACCGCCACGCACGCCTCGGCCAGCTCCCGCCACCCCAGGTCCTGCGACAGCCCCTGGACCACCGCGCCGACGCCGTCCGCGCGGTCCACCGGCTCGAACCCGCGCCGCCGGACCTCCTCGGCCAGCGCGGCGGTGCCCAGCACCAGCACGCGCGTCCCCTTCGGCACCAGGTCCAGCAGCATCGTCGCGCCGGCCTGGGCGCTCGTGCTGACCTCGTCCAAGGCCGCGCCGAACCCCAGCTCGACCAGGTGCCCGGCCACGTCCGAGGGCGACCGGGAGGCGTTGTTGGTGACGAACCGGATGCCGACACCGCGCTCCCGGGCGGCGGCCACCGCCTCCACCGCGCCGGGCACGGCTTCCCGGCCCCGGTACACGGTGCCGTCGAGGTCGAGCAACAGGGCGTCGTAGCGGTCCAGCAGCACGGGCCGCCTCCGTTCGGGTGGTTCGCGGGCACTGCCCCAAGTCTGGAGGCCCGACACCGTGCGGTGTCGGGCCTCCGGGGAGTGACTTCGGTCGCTCAGGACCGGCTGAGCCGCTCAGGGCCGGTCCGGTCGCTCACGACCGGTTCAACCCTGAGCGCCGGCTCAGTCCTGCGGGCTGAGGTCGAACGCGCGCTCGGCGGCGTCGGTCTCGTTGTCGTCGTCGGCCTGGGCGGCGTTGAGGAACCACCGCACGGCCTCCTCGGTGCGCCCGGCCGCCTCCAGGTTGTCGGCGTAGGCGTAGAACAGGCGGGCGCTCCACGGGTCCCGGCGCTTCGGCTCCAGGTCGTCGCCCTGGAGCGCCACCACGGCCGCGTCCAGCTGCCCCATGTCCCGCCGAGCGCCGGCCGCCACGATCCGCAGCTCGACCGACTCCTCCGCCGACAGCGGCAGGCCCTGCGCCTCGCGCGCCAGCTCGATCGCCCGCTCCGGCCGCCCCAGCGCCCGCTCGCAGTCGGCCATCACCGCGACGTGCCCGGCGCCGTGCGACATGCGCCGGGCGGCCCGCAGCTCCGACAGCGCCTCGGACCACTCACCGGCGTGGTAGGCGGTCAACCCGGCGGCCTCGCGCACCACCGCGACCCGCGCCGCCTTCGACCGCGCGTACCGGGCGTGCTCCAGGGCCAGCTCGGGATCGTTGTCGACCAGCATGCCCGCGGCCGCCAGGTGACGGCCGACGATCTCGGCCAGGCCCTTGGGCAGCCCGCGCAGCTCCTGCTTCACATCGGGGTCCAGCACGGAGATGTCCGCCTCGGGCGGCAGCTCGGGCGTGCGGGACCGGGCGAACGCCCGCTCCCGGCCCTCGCCGGCCTCGGCATCCGCCGAACCCTCCGAGCCGACCCGGTTCCCGGGGGTCTCGGCGTTCGCCGCGGACCCGGGCGTCCCGGGCGCCTCCGACGTCTCCGCGGTCTCGGAATCCGGGAAGGCCGAAGAGGTCCCGGGGATCTCCCGCTCGACCCCGATGCCGTCCTCGGTCACGATCCCGGCGCCGGTCCCGGCCACGATCTTGACGTCGGACTCGACGCCCTCGGCGTCGGCGTCATCGGCGTCAGTGTCATCGGACCCGGGCGCACGCTCGGCCCGAGCCACGGCCGGCTCGTCGGCGTCGCCCTCGGCACCGGCGACCTGCCCGGCCTGCTCAGCCTGGCCGACCTGGTCGTCGGCACCGGTCCCGACGACAGCCGCGCCGGTGTTCACCGACTCGTCGGCCTCGACCGCGGTGTCCTCGTCGCCGCGCTGGTCCTCGACCTTCGCGACCCGGTCCTGGAACCGGGCGGCCCGCTCACGGCTGCGCTCGTCCCGCCGATCGTCGCGCTTGTCGTCGCGCTTGTCGTCACGCCGGTCGTCCCGGCGGTCGTCCCGGCGGTCGTAACGCGGCTTGTCGTACTGCGGCCGGTCGTGCCGAGGCCGGTCAGAGCGGGGACGGTCGTCCCGGCGGTCGCTGCCCCGGTCGTCCCGACGCGGGTAACCGCCCCGGTCGCCGGCGCCAGGTCGGTCGTTGGTCCGGTCATCGCGCCGCTGGTAGCCACCCCGGTCACCGGGCCGGTCGTCACGGCGCTGGTAGCCGCCACGGTCACCCGGTCGGTCATCTCGACGCTGGTAGCCACCACGGTCACCCGGTCGGTCATCGCGGCGCGGGTAACCGCCACGCTCGCCACCACGGTCACCGGACCGGTCGTCACGCCGCGGATAACCACCGCGCTCGCCACCACGGTCACCAGGCCGGTCGTCACGCCGCTGGAAACCACCGCGGTCCTCGCGGGGCCGGAACTCACGGCGCTCACCGCCGCGTTCGCCACCACGCTCACTGCCGCGGTCGTCCCGCCGGAACCCGCCCCGGTCGCCGAAGTTCCGGTCACCGGAACGCTCGTCACGACGCTGGTAGCCGCCACGGTCACCCGACCGGTCATCACGGCGCTGGTAACCGCCACGGTCACCACCCCTGTCACCGGGCCGGTCATCGCGCCGCGGGTAACCGCCGCGGTCCTCGCGGGGCCGGAACTCACGGCGCTCACCGCGATCCCCGCCACGGTCGCCGGGCCGGTCGTCACGCCGCTGGAAACCACCGCGGTCGCCGGAACGGTCACTCGAACGGTCATCACGCCGGTCGAACCGCGGCCTGCTGTCGTCGCGCCGGAACCCGCCCCGGTCACCGGAGCGGTCGTCGCGCCGCTGGTAGCCGCCGCGGTCCTCACGAGGCCGGTCGTCACGAGGCTTGAACTCACGAGACCGATCGTCGCGGGGCCGGAACTCACGGCGCTCACCGCCGCGCTCGCCACCGCGGTCGTCGCGCTTGTCATCCCGCTTGTCGTCGCGCCGGAAATCACGGCGGTCGCCCTGGCGGTCGTCACGCCGCTGGAAACCGCCGCGGTCGTCGCGGGACTTGTCAAAACGGGGACGCTCGCCCCTGCTGTCGCCCTTGTTGTCGCCTCGGGTGTCGTCGCGGCGGTAACCGCCGCGGTCATCCCGACGCTGGAAGTCGTCTCGGCGCTGGTAACCGTTCGTCCGCTCGCCCCCACGAGCGTCACGGCCACCGGCCGGCTTGCGGTCGCCCTGGGTTCGGCCACCGTCGTCGGATCGGCGCGGGCGGTCTCCCTGGCCACGCTGACGGTCGCCGGGTCGATCCCCGAACCTGGACACTTGCTCCTCCTACTGTGGACACGCCGAAAGGGCTTGCGATCAGGGCACAACCGAATGTGCCCCCACCACAAGCCCTTTCAGGGAAGAATGTTCGGCGGCGTCCTACTCTCCCACACCCTCACGAGTGCAGTACCATCGGCGCTGGAAGGCTTAACTACCGGGTTCGGAATGGGACCGGGT
>NZ_BAAAKE010000022.1:0-166943 GCF_039527585.1 Saccharothrix xinjiangensis | reverse complement strand
CCGACAACAACACCACCAACCAGCAGTTCCGCCTCGCCGACTCCGACGGCGGCCACGTGCGGCTGATCAACCGCAACAGCAACAAGGCCGTCGAGGTGCAGAACGCCGCCACCAACGACGGCGCCAACGTCGTGCAGTACAGCGACTGGGGCGGCGCCAACCAGCAGTGGCAGCTCGTCCGCGTCGGCTCCGGCCCGACCAGCACGACCCCGCAGCAACCCGGCGGCCAGTACACCAACCCGGTCGTGTGGCAGGACTTCGCCGACGTCGAGGTCATCCGCGTCGGGGACACCTACTACATGACCGCGTCGACGATGCACTACTCGCCCGGCGCGCCGGTCCTGCGCTCGTACGACCTGGTCAACTGGGAGTTCGCCGGCCACTCGGTGCCGTCCCTGGACTTCGGCGCCAAGTACGACCTGACCACCGGGCAGCGGGCCTACGTCAACGGCATCTGGGCCTCGACGCTCCAGTACCGGCCCAGCAACCGCACCTACTACTGGGCCGGGTGCATCGACTTCAACGACACCTACATCTACACCGCGACCAGCGTGGAAGGGCCGTGGAACCGGCACGCCCAGATCGACAACTGCTACTACGACGCGGGCATGCTCATCGACGACAACGACACGATGTACGTCGCCTACGGCAACGGCACCATCAGCGTCGCCCAGCTGTCCGCCGACGGGCGCAGCCAGGTCCGCGCCCAGCAGGTGTTCCAGACCCCCTCGAACATCGGCACGCTGGAGGGTGCGAGGTTCTACAAGCGCAACGGCAGCTACTACATCTGGCTGACCCGACCCGCCAACGGCCAGTACGTGCTCAAGTCCGACAACGGGCCGTTCGGCCCGTACACCGTGCGGCAGGTGCTGCTCGACCTGCCGGGTCCGATCCCCGGCGGCGGCGTGCCGCACCAGGGCAGCCTGGTCCAGACCCAGAACGGGTCCTGGCACTACATGTCGTTCGTCGACGCCTACCCCGGCGGCCGCGTCCCGGCCCTCGCCCCGATCAGCTGGACCGCGGACGGGTGGCCGACCTTGCAGACGGTCAACGGCAGGTGGGGCGTGAACTACCCCTCGCCGCTGCCGACCAGGCCGGTCAAGCCCCTCACCGGGTCCGACACCTTCGCGGGCCCGGCGCTCGGCCCGCAGTGGGAGTGGAACCACGACCCGGACACGTCCCGGTACTCGGTGGACAACGGGCTGAGGTTGCAGACGGCCACCGTCACCAACGACCTGTACGCCGCCCGCAACACCCTCACCCACCGCATCCAGGGACCGACCTCCACCGCCACCGTCGAGCTGGACCTCGGCGCGATGCGCGACGGCGACCGGACCGGCCTGGCGATGCTGCGCCAGTCCTCGGCCTGGATCGGGGTCAAGCGCGACAACGGCGTCAACCGACTGTCCATGACCACCGGCCTGGCCATGGACGGCAGCTGGCGCACCACCAGCACCGGCACCGAGGCGGCGAGCGCCGCGCTCGGCGGCAGCCGGGTCTGGCTGCGGGTCAACGCCGACATCCAACCCGGCGCCAACCGCGTCGCCCGCTTCTCCTACAGCACCGACGGGGTGAACTTCACCTCGCTCGGACCGGCGTTCACGCTCAACAACGCCTGGCAGTTCTTCATGGGCTACCGCTTCGGCATCTTCAACTTCGCCACGCAGTCCCTCGGTGGCGCAGTGACCGTCCGCGAGTTCGACCTGACCACGCCCTGACCCCGGAGCGCCACCCGTCCCCGTCACCGGCGGGGTGGCCCGGGGGGCGTGAACCGCGGTCGTGCCCCGGCGTGCCGGGGCACGACCGCGTCCGGTTTCAAGTGAAACGGTATCGGGTGAGCCGACCGCCGTACCATTCCGCCATGGCCGCCGACGTCCCCCCTGACACCACGCCTGCCGGCACCACGCCTGCCGGCACCGTTCCCGCCGGAGCCGTTGCCGCGCGCGCGGCCGACCGCCCCGCGGGGTCCTCGCCCTTCGCGCTCGGCCTGCTGCTGCGCCAGGCGCACTGGCGCGCGGCCTCGGTGATGTCGGAGGCCCTGCGGCCGCTGGGCGTCGAGCTGCGGCACTTCGCCGTGCTGATCGTGCTGGTCGAGCGCGGCGCCACGGTGCAGCGGGACCTGGTGGCGGCGACGGGGTCGGACAAGGCCGGGATCATGCGCGTCGTGGACGACCTGGAGCGCAGGGGGCTGGCCGTCCGGAAGGCCGTCCCGGGCGACCGGCGGGCGCGGGCGGTGGAGATCACGCCCCGGGGCGCCGAGCTGGTCGACGCGGCCCACGCGGCGGCGGAGCCGCAAGCCGAGCACCTGGTCGCCCACCTGGGGCCCGGCGAGGCCGAACAGCTGGGGGAACTGCTGACCAGGTTCTCCTACCCCGACGGCGGTGGACCGGAAGGGTGACACCCCGCACTTCGTCACACTTGAGATCGTATCGATCGTTACTATCTCAAGTGTGACGAAGTTGTGCGCGCCGAGCGGGGAGAGGCCCATGGACGTCTACGAGGCGGTCACCAGTCGACGCGCGGTGCGCGGTTTCACCGACCGGCCCGTGCCGGAGGAGGCGCTGGGGCGCGTGCTGGCCGCCGCGGCCTGGGCGCCGTCCGGGTCGAACATCCAGCCCTGGCACGCCTACGTGGTGACCGGCGCGCCGCTGGCCCGGCTCAAGGAGCTCACCGGCGAGCGCATCGCCGCCGGCGACCCCTGGGACGAGGCCCGGTACGAGCAGTACCCGTCCGCGCTGAAGTCCCCCTACCGCGACCGCCGGTCCGCCTTCGGCGGGCAGCGCTACGGCGCGCTCGGCATCGCCCGCGAGGACCTGGAGGCCCGGCAGCGGGCCGCGGTCGCGAACTGGGACTGCTTCGGCGCGCCCGCCGCCCTGTTCTGCTACGTCGACCGCGACCTGGGCCTGCCCCAGTGGTCCGACCTCGGCATGTACCTCCAGACCGTCATGCTGCTGCTCCGCGCCGAAGGGCTGCACAGCTGCCCGCAGATGGCCTGGGCGAAGTTCCACGGGACCGTCGCGCGGGTCCTCTCGCCCCCGGACGACCTCCTGCTGTTCTGCGGCCTGTCGATCGGGTTCGAGGACCCGGCCGTGAGCGACCCCCGCACGGGTCGGGCGCCGCTCGACGAGACCGTCACCTTCGTCGACGGCCGCTGACCGGCGGGGGCGTCGGCGCGGGCATCGGCGAGGAGGCGGGATCAGCGCGGCCGGGCGACCCCGGTGGACTCGCGCAGGACCAGGCGGCACGGCTGGCGCACGACACCGCGCGACGGGTTGCCGTCCAGGGCGGCGAACAGGTGGCCGACGGCGGCGGCGCCGAGGCGCTCCAGGTTGACGTCCACCGTGGTCAGCGGCGGGCGGCTCTCCGCGGCGAAGGTCTCCCAGTTGTCGTACCCCACCACCGCGATGTCGTCCGGGATGTCCCGGCCGAGTTCGCGCAGGGCCTCGGTGACGCCGTAGGCGATCTGGTCGCTGCCGCAGAAGACGGCGTCCACGTCGGGGTGGGCGGCCAGCAGGCTGCCCACGCCCTGCCTGCCCCACCGCTGCGACCACTGCCCGAACCGCGCGCCGCCCACCAGCGGCAGCCCGGCCTCGCCCAGGGCCTGCTCGAACGCGGCGGCCCGGTCCTGGGCCGCCCGGTAGGACGGGTCGCCGCTGATGTGCGCGATCCGGCGCCTGCCCAGCGACAGCAGGTGCTCGGCGGCCAGGCGGGCGCCGCCCGCGTCGTCGGCGAGGATCGACACGTCGTCCGGGTCGTCGGACTCGCAGTAGACGTAGACCACCGGCACCGGGATCTCCTGGGACAGCGAGGGCCGGACCTCGTTGCCGTCGCCCAGCACGATGAAGCCGTCCACCCGCCGGGCGATCAGCGTCCGGATGTAGTGCCTGCGCCGGATCGCGTCACCGCGCGCGTCGCACAGCAGCACGCTCATCTGCTCGCTGCCCAGGGCGTTCTCCGCGCCCAGCAGGACCGGGATGGCGAACCGGGCGACCAGCAGCTCGTCGGTGAGCAGGCCGACGGTGCGGGTCTGGCCGGAGATCAGGCCCTGCGCCAGGACGTTCGGCTGGAACGACAGCTCCTCGGCCGCCTTCCGCACCCGCTCGCGGGTGCGCGCGGCGACCTCGGCGCGGGCGTTGAGCGCCTTGGAGGCCGTCGCGAGGGACACACCCGCCAGCTGCGCCACGTCCGCGAGCGTGGCGCCAACGCGCTGTCGAGCCACCGACGTCCCCTCTCCTGAAACCGTTTTCGAAAGCATACGCGCACGCCACCGCGCCCCACTTGGCGAACGGGGACCCCGCCGCGAGGCGCGGCGGCGGCGCGGTCGGTCAGACCACGGGCAACCAGACCCGCATGGTCGACGGCCCCCGGTTCGCCCACGTGTAGTAGGGCACCAGCGGCACGTCCTCGAACCCGCGCGCCTCGACCGGCGGCGGAGCGGCCCGGTACGGCCACCCCGGCTCCGGGGGCGTCACCCGGGCGCAGCGCACCACGACCCGCCCGTCGACGGCGCGCGGCGGCGCCGACGGGTCCACGCGCAGGTGGTCGACGGTGTCGAGGCCGGGCACGTCCACGGACTCCACCGCGAGCACCAGCGGCCCCTGCTCCACCGCCACGCACCCGCGCACCGCGTCGATCCTCGGGTCCGGGTGGGTGAACCTCGGTGCCACCGGCAGCCGCAGCACGACCTCGTCGCCGCGCCGCCACGACCGCCGCTCGGCGACCGCGCCGGGGCCGACCGGCCTGGTCGTCCCGCCGACGGTCAGCGTCGCGCCGTCGACCGCCCAGCCCGGGACCCGCAGCGTCAGGGTCCAGGGCCGCTCGTCGTCGCTGTCGACGCGCACCCGGACCTCGCCGTCGGCCGGGTACCCCGTGGCCACGACCAGGCGGACCGCCCGGCCGCCGGGCAGCTCCTGCTCGACGGTGCCGCCGGCGTACTGGTGCAGTTGGACGCCCTCGTCGTCCGCCGTGGCCACGTAGGCCGCCAGGGAGGCGAGGGTCCGGGCGAGGTTGGTCGGGCAGCAGGAGACCTCGAACCACGGCGCCCGCAGCGACGACGAGGCCCGGGGGCTGGGCTCGTCCGCGTCGGGGACCGCGCCCAGCTCGCGGCGGTGCAGGGTGTTGGCGTAGAAGAACGCCCGCCCGTCCGCGGCCGGCGAGGTCGAGACCACGTTGAACAGCGTGCGCTCGATGAGGTCGGCGTACACCGGGTCGCCCTCGGCCAGCAGCAGCCGCCAGGCGAGCATCACCGAGCCGACGCCCGCGCAGGTCTCCGAGTAGGCGCGGTCCGGCGGCAGCGCGAAGTCCTCGGCGAACGCCTCGTCCTGGTGCCGCGACCCCATGCCGCCGGTGAGGTACGTGCGCGCGGACACCGTGTGCCGCCACTGCCGGACCACCGCGGCCAGCAGGCCGTCGTCGCCGGTCTCGTCGGCCAGGTCCACCTGGCCCGCGGCCAGGTACACCGACCGCACAGCGTGCCCGCGGAAGGCGGGCGCCTCGCGGGCCGGGACGTCGTCCTGGAAGTACTCGCGGCCGAACTCGACCTCGTCGAGCACGTGGTGGCCGCGGCGCTCGACGAAGAGACCGGCCTGCTCCAGGTACCGCCGCTCCCCCGTCACCCGGTAGAGCTCGACCAGGGCGGACTCGACCTCCGGGTGCCCGTCCACGCCCGCCCTGCCGTCCGGCCCGAACTCCGCGCACACCAGGTCGGCCGCCCGCCGCGCGACCCGCACCAGCGGGTCGTCGGGGTGGCCGGTGCGGGCGCGGGCGACCGCGGCCTGGAGCAGGTGCCCGACGCAGTACAGCTCGTGCCCCATCTCCAGGTCCGACCAGCGCGGCCCCTGGCCCGGCCTGCCGAACCGGGTGTTGAGGTAGCCGTCGGGTTCCTGGGCGGCGGCGACCCGGGCCACGATCGCGTGGAAGCGGGCCTCCAGCTCCGGGTCCGGCGCCCGGCCCAGTTCCCAGGCCATCGCCTCCAGCAGCTTGTAGACCTCGCTGTCGGAGAACTCCCGACCGCGCCGGTCGGCGGGCAGCCCGCCCGCGCGGGCGGCGTCGAAGTTGCCCAGCCACCCGGTCCGCTCGACCCAGTGCTCGACGTGCGGCAGGACCGCCGACCGGTTGCGCTCCTGGAACTCGCCCCAGTGCCCGCCGACGAGCCGCACGTCCCCGGTGCCCAGCGGCCGCAGCCGCGCGCGGCTCGGGACCACCGGGCGACCCGAAGCCGAGGGATCGAACGCAGAGGGATCGGAAACCGAGAGTTCGGGCACGGGGGTGGCGGGCGTCGGGGTGGTGTGCGTGGGCCCCTCGCCGAGGTGAACTGCTTCAGGAGTCATCATCAGCCTTTGAGCGCGCCGGACATGAACCCGCGGACGTACTGCCGCTGGAGCACGAGGAACAGGAAGACGCAGGGCACGGCCAGCACGACCACGCCGGCCTCCGTCGCCCCGTAGTCGATGACGCCCATGACCTGCTGGCGGAGGTTGGCGACCGCCAGCGGCAGCGGCGCCTTGTCCGAGTCGCTGATCAGCACCAGCGGGGTGATGAAGTCGTTCCACGCCGCCAGGAAGGCGAACAGGCCGACCGTGACCAGCCCCGGTTGGACGGCGGGCAGGAGCACGCGGCGCAGGGCCGTGAAGGTGCCGCAGCCGTCGACGTAGGCCGCTTCCTCCAGCTCCTTGGGCACCGACTCGAACGAGATGCGCATCATGAACGTGGCGAACGGCAGCTGGAACATCGTCAGCACCAGCGCCAGGCCGAGCAGCGAGTTCTGGAGGCCCAGCTCGTTGAGCAGCACGTAGAGCGGGATGAGCAGGGTGGCGTAGGGGACCGTGAGGATCGCCAGCGTCACCAGGAACAGCAGGTCCTTGCCCGGGAAGTCGAACCGCGCGAACGCGTAGCCGCCCAGCAGGGCGATCGTGGTGGTGAACACGACCGCGAGCCCGGCGACGATCACGCTGTTGAGCAGGTACTGCCCGATGCCGGCCTGGTAGTCCGCGAGCGTGCCGTAGTTGGCGAAGCCCCAGCCGTCGGTCTGCGCCGTGCCCGCCTGCGGTGCGACGGACGCGACCGCCGCCCACGCCATCGGGAACAGGAACAGCAGCGCCAGGCCGCCGGTCAGGACGTAGTAGGGCGTGCGCACGGCGATGCCCGCGAGCGAGGAGCCCCGGCCGTCGGGCGCGCGCCGCGCGGCGCGGGTGTCGGGTGTGGTCGCCATGTCAGCCGTCCCCCTTGCGCAACCAGCGGAACTGCCCGGCGTTGAGGACCAGCAGCGCCACCAGCACGATGATCGAGAGGGCGGCGGCGAGGCCGAGGTCGTTGCCGCCCTGGAACGCGGCGTTGTAGATCAGCTGGACGATCGTCATCGTGCCGTTGTCCGGTCCGCCCTTGGTGAGGATGTAGAACTGGTCGAACGCCAGCAGCGACCCGGTGACGCACAGGATCGTGCACATCGCCAGCGACGGCCGCAGCAGCGGCAGGGTGATCCTGGTGAACCGCTGGAGCCGGTTGCAGCCGTCCAGCTCGGCGGCCTCGTACAGCTCGGCGGAGATGCCCTGGAGCGCCACGAGCAGCAGCAGCGTGTAGAAGCCCGCGAAGCGCCAGACGATCAGGGCGACCGTCGACCACAGCGCGGCGTCGGGGGTGCCCAGGAACGACACCGGGCCGTCGGCCAGGCCGACGTCGCGCAGCACCTCCCCGAACGGGCCGCTCTGCGGGGAGTACAGCGCGTAGAACAGCAGCGACGCGGAGGCCAGCCCCAGCGCGCTCGGCACCAGGATGGCGGTGCGCAGGAACCCCGTCCACCGCGTGGACTCCTGCACCAGCAGCGCCAGGCCCAGGGACAGGCCGACCAGGATGGCGGTCGTGATCACCGTGTACTTGACGGTGAACCGGACCGCGGGCCAGAACAGCCGCAGGTCGACGGCGTCGGTGAAGTTGTCCGGGAGGTTGATCCCCCGGTCGCCCGCGAACAGGCCCCAGTCCGACACCGACATCCGGCCGACGAGCAGGACGGGCACGACGAAGAACAGGGTGACGAACAGCGCGGTCGGCGCGGCGTAGGCCCAGCCGGTCAGGCGGCGGCGGGTCCTGGCGCGGTGGCGCGGTGGCGGGGGAACGGCTTCGTCCGGGACGTCGGGTGCGCGCTTGAGGGAGGTGGTCATCGCATCCTCGGTTCGAGGGAGGGACGGCGGGAGGGCGCCTGCCGGGTCCAGGCGCCACGTGCGCGGCCTACCGGCCCAGGACCTCCGAGACCGCGGTGTTGTCCGCCGCCAGGTCGGCACCGCCCTCGAACACCTGGTTGCGCAGCAGCGTCACCCAGGGGCTGCCCGGCGCGTTGAACGCCTGCTGGAAGTTCACCGCCACCGGGGTCCTGCTGTCGGGCGCCGCGGCGACCTGGTTGATCGCCAGCAGGCGGGGGTCCTCCCGGGTGAACTCGTTGTCGACCAGGTCGGACCGGGCGACCGTGCTGTTGTTGGCCGCCAGGACGCCCACCTGGGCCTCCTCGGACATCAGCCAGGACAGGAAGTTCCACGCCTGCGCGGCCTGCCGGGAGTCCTTGGAGATGCCGATCCCGTCGCCGCCGACGAAGGTCGACGCGCCGCCGTCGACGCCCGGGATGGGCGCCACGCCGACGTCGACGGTCTTGTCGGCCGTGGCCAGCAGGGTCGCCGGGTACGGCATGACGCCGACCTCGCCCTGCTGGAAGGCCGCGACCCAGCTGGCGCCGGTCTCGTCCCGGCTGGCCGGGTCGACCGCGCCCGAGGCCCACAGGTCGCGCCAGGTGCGGTAGACCTCCTGGGCCGACGGGCTGTCCAGACCGCTCCTGGCGCCGCCGTCGGGCAGCGGGTCGTCACCGGAGGCCCACATCACGGGGAACCAGGTGAAGACGTTGCAGCCGCCGCAGTTGCCGCCGAAGGACGTGCCGTGGACGCCTTCCTTGCCGAGCCCCTGCACGGCCTTGGCGTGCTCGGCGAACTCCGCCAGGGTCGTCGGGCCCTGCTCGGGGTCGAGCCCGGCCTCCTGGTAGAGCGCCTTGTTCCAGAACATCATCGACAGGTCGAGCACGAACGGCAGGACGTGCCTCGCGTCGTCCCGCGTGCCCGCGTCCAGGTGCCCCTTGTTGATCTCGTCGACGTGGGGCAGCCGCTCGACCTGCCCGCTGATGTCGGCGAAGAGGCCGGCCTCGGTCCAGTTGGGGACGTAGACGATGTCGGCGGCGAACAGGTCGGGCAGGTCACCGCTGCCCGCGGCGGCGCCGACCCGCGAGACGTAGTCGTCGTTGGGGGTGATGGTCAGCTCGACCTTGTTCTCGTGCGTCTTGTTGTACGCCTCGACCAACAGGTTGGCCTGGAACTCCAGCGGGGCCCGGGTCCACAAGGTCAGCGTGGAGCCGTCGTCGACCCCCTCCACGCCGCCCGCGGCGACGTCGGTGGCGGCGTCGCCGTCCGAGCCGCCGCAGGCGGTGAGCGCGGCCGTGGTGGCGACGGCCGTCGCGACGGCGACGAGACGTCGGTGTCGGCCGCGCGTTCGCGTCCTGGTCATGGGGTGATCTCCCGATGTGTCGGCTGTCCGCGGAACCTTCCGAAAGCACTTTCGGATCTAGGGCGCGTACACCTGGCGCGGTTCACGCGCGGTCTTCTGAAGAGGGCTGCCAGTCAGGATATTTCGGTCGACCTGAGCCGCCAGATCACCGAAGACGTTCCCGAAAACGCTTTCAAAAAGGTAACCCCGGTCACACCGGCGGTCAAGCCCGGGGACGTGGCCGGACCGGCGATCCGCGCGGTCGGCCCCACCGGTGCCCGGCGAGTGTCGAACCAGTGGCTGTTAGCGCTAACAAGATCTGTGCGCGGGTCGGACAGGGCGGTGGACGCGGGGTGGGCGCCCCGTCGTCAAGCGCTCAGCTGTACGCCTTCGCCTGGAGCGCGAACAACTCCGCGTAGGTGCCCGCCGCGGCGATGAGCGCGGCGTGGTCACCGGCCTCCACCACGCGGCCGTCCCCGACCACCACGATCAGGTCGGCCGTGCGCACCGTGGAGAACCGGTGTGACACGAAGACGGTGACGCCCCCGGTCCGGCCGGCGACCCGCTTCGCGTGGTCGGCGTACCGCTGGAACAGGGCGTGCTCCGCCTCCGGGTCCAGCGCCGACGTCGGCTCGTCGAGCACCAGGAGCAGGGGCGCCTCGCGCATCATGGCCCGGCCCAGCGCCAACTTCTGCCACTGGCCGCCGGACGGCTCCGCGCCGTCGGCGTAGCTCTTGCCGAGGTGGGTGCGCAGGCCGTCGGGCAGGTCGTCGAGCACGTCGGCGGCGTCGGCGCGGTCCAGGGCCGCGCGGACGGCCGGTTCCGACGACGCCCTCGGCAGGTCGCCGAGGCCGACCACGTGCTGGGCCGGGAACTCGTAGCGGACGAAGTCCTGGAACCCGGCCGCGATCCGCGCGCGCCACTCGTCGACCGGCACGTCGCGCAGGTCGGCGCCGTCGACCAGGATCCGGCCCGCGGACGGCCGGTAGAACCCGCAGAGCAACTTGACCAGCGTCGACTTGCCCGCGCCGTTCTCGCCGACGATCGCGACGGTGGAGCCGGCCGGGAGGTGGAGGTCGACCTCGCGCAGCACGGGCGCCGCGGTGCCCGGGTAGGTGAAGGCCACCCCGGACAGCTCGATCCCGTCGCACAGCCGGCGCGGCGGCGAACCGGCGGGGAGCGCCGGAGCGGCACCGGCCACCGACTCGGCGACCTCGGTGAGGCGCCGGTACGCGCCCGCCATCCGCTGGAGGTCGCCCAGGAGCGTGACGGCCGTGGCGACCTGCTGGTTGACCTGGGCGGCGAGCACGACCACCAGCACGACGTCGCCGACACCGCGCCGCCCGGCCATCGCGTCGCGCACCACCAGCAGCACGCCGGCGACGTAGGCGAGCGCGAAGACGACCTGGCCCGCCGCGCGGATCACCGTGGCGGTCAGGTGCGCGCGCCACAGGCCCCGCGTCGCCTCCTCCCACAACCGGTCGTGCCGGGCGCGCAGCTCTCCCTGGACCCGGGACACCCGCAGCTCACCGGCCAGGCGGGCGGAGGTCGCCAGGTGGAACAGGTTGAGCGCGGTCCTGGTCGGCTCGGCGGTCGCGGTCCTGGCGCGGTCGAGCACCCGCTCGGCCGCGCGGCCGGCGAGCAGGGGCGGCGCCGCGGCGGCGGGCAGCAGCAACAGCAGCGGGTTCTGCGCGGCCAGCAGGACCGCGGTGAGCGCCATGGCCAGGACGAGGCCGACACCGCCGAGCAGCGCCTCCAGGCCGCTGCGGAACCGCCTGCCCTCCTGCCGCAGCACCGTCCACGTGTCGGCGTGCTCGGCCCGCTCGTGGTGCTCGATGCCCGCCGAACCGTTCGACACCTCGATCACGCGCTCGTCGAAGTCCAGCTCGGCCAGTTCGGCCAGCTCGTAGTAGGCCAGGTGGGCGAAGTGCGAGAGGACCAGCGCCAGCACCGCCAGCACGGCGACGCCCGCGCCGGCGAGCACCGCGGGCGCCGCGGCGCCCGCGACGACCTCCCGGGTCATCCAACCGAGCGCGGCCGCCAGCAGCGGCGCGGCGACGGCCCCGGCCGTCACCAGGACCACCGCCAGCGCCGTCTTGCGCGGGTTCAACCGCCACGCCGTGGCGATCATGGTCCACGCGCCGGACAGGAGGACCTTCACCCGGCCACCCCCTCGACCGCGCCGGTGAACCGGTCCGCCTGGAGCCGGAACAGCTCCGCGTAGCGCCCGTCGCGGGCCAGCAGGTCCGCGTGGCCGCCCTGCTCGGTGACCCGGCCGTGCTCCAGGACGACGATGAGGTCGGCGTGCCGCACGGTCGAGAACCGGTGGGAGATCAGCAGGGTGGTCGCGCCCTCGGCGAGGCGGGCGAACTCGGCGAAGAAGCCGGCCTCCGCGCGCACGTCCAGGCTCGCCGTCGGCTCGTCCAGCACCACGACCGAGGACCCGTGGCGCAGCGCGAACAACGCCCTGGCCAGCGCGACGCGCTGCCACTGGCCGCCGGACAGCTCCGCACCGCCGGTGAGGTGCCGCGCCAGCGGCGTGTCCAGCCCCAGGGGCAGGCGGGCGACGGCCTCCGACAGGCCGACCGAGTCGACGACCTCGCGGATCGTCGCCCGGTCGTCCAGGGAGCCGACCGCGCCGAGCCCGACGTTGTCCGCGACGGACGCCTCGTACCGCACGAAGTCCTGGAAGATCACGCCGAGCGCGGCGCGCCACTCGTCGAGCGGGAACTCGCGGATGTCGACGCCGTCCAGCGTGATCCTGCCGGAGGTCGGCTCGTAGAGCCTGGCGAGCAGCTTGACCAGGGTGGTCTTGCCCGCGCCGTTCACGCCGACGACGGCCGTGCAGCGGCCGACGGGGATCGTCAGGTCCAGGCCGTCGAAGACCGCCCGCCGCTGCCCGGGGTAGCAGAAGCCGACCTGCTCGAACCGGATGGCGCGGACCGGCGTGGGCGCCGCGGGCCGCCGCGCGGGACCGGGGCCGCCCTCGTGGGCGTCGACGTGCTCGGCGAACCGCCGCACCGCGTCGTGCGCCCTCATGCCGATCGCGGTCGGCAGGTCCGCCTCCGGGTAGTGGTCGGCCAGCCGCAGCAGGCCGAGCGTCGCCGTCGCGACGAGGACGAACCCGGTGAGCGTCATCTCGTGCGCCGTCGCGCCGAGCGCCGCGAAGACCGCGCCCGTGACCGCGAGGCCCACGACCGAGAACCGGACGAACGGCCACAGGTAGACGGCGCGGCGCTCGGCCCAGAGGGGTTCGAGGAAGCGGAGGTGGGTGTCCCGCAGGCGTTGCCGCAGCCAGCCGGCCAGGCCGAAGACCCGGATCTCCTTGCCGGCGGCGGCCCCGCCGGCCAGCTCGCGCAGGTAGTCGACCTCGCGCTGGTCCGCGGCGAGCAGGGACCGGGTCCTGGCGTACCGGCGCAGCCCGCCGCGCTGACCGTGGCGGAACAGCAGCACGGTGACGACCAGGGCCGTCGCCGCGGGCCACGAGAACACCACCCCCACCGCGACCGCGCTGCCGGCCAGCTCGGTGTACCGGGCGATCAGCGCGAGCAGGCCGGTGGCGGCCCGGCCGGGGCTCTGCACGCCGAACTCCACCTCCCGCGCGGCGGTCCGGAGCGCGTCGAGCGCCTGCTGGTCCTCCAGCGGGCCGAGGCCGGGGCTGCGCAGCGACGCGGCCATCAGCTCGTCGAACACCCGGCCGTCGACCCGTCGCGCCACCAGCTCCCCCATGGCCCGCTCCACCGGGGACAGCAGCTGCCTGGCGACGAACGCGCCCGCCGCGACGCCGAACACCGCGACCAGGGAGTCCCACTCGCCGGACGCCGGCCCCGCTTCGACGGCCGCGGGCACCCGCCCGAGCACCACCGCCGTCGCCACGGTGAACACGACCGGGAGGCACCCGAGCAGCAGGTTGACCGCCGCCAGGGCGACGACCAGCCCCCGACCGGCGCGGGGCAGCAACCGGGCGATGTCCCGTCGGGCGGCGAGCTGCTGTCGCGCGGTGGCGACCCAGGAGCCGTTCCCCATGCCGGTCGCCTACCCGGCGGCGTTGTTCCGCGCCAGGTACTCGGCGCAGCCCGGCAGCCCGCGTTCCTCGATGACGTCGTTGAACGCCGAGAAGCGGATCGCGGGCGTCTCGGTCAGCAACCGGATGATCGGCGTGCCGTACTTGTCCGCGATGTAGCGGTAGTTCTCTCGGGCGGCCCTGCTGTTGTCCTCGTGGTCCTTCTCGTGCGGGTAGTGGATGGAGCTCGCCTCCCGGAGCACCCGCAACCGGGCGCCGTCGCGGTGCAGCCGGTAGGCGAGGTCGAGGTCCTCACCGCCCCACTGCCGCAACGCCTCGTCGTACATGCCGATCGAGCGCACCTGCTCCGTCCGCGCCGACGCGTGGCAGGTCCAGTACATCAGCCACGGCGCGGGCAAGTGGCCGAAGTCGTCGGAGTGCCGGGCGTAGAACGGTTCCCGCACGTCCAGCCACGACCCCGTCCGCTCCATGGACGCGATGGTCGAGTCGACGTCGTCGACGTCGACGGACTTGCGGATGAGCCGGGCGTCCTCGTTGTCGAGGTTGAAGCAGTACACGTACCCGTTGAGCGCCAATGGTTCCGGGGAGGCCTCGTGGGCGGTCACGTGCGCGCGCAGGCTCGCGGAGTGCAGCAGCACCCCGGAGTCGACGAAGACGCTGATCTCGCCCCTGGCGTGCCGGAGGCCGATGTTCCGCGCCCGGGCGACCCGGTAGCCCTCGTCGGGCTGGTGGAAGTACCGCAGGTCGAGCCGGTCCGCGAACCCCCGCGCCGCGGCCGCCGTGTCGTCGCTGGAACCGTCGTCGACGACCAGCACCTCGAACTGGTCGCGGGGCAGGTCCTGCTTGGCGAGCGCGTCGAGCGTCAGCTCCAGCAACCGCCTCCTGTTGTAGGTCGGGATGACCACCGTGCAACGCAATGAGCTACCCACGAGAGGCTCTCCTCAGAGGTGCCGCCAAGGCCGTCGGTGATCGGCCGCGCCGCGGGGCTCCGACGGCCGTGCCGGCACCGATCACCGCGCGAGTGTGCCGAGGTTCGCGAGCACCGGTCAACATCGCGGGCGAAGTTCCCGCGGCCGGCGGGCACGTGCGTGCGGTCGCCCGCACGCACGTCGCCTCACCGGCCGGTGGGCTCGGGGCCGCGGGAGGAGTGGTGGCGCGGGTCCACGACCGCGGCCGGTCAGACGGTCAGGAGGGTCTTGATGGCGCGGCGCTCGTCCATCGCCTCGTAGCCCTCGGGCGCCCGGTCCAGCGGCAGGGTGAGGTCGAAGACCTTGCCGGGGTCGATCCGCCGGTCGCAGATCAGGTCGACCAGCTCGGGCAGGAAGCGGCGCACGGGGGCGGGCCCGCCGTGCAGGTGGACGTGGGAGAAGAACAGGTCCATGCCGGGCAGGGCGACGTCGTGGGTGACGCCGACGTAGCCGACGTGCCCGCCGGGCCGGGTGGAGCGGATGGCCTGCATCATCGACTCCTGGGTGCCCACGGCCTCGATGACCGAGTGCGCGCCGAGCCCGTCCGTGAGGTCCTTGACCCGGGCCACGCCCTCGTCGCCGCGCTCGGTGACGATGTCGGTGGCCCCGTACTCCAGGGCCAGCGCCTGGCGCGACTCGTGCCTGCTCATCGCGATGATCCGCGCCGCGCCGAGCTGCCTGGCCGCGAGCACGCCGAGCAGGCCCACCGCGCCGTCGCCGACGACCGCGACGGTCTTGCCCGGACCGACCTCGGCGGCCACGGCGGCGAACCAGCCGGTGCCCAGCACGTCGGAGGCCGCGAGCAGGCTCGGGACCAGGTCGTCGGGTGGCGTGCCCGGAGTGGCCACGAGGGTGCCGTCGGCCAGCGGGACGCGCAGGTACTCCGCCTGGGCGCCGATGCCGCCGATGGGCACCCGGTGGACGCAGGAGCTCTGGTAGCCGGCCCGGCAGAGCTCGCAGGTGTTGTCCGAGGCGAAGAACGAGCCGACCACGAACTGCCCCGGCCGCACGTCCCGGACCTCGCCGCCCACCTCCGCCACGACGCCGACGTACTCGTGCCCCATCGGGGAGGGCCCGTCGACCTCCTCGACCCCCCGGTACGGCCACAGGTCCGACCCGCAGACGCAGGTCGCGGACAGGCGGATGACCGCGTCGGTCGGCGCGACGATCACCGGGTCGTCGCGTTCCTCCACCCGGACGTCGCCGGGGGCGTGCAGCACAACACCGCGCACGGTGGTCCTCCTTCGTTCCTCGACGACCCTCCACCGGGTGCGGCCGGGGTCTGGTCCGAGGCGTTCCATGGGGGACGCCGGTTAAACCTCCGGGCACGGGTGAACGAGTTCGCGCCCGGTGGTGTCCGGGCTGCCGCCGGCAGCCACCTGCGGTTCGCCGCACCCTTTCCCGCGCCCTGCCCGTCCACGCCCTGTACGCGCCGTCGCGACCCTTGTACGGTCCGAGACTGCGGAGCTCCCCACCCTGTCCTGGGAGCGCTCCCAGGACAGGGTGGGGCCATGACGAGGAGGAGCTCGGTGAAGCGTTCCACAGCTGTGCTCACGGCGTGCGCTACGGTCCTCGGCCTCACGGGACCGCTGCTGCCCCAAGCCGTGGCCGCCGCACCGGGCTGCCGGGTCGACTACGCGGTGGCGAGCCAGTGGCCAGGCGGTTTCCACGGCATCCTCAAGATCACCAACCTGGGCGACCCCGTCACCAGGTGGTCGCTCGGCTTCGACTTCCGCGACCCCGGGCAGAGGGTCGTGCAGGGCTGGGGCGCGCTCTGGCGCCAGAGCGGCGACCACGTCACGGCCGCGAACCAGGTCTGGAACGGCTCCCTGGCCACGGGCGCGTCCACCTCGATCGGGTTCTCCGGCACGTTCACCTCGGCCAACCCGGGCCCGGCGAACTTCGCCCTCGACGGCGTCGCCTGCGCCGGGACCGGCGTCCTCGACCGGTTCCACACGGCGGGGCGGGTGCAGGACGACGGCGGCTCCGCGCGCTTCAGCTGGCCCGGCGTCTACTTCGAGGGACGCTTCCGCGGCACCGGCGTCGGCGTCGTCCTCCAGGACACCGCGGCCGACTATGAGGTCCAGGTCGACGGGACCACCGCCGCGACCCTGGTGACCCCGGCCGCCGGCACGCACTGGGTCACCGGCCTCCGTGACGGCGAGCACACCGTCCGGCTGGTCAAGCGCAGCGAGAGCCAGTGGGCCACCAGCGCGTTCGGCGGCTTCGTCGCCGCGCCCGGCGGCGAGGTCCTCGCCAAGCCCGCCGCCCGCGCCAGGCAGGCCGAGTTCATCGGCGACTCCTACACCGCCGGCTACGGCAACACGTCCGCCGGCCGGGACTGCACCGGCGACGAGGTCAACCGCACCACGAACGCCGACCTGGCCTTCGGCCCGCTCACCGCCCGCCGGCTGGGCGCGGACTACCAGGTCAACGCCTTCTCCGGCCGGGGCATGGTGCGCAACTACAACGGCGGCGAACCCGGCACGAGCTACCGCACCTACTACGACCGCGCCCTGCTGGCCGTCGACGGCGACGTGTGGCGGAAACCGGCGAGCTGGCGACCGCAACTGGTCGTGGTCGGCCTCGGCATCAACGACTTCTCGACCGCCCTCAACCCGGGCGAGCCGTGGACCCCCGAGAGCCTGGTCGCCGACTACCGGACCGCTTACCACGGTTTCCTCGACAAGCTCCGCGCCCGCTACGGCGACGACACCGTGATCGTCGTCAGCGCCACCCACATGTCCAACACCACCGCGTTGGCCGACGCCACGCGCCAGGTCGTGGCCGAGCGCAACGGCAGGGGCGACGACCGCGTCCGCCACTGGTACTACGACAACACCGGCCTGGACTACCTCGGCTGCCACTGGCACCCCTCCGCCAACGACCACCGGGTCATCTCCGAACGGCTCGGCGCGTTCCTCGCCGGCCTGCCGCTGACCTGGTAGCGGGACCGCCGCCCCGGCCCGCCGACAACCGCGATCCTGCGCCCACCGGCGCGCCGCGACCCGGTAGCTCGTGCCGGATCGGCGTGCCGAGTGTGCGGTGGGGGCGATGACCGGGTTCGGCGATTCCGCGCAGGACGCCCGCGCGGAGGGCAACAGCTCGATCATCCAGGTCGGCGGCGACGCCACCTTCCACCTCGGCACCTTCCACCTCGGCACCTTCCACCTCGGCGTGGCCCACCGGCGGGTCCGTCCGGTCACGGCGACCTCGAACACGCGGCGGCGATCGAGGACCAGGAGCGGGAGGACCCGCCGCACTCCCCCGACGACTGCGACCACGAGGAGGGCGACCAGGCGGTCGCGCACGGTTGCGGGAGTGGTTGGAGGACCTGCCCCACGCGGTACTGCGGGGCGAGGCTGAACGGCTGGACGACGCCGTGTTCGTGGAGGGCCGCCTGGTCTGGTCCACCGCCGCGCCGGACCGGGCCGCGCTCGACCGGGTGCGGGAGCTCAACCCGCACGGACTGCTGATCGGGTTGGAGGATCCCCGGGCCGAGCGGGAGGTCGTGGACTCGCCGTTCTCGGCACGCACGTGGCAGGCGCTCGCCGCCGTCACCCGGCGGGACGGTGATCGGCGGGCGACGACCGCGAGGCGCTGGGCAGTCGGCGCAACCTCGCCCTGGCGCACCACGCGGCAGGGCGCGGCGCGGTGGCGCTGAAGTTGCTGCGCGACTCGCTCCGCGAGCGTGAACGCCTGCTCGGCCCGGGTGATCCCGACCTGATCGGCGCGCGCTACTGGCCGGCCCGCTGCCTCGCGGACGCCGGTCGGGTCGCCGAGGCCATCGGGCACCTCGAACGCGCCCGGGACCACCCCGGCACGACGATCGCGTTGTCGCGGGAGCTGGAGGGGGTTCGCGCGCTGCTGATCACGCTGTACCAGCGGTCGGGGCGGGTCCAGGACGCGCTGCTGGAGAGCTGGGCCTGACCGCGCCGCCACGCCCGCACAGCCGGAACACCCGCACAGCCACCACGCCCAGGCCCAGACCCAGACAAGGCCCCAGACCAGCACCAGCACCAGCCCAGGCCCACGCCAGCACCAGGCCAGGCCCGAGCCCGCAGCGGCCGGCGGATCGCCCGGTCCGGCGCGCGACGAGTGCGTCGAGTCCGAGCCCGCAGCAGCCTGCCCCGACCTCGCCCCCGGCGCTCAGCGAAGGCGCTTGATCTCCCCTCGGGTGCGGTAGAACGACCCGCTCGCCGAGGTCAGCACCTCGGTGACCAGGTACCGGGCGCCGGGCACGCGGATGTGCTTGGGGAACTGCACGCCCCACGAGCGGTCGTACCCGTCCGAGACGACGTGCACCCTCATCCGGCCGCCTTCCTGCACGCACTCGACGACCACGCCCTCGCCCGGGGCGACGTGCGAGACGACCTCGACCTCCGCGGTCGCCTCGACGCGGTCGATGCTGCCCGCCTTGATGTCCTGGCGCTGCGGCAGCCGCCCCTGCTCGGCCGCGCCCACGGCGGCCGGGCTCGCGTCGAGGCAGGCGAGCGAGCCGTCCGTGGTCACCAGGTAGAGCCGCTCGTCGCGGTACTGCATGGAGTACGCCGAGCCGCACCCGGTGGCCAGCTTCCACAGCCGGGTCCCGTCGGCGGCGAAGCAGTACACGGAGGACTGGTTGTCGCCCGCGAAGACGAACTCGCCGCCGGGCGAGGTCGCGCAGGAGAACACGGGCGCGTCGCAGCGGTAGGAACCCGTCTCGCGCCCGTCCGACTTCGCGAACCGGTGCACCCGGCCCCGGCTGGTGCCCGCGAAGACCTCGTCGCGCTCCTGCCAGCCGAACAGCACCTCCCCCACGGTGTCGGCGTGCCACGCCCGGTGGCCGCGGCCGGTGTAGTGGGTGACGCCCCGGGAGTGGCCGTGGAAGACGCCCTCCGGCGAGCAGCGGACCATCCAGGCGTGGTCGCCGGTGGCCGGGCACGACCACTGGAACTCGTCCTCGTGGTCCACCACCGTGACCCGGCCCTGCCGGTCGGACACGCCGAGCACGCCGTCGTGGATGTCGAGCCAGTAGATGTCGACGTCCTCGGCGATCTCGTAGGCCACCCGGGGCACCTTCGCGCCCAGGTCGTACACCTGGCCGTCGTCGCACCCCGCGTAGATCCAGAAGTCGTCGGCCACGATGCACTTGACGGCGTCGGGCAGGCCGAACCGGCCGGTCACCCGGCCGTCGTGGGTGAGGGTGTAGACGTCGCCCTTCTCGTTGCCGACCCAGGCGTGGTCCTCGCCGACGAAGATGCCGAACGCGGGCGCGCCGGAGGAGAACCGCCACAGCACCGGCGCCTGGTGGGCGGTGGAGCGGGTGCTGACGATCTGCCGCCGGCTCACCTCGCGGCGCTGCCGCACGCCCTTGACGGCGGGGGCGTAGCCCTTGCGCACCTTCTCGCCGATCTTCTTCTCGGCCGCCTTGAGCGCCTTGGCGTGGTCGGCGAAGGTCGCGCTCCTGACCTGACCCTGCTCCCCGATGCGCCCGTAGGTGATGGTGACCTCGGTGTCGTCGACCCGCACCTCGTAGAACTTGTGCGCGCCGCCGCCCGCCTCGGACAGCTCCAGGTACGTCGTGGCAGACATCCGCTCGCCTCCCCCTTCAAGGTCAACTGCGCGCACGCTACCGAGCGGCACCGACAATTCCGGCGCGGGCCCGGTGACCAGGGGTTCAGCCGGCCGACGGCACCGCGTAGTAGCCGCCGCCGACGGCGAGCAGGTAGGGGTGGAGCGCGTCGCCCGGCATCCGGGACTGGGCCAGGGCGAAGCCCGCGTCGAAGTCGTCCTGGAAGGCCATGAACAGCACGCCCCCGTCGGGGGCGCCCTGCGGCGTCGGCGGCGCCTGGTAGGTCCAGGAGCGGCGCAGCATCCGGGGCGCGGGCGCGCCCGGGGTGCGGGGGTTCATGGCGCGCACGTGCGAGTCCAGCGGGATGACCGCGCCGGTCGGGTCGGCGGCGTAGCCGGGTCCGGCGTGGGCGGGCGCGCCGTCGAGCCAGGTGCCGTCCGGGTGGCGGCCGATGACGCGCCGCTGGTGCTCGGGGGTGTCGGCGTCCCAGAGCCGGTGCGCCAGGCGGATGACGCGCACCGCGAGGAGGGTTTCGCCGGTGGGCAGGAGGATCGAGTCGCTGTTGGTCTGCCCCTCCACGAAGCCGAAGGGGTTGCGCTGGAGGCGTTCGTCGACGGTGTCGCGGCGGACGGCGGTCCGCCAGGTGGCGCGCGCGCCGGGCAGGGCGGCCAGGAGTTCGTCCAGGCGTTCCCGGCAGTCCTCCTCGTCGTCGCCCTCGACCTGGAGGAAGGCGTCGGTGTTGCTGCGCTCCGGCAGCAGCACCTCGCCGGGGAACGCGGGCATGGCGGTCAGGCCGGGCGTGCCCGGCGCCAGGCGGGCGCCCAGGCCCACCAGGACGTCGGGCTCGCCCCGCAGCTCCCGCAGCGGCGCGGCGCCACCGGCGTCCCCGACGTCCAGGAACGCCACCGCGCCCGCCGCCCGGGGGCGGCGCAGGGCCGGGTGCCCGGTGGGCGGCGGGTCCGCGCACCCGGTCAGCGCGGTCAGCGCGGTCGCGGTGGCCCCGGCCAGGAAGGCGCGGCGCGTGGGGCTCACCGCGCGTGGCCCACGACCGGCAGGCCGAGGGCGCGGCCGATCTCGCGGTCCACCGAGAGGTACCCGGCCAGGCTCCAGGTGCCGCACGGCTCGGAGTGGGTGGTCGGCTCGCCGTCCAGGTCGACGTGCTGCCCGGTGGTGGTGCGGAAGCAGTGCTCCGCCAGCAGGTCGGACGGTGCGGGTCCGTGGTGGGCGACGGTGCGGAAGTAGCCCTTGGACCACGGCAGGCGGTTGATGAACAGGGGCGGCACGAGCAGGGCGTCCGGGCGCAGGCGGGCCGGGTCCGGCTCGGGCGAGCCGGACACCGCCTCGTAGAGGTAGATCAGGTTCGCGCCGGGCATGGGCGCCCGCTCACGGGGCAGGTCGGCGGCCACGACCCGGCCGAACAGGTGCCTGCCGTCGACCAGCTCCAGGGTGAACACGTCGCCCGGTCGCACGGCCTTGCGCGAGCCCGGACCCGCGACGAGGTTCACCGGGGAAACCCGTTGCGGTTCAGCCACGCCTCACCCCATTTCACGGCCTGATCGTAGTACGGGTGCTTCGGGCTGATGCTGTTGATCTTGTTCTCCCCGCGGTTGCGGTTGATGAGGGCCTGCTCGATGGCACGGGCCTCGCCGCGGGTCACCGAGCCGTTCCTGGTGACCGGGCTGAGGTCGAAGTCGCGGCCGGTGTGCTCGGCCGCCCGGCGGGCCGGGTTGTTGGTGATGCCCGAGTACACGGACTCGCCGTTGCGGACGCCCTGGTAGACGTCGACGCCCGCCTCGGCGTTGCGGCCCTGGGTCAGCGCCTTGGGGAACGGCGGCATCGCGTCGAGCGCCTTGCCCGCCCGGCCCAGCCCGCCGAGCCCGCCGAGGGCGCCCATGGCGCAGCCGGCCGCCGCCGAGGCGCCCACGCTGCCCCAGTCGACCTTGCGGCCGGACAGGCGCTGGCCCGCGTAGTCCAGCCCGCCGTCGAGCAGGCCGCCGACCAGGCAGCCCACCAGCATCGGGTTGTGGCCGGACGGGTCGGTGAGGTTGGTCGGCGAGTTCGCCGCGTAGGCGTAGAGGTTGGTGCCGCCGGCGATGCCGATCGGGTCCTCGGACACGAACCGCTGCAACGCCGGGCTGTAGTAGCGGGCCCGGTAGTGCATCAGGCCCGTGCCGTCGTCCTGGCGGCCGGTGAACGCCAGGTCCGAACCGCGGCGGTCGCCGGTGACCGCGGGCGCGCCGAACGGGTCGTAAGCGGTCGTCGCGGCCACCGCCCCGTCGCCTCGGCCCAGGGCGATCGGCGAGCCGAGCACGTCGGTGAGGGTCGTGTCGGTGACCCCGGCCGCGGTGCGGGCGAACCACCGGTCCACTCCCCCGGCCAGGTGCGCGGCGGTGACCGCGCCGGCGGCGTCCAGCTCGGCGACCGCGTTCGCGCCGTCGTGGACGAACCTCGTGGTGACGCCGCCGACCACGCGGGCGGTGCGGGCGCCCGCCGCGTCGTAGGAGTGGGTGGAGGCGAGCCCGGCGCGGCTGGTGCCGGTGAGCTGGCCGCGCGCGTTCCACGAGTAGGTGGTGGTCCCGTCGCCGAGCAGGTTGCCGTCGGCGTCGTAGGCCAGCTCGACGCCGCCCGCCGAGACCAGGCGGTTGGCGTCGTCGTGCACCAGGTCCGCGCGGGCCGCCGGGAGCACGACCCCGGCGAGGCTCCCGGTCACGGACGTGCGCCGGCCGCTCGGGTCGTAGGTGTAGCCGAGAGCGCCCTTCGGCGTGCCCGCGTGCGCGTAGGAGATGCCCGTGACCTGGCTCGCGGCGTTGTACGCGTAGGTCTGCGTCCAGCCGCCCGGCAGGGTGAGGGTCTCGACCCGGCCCGCGGCGTCGCGGGTCGCCGAGGCGGTCTCGCCGCCCCGCGCCACGCCGGTGAACGCGCCCGAGTCGTCGTAGGTGTAGGTGGTGGCGGGCAGGCCGGGCAGGCTGGTGGACGTCTGCCTGCCCACCTCGTCGTAGCCGTACCCGACGGTGCCGTTCGGGCCGGTCGTGGTGACGAGGCGGTCCCGCGCGTCGTAGGTGTGGCCGAGCGTGCCGCCGGAGGTGTCGTGCAGCTGGGTCAGGCGGTCGAACTGGTCGTAGGTGTAGGTGAGCCGGGACTCCTGCGCGTTCGGCCCGGTGACGCCGAAGCGCGTCGAGGTCGGCCGGTCGAGCAGGTCGTGCGCGGTCTCCGAGCGGGTGCCGGAGCGGTTGACCGACGCCGTGGCGCGGCCCGCCGCGTCGTAGGTCGTGGTGGCGGTGCGGCCGAGCGGGTCGGTGGTCGACAGCGGCCGGTCCTGGCCGTCGTAGGTCCACCGCGTGGTCTTGCCGCGCTGGTCGGTGTGCGAGGTGAGGTTGCCGTTGTCGTCGTAGCCGAAGCGGCTGACGCCGCCCAGCGCGTCGGTGACGGTGACCGGCTGGTTGAACACGTCGTAGGCGGTCAGGGTCGCCGCGCCGGACGGGTCGGTCTCCTGCACGAGCCGCCCGGCCGCGTCGACGAAGTGCTTCGCCGTGCGGCCCAGCGGGTCCCGCGCCTCGACCGCGCCGCCCGCCTCGTAGGTGAACGAGGTGACGCCGCCGCCGGGGTCGGCGACCTTCGCGACCTGCCCCGTCGAGGTCCACGTCGTGGTGGTGACCCGGCCCGCCGGGTCGGTGGCGGTGAGCGGGTTGCCCTTGGCGTCGTACGTGTAGGTGCTGGTCCGGCCGGCAGCGTCGGTGCTGCTCAGCGGTCGGTCGAACGGCCCGTAGGCGACCGTGCCGCTGACGAACGCGTCCGCGGTGCCGGCCAGCCCGGTGGTCGCGGTGATCCGCTGGGCCGCGTCGTAGGTGTACTCGGTCCGCCTGCCGTAGGGGTCGACGACGGCGTCCACCCGGTTGTCCGGCCCGCGCACGTAGGTGGTGGTGCGGGCCAGGGGCGTGCCATGGGCCGCGGTGTCGGTCGCGACCATGTGGTTGGCGTCGAACGCGACGCGCCGGACCGCCCCGTTGGGCTGGGTCACGCGCGTCTCGGTGATCGCGCCGGTCCCGTCGAGCGTGTAGGCGAACTGGTAGTTGCCCCCGTCGGCGAGGTCCTGGCGCTGCACGCGGCCGTTGGCGTCGTAGGTGACGTCCAGGTACGCCACGCCGCGCGCGTCGGTGATGCGGGTGATGCGGTTGGCGCTGTCGTAGGCGTAGGTGGTGACCTTGCCCGCGACATCGGTGACGGTGGCCAGCCTGCCCGCGCCGTCGTAGGTGTAGGAGGTGGCCCGGCCGATGTTGTCGCGCGCCGCGACGACGCGGTTGGTCGAGTCGTACTCCAGGGCGATCCAGCGGCCGTTGGGCGAGATGATCTGGGTGACCTCGCCGTTGGCGCCGCTCGGCCGGACGAACGTGACCTGGTTGCCGTTGCGGTCCTGCATCGCGCGCGGTCGGGCGTACCAGGGGAAGAAGTACTTGGTGCCGTCGCGCAGGGTCAGCACCCAGTCGCCGTTGGCCTGGGCGATGGTGGAGCCGGTGAAGCGGCCGGGTGAGCCGACCGCGCCGAACACCGCGTCGCTGTAGCCGGTGCCGGGCGAGGTGCGCACGTAGTGCGCCCGGCCGCCGCCGGGCGTGTAGAGGTCGACCTCCTGGTACTGCCGCTCGGAGGCCAGGAACATGTTGAAGTCGGCGCCGGAGTTCAGGCCGAACTCGCGGACCTTGCCGTCGCCCTGCCAGTACATGCGGTTGAGCGCGATCGGCACGGTGTCGGCGAGGCCGAGGTCGGTGTGGGCGTCGGTGAGCAGGCCCGTGGACAGGTCCACCGGGTCGCCGGACAGCTTGTCGATCAGGTCCTGCCACCACGGCTTGTCCGGCTTCGGGTTGCCGGGCGTGTTGAACATGGCCCCGTCGAGGGTCCACAGCCGGGTCTTCTCGTCCGGCACCACGCGCGTGCCGTCGTCGTCGACCCGGCCCTTGCCGTAGACGTACCAGCCCTTGTCCGCCGGGTCGTAGTTCCAGAAGTCGACCTCGGCGCCGGGCGGCAGGTCGGTGTAGTTCGGGTACACCACCGACGCGCCGTCCGGGAAGATCGACGTGCCGCCCGGCTGAACGGTGAAGTACGTGGGCACGATGCCGTTGCGCGGCAGCGGGAATGGCGGCCGGTCGACCGGGATGGCGGTGATGCCCAGCTCCCGCACCACGTCGCCGTCCTGGTCGCGCACCACGGACCCGGCCGGGACGCGGACCTCCAGGCCCGGCACGTCCGGGGTGGTCAGCACCGTCTCGCGGGTGGTCGGCGCGCCGATCTCGACCGTGTTGCGCATGTCCAGGCGCGGCAGCCAGACCGTGGCGTCCAGCGGCGTGGTCGCGCCCTCGCGGACCTTGGCGCGCAGGCGGAACGTGCCGTAGCGGGCCGGACCGGTCTCGGCGGCGTAGCCGTCCACGACGAGCGTGGTGGCGTTGGGCCGGACGCCGGCGAGCAGGAACCGGCCCTGGTCGTCGGTGGTGGAGCGGACGTCGTCGACGCGCACCGGGATGCCCCGCAGCGGCGCGCCGTCGAGATCGCGCACGTGACCGCTGACGGCCGTCTTGCCGGGCTCGGCGACCAGGTCGGCCACCGGCTCGGGGTCGGCGCGGCGGGTGGCCCAGTCGACGCCGTCGATGTTGCCCTGGTCGGGCGACCACGCCGGGGCGAGGTCGGGTTCCGCGGTGGGGTCGGGGGTGGCCGCGTTCGGCGAGCGCAGGTCGGCGGGCACCCGTCCGGGGGCGGGTCGAGCGGCGGGCCTGAGGTCGTCGGCGTTCCGGGCGGCGTCCGGCTTGCGGGCGGCCGGGAACGCGGCCCGGGTCTCGACCCGCGGTTCGGCCTGCGGTTCGACCGGGGTGATCTCGGTCCTGGCGGACGCGGCGCCGGCGGGGCGGGTCGCGGTGAACGTGACGGACCCGACCAGGGCGGCCGTGGGCATCACGACCAGCCTGTAGGTGCCGGCCGAGGGCAGCGTGACGTCCAGCGTGCCGTTGCCGTACTTGGCCGCGCCGACGCGGCTGCCGTTGGGCGCGTTGAGCTGCCAGTCCAGGTCGCAGCAGCCGAACGCCGACGACGTGCCGGTGGAGGTGATGACGACGCGCTGGTTGGCGGCGCCGGTGAACGTCGCGAAGGCGTCCTGGCCGGGGTTGGTGAAGGTGACCGGCTTCGCCGTGCCGTCGAGGGGCAGCGGGCCGAGGTCGAGGTCGGCGGGGACGTTCCAGGCCTTCACCGACGTGCTGCCGGTGAGGGCCGCGGCCGGGTTGAAGTCGATCCGGTACGTGCCGTCCTGCGGCAACGCGATCGTGTCGAGGGTGCTGTTGCCGTACTTCGACGTGCCGACGCGGGCGCCGTTGGGCGCGGTGAGCTGCCAGTCCAGGTCACAGCAACCGAAGCTCGACGACGTGCCGCCGGTCTGGATCAGCACCCGCTGGTTCGCGGTCCCCTGGAACGTCGTGTGACCGTTCTGGCCCGGGTTGGCGAAGGTGACCGCCTTCGCCGTGCCGTCCAACGCCTGCACGCCCGCATCGAAATCGGCGGGCACGTTCCACGCCTTGACCGTGATCGAGCCGATCAGCGCGGCGGCCGGGTTGAAGATCACCCGATACGTGCCGTCCTGCGGCAACGCGATCGTGTCCAACGTGCTGTTGCCGTACTTGGACGAACCCACTCGCGTGCCGTCCGGCGCGGTGAGCTGCCAGTCCAGGTCACAGCAACCGAAGGACGACGACGTGCCACTGGTCTGGATCAGCACCCGCTGACCCGCGGCGCCCTGGAACGTCGTGTGACCGTTCTGACCGGGGTTGGCGAAGGTGACGGTCTTCGCCGTGCCGTCCAACCCCTGCACGCCCGCATCGAAGTCCGCGGGCACGTTCCACGCCTTGACCGTGATCGAGCCGATCAGCGCGGCGGCCGGGTTGATGATCACCCGATACGTGCCGTCCTGCGGCAGCGCGATGGTGTCGAGGGTGCTGTTGCCGTACTTCGACGAACCCACCCGGGTCCCGTCCGGCGCGGTGAGCTGCCAGTCCAGGTCACAGCAACCGAAGGACGACGACGTGCCACTGGTCTGGATCAGCACCCGCTGACCCGCGGCGCCCTGGAACGTCGTGTGACCGTTCTGACCGGGGTTGGCGAAGGTGACGGTCTTCGCCGTGCCGTCCAACCCCTGCACGCCCGCATCGAAATCGGCGGGCACGTTCCACGCCTTCACCGACGTGGAGCCGATCAGCGCGGCCGCCGGGTTGAAGATCACCCGATACGTGCCGTCCTGCGGCAACGCGATCGTGTCCAACGTGCTGTTGCCGTACTTCGACGAACCCACTCGCGTGCCGTCCGGCGCGGTGAGCTGCCAGTCCAGGTCACAGCAACCGAAGCTCGACGACGTGCCGCCGGTCTGGATCAGCACCCGCTGGTTCGCGGTCCCCTGGAACGTGGTGTAGCCGTTCTGACCGGGGTTGGTGAAGGTGACCGCCTTCGCCGTGCCGTCCAACCCCTGCACGCCCGCATCGAAATCGGCGGGCACGTTCCACGCCTTCACCGACGTGGAGCCGGTGAGGGCCGCGGCCGGGTTGAAGATCACCCGGTACGTGCCGTCCTGCGGCAACGCGATCGTGTCCAACGTGCTGTTGCCGTACTTGGACGAACCCACTCGCGTGCCGTCCGGGGCCGCCAGCCACCAGTCCAGGTCACAGCAACCGAAGGACGACGACGTGCCGCTGGTCTGGACGAGCACCCGCTGACCCGCGGCGCCCTGGAACGTGGTGAAGGCGTTGCGACCCGGGTTGGCGATGGCGACCGCGGTCGGGGTTCCGTCGAGGGCCAGCGCGCCGGCGTCGAGGTCGGCGGGCACGTCCCACGCGGCGATCGTGGTGGAGCCGGTGAGCCCGCGGGCCGGGTCGACGTGCACGCGGTAGGTGCCGGTCTGCGGCAGGGTTGTGGTGTCGAGGGTGCTGTTGCCGTACTTGGCGGCGCCGACGCGGGTCCCGTCCGGCGCGACCAGCCACCAGTCCAGGTCGCAGCAGCCGAAGGACGAGGACGTGGCGCTGGTCTGGACGAGGACCCGCTGACCCGCGGTCCCGTGGAACGTGGTGAAGCCGTTGCGGCCCGGGTTGGCGATGGTGACGGTCTTGGTGGCGCCGTCCAGTGCCTGCGTGCCGGCGTCGAGGTCGGCGGGCACCTTGTGCACGGTCACCGAGGTTGTGCCCGCGTTGGCCGAGGTGTTGCGCAGGACGATCGTGCGCAGGCCCGCTCCGGTCGCGGGGCCGGTCTCGATCCAGCCGGTGGTGCCGGGGCACGACGCCGAGCCGGTCTGCCGGTTGCGCTCGTCGTAGGAGCGGGCTTCGAGGTTGCAGGAGCCGAACGTGCCGCCGCTCAGCGTGACGGCGAAGCGCTCGCCGTCGGCGGCCGGGAAGTGGCGCAGCGCGTGCTTCCCGGCGGGGATCGCGACCTGGGTGGCGGTGTCCACGGGGATCGCGGCGGCCGAGTCGATGTTCTCCGGCGCGACGCCGGACGGCGGCACGACGAGGACGGCGGAGCCGGTGGCGGTGCCGGCGGGGGTGCTGAACGAGATCCGGCCGGAGGCCGTGCCGGGCGGCACGGTGACCGCGAGGCTGGTGCCGGTGCGCGCGGTGACCGGGGCGAGGACGCCGTTGACCCGCACCAGGTTGTTGGCGAACTCGGGGTCGGTGTTGGCGACGTCGAGCGTGATGGCGGCGCCCGTGACGGCGATCTTGGGCGTGAAGTCGGTCAGCGCGGGCCGGTCGTCGCCGATGACCACGATGCCGTCGAGGGCGGCGGCGCCGTTCGGCGAGGTGACCTCCAGCGGGCCGCTCGTGGCGCCCTCCGGGACGGTCACGACGAGCCGGCCCTCCTCCGCGGAGGTGACGCCGGCCGTCGCGCCGTTGATCCGGGCGGTGGTGCCCGTGGCCGCGAAACCCTTGCCGGTGACGGTGATCGAGTCGCCGGGGCGCACCCGGCTCGGCACCGCCGACAGCACCGCGACCGCGGGGGTGCCGAGCCGTTCGACACCGGTCACGTTGCCCGCGGCGTCGTAGCGGTAGCGGGCGACCGAGCCGTCGGCGGCCACCACGCCGGTGAGCCGCCCGAGGGCGTCGTAGGCGTAGGAGGCGGGACCGGGCGGCGGCTCGGGCGCCTGCTGCGCGGCTTGCCGGGCGACCGGTTGCGGTGCGGCGGGCCGGGGTTGGGCGTCGGAGTGGCCGACCGCCGAACCGGCGACGGTCAGGAAGGCCAGGAGCAGGGTGGACAGACGTCTGGCGGAGCGCGGCACGTCGTCTCCTCGAAACCGGGTCGCGAGCAGGGGCACAACCCCGGCCGAGGTGGCGGCCGGTCGGGACTACGGGGGTCGTTCAGTGCGAGGCAGGGGCATTGCGCTGGTCTTTCGCGGTCGGTGGGCGACGCATTACAGAAGTCACTCGAACGGCGGCAGGACGCGCCATTCGCAGTCGGGTGGACTGGGCGGGTCGGCGCACGCCGTTGCGCCGAAGTGGCCCGAAGTGCCCGGTTGCGGCTGTTCGGTCCGATTGCCGGTCCGGAGCCCCGGACCCGTCACCAGGGCGGGCACTGCGCCTGCGTGGTCTCCACGTACCGGGACGTCTGGCCCCACTGGTCGGTGGTGCCGTCGCAGAACCGGGTGAACCCGCCCACCGACACGGTCCACGCGCTGTCGGCGTAGTAGGTCCTGGTGCACTGGTAGCCGGCCTTGCAGACCGGGATCGCCTGCGCGGGTGCGGCGGACAGGACGGTGGCCGCCATCGCCGAGGCGGCCGCGAGCACGCTGAACGAACGACGGATCATGGTGAACCCCTCAAAAAGCGTGATTTCTTTTCACGTTAGTGGGGTGGCGGCGGCGGGAAATCGCCCGATCGGTCCCAATGGGACGGGGTCCCCGGGGTGATGGTGGCCCGTCCCCCAGCACTGCTCCCCCCGGGACGGGCCACCGCGGACCATCCTGGCCCGACCGGCGTGCGCGAACCTTGCACAACCCTTGATTCCCGTGGTCGGATGCGCTACCCCAGTGCTGGGGGTGGGCAGATGGCGACGACGTCCCGGCTGGAGTTCCGGCTCCTCGGCGACATCGAGGTCCTGGTCGACTCCCGACCGGTGGACCCGGGTCCCGCCCGGCAGCGCTGCGTCCTGGCGGCCCTGCTGGTCGACGCCAACCGGGTCGTGCCGGTGGACCGCCTGGTCGCGCGGGTCTGGGGCGACGACCCGCCGCTGCGCGCCCGCGCCACCCTGCACAGCTACCTGTCCCGCCTGCGGCGGATCCTCGCGGAGCCCGACCTCCTCACCGCCCGGCGGCCCGGCTACGTGCTCGCGGTCGACCCCGGCGCCGTGGACCTCCACCGGTTCCGCCGCCTGGTCGCGCGCGCCCGGGAGGTGGGCGACGAGCAGGCCCTGCCCCTGCTGGAGCAGGCCCTCGGCCTGTGGCGCGACCAGGCCTTCGCGCTGCTGGACGCACCGTGGCTCAACCGCCTCCGCGACACCCTCGACCGGGAGCGGCTCGATGCCGAGCTGGACCGCAACGACCTGGTCCTGCGGTTCGGCGGGCACGCCGAGCTGCTGCCCGCCCTGTCCGCGCGCTCCGCCGAACACCCGCTGGACGAACGCCTCGCCGGGCAGGTGGTGCTCGCCCTGCACCACGCCGGGAGATCGGCCCAGGCGCTCGACCAGTACCAGCGGATCCGACGGCGCCTGGCCGAGGAGCTGGGCGTCGACCCCGGTCCCGCGCTCCAGCGGCTGCACCAGCTGATCCTGACCACCGACAGCGACACCGGCACCGGCACGCTCCCGCCCGTCCGGGTGCACACCCTCCCGCGCGACGTCGAGGACTTCACCGGGCGCGACCTCGAACGCGACCGGCTCCTCGGCACGTCCGCGGCGCTGACCACGATCGACGGCATGGCGGGCATCGGGAAGACCACCCTCGCCGTCCACGTCGCGCACCTCCTCGCCGACCGCTACCCCGACGCGCAGCTGTTCATCGACCTGCACGCCCACACGGCCGACCGCGAGCCCACCGACCCGGCCACGGCGCTGGGCGTCCTGCTGCGGTCCCTCGGCACTCCGGCGGAGCGGGTCCCCACCGGGGTGGAGGAGCGGGCCGCGCTGTGGCGGGCCGCGCTCGCCGGCCGGAGGGCCCTGCTGGTCCTGGACAACGCGTCCGGTTCGGCCCAGGTCCGGCCGCTGCTGCCCGGCGGACCCGGCTGCCGGGTGCTGATCACCAGCAGGCGGCGGCTCACCGACCTGGAATCCGCGCGGGGCGTGTCGCTGGAGGTGCTGCCGCACGACGACGCCGCCGGGCTGTTCGCCCGCGTCCTGGGCGAGGACCGCGCCGCGGCCGAACCCGACGCCGTGGCCGAGGTCGTCCGGCGGTGCGGTCGCCTGCCCCTGGCGATCAGGATCGCCGCCGCGCGGCTGCGGACCCGCCCGGCGTGGACCGTCGCGCACCTGGCCGAGCGGATCCGGGCCGGGTCGCCGCTGGCCGAGCTGGCCACCGGGGACCGGAGCGTCGCGGCGGCGCTGACGTTGTCGTACCAGGACCTCCCGCCCGACCGGCAGCGGTTGTTCCGGTCGCTCGGTCTGCACCCGGGCACCGAGGTCGGCGCGCACGCGGCCGCCGCGCTCGGCGACCTCGGCGTGGCGACCGCCGACCGCCTGCTGGAGGACCTGGTCGACCTGCACCTGCTGCACCAGCCCGCACCCGGCCGGTACCGCTGCCACGACCTCGTGCGGGCGTTCGCCGCGCGGCTCGCCGCCGACCTCGACACCGACGACGACCGGCGTGCGGCGCTGACCCGCCTGTTCGACCTGTACCTGCACGCGGCCGCCCGCGCGATGGACGTCATCGCGCCCCGGGAGAAGAGCAGGCGTCCCGATGTCGGCGCCGCCACCACGACCGTGCCGGCGATGACCGACTACGACGGGGCCATGGCGTGGTTGGAGCTCGAACGGGCCAACCTGGTGGCCGTGGCCACGCACGCCGGCCCGGACGGGTCCGACGGGCGGGCCGGCGACCTGTCGGCGATCCTCCTGCGCTACCTGGACCTGCGCGGCCACCACGAGGACGCGCTCGCCGTGCACGGCCACGCCCTGCTCACCGCCCGCGCCGGCGGCGACCGCCGGCTGGAGGGCCAGGCCCTGGGCAACCTCGGCACGGTGTACGAGCGGCTGGGCCACTACGGCACGGCGGCCGACCACCACCTGCGCGCCCTCGCCCTGGCGGAGCAGCTCGACGACCCGGCCCTGACCGGCCGCACGCACAACAACCTCGGCAACGTCCACCTCGCCGTCGCCGACCACCGGGAGGCGCTGGCGCACTACCTGCGGGCCCTGGACCTGGCCCGCGAGACCGGCGACCGGACCGGGCAGAGCCGGTCGGCGAACAACGCGGGCATCGTGCACGAACGGCTGGGCCACTACGACGCGGCCGTCGCCCGCCACCGGGAAGCCCTCGACCTGGCCACCGAGGTCGACGACGTGGCCGGGCGCGGTTACGCGCTCCACAGCCTCGGGAACGCCTACCAGCGGCTGGGGCGCCACGACGAGGCGCTGGCGCACCTCGGCCAGGCGCTCGACCTGGCCAGGAGCACCGGGAACCGCAGCCTGGAGGGCTACGCGGCGCAGGGCCTGGGGTACGTCCACCTCGGACTGGGCCGCCGCGCCGAGTCCGCCGACCACTTCCGACGTGCCCTGGACCTGGGTCGGGACACCGGGAACCGCGGCCTGGAGGCCGAAGCCCTCAACGGGCTCGGCGACGCCGCCCGCGCCGACGACCGACCGGCGCGGGCGGTCGCCTACCACCGGCGGGCGCTCGCGCTCGCCTCGGAGACGGGCGACCGGTACCAGCAGGCCCTCGCCCACGACGGCCTCGGGGACGCCCTCGGCGACACCCCGGAGGCCCACGACCACCGGGACCGGGCGCTGGCGCTCTACACCGACCTCGGCGTGCCGGAGGCCGGGACGACCGGATCGGCGGGCACGCGGGAACAGGAGGAAGCACCATGAGGGGTTCGTCCACTCGCGCCGCAGCAGCCGCGGCGCTCGTCGTGGCGCTCGTCGCGGCCCTCGCCGGCCCGACCGCGCCGGGGGCGCACGCCATCGTCCGCGGGCAGCCGGGGAGCCAGATCTACTTCGCCGCCTCGGTGCAGGACCGCGCCGGGGGCCACTTCTGCGGCGGCTCGCTCATCGATCCCTCGTGGGTCCTGACCGCCAAGCACTGCCTCCAGGGCAGGGCGATCGAAACGGTGCAGCTGCGCACCGGCACCCCGCACCACAATTCCGGCGGGACCCTGCACGTCCCCGTCCTGATCCGCCATCACCCCTCGGCCGACCTGGCGCTGGTCCGCCTGGGCGGGACGTCGAGCGGACGGCCCGTGCCGATCGCCGCCGCGTCGCCGCCCGTCGGCACCCGCACCCTCATCCTGGGTTGGGGTTCGACGTGCGTGAACACCTGGTGCGCGTCGGCTGTGGTCCACGAGCTGCCGACCTCGGTCCTGTCGGACGGCGCCTGCGCCGCCGACGTCACCACGATCTGCACCGACAACCCGTACGGCGGCGGCAACTGCGTCGGCGACGACGGCAGTCCCCAGGTCCAGGGTTCCACCTCGTCCTGGGAACTGGTCGGCACGGCGCTCAGGCCCAGCTTCCCGACTTGCGGCAGCGCGCCGTCCACCTACCTCGACGTCACGGCGTTCCGCGGCTGGATCAACAGCATGACGGGTATCGGGAGCTGACGCCGGCGCCGCGGCCGGGGAGCACCGGGTTCCCCGGACGGGGCGATTGATGGTCGGTGGTCCGACCGCGAAGGCTGGGACCACCGACCGAGGGGACGCGTCCACCATGCCGGAGCAGATCAAGAGCGTGAAGGCCCAGGTGCCGCAAGGGGTCGAGCTGAGCGACGGGAACGAGCGCGGCGTGAAGGTCGTCGTGCGGGTCAAGGTCGAGCGGGTCAAGGGGAAACCGGACACGCAGGAGCTGCGCGGCACCTACAGGTTCGACCCCAACCCGCACGACTACGCGAAGTACAACGACAAGAACGAGAAGGGCAAGTTCTACGGCAACGCCGCCAGGGCCGCGGCGAGGCTCGTCGAGACCAGGACCGACGACGGCTACGCGCTCGTCCCGGTGGAGCACTTCGAGTTCAAGTTCGGCCGGGAGACCTACCGCGCCACCCCGTGGACGGGGCCGATGCCCGGCACGTACAAGAACAAGTGGCGGGTCGACGGCCCCGAACAGGCCGGGTGAGCGGTCAGCCGGTGATGTCCAGTCGGCCGCGGACGGTGATCGTGCCGTCGTCCGCCGACAGGTCCAGGTCCACCGGCATCGCGTCGAAGTCCACGCCGTCGAGGTCCACGTGCAGGGTGGGCACCCGGTAGACCTCGAAGGAGATCCCTTCCAGGGCACCGCTGACGTACGGGCTGATGAACCCCGACAGCGCGTCCACGATCCACGACAGCACCTCGCTGACGAGGTCGCCGTCCGTCGGGGTGAGCACCAGCTCGAAACCGCCCACGGCGGCGGTGCTCGCGGACAGCACGGCGTCGTCCAGGGCCAGCCGCACGGTGGCGACCGGGTCCGGGTCCAGCGACAGGTCGAAGAAGCCGTCGGTCGACCCGCCGATGATCCACTCGATCCCGGCGGACCCGCTGCCGGACACCGAGGCCGTGACGTCGGTGGTGAGGTCGTCGGACACCCAGCCGTCGCCCCGGACGTCGTCCACGGTGACGGTCGCCTTGTAGTACGCGGTGCCGACGCCGATGTTCGTCTCGTCGTGCGGGCTGTCGCTCTGGCCGTCGAGGGCCCCGGTCGCGACGTCGGTGGCCGCCCGCACCGCGTTGGGGCCGAGGACGGCGAAGACCGGCTCGTCGGGCCACCGGTCGGGGTCCCGGCCCGGCGACTCCCCCTCGACGTCGGCGGTGAGCACCAGGTGGTCGTCGCCCACCCAGACGACCGGCTGGGTGAGCGAGATCCCCTCGACGTCCGGCACCGGCAGCGGGATGCCGGCCAGCAGCTGCCGCCCGACCTCCAGCGCGATCGGCACCACCTTGTCGTTGTAGACCCAGTCGTCGAACCGCCGCCCGGTCGAGACGGTCGCGCTCAGCGGCGTGGCGACGAGGTCGGAACCGGACGCGTCGACGGTGGCGGCGATCCGCACGGAGGCGGTGTCGTCGGCCGGTGTCCCGTCGACGGTCAGGGTGAGGTCCATCCGCGGCAGGTCGACGTGGAACGTGCTGCCGTCGTCGGACGACAGGTCGAACGTCGGGGCCTGCGAGACGTCCCAGTCCAGGGTGTAGTCCGTGCCGTCCTCCGAGAACGAGGCGCGGTCCTTGAAGTGGTCCGGGTACTGCCGCTCGTAGATCGCGGTGGCGATGTCGTCGAGAGTGCCGGACGAGAGCCCGAAGGCGACGTCGCTCATGTGTTTTCTCCCCTCAGAGGGCGTTGGCCGCCTTGGTGATGGCGCAGTTCTTCTCCAGCAGCTTCAGCGCTTCGGCCATCGTGATGCCGCAGACGTCGACGAGGGCCTGCGCCATGGCCTCGACGCTGTGCTTGCCGAGCTTGAGCAGGTCCTCCGCGACGTCGACCACCGATCGGCCGAAGTGCGTGAAGAGCACCTCGACGACCTCGACCGCGCTCTGCCCGACCCAGAGGACGCCCTTCAGGAGCAGCTCGAACCACTTCTCCACGTCGTCGAGGAGGGCCTTGAAGAACTCCGCCGCGTGCCCGGAGATCCACGTGGCGATCGCCCGGCCCAGGTCGGTGAACACGTCGGCGGAGACCGCGAGGTCCATGTCCGCGCCGAGATCGACACCCGACCAGGTGAGGTGGAGGCGGGCGGTCAGGCTCGCCGCCCGGTCCGACACCGCGCACGAGACCGACAGGCTCGCGCCGGGTCCCTCGACGTGGACGCCCTTGGGGATGATCGTGATCCCGGCCACGGTGACATCGCCCTGGAGCGTGAGGTCGAACTCGTAGGAGCCGCTGAAGCTCCCGGTGAAACCGTCCTCCGTGGACAGCGAGGCCGACACGTCGGTGTGGAAGATGCCGACCAGGTTCGTGCTGAAGGAGAAGGTGAAGCCGGAGGGGTCGGCGTGACCGCTGAACGACTCGGTCAGGCCGAGGAGCTTGATCCGGCCGGAGGCGTCGAAGTAGGTGCGGTGGGGCTGCCCGATCACCGTGGTGTCGATGTCGACGTGCGGTCCGGTCGTGCCGGTGGCGTCGGACAGCTCGACCAGGTCGCCGAACCGCACGGCCGGGACGATCGAGCCGGACGCGACGATGCCCTTGGCCCCGACCACGGCGTGGATCTCGACCGTCCAGTCGAAGAACGTCAGGTCCGCGTCGAGCCCGAGGCCCTCGGGGTAGACGTGCCGGTCGGGCGCGGTCCAGCCGTTGGGGTCGGCCACCACGTAGCAGTGCAGCCGGCGGATGGTGATGTCCCCGAGCAGCGGCACGCCGTCGAGGTCCGTCCCGGTGAACTGGCCGACGACCTGGGCCAGCGTCAGCCCAGCGGGACTCGTCGGGTCGAGGCTGAACACGAACGCGCTGGGTTCCTCGAAGTCCGTCACCTCGCCGCCGACGGTGAGCGCGAAGGCGTCCGGCCCGGCGCCGATGAGGAACCTGCCGAGCAGGCCGATCGTGAGGCCGGCGGAGTCGACGGCGAGGCTCAGGCCGAACTCGTCGACGGTGAGCCCGCCGATGCCGAACGGGTTCTTCCAGTGCTCGACGGTGATGGACAGGGTGAGCGCCGGCGGCTCCAGGGTGATCACGCCCCGGCCGGCGAGGTGGAGGGTCTCGCCGTGCACGGTGAACTTCACGTCCGCTTCGAGGGTGAACGCCTTCGGCGCCAGGGTCACCACGAGCGCGGTGAACTCGACCGACCCGATGGCGCCGGGGTGCGGGAGGGTGGCGCGGAGGTCGGAGTCGAGCGGGGTGGTGGTGTCGATGCGCGCGGCCAGGTCGAGTTCGACGCCCTGCGGCAGCACCTCCGCCAGGTCGCCCAGCGCGTCCTGGAGGAGCAGCGAGCCGGCGAACGTCACGCCCTTCTCGACCGGGTACGGCAGGTCGGGCAGGTCGGGGAGCGGTTCGGTCCACCGGTCGGTGGACAGCAGCAGCGAGGCTTCGCGGACGGCCAGGTGGTCGAACACCCCGCCGAGGTCGGACCAGATCGAGCCCGGGTTCCAGTCGGGCGCGACGACGACGCCCACGAGGAACCCGGCCTGGCCCGTGCCGTCCGCCGCGATGCCCGCGTAGGCGAGCCGCACCGCCGAGGCACCGGCGCGACGGGCCGCGAGCACCAGGTGGGCCTGCCCGAACTGCGCGACGTCGATCGAGGCGGTGGCCGAGAACTCGTAGCTCGCCGCGCCGGTGAGGCGGGCCTCGCGCCCGGACTCCTTGCCTTGCCGCACGACGACGGCGGCCCGGTCGAGGGTGATCCCGGGCAGGCCGGAGGTGGAGAGCACGCCCGCGTCGGCGAACGCGGCGGCGAGCGCGGTCAGCGACACCTCCGCCACCTCGCCCTTCAGCTCGAACCCGGTCGAGCGCACCGCGAGCGACGCGGCGAACGTCGCGACCGGTTCGCCACCGCGACCGGTGAGCGCGGCCTGCCCGGTGATCGCGCCGTCGAAACCCGCGCTCGACCGGTAGGCGAGGTCCAGCGAGGCCCCGGTGAGGTGGAACGTCGCCGCACCGACCGGCACCGGCCAGTCGTCGGCCACCGCGAGCCCGAACGAGTACTGCCCGCTGCGCAGGTCGGCCGACAGCTCCAGCCGGTTCAGGGTGAGGTCGGGCAGCCAGGTCGAGTTCGGCAGGAACTCGCGCACGACCTCCGACAGCGGCACGGGGGTGTCCGGGTCGAGCGCGCCGGTGAACGCGATGCTGGACGCCGAGTAGTAGGCCGAGACGTCGACGTCGTAGGCGTCGAGGAACCGGAACGTGCCGGCCAGCAGCGCCGAGACGTCCCTGCTCCCGGCCGGGTCCTCGACGGTGAAGGTGAGTTCGACGTCCGGGACGGACACCTGGCCGGGGATGATCTCCAGGGCCTGGCCGGTGCCGACGGTGAGCGCGACCGACGCCAGCCGGGCCGGTGCGAGCCCGGCGACCGCGCTCAGGTGGCGCAGCACGATCAGCTCCGGCACGGTCAGCACGTCCCGGACCAGGTCGGCGACCTGCGCCCCGTGCAGGAAGTCCGTGAACGCCGACAGCGCGTGCCGGGACGGGTCGGTGAGGTCGGCGTCCAGGACGAGGTAGGCGCGCAGGTCGCCGGTGCGCGCCGACACCGGCACGTCCGGCACGCCGTGCCCGATGGCGATGTCGCTGTCGAACCCCAGGCACGGGCCGGGTTCCGCCGCCGCGATCGCCGTGAACGTCAGCGGCAGCGAGAGCCCGCCGACCGACAGCGCCGCGGGCGGCCGGGTGGCGATCAGGGCGGTCGGCGCGTCACCGCCGCCGACCGGGCCGCGCGGGCCGAGCAGCCGCAGGTCCCGGAACGTGGCGAGCGAGGCCAGCGACCCCTGTTTCAGCACCTCGTCCGCGACCAGGTTCAGCCCCGCCTCGGCGGTCGGCCGGGCGGTGCTCGACCACTCCAGCCGGGGTCGGTCGAACACCAGGTCGACCAGCGCCGGCGCGGTCTGCCGCCACGACGGGAAGGACACGCCCGGGTTCCAGTCGTCCGGGGTCAGCACGACCAGCAGCGCGGCCCTCCCCTGGTCCGCCAGGTCGAACGTCAGCTCCAGGCGGGGCGCGTCGAGGCCGAGCAGCGCCGTGGACGTGCCGGTCAGCACGACCGCGTCGCCCCGCCGGTCCGGCCCGTCCACGGCGGTCAGCACCCACTCGCCGCCGGTCAGCGGGAACGAGTCGGCGACGAGGGCTCGGATGCCCTCCGAGCCCAGCGCGTCGGGCGCCATCGCGAAGGTGCGCCCGGGACCGCTGCCGGTGACGAGGGCATCGACGGCGCGCTCCAGCTCGTCCAGCGAGGTCGCCACGGCTCACCCGTCCAGGCGCTCGGTGAGCATCGCGCGGACGTTGGTGGTGATCGTCGCGCCCAACCGGGTCAGGAAGTCCCGGTCGCCGATCTCCTCGTTGACCCGGTCCAGCACCTCCCGCTTGTTCTCCGGCTGGTTCAGCTGGTCGTTGATGACCTGCTTGAAGCCGTCACCGATGTCCGCGTCGACGGTGATGTCGTCGGTGTCGGCGCTGACGGCGAGGGCCGTGCACGTGATGGTCAGGGTGTCGAGGGCGTTGTGCGAGCCGCCGCTGGTCGGGAGGGTGATGTCGACCGAGGCGTGGGAGACCGTGACGGTGTAGGGCCCGTCGAAGGGGTCCTGGTCGCTGATGGTGACGGTCGCGGTCCCGGTCAGCGTCAGCGGCGCGGTCAGGGTCCGGTCCTCCTGCCGCCCCTCGGGGTCGCGGACCTCCACCTCGGTGCCGTCCGGCAGGGTCGACAGCAGCGCGGTGGCCGTGACGCCCGGGTCGAACGCCAGGTTCCCGGCCGGGGTCAGCGCGTTGGCCGCGCCGACCATCCGGTTGTCCGTCAGGGTGACGGAGGTCGGCGTGCCCAGCACGTCCACCTGGAAGTCGATCTCGTCCGGGGAGTACGGGTCGAGCGTCGGCGAGGTGATCCCGAAGACGGCGGCGGGCAGGTAGTAGTCGCTGCCCGGGTCGTTGACCGCGGCGCGGAAGCGGTCGAACAGGTTGTCGTCCACGGAGGCCGACCCGGAGGCCGTGCCGACGGTCCGGTCCAGCACCGAGCGGAGGTTCGTGGTCAGCCCGCGGGCCAGGTCGTCGCGGTTGTCGGGTTGGTTGAGCGTGTCCTGGATGCGCGCGACGAGTTCGGCCTGCCCCTGGGCGCTGGTGAACGCCTCCGTGGCGGCGTTCTTCCAGATGCTCGGGTCGGCGTAGGGGTTGTTCGGCTCAGGGGTGAGCTGGTCGAGCGTCAGGGTCGGGTGCCCGTCCTCCGCCGCGCCGCGCACGGTCAGCGCGTCGATCCCGACGGCGGGTTGCCCCTCGCCGTCCAGGGTGAGGGTCCAGTCGACGTCGGCCCACAGGTCGGTGACGGACACCTGGAACGTGCCGGAGCCGGCGGCCACGAAGGTGGGCCAGTCGAAGGGCGCGGTGTGGTGCTCGGTCGTGACCTGCTTCGTCTTGGTGTCCTCGATGCTGATGGACTGGGCGAGGCGGTAGGTGCCGGTGAGCGTGACCGCCTGCGGCAGGTCCGGGAAGGTCCCGAACGCGATGGTCACCCGGGAGCGGTAGCCGGCGCCCTCGCGGGTCACCGTCAGCTCGGGCTCCAGGCGGGCGTTCTGGAGGCCGTCGACGGTGGCGTCCGAGACGTCCAGGGTCGGCTCCTCCTGCCCCGGTGTCGGGATGCCCTTGAACTGCCCGAGCGTGACGGGCGGGTCGATCTGACCCTTCTTGATCTCGCGGCCGAAGGTGGCGTTGAACCCGGAGACGAGCAGGCCGGTGACGCTCGTGCCGGTGTCGCCGGTCAGGGTCCCGAGCTGCCACCGGTCGGCGTGCGGCGGCAGCACCCTGTCGCCGCCGTCGTCGGTGAGGTCGGTGAGCACGGTGGGCAGGTAGAACCTGGTGCCCGCCTGCGCCATCCTGGGTTGGAGGGTGTTGAACACGAATCGGAACAAGCCTTCGCCCACGGTCTGCTCCCGGTGGTGTGTGGCGGTCAGCGGCCTCGGTCGACCACGTGCAGCGCGATCCGCTCCAGCGCGTCGCGGTAGGGGTTGCGGGGGAAGGGGCGCAGGTACTCCAGCGCGTCCAGCGCCTGCGTGCGGGCGTCGGCGTACGCGCGGGCGAACCCCGCCGTGGCGCGGACGTCGTCCACCAGCGGGGTCAGGTCGTCGGGTGCGGGCGCTCCGCCGCGCAGGAACCGGCTCAGCCGGTGCCCGTCGCCCAACTCCTCCATCGCGTACACGATCGGCAGGGACAACCGGCGGCGCGCCAGGTCGACACCGCGCGGCTTGCCGGAGGCCGACTCGTCCTGGGTCAGGTCGAACAGGTCGTCCATGACCTGGAACGCGCGCCCGACGCGGCGGCCGTAGTAGCCGATGCGCCGCACGTCCCGGGTGCGGCCGTCGACCAGCGCGACGCCGGACTCGCAGGCGAGCGCGAACAGCACGGCGGTCTTGCGGTCGATCGTGCGCCAGTAGCGCTCCAGGAGCACCTCGGTGCTCCACGACGGGTCGACGCGCAGCTCGTCCAGCTCGCCGCAGCAGATCCGGTAGGCCACGTCCAGCACGGACTTCACCAGGCCGAGGTCGCGCTCGGTGTCGATGCACTCCACGAACCCGCGCACGGCCTGCACGAACTGCATGTCCCCGACGATGATCGCCTGGCCGGGTCCGCGCGCGGAGTTGACCGACGGCACGCCGCGCCGGACCGCGGACTCGTCCACCACGTCGTCGTGGATGAGGGTGGCGACGTGCAGCATCTCCAGCGACACCGCGCCGCGGGCGACCTTGTCCGGCAGCTCGCCCGGCCCGTGCACCAGGTGCGCGGACAGGGCCAGCAGCAGCGGGCGCAGTTTCTTGCCGCCCTGGTAGAGGGCGCGTTCGGCGTCGGTGAGGTAGTCGCGCTGCGGCGCGAGCGCCTCGTCGAGCAGCGCGTGGTACCGGTCGAGGTCGGCGGGCAGCAGCGTCCGCCAGGCCTCCGCGACCGGGTCGGTCCGCGGACCCGGCCGCAGCGCGGTGACCGGCGGCGCCTCCCCGGCGGCGGTCACCGGCGGACCTGCCCCGGCGGCGGTCACCGCCCGGGGTCCGCGAGCAGGGTCGGGTCCCCTTCGGCGACCGCGGCGCGCAGCCGTTCCGCGACGGCGTCGCGCACCAGGTCCGCGAGGAACCCGGCCGCGTTGAGCCGGTCCCGCGCGACGCCGGCGGCGGCGCCGGTCCACGCCGTGTCGTCCAGGACGACCTCGAAGTGCGGCAGTTCGACCCGCACCGCGCCGGAGGCGTCGGTCACGGCGGACGCGCCGGCGACCCGGCCGCTGCCCGCGCCCTCGAACAGGGCGGTCGGCACGGCGGCGGCGCGCAGCGCCTCGCGGCCCGCCCGCGCCCGGCGGTGGAACTCCCGGATCAGGTCGCGCTCGTCGTCGTCCCAGCCCTCCCAGACGTCGTCGGAGAACGGGTTCAGCAGCGCGGCCATCCGGCTGCGGACGGCCTCGGCCGACACCTCGCCCGAGTGGTCGGCCACCGCCTGGTAGACGTCGTCCCTGGTCATCGGGGTGGTGCTGGTCTTGTCGTTCCTGGTGTCGTTCACCGCGATCGCGAAGCCGTAGACGGCCTGGACGGCGTCGTAGTACTTGCCCTGGGTGGGGTTGTCCTCCGGATCGAGGGCGAGGGTGTAGACGGCGACGGCGTTCTGCCGGACGAACGCGTTGACGTTGTAGCTGTTCAGGTCTCCGCTGTAGGGGTCCGGGTAGGTCTTCGCGGAGTCGTTGATCACGCCCTCGCCCGTGCCGACGGCCTCGTGGGTGTCGGCCGCCATCTGCGCCGTGCCGCCGTTGGCGGTCCAGATGTCGTCGGTGAACGTGCTCTGGCTCTGGTCGAACAGCTCCGCGTACACGTCCTTGTGCTGGTCGTAGGTGCTGAGCAGGCTGCGGCCGTTGCTCGTCTGCGCCAGCTCCATGTGCTGGTTCCGGGCGTTCTCCAGCCACTCCGGGTGCGCGTCCGGCTCGTCCGCGGACCGGGGCGCGGTGGCCTGGTCCGGCAGCACCGACAGGTCGCCGCCGGCGTCGACGGTCGCGACGGGGTCCGGCCTGGCGTCGATCGCGTACCGCGCCCGCACGACCAGCGGCGGCAGCGCGACGATCGTGCGGTCGCCGTCCGACACCGGCACGGCGCTCGGCGGCTCCTCCGCCTCGACGGTCAGTTCCGCGAACCGCAGGGACAGCGCGCCCGACGGGTAGCCGACGTGCTCGGGCATCTCGACCGTGCGCGCCAGCGGCAAGTCGGGCGGGGTGGGCACGGACAGCGGGCCGGGCGCGGTCACGGGGCCACCTCGATCCCACCGGTGACCAGCAGGTGGCCCTCGTGGGTGCCGAGGACGAGGTTGGTCGCGGTGAGGGTGATCGGCACGTCCCCGGCGGTGACCTTGTAGCCGATGGGCTGGTCGAGGTCGAAGGAGACGCTCTTGTCCTTCACGGCGTCGACGATGATCGGCGGGACCTTGTCGACCAGGGCCTGGACGAGTGGTTTGGCCGCGGCCGCCAGGGCCTTGTCGATGGGGTTGCCGTCGGGTTGCAGGTCCGCCTTGGTCAGGTCCAGGGCGGTGACCTTGGCGGAGAACTTCTGGGCCGAGTCGGGCGCCACCGCCACCGTCACGGTCAACACCGGCTTCGGCGGTGTCAGGGTCACCTTGTACTGCATCGCGCTCACCGTCCTGGGTGCCGGGTTCAGAGGCTGTCGCTGGACTTCTTGAGGGCGCATTTGGCGCCGAGCACGGAGGCCGACACGTCGAACGACACGTCGAGGGCGGCCGACCACGACGTGGCGTCGCCCTGGTTGATCGCGATGTCGTCCACGCTGTTGAGGACCGCCTTGGCCGAGAGCGACGCCGCGGCGTTCGAGGACTGCTCGTCGAGCAGCGTCACGCCCTTGTGCGCCTCCGCCGCGCTCGCCGCCAGGTGCTGGGCGAAGTCGTGGTTGACGATCGCGAACACCGGCTGGTCCGGCCACGCGGAGGGCAGGGTCGTGGCCGTCGAGGTGTCGGCCGTGGCCACGACGACCAGGTGCGAGTCGGTGACGAGGACGGCGGCGAGGGTGAGTTCGAGGGTGGAGCCGCCGAAGGTGATCTTCTGGGGCGGCACGGCGTGGCCGCTCAGGACGGTGCTGAGCTTCTGGAACACCTGGGGCAGCACGATGCCGTTGACGATCGCCTTCTCCGCGGCCGACAGCTGCGACTCGTCCGCCCAGATGGCCAGCGGCGTCAGCGACGCGGTGCCGGAGTCGAGCACGGCCCGCGCGTAGAACTCGACGGCCGGGGACACCTCGGGCAGCGCCTGGCCGCCGATCGTGGCGTCGAGCCGCAGGCTGGGGATCGACAGGAGGAAGACGTTGTCGGTCGGCGGGTCGCCGGTCGGGTGCCTGCCGTCCGGGCCGATGGACCCCTGCCACTTGTCGGCGGTGGGCGGCCGGAACTCGAAGGCGGGCGACTGGTCGACGACCTCCCAGGTGCCCTGCGCGTTGTTGCCCTCGTATTCCCCCTTGAAGAATTCGTCGTGCGATTTCGGATCTTTGTTGAGCTGGTCGACGCCGGCCGAAAAACTCGCCGAGTCGATGCCGAGCACGACATCGAAATCCATGGACAGGAACCTCCCACGCGACGACGCGGACGCGCATTCCGGCCGATTCCGAACAATGCCGTTCCAATTCCCCCCGGACCAGAATCACCCCCACCAGGGCGCAAAACCAACTTAGCGTGTGCCAATCCGATCGGGCAATGGGCGGAACGGGTTATCCGGGCCCTCACGATCGCGTGAAATGCGAGGATTACTTCCGCAGTACTGCGGCGACACTTCGCACATCCCCGCTCGCCCTTACGGGTGAAAATTTGAAGGTCTTATCCGCACTGCGGTTCCACGAAGCTCCGGAAAACCTTCCCGGAGGCGCACCGCGAATCGACGACGGCCCCGCCGCGACCACGGGGGTCGCGGCGGGGCCGCGCGGCCGGTCGGATGGGACCGGCGGGTCGGTCACGGCGCCCAGGGCGCCGCGAGGTTCCAGCTGCTGTCGGCGGTGAGGGTCTGCGGTCGGTCGGCGCCGGCGCCGCCGCCGGAGGCGATGTAGACCTGGGACTCGTAGTGGCGCAGGAAGGAGCCGGGGAGGTTGATCGACTCCAACGTCACGCCGGTGCCGCCGACGCCGGGTCGGGCGCAGAACGTCGCGTCCGCGCGGAGCAGCGCCGTCCCGTCGTCGGGCGAGTTGCGCACCCGGCCCGAGGTGTGGCGGAGGAACTGGCCGGGGAAGTTCACCGACTCGAACGAGTAGCAGGACGAGTCGGCGAGCCCGCGCCGGACGGTGTAGGTCGCGTCGGCCTTGAGCAGGGCGCTGCTGCCCGCGTTGACGACCTCCGTGTAGGCGAGGCTGTCGGCGTGGCGCAGGTAGCGGTCGGTGTGGCCCCACGTGGTGACCTGGAGCGACCGGCGCACGTCCGTGGGCAGCGACACCGAGCTGCGCCACAGCGCCGGGTCGGCCGCGTTCCAGGTGGCGTCGGCGGCGAAGCCGGTCGCGGTGTCCCACGGGTTCGGGCCGCCGCTGCGCGCCAGGTACACCCCCTCCGCGTAGTGCCGCAGGTAGGCGCCGGCGTGGTTGAGCGCCTCGAACGACGTGCCGCCCGCCGCCAGGCCGGGCCGGGCGCACCAGGTGGCGTCCGCGCGGAACGAGCCGCCGGTGTCGCCGTCCACCCGCACCCGGCTGTCGGCGTGCCGCAGGTAGCGGCCCGGGGAGTTGACCGACTCGAACGAGTGGCAGCGCGGGTCGGCCAGGCCGGCGACCGTCCGGTAGGACGCGTCCTGGCGCGCCCCGTCGGCGCTCGCGACGGTGATGACGTCCGTGCGGGCCGCGGAGTTCGAGTGCCGCAGGTACCTGTCCGTGTAGCCGGTCGTGGTCACGCGGAACGAGCGGACGTGGCCGAGGGTCAGGGCGACCGGCGAGTTGAGGTTGCGCGACGCGTTGATCAGGTCGGTGTGCGCGGCGCGCACCTGGTTGGTGTCGACCTTCTGCACGCGCCGGTCGTAGGTGAACAGGCCGTTGTACTCGCCCTCCAGGTCGGTGATCTCGGTGTAGACGGAGGCGGAGAGGCCCTTGGTGGTCATCAGCTGCCGCACGTCGCGGACCATGCCGGTGTAGCGGTCGTTGAGCTGCGCGGTGCTGAAGACCTGCTCGTAGGCGAAGAACTGGCCGTTGGGGCTGTACTCGTGGCCGGGGTTGCGCAGGCCGATGCCGCCGAACTCGCCCAGCACGGAGAACCGGGTCGTCGACGGGTTCGGCGCGTCCGGTCCGGTGTAGGCGTGCCAGTCGACCATGTCGCCGGTGCCGGGGTCGCCCTTGGAGGCGCAGCAGTTGTAGCCGCTGTGCGCGTTCATCAGCCGGGTGGGGTCGTGGTTCTCCAGGTCGGTGGTGACGCGCCGGGTGTCGGCGAGGTTCCACTCGCCCCAGCCCTCGTTGAACGGCACGTAGGCGACGACCGCCGGGGAGAACCGGTGCTCGTCGACGATCTCGCGGGCCTCGGTCTCGAACTGCGCGATCTGCGCCGGGGTCCGGTTGGCGTCGGACGTCGGCGTGGAGGGGACGTCCTGCCACACCAGCAGGCCGAGCCGGTCGGCGTGGTGGTACCAGCGGGCGGGTTCGACCTTGATGTGCTTGCGCACCATGTTGAAGCCCAGGTCCTTGTGCTTCTGGAGGTCGAAGGCGAGGGCCGCGTCGGTGGGCGCGGTGTAGAGGCCGTCGGGCCAGAAGCCCTGGTCCAGGGTGCCGACCTGGAAGACGAACTCGCCGTTGAGCGTGGGCCGCATGACGCCGTTGAGCACCTTCTTGCCCACCTCGCGCATGCCGAAGTAGCCCACGACCCGGTCCACGACGCCGCCGGAGGCGTTGCGCAGCGAGACCCGCAGGTCGTAGAGGTACGGGTCGTCGGGCGACCAGCGGCGGGCGTTCGGGACGGGCACGGAGAACTCGGTGAAGCCGCCCGTCGCGGTGCCGACGACGGTGGACCCGGCCATCGCCTCCGCCAGCACGGTGTGCCCGGAGACGTCGCCGCGGGTGAAGACGCGGACCCGGGCGGTGTTGTTCGCCAGGTTCGGGTAGATGTCGACCGAGTAGACCGACGAGGTGGGCGTGGGTTCCAGCCAGACGGTCTGCCAGATGCCCGACGACGGCGTGTAGAAGATGCCGCTGGGGTTGTTGACCTGCTTGCCGACCGGCTGCTTCTCACCGCGGCCGTCGGTCGGGTCGTAGACGCGCACGACGATTTCGTTCGTGCCGCCGTTGAGCTGCGGGGTGATGTCGACCTCGAACCGGTCGTAACCGCCCTTGTGGGTGGTGACCTGCGTGCCGTTGACCCAGACGGTGGCCTCGTAGTCGACCGCGCCGAAGTGCAGTTGCACGCGCCGGCCGCTCCAGGCCTGCGGGACGGTGAAGGTGCGGCGGTAGAACATCAGGTCGCGGTTGTCGTTGCGCATGATGCCCGACAGCGCCGACTCCACCGGGTAGGGCACCAGGATGCGCTCGGGCAGGGTCTGGCCGAGCGGCGGCGCGGCGTACCGGTTGACGTTGCCCGCGCCGTCGGTGGCCGGGTTGAGGAACTGCCACTCGCCGTTGAGCGACTGCCAGTCCGGTCGGGTCATCTGCGGGCGCGGGTACTCGGGCAGGGGGTTGGTCGTGGACACCTGGCCGGTCCACGGTGTGGTCAGCGGCGGTGCCTTGGGCACGACGGCCGCGGACGCGACGGGGGTGGCGACGGGCGCGGCGGCGAGGCCGGCGGCCAGTGCCAGCACGGCCGCCGCCGAGGCGACGAGACTGCGCATGGGGCTCCTTCGGGTGCGGTACGGGCGGGCTTCACGGGCGGCGGCGGTGCGGCGGCGGCGGTGCGGGGGGCTGCGGTCAGCCGGCGGGGCGCACCACGACGTCGTCGAAGGCCGCCGCGGTGTTGAACACGCGCACGCCGTTCGCGCCGGACGCGAAGGTCGTGTCGGTGACGCTGATCCTCGGCGTGGTCATGTCGTCCACGTAGACCTTGATCGACGCGCCGACCGCGGTGACCCGCAGCCGGTGGGTCGCGCCGGGGCGGACGGTCAGCGCCGCCGCGCCCAGCTGGGTCCAGGAGTTGTCGGCGCGGCCCAGCACGACCCGGCCGGCCGGGCTGATGCCCGCGTAGTAGCCCGAGTAGGCGTCCACGCCCACCGCGGGCCTGGTCGCCCGGAACACCACGCCCGCGTCGCCCCGGCCCGAGGCGATCGACACGGAGGTGTCCTGGGTGAAGTCGCGGGAGTTGGTGTCCAGCAACGCCTTGCCGCCGGCGGAGCCGCCCGCCTGCAACCGCCCGCCCGACGCCGTCCACGAGCCGCCGTGGGTCCGCCAGCCGTAGGTGTTGTCGTCGGCGAAGTTGTCCTGGACCCGCATGGTGACCCGCTGGATGGTGCCGTCGGCGTTGAAGTTCATCCGGTCGTAGGCGAGCTGGCGGTGGTTGCCGTCGGTCTCGCTGAGCGGCCGGCGGTGGTACACGACGTACCAGGTGTCGGTGCCCGGCACGTTGAGCACCGAGTTGTGGCCCGAGCCGCGGGCGACCGCGGGGTCCTGCGCGAGCACCTCGTCCAGCTTGGCGAACGGCCCGGTCGGCGAGTCGGCGATGGCGTAGGACACCGAGTAGTCCGGGCCGGTCCAACCGCCCTCGGACCACATCAGGTAGTACCGGCCGTTCCGCTTGAACATCTGCGCGCCCTCGACGTAGCCCGACGGCGTGATCTCCTTGAACGTGCTGCCGTCGGCGAACGCGCCCAGGCTGACCATGTCGGGGTTGAGCTTCGCCACGTTCGCGTGGCCCCACCCGCCGTAGTACACGTACGCCTGGCCGTCGTCGTCGATGAAGACGTCCTGGTCGATGGGCTGCGCGCCGTTGTGGAACGCCGGGATCAGCGGTGTGCCGATGGCGTCGCGGTACGGGCCCTCGGGGCGGTCGGCCACGGCCACGCCGATGCCGCCGAGCTGGGAGTCGCCCTGGATGTCGTTGGCGGCGAAGTACAGGTAGTACCGGCCGTTGCGGGCGACGGGCGCGGGCGCCCACACCGCGTACTCGGCCCACGACACGTCCGCCGTGGTGAGCACGTTCGGGTGCTTGGTCCAGTGCACCAGGTCGGTCGAGGAGAACGCGTCGAGGTAGGTCTGCTCGGCGTAGCGCTTCGACGTCGTCGGGTACACCCAGTACCGGCCGCCGTACACCGCGACGTCCGGGTCGGCGTACCAGCCGTCGACGAACGGGTTGCCCGCCACGGCGGTCGGGAGGTCGGGCGCGGCGGCCGCCGCCGGCGCGGGTGTCGTGAGCGCGCCGCCGGCCAGCAGCGCGGCCAGGGCTGATTTCAGGAGAGCGGTCATCATGGGCTGCTCCGGGTGACGGGGGAACAGGTCAGGGGGCACAGCGGGGAGCCCCGCGCGGCGGACCGGGGTCCGCCGCGCGGTCATCTTCGGTCGGGCGACTTGGCCAGCGAGCGCTGGAGCACGACCACCACCAGCAGGAACGCGCCGCTGACCACGGATTGGTAGTTGCTGTCGAGGGTGCCGACCTGGTTGATGACGTTCTGGATCACGGTGCGCAGCGCCACGCCGATCACCGTCCCCAGCACCGTGCCCATGCCGCCGGTCAGCAGGGTGCCGCCGATGACGACCGCGGCGATGGCGTCGAGTTCCAGGCCGACGCCGATCACCGTGACGCCGGACTGGAGGTAGGAGGCGGTCAGCGCGCCCGCGAGGCCGGACAGCAGGCCGGACATCACGTACACCAGGACCTTGGTCCGGGCCACCGGCAGGCCCATCAGCAGCGCGGAGTGCTCCGCGCCGCCCACGGCGAACACCGACCGGCCGAACGCGGTGCGGCGGAGCAGGACCCCGCCCGCCGCGCACAGCGCGAGCGCGACGAACACCGGGTAGCCGAACCCGAGGACCGTGCCCCGGCCCAGCTCCAGGAACGGCGAGCCGTCGTCGACCCGGTAGGTCGTGGCGCCCTCGGAGGTGATCGCCAGCAGCAGGCCGCGGGCGAACAGCAGCGTGGCGAGCGTGACGATGAACGGCGCCATGCCCGTCCGCGCCACCAGCAGGCCGTTGACCAGGCCGATGAGCCCGCACACCACCAGCGGCAGCAGCAGGGCGGCCAGGAAGCCCCACTGCGAGCCGTAGGCCGCGAGCACGCCGCCCAGCGCGTACACCGATCCCACCGACAGGTCGATGCCGCCGGTGATGATCACGAACGTCATGCCCAGCGCGATGATCGCCAGGAACGAGCTCTGCAACGCGATGTCGCGCAGGTTGTCCGGGCTGCCGAACCGCGGGAAGCCGATCCAGGCGACCACCACCACCAGCACCAGCGCCACGGCGGCGCCCTGGCGCTGGAGCGCGCTCACCCAGGACGCCCGGCGCACACGGGTCTCGACGGTCATCGGCTGCTCCGCTCACGCGCCACGTAGACCGCGCCGACGATGATGGCGGCCTGCGCCATCTGCGCGGACGAGTAGGGCAGGTCGTGCTTGATCAGGGTGGCCGCCACGAGCTGCATGAGCAACGCGCCCGTCACGGTGCCCAGGACGCGGACGCGCCCGCCGGTCAGCGGGGTGCCGCCGACCACCACGGCGGTGATCGCGGACAGCTCCATGAGCAGGCCGACGTCCGCCGGGTCCGACGCCGACAGGCGCGCGGTGGACAGGACGCCCGCCACGGCCGCCAGCACCGCGCAGATCGCGTACACGCCGACCAGCGTGCGCTTCACCGGCAGGCCGGCCAGGGTGCTCGCCGCCCGGTTGCCGCCGATCGCCACGACCTGCCTGCCGAACGTCGTCCGACTCACCAGCAGGGCGACGACCGCGGCGAACACCCCCGCCGCCAGGACGCTGACGGGGACGCCGAGCACGTCGCCGGTGCCCAGCCACAGGAAGGTCGGGTCGTGGACCTGCACGAGCTGCCCGTCGGCGATCACCAGCGCGAGCCCGCGACCGCCGACGAGCAGCGCCAGCGTCGCCACGATCGGCTGGATGCCGAGGTGGGCGACGAGCACGCCGTTGAACGCGCCCGCCAGGAGCCCGGCGGCCAGCGCGATCGCCACCGCGGGCAGCGGGCCGTAGCCGAGGTAGAGCGGGACGAGGGCGGCGGACAGCGCCATCACCGCGCCGACCGACAGGTCCACCCCCTCGGTGCCGATGACCAGGGCCATGCCCAGCGCGACGATGCACACCGGCGCGGCCTGGACCAGCTGGGTGCGGAAGTTGCCGACGGACAGGAAGTTCGCCGTGAACGCGACGTTGAACAGCAGCAGCGCCGCGACGGCGACGTACACGCCGTACTCCTGGAGCCACCGCGCGGCGCGCCGGCGGTCGAGCGCGAGGGCGGTCACGACTCATCCGCCGCGATCGCCGCGAGCACGTCGTCCCGGGTGAGCCGGTCCCCGGCCAGCTCATCCACGACCGCGCCGTCCTTGAGCACCAGCAGCCGGTCCGCGCCGTCCAGCAGCTCCTCCAGCTCCGAGGAGATCAGCAGCACCGCCAAGCCCTCCCGCGCCAGCTCGTCGACCAGGGCCTGCACCTCCGCCTTGGCGCCCACGTCGATGCCGCGCGTGGGCTCGTCGAGCAGCAGCACCTTGGGCCGCGTGCACAGCCACCGGGCGAGCAGCACCTTCTGCTGGTTGCCGCCGGACAGCTCGGCGACCTTCTGCTCGGGGCCGGACACCTTGATGCGCAGGCGCTCGATGAAGGTGTTCACGATCCGGTCCTGCCTGGCGCGGCTGACCACGCCGAAGCGCGACAGCCGAGGCAGGGCGGCGAGCACGATGTTCTCCCGCACGGACAGGTTCGGGATGATGCCCTCGGCCTTGCGGTCCTCCGCGAGCATGGTGACGCCCGCGCGCATCGCGCCCGGCACGCCCGAGCCGACCTCGACGCCGCCCACCAGGACGGTGCCGGAGTCCAGCGGCAGCGCGCCGACGATCGCCCGCGCGGTCTCCGAGCGGCCCGAGCCGAGCAGCCCGGCCAGGCCGACGACCTCGCCGGGCCGGATCGACAGCGACACGTCGCGCAGCCGCTGCCCGCTGGACAGGCCCCTCGCCTCCAGCACGGGTTCGCGGCCCGCCTGGTGGTCCTCGCCGAACGCGGTGGCGCCGTGCTCGCGGAGGTCGCCGACGCTGCGGCCCAGCATCATCGACACCAGCTCCAGGCGCGACAGGTCGGCCAGCGGTCCGGTGTGCACGCGCCTGCCGTCCCGCAGCACGGTCACCCGGTCGCAGATCCGGTACAGCTCGTCCAGGCGGTGGCTGACGTAGACGATCGCGATGCCGCGCTCGTGCAGCCGCTCGACGACCGAGAACAGCGTCTCGACCTCGCGCGGCTCCAGCGACGACGTCGGCTCGTCCATGATCACCACGTGCGCGTCGGCGGCCACCGCCCGCGCCAGCGCGACCATCTGCTGCGCGCCGACGCCCAGCGTCCCGAGGGGACGGCGGACGTCGGCGCGGATGCCGTAGCCGGCCAGCAGCTCGGCCGCGTCGGCGTGCGCCCTCTTCCGGTCGACGAGCCCGCGGCGACGCGGCTCGCGGCCGAGGAACAGGTTGTCCGCCACGCTCATGAGCGGGACGAGGTTGACCTCCTGGTAGATCGTGGAGATCCCGGCCCGCTGCGCGTCCGCGGGCCGGGCGAACTCCACGGCCTCGCCGCGGTGCAGCACCGTGCCGGAGGTGGGGCGGTGCACGCCCGTGAGCACCTTGATGAGGGTGGACTTGCCGGCGCCGTTCTCGCCGACCAGGGCGTGCACCTCCCCCGGTTCCAGCTCGAACGACACCCGGTCCAGGGCGCGCACGCCCGTGAACTCCTTGGTGACGTCGACGACCTCCAGCACCATCAGTACGCGTTCCCGAGCTTGGCGGCGGCGTTGGACCCGTCGTACTGGTCGTCGGAGATGATCACGGTCTCCGGGATGGCCTTGCCGTCGGCGAAGTCCTGGAGGGTCTGGAACGCCAGCGGGCCGAAGCGCGGGTTGGACTCGATCACCGCGTTGTAGGCGCCGTCGGCGACGAGCTGCACGGCGTTGCGCGTGCCGTCCACGGAGACGATCTTGACGTCCTGGCCGGGGTTCCTGCCCGCGGCGCGCAGCGCGGTGACCGCGCCGATGCCCATCTCGTCGTTCTCCGCGTAGACGGCGGTGATGTCGGGGTTGCTCTGGATGAGCTGCTCCATCACGGCCTGGCCCTTGGAGCGGTCGAACTCGCCGGTCTGCTCGGCCACGACCTCCAGGCCCGCCGGCAGGTTGTCCTTGAAGCCCTTGGTGCGGTCGGTGGTGACGTTGTTGCCGGAGGAGCCGAGCAGGATCGCGACCTTGCCGGCGCCGCCGGTCACCTCCGCCATCGCCTCGGCCGCGCGCTTGCCCTGCTCGACGAAGTCCGAGCCGATGAAGGTCAGGTAGTCGGCGCAGGGCTCGGAGTTCACCTTGCGGTCGATCGTGATGACGGGGACCTTCTTGGCCCTGGCCGCGTCCAGCGCCGGCTGGAGGCCGTCGGAGTTCAGCGGTGCGACGACCAGCAGCTGCGCGCCCCGGTCCAGCAGCGACTTGATGTCGCCGACCTGCTTGTTCAGGTCGCTCTGCGCGTTGGTGACCAGCAGCTTGTCCTCGGGCACGCCGAGCTTGGCCGCCTCGTCCCTGATGGACGCCGTCTCGGCGGTGCGGAACGGGTTGGCCTCCTTCTCGGACTGGGAGAACCCGATGACCGCGTCCTTGACGTCGATCCTCGGGTAGCCCAGCTGCTCGCGCGAGCACCCAGGTCCGGCCGACCGCGTCGCCGCGGCCGACGCGGCGGGGCCCGCGCTGCCGCCCGCGGCGGTTTGGCTCTCACGGGCGGTGCAGGCGGTCATCAGGACGGTCGCCGCCGCCAGGGCGGCACCGGCGCGGACGAACTGCGACATGGGTGGCTCCTCATCCGGGTGTGCGTGACTTCCGTCACGGGCCACTTTTTACATCGTTGGTACAACGTTGTAAACCCCAGGTCGGCCCGGATAGCATCCCCGCTCTACCCGGGACCGCCGGCCGGATGGAGGCAGTGGTTGGCCACGTTGAAGGACGTCGCCGCGCTCGCGGGCGTGTCGGTGAAGACGGTGTCGAACGTGGTCAACGGCTACGCGTTCGTCAGACCCGAGAACCGCCGCCGGGTCGAGGAGGCGCTGCTCACCACGGGCTACCGGCCCAACCTGGGCGCGCGCAACCTGCGCCGGGGCCGGACCGGTTTCCTGGCCCTGGTGCTGCCGGAGCTGGTGGTGCCCTACTTCGCCGAGCTGGCCGGGCTCGTGCTCCAGGCGGCCCAGGCCCACGAGTGGAACGTGCTGATCGAGCAGACCCGGGGCACCCGGGAGGGTGAACGCGCGACCCTGGCGTCCCTCGGCACGCACCTCATCGACGGCGCGATCGTGAGCCCCGAGGCGCTGGAGGCCCGCGACTTCGGCGAACTCGCGCCCGGCATCCCCGTGGTGGTGCTCGGCGAGCACTCCGTCGACCTGCCCCTCGACCGCGTGGGCATCGACAACGTGCGCGCGGCCGAGGAGGCGGTGCGGCACCTGGTGTCGTTGGGCCGCACGCGGATCGCGGCGATCGGCGCGCACCCGTACCGCGGCACGGCCGCGCAGCGCCTGAGGGGCTACCGGTCCGCGCTGGCCGCCGCCGGGTTGCCGCTGCGGGACGAGCTGGTGGCGACCGCCCTGAACTACCACCGCCGGGACGGCGCGGCGGCCATGGCGGAGCTGCTGGCGCTGCCCGAGCCGCCGGACGCGGTGTTCTGCTTCAACGACCTGCTCGCCGTCGGCGTGCTGCGCACCGCCGCCGAACGCGGCCTGCGCGTGCCCGAGGACGTGGCCGTGGTCGGGTTCGACAACAACGAGGAGGGCGGCTACAACCGCCCGTCGCTGACCACCGTCGCCCCGGACAAGGCCGCCATCGCGCACACCGCCGTGGACCTGCTGCGCCGCCGCGTGGAGACCGCCGACCGGCCGCCCGAACGGGTGCAGACGCCGTTCAGGCTGGAGGTCAGGGAGAGCACCGGACCCGCTTCCGGGGGATGATCCCCGTAGGCGGTGGGCCGGTCGCGTGGCCGACCCCGTGCGCGGCGCGGCGTCGCCGCCGCCCTGGTGGGCCGCCGACCCGTCGAGACCGTTGCAGACGACCGGAGGGAGCAAGCCCGTGGACGAGGTCACCGCGGTCGACGTGCTGGTGGACGGGTTCGGGCGGGTCCGCGGGTCCGTGGAGCGCGTGCTGGACGGCCTGGCGCCGCAGCAGTTGGCGCACCGCGTCGGCGGCACGGCCAACTCGATCGCCTGGCTGGTCTGGCACCTGACCCGCGTGCAGGACGACCACGTGGCCGAGGTGGCGGGCGCCGAGCAGGTCTGGACCGCCGGGGGCTGGGCCGGGCGCTTCGACCTGCCGCTGCCCACCCGGGACACCGGTTACGGGCACGGCGGCGAGGACGTCGCCGCCGTCGACGCGACCGCCGACCTGCTGCTCGGCTACCACCGGGCGGTGCACGAGCGCACCGAGGCCTACGTGCGCGGCCTGGGCGCGCGGGACCTGACGCGGGTCGTCGACGAGTCGTGGGACCCGCCGGTGACCCTGGCCGTGCGGCTGCTCAGCGTGGTCGAGGACGACCTCCAGCACGTCGGTCAGGCGGCGTTCGCGCGCGGCCTGCTGCCGGGGCGCTGACGCCGGTCCGGGCGGCGCGTTGCGCCGACCGGACCAGTGGCCGGTCCACCTCGGCGAACGCCGTCCGGTGCTGCGAGACTTCCCGACCATGCGTGAGGTGGGCAGCGGGCGCTACCAGCTGATCCGCGAGCTGGGTCGCGGTGGCATGGGCGTCGTGTGGCTCGGGCGGGACACCGTGCTCGGCCGGGACGTCGCGGTCAAGGAGCTGGTGGTCCCCGGTGGCGTGCCCGCCGCCGAGCGGGCGGTCTACCAGGAGCGGGTGCTGCGCGAGGCGCGGATCTCCAGCCGGCTGGCCGACCCCGCCGTGGTCACGGTCCACGACCTCATCAAGGAGGACGACCAGACCTACATCGTGATGGAGCTGATCAAGGCCCCGACGCTGGCCGAGCTGGTCGAGCGGAGCGGACCGCTCGACGCGAGGGCGGCGGCCACCCTCGCGGCGCAGCTGCTGTCGGCGCTGGAGGTCGCCCACGAGGCGGGCGTGGTGCACCGGGACGTCAAGCCCGGCAACGTGATGGTGCCCGCGAGGGGTTCGGCGAAGCTGACCGACTTCGGGATCGCGCAGCAGCTCGACGACCCCGGCCTGACCGCCACCGGCTCGCTGATCGGCTCGCCCGCGTACATGTCGCCGGAACGGCTCTCCGGCGGGCCGGCCTCGCCCGCCTGGGACCTGTGGGCGCTGGGCGCGACGCTGTTCTTCGCCACCGAGGGCCACAACCCGTTCGAGCGGGGGACCACGTCGGCGACCCTGCTCGCGGTGATGGGCGAGCGCCCGCGACCGCGGTCGACGCCGGGCCCGCTGGCCGAGCTGGTCATCGGCCTGCTCGAACCCGACCCGGAACTCCGCCTGCGGGCGGACCGGGCGCGGCGGCTGGTCGAGCGGGCGCTGGCCGTCAACCAGGACTTCACCGCGCCGGTCGACCCGCCGACCGTCCGCACTCCCCCGGTCGGCACCCCGCCCGCGCTCTCGCCTGGCCCGGCACCCGCGCTCTCGCCCGGCACCTCACCCTCGTTATCCCCCGGCGCCCCGCCCGCGCCCTCCTCCGCGGCGCCCGGTGCGGAGGCCGACTCCCGGCGCCGGACGGGCCGGGTCCTCTCCGCGACGCTGACACCGCTGTTCGCGGTCGGCGCGGTGGTCCTGCTGTACTTCACGGTCTTCAGGCACTACCTGCCCCCGGGCGAGTTCAGCCTCGGCGTCCCCGACCGGACGACGACCACCACCGGCGTCACCACCGCCCAGGACCGGCCGTCCTCGGCCGTCCCGACGTCGTCGCCCGCCATGCAGCCGGTGCTGACCGTGGGACCCGACGGGGACATCGGCGTCTACACCCTGATGCTGTTCCAGGACCGCTGCTTGAACTGGGTGCCGGCGAAGGGCGTCGGCGACATCCCGATCGGCGCGGAGGTCGGCTGCTACGGCCCGCACGACGTGGAGGTGATGGCCTCGGTCGGCCACGGCACCGACTACGAGCAGGAGGCCCCGTACCCGTCGGTGGAGGAGTTGTCCAGGAGGGTCGCCGCCGAGTGCACGCGGGTGTTCCTGTCCGACCGGGTGAAGGGCGAGGACAAGGAGGCCACCCTGCGGTTCTGGGTGCTCATCCCGACCGCCGAGGCGTGGCGGCTGCGCACCGTGAACGGCTACCGCACCTCCGACCGCTCCTCCTCCTGCCTGGTCGGCCGGGCGGACGGCGCGAAGCTGACCGAGCCGGTCCTGGTCGAGGACTGACCCGCCGCCGCCGTGCGCCCCTCGGACGTGGACCGGCGGTGAAGCCGTGACCGGGGCGCTGCCACCCGCACGACCCGGTCGCGGGCGATCCCGCGCCATCTTCTCCGGCGATCTCAGGGTGATCTTCGGGCGATCTCCGGGTGACCGCCCACTTTCCGGCACCGGCGGTGTCCACCTGTGCGAGAGGACCACCAGGACAGGAGGAACCACCATGCGAGGGATCCCACCGGCGGGGCACGCCGGTGCACCGGACCGCGCCCCGCGCCAGGTCGACGACCTGCTGGGCAGGGCTCGGGCCGGGGACGGCGAGGCGTTCCGCGGGCTCGTCGAGCCGTACCGGCGCGAGCTCCAGGTGCACTGCTACCGCATCCTCGGCTCGGTCCAGGACGCCGAGGACCTGGTGCAGGAGACGTTGCTGGCGGCGTGGCGCGGCATCGGCGGCTTCGAGGAGCGCGCGTCGGTGCGCACGTGGCTCTACCGGATCGCGACCAACCGCTGCCTCAACGCGCTGAGGGCGAACGAGCGCCGCCCGCACGAGCGCCCGGCCTGCCGATCGGGGGTCCCGTTGCCCGAGCCGTCACGTCGTCGGAGCGAGCCGAGCTGGCTGGAGCCGTACCCGGACGTGCTGCTGGAGGGCATCGCCGACAGCGCGCCCGGCCCGGAGGCGCGGTACGAGGTCAACGAGTCGGTGTCGCTGGCGTTCCTGGCCGCGCTCCAGCAGCTGCCGCCGAGGCAGCGGGCCGTGCTGGTGCTGCGGGACGTGCTGGGGTACCGGGCCGCCGAGGTCGCGGACCTGCTCGACACCACCGAGGACGCCGTGACCAGCGCGCTGAAGCGGGCGCGGGCCGTGCTGACCCGCGAGCTGCCGGTGGCCGACCGGGAGAGCGCCCCGCTGCCGGGCTCGCCGCGGGAACGCCGGGTCCTCGACCGCTTCGCCCGCGCGTTCGAGGCCGGCGACGTCGAGGCCGTCGTGGCCGTGCTGACGGACGACGCGTGGCTGACCATGCCACCGACGCCGCTGGAGTACCAGGGCCCGGGTGCCATCGGGCACTTCCTCCGCGTCATCGAGCTGCGCGAGGACCACCGGTACTCGCTGATCCCCACGAGGGCGAACGGCCAACCGGCGTTCGGCTGCTACCTGCGCGACCCGCGCACCCCGGTCCTGCGCGCGCACGGGGTGCTGGTGCTGGCCCTGGAGGGCGACCGGGTCAGCGCGATGACGCGGTTCGCGGACAACTCGCTCCTGCCGTCGTTCGGGCTGCCCAGGTCGCTGCGCGGCTGAGCCCTCGCGGGGGGGCAGGCCCCGGGCGCGCGTCACAGGACGGTGGCGAGCCGCTCCGGGGTCTGCCCCGCCGCCGGGATGAGCACGGCGCTGTCCAGGCCGGCGGCGAACAGCTCGTCCAGCCGCGCCCGCACGTCGTCGGGGGTGCCGGCCAGCGCGAGCCGCCGGACCCACTCCTCGGGCAGCCGGCGCGCGAACTCCTCGCGGCCGCCGCACTCCCGGCGCAGCGCCGCGAACTCGTCGGCGAACGGCAGCGGCGCCAGGTGCGGCGCCCAGTCGGGCTCGCCGATCCACGCCAGCCCGTCCCGGACGGCCTCGACCGCGACCGCCCGGTCGGGGTCGACGGCGGCCGCGTTGTAGCCCACGAGCCGGTGCGGCCCCGGCGCGTCGACCTGCCCGAGCGCGGCGCGCACGTACTCCGGGGTGGTCGGCTCGGCGAGGACCGTGCCGTCGGCGACCCGACCGGACAGGGCCAGCGACCTCGGGCCGCGAACCCCGGCCAGGACCGGCGGCACGTGCTCGGGCAGGCACGCCTCCTCCAACCGGACGCCGTCCAGCGCGACCAGCTCGCCCCGCTCGACCACCTCGCCGCGCAGCAGGGCCTTCACCGCGCGCAGGTACTCCTCCAGCAGCGTCAGCGGGCCGGCCGGCCACGCGCCCACCGACCGCATCCACGCGGGCATGCCGTGCCCGATGCCCACGTCCACCCGACCCGGGAACAGGCGGGCCAGCGTGGCCACCTCCATGGCGGCGAACGCCGCGTTGCGCGCGCCCGCGGGCAGCAGCCCGATGCCGACCCGGATCCGGCCGGTCGCGGCCAGCACCGCCGCGGCCTGGGCGATCCCGCCGTGGAAGCCCAGGTCCTCGACCACCCACAGCTCGTCGAACCCGAGTTCGTCGGCGCGGCGCGCGTAGGGCAGGACCTCGGCGCCGCCGAGGTCCCTGGGCAGCATGATCCCGATCGATCCGGCACGAGACACGACGGCTCCCTCGGTTGGCGCGGACTTGATCATAACCTCGGGCCCGCGCGGGCCCGGGGCGCCGGCGGACCCGGCGGACCCGGCGCCGGCCGGCAGATCCGGTGCCGGCCGACCCGAAAAACCGATACGGGATGCACGTCCCGGTGAACACCTGCACTATCGGGTCATGCGCAGCTCACTCCTCGACCACGCCGAGCGGTCCGTCGAACCCGGCAGCTTCCAGCTCCAGAACAGCCGCATGCTCAAGGTGGACCTCACCGGCAGTGGCGGGTTCTTCTTCGCCAAGCAGGGGTCGATGGTCGCCTACCAGGGTGACGTCGACTTCGCCTACGAGGGCAGCGGCGGCATCGGCAAGCTGTTCAAGAAGGCCTTCACCGGCGAGGGCATGTCGCTGATGAAGGTGTCGGGCAGCGGCGACGTCTTCCTCGCCCAGGACGCCGACGAGGTGTTCATCCTCCACCTGGAGGACGAGGGCGTCACCGTCAACGGCAAGAACGTGCTGGCGTTCGAGAACACCCTCAAGTGGGACATCAACCGCGTCGAGGGCGCTTCGATGCTCAGCGGCGGCCTGTTCAACACGACGTTCACGGGCACCGGGTCGCTCGCCGTCACGGCGTTCGGGACGCCGGTCGTGCTGGACGTGGACGTGCCGACGTACGTCGACATGCAGTCGGCGGTCCTGTGGTCCACCTCGTTGCAGTCCTCGGTCCGCAAGACGGCGAAGCTCGCCGCGGCCATCGGGCGGGGCTCGGGCGAGGCCTACCAGCTCGCCCTGTCCGGCAAGGGGATCGTCGTCGTGCAGGCCTCCGAGGGCCACCCGGTGCCGCAGCAGCAGTGACCGGAGCGCTCCGCGGGGACACCCGCCCCCGCGGAGCGCCCGTGCGTCACAGCGGGATGTAGACGCCGAAGTCGCGCGTGGCGGTGCGGAAGTCCTGGAAGCCGATCCGCGCGCCCGCCGCCCTGGTCACGGTGCCCTTGGCGATCACGCCGCCCGACGACGAGGGCCCGTACACGGGGCCGCCGCTGTCACCGGGCCGCGCGGACGGCTGGCCGTTCATCTGCTCACCTTCGACCAGGTCCTCGCGGTCGGCGTAGAAGAAGAGGACCTTGATGTTGCAGACCGGCGCGCCGGTGGCGCGGGCGCTGGTGACGCCGGACTGGCACAGGTACTCGCCGGTGTAGACGTCGCCCCAGCCGCGGACGACCTCGGTGGAGTTGCTGTCCCCGCCGCCCACGTACTGCTGGTTCACCACGTTGCCCGTGGGGATCAGCATGATGTCGTGGTCGCCGTGCTTGGCGCCCGCCGTGCCGATGTGCTCGCCGGTGGGGTCGGTGACGCGCACGCCGGGGTTGCCGCAGTGGCCCGCGGTGAGCAGGAACCGGGCGTTGTCGCCGTTGCGGACGGAGAAGCCCGACGTGCAGGCCGCGTTGCCCAGCACGATCGTCGCGCCGCCCTTCCACGGCGGCGCGTCGTTCTGCCGGGACACCGGCGCCAGCGGCTCCTCCACCACGGTCCGCACCGGCACGTCGACGCGCAGGGCGCGGGTCGCGGCCTCGGACGTGACGCCCAGGACGAGGCCGCTGCCGTCGGCGGGCACCTTGATCGCGTGCACGCCGGGTCCGCGCTGCGCCTGCACGACCTTGGCGGCCTCGCGCAGCTCGGCGTTGGAGTGGCGGGCGGGTTCGAAGGTCACCGGGGCCTCGCCCCGGGACGCCGCGTCGCGCACGGTGGCGGGCACGTCGCCCTTCCACCACAGCGCGACGTGGTCCTCCTCCAGCACCAGGCCGGCGAACCCGGCGTGCCCGCCGCGCGCCACCTCGGCCTGGATCCCGTCGGCGGTGCGCACCAGCGGCTGCTGGGCGAGCATCCGGTCCCAGTCGGTGACCGGTCCGGCGGTGGCGGGCGCGGCGCCCGGTGCGGCGACGGCCAGGGCTGCGGAGGCGATGGCCGCGGCGGCCGTCGCGGTGATCGTTCGTGCTGTCCTCACGAGCGGAACTCCTCTACTCGGCAGGGGTGGACAGCGGCGGCGTCGCACCAGGTTATGGTCTGGACCAAAATCCTGTCACTGACACAACCGGACAGGAACGCACGGAGTCGAACAGGACCCGGACCGGTTCCCGCGCCGGCGCGGGAACCGGGGGCGAGTGGGCGGCGTGCCGGGATTTCCCGGGTCAGCGGGTCGGTTCGCGCAGGGACAGGAGCAGGTCGCGGACAGCCGTGGCGGGCAGCCGGCCGTCGCGCTCCACGGCCTCGGGCGCGCGCGGCGCGGAGCAGAGCAGCACGGGCCCGTCCTCGGGCCGGTCGGGCAGCCGGCCGTGGCTGCCGCGCACCGGTGACGGGTCCAGGGGCACGGCCTTCATCGCGTAGCGCAGCCCCACCTTCTTGCGCGCCAGGGTGAGCGCGGCCTTGGCCTTGACGAGCCGGTCGGCGGGGTCGAAGAACAGCTCGGCCGGGTCGTAGCCGGGTTTGCGGTGGATCTCGACGCCCCGGGCGAAGTCGGGCGCGCGGTCGTCGTCCAGCCAGTAGTAGTAGGTGAACCAGGCATCGGGCTCGGCGACGGCGACGAGTTCGCCGGAGCGCTCGTGGTCCAGGCCGACCAGGGCTTGGCCCTCGCGGTCGAGGACCTCGTCCACACCGGCCAGTTCCCCGACCACGGCGCGGACCCGGGCCACGTCGGACGGGTCGCGGACGTAGACGTGCGCGACCTGGTGGTCGGCCACGGCGAAGGCCCGCGACGCCCAGGGGTCCAGGTACTCCATGCCCGCCTGGGCGTGGACTTCGAGGAGCCCGGCGCGCCGCAGGGCGCGGTTGAGGTCGACCGGGCGGCGGGCCGGCGTGATGCCGTACTCCGACAGCGCGACGACCGTCGCCCCGGCCCGCTCGGCGTCGGCCAGCAGGGGCGCGACGGCGCGGTCCACGTCGCGGGCCGCCTGAACGGCTCGGGGCGAGTCCGGCCCGAAGCGCTGGAGGTCGTAGTCCAGGTGCGGGACGTAGACCAGCAGCAGGTCCGGCCGCTCCGAGGCCAGCACCCGGCGGGCCGCGCCCACGATCCACTCGCTGGACCGCAGCGCGGCGGTGGGTCCCCAGTACTGGAACAGCGGGAACTCGCCCAGCTCGTCGACCAGGGCGTCGTGCAGGGCGGGCGGCCGGACGTAGGCGTCGGGCGACTTGCGGCCGTCGGCGTGGTAGATCGGGCGCGGGGTGACGGTGATGTCCGTGGTGGCGCCCATGGCGTACCACCAGCAGATGTTGGCCGCCCGGAAACCCGGGTCCGCGCGGCGGGCGGTCTCCCACAGCTTCTCACCCTGGACGAGCCGGTTGTGCTGCCGCCACAGGAAGACCTCGCCCAGGTCGCGGAAGTACCAGCCGTTGCCCACGATCCCGTGCCGCGCCGGGGTGAGGCCGGTCAGGAAGGTCGACTGGACCGAGCAGGTCACGGCGGGCAGCACGGTGCCCAGCTCGGCCCGGAAACCCCTCTCCCCCACCGCGCGCAGGTTCGGCATGTGCGGCAGCAGCGCGGGCGTCATGCCCACCACGTCGAGCACGACCAGCGTCACGCCACCACCTCCAGGTTGCGCCGGGCCCAGTCCAGCTCCGCCGCGATGCCCTCGGCCAGGTCGTCGACGCCGCCGGGCAGCACGGACCAGGTGTAGGTCTCCACCTCGACGTCCGGGGTGTGGCCGACCTCCCGGACCGCCGCCACCGCCTGCCGCAGCACGTCGGTGGTGGAGCGCAGCGGCGCGGGCGGGTCGGCGTGCAGCGGCACGTGGAAGTGCACGCGCCACGGCCCGTCGGTGGGCAGCACGGCGAACGCCTCGGGCAGGTCGTCGGCCCGGTGCACGCCGCCGCGGCCGAAGGCGCGCACCTGGTGCAGGTAGCGGGGTTCGGCGAACGGCCCGAGCGCGGTGGCCGCGTCGGTCGGGTCGAGCAGCTCCAGCGCCGCCGAGGCCTGCACCTTGACCACGCGCAGCCCCGCCCGGTCGAGGGACCGCACCGCCTCGACCGGGTCGGCGAACGACACCGCCAGGTGGCAGGTGTCCAGGCACAGCCCGACGAACTCCGGGTCCACGCGCCCGCCCAGCAGCCGCACCGCGTCGGCCACGTCGTCGATCACGCAGCCGGGTTCGGGCTCCACGGCCAGCCGCACCGCGCGGCCGGTGCGGTCGGCCAGGGCGCGCAGCCCGGCCGCCGCGTCGTCCAGGCGGGCCAGGGCGGCGGCGTGGTCGGCCGGGAACCACGGGTGCCGCCAGCCCAGCGGCAGGGTGGAGATGCTGCCGGCGCCGCCCTCGGGCAGCAGGTCGGCCAGCACGGCGGCGCAGTCGAGGGTGTAGTCCAGGCGCGCCGACGTGGTCCAGTCCGGGTGGTACACGGCGTGCTTGACCACCTCCTGGTGGAACCCGCCGTAGGGGAAGGCGTTGAGGGTGCGGACGACCAGGCCGCGCGCGTCGAGGGCGGCGGCCAGCTCCTTGCGCTTCGCCGCGTCGGCGGCGAGCGCGCCGGCCACCGGCGCGGACAGCCACAGGCCCAGGCCCAGCTCCGCGCCGAAGCGCTCGCGCACGGGCGCCGCGTACCGGTCGAGCTGGGCCAGCACGCCGTCCAGGTCCTCGGCCGGGTGCACGTTGGTGCAGTAGGACAGGGTCACGAGCCACCCCGCAGGATCGAGTTGCCCGCGAACGTGGCGGGGGTTTCGGGCTCGTCGAGCACCAGGCGTCCGCTCTGCCCGTAGAAGGCCACCGGGTTGTGCCACAGCACCTCGTCCACATCGGACTGGTCGAAACCGCCGGCCAGCATGGCGCGCCCCGTGTGGTAGGTCTTGAGCGGGTCGGAGCGGCCCCAGTCGGCGGCGGAGTTGACCAGCACCCGGTCGGTGCCGTGCTCGCGCAGGATCGCGACCATGCGCTCCTCGTCCATCTTGGTGTCCGGGTAGATGGAGAACCCCATCCAGCACCCGGAGTCGGCGACCAGGCCCACGGTCACCTCGTTCAGGTGGTCCACCACCACCCGCTCGGGCGGCAGCCCCGATTCGCGCACCACGTCCAGCGTGCGGCGGGTGCCCGCCGTCTTGTCCCGGTGCGGCGTGTGCACCAGCACCGGCAGGTCGTGCTCGACGGCCAGCTCCAGCTGGCGGGCGAACGCCTCGTCCTCCTCCCGGGTCATCGAGTCGTAGCCGACCTCGCCGACCGCGACCACGCCGTCCTTGGCCAGGTAGCGGGGCAGCACGTCCAGCACGCCGGCGCAGCGCGGGTCGTTCGCCTCCTTGGGGTTCAGCGCGAGGGCGCAGTGGTGGCGGACGCCGAACTGCGCGGCCCGGAACCTCTCCCACCCGATCAGCGAGTCGAAGTAGTCGGTGAACGAGCCGACCGACGTGCGCGGCTGGCCGAGCCAGAACGCGGGCTCCACCAGCGCGGTGATGCCCACGGCGGCCATGGACTCGTAGTCCTCGGTGGTCCGGGACGTCATGTGGACGTGCGGGTCGAAGATCCTCACGGGGTCCTCCCCAGCAGGCGCAGGGCGTCGTCGGGCACGGGCCGGCCGGCGGCCTCGCGCTCGGCGGCGTAGTCGGCGGTCATCCGGCGCAACTCGTCGTCGGCGCGGCGGTCGAGGTCGTGCACCGCGGCCAGCGGCACGCCGGTGAACAGGCACTTGAGCACGCCGTGCCGCCAGGTGTGCGGGTCGAGGTGCGCGGCGGCGAACGGGCCGAGCGCGGCGGCGACCAGGCGGGTGTCGTTGGCGCGCAACGCGTCGCGCACCAGCGGCAGGCCGATGCCCGGGTCGGTGTCGGGGGTCAGCGCGCGCAGCACGCCGCGCCGCTCCGCGTCGTCGCCGTACCGGTAGAGGTCGGGCAGCTCGGACGCGTCCGGCAGCGCCGCGACCAGGCGGGCGCGGGCGGTGTCGTCGACCGTGCCGTGCACGAGGCCGCCCGGGTCGTCGGCCCTCACCGGACCCCGGCCGACCGCGCGGCCGACGGCCGGGAACAGGGCGCGGATGGCCGCCGGGTCGGCGCGGACCCGCCGCTCGGCGCCGGTGAGCCAGTCGGGGGTGGCGGCGGCGCGCAGGGCGGCCAGCGCGCGGCGGGCGACCTCGGGCGCGGCGTGGCTGTGCCGGGGCAGCTCGACGGCGGCCGGACCCCGGTAGCCGACGTCCTCCAGCGCGGCGAGCGTCCCGCGCAGGTCCAACGCGCCCTCGCCGAACTCCAGGTGCTCGTGCACGCCGGGCAGCATGTCGTCCAGCTGCACGTTGACCAGCAGGTCACCGGCCCGCCGCACGCACGCCGCCGCGTCCTCCGGTTCGACGGCCACGCAGTGGCCCACGTCGAGGGTGATGCCCAGGGCGTCCGGCTCACCCAGCTCGACGCGCAGCGCCAACGCCTGGTCGAGCCGCGCCACCACGTGCCCCGGCTCGGGCTCCAGCCCCAGCCGCACCCCGGCCCGCGCCGCGAGGTCCACCACCTCGGCCACCCCGGAGCGCAGCCGGGACCAGGCCTCGTCGGGCGGCACGTCCGCCGGCCGCACACCCGCCCAGAACGACACGCAGGCCGCGTCGAGGTCGCGGGCCACGGCGATCGCCCGCCCCAGGAAGTCGACGCGCCGCGCCTGCCCGTCGGACACCAGCGTCGGGTGGTGCTTGCGGTGGGGGTCGAGCAGGTAGCGGGCGCCGGTCTCCACCACGACGCCGAGGCCCAGCTCGGCCAGCCGCCGGGCCACGGCGTCGACCCGGCGGGCCAGGTCGGGCGCGTAGGGGTCGAGGTGGTGGTGGTCGAGGGTGAGGGCGACGCACCGGTAACCGAGGTCGGCGATGACGGCGAGCGCGTCGTCGAGCCGGTGGTTGGCGAAACCGTTGGTGCCGTAGCCGAACTCGATGGTCATGCCGGGCCTCCCCGAGTCGTCAGCGGGTGTCGTCCGGTCACGTCGGCCCCACTGTTCGGCCGAGCCGCCGCGCCGGCGGCAGCGCGCACGCCACGGCCAACGCCGACCGCCACGACCCGTGGGCCGCCAGCGCCGCCTGCAACGGCACCATCCCGTGCACGCCCGCCGCCGTGGCCGCGCGCACCTCGGCCGCACCGCCGCCGGACCGCACGACCGCCAGCTGCGCCCGGCCCACCAGCGCCACGTACACCGCCGCCCCGGCCGCCGAGCGCCACCCGCGCGCCCCGGCCGCGACCGCCGTGGCCGCGGTGCCCGCGAGCACCGCCCGCGCCACCGCGGGCGACGTGCCGCGCACCTCGCCGCGCGACAGCGCCGTCACGCCCAGGGTGTGCGCCGCCAGCACGGACGCCGCGGGCAGCGCGTCGCGCACCCCGCCCGGCGGCGCGCCGAGCAGCACGTCCAGCCCCCGGCACGCGGCCATGGCGAGCGGGCCGGCCGGGGTGTCCTTGAGGACCGTGTCGTAGGCGCACACCGCGCCGGCCAGCGCGGTCGCCGTGGCCAGCGCCCGCGGGCCGCCCGCCACGGCGGCGAGGCCGAGCCCGAGGGCGGCGAGGCCGCCCGCCACGGCCAGGGCCCGGTCGGGGCTCACCCGGCCGGACGGGATGGGGCGCTCGGGCCGTTCCACCGCGTCCAGGCGCCGGTCGGCCCAGTCGTTCAACGCCATCCCGGACCAGTACAGCGCCACCGACGCCGCCGGCAGGAGCAGCCGCCTGCCGCGCAGCCCGCCGCCGGCGCCCCGGGCACCACCCAGAGCAGCACCACCCCGCCACGCACCACCCCGAGCAGCCGCACCCGCGACGGTGTCGCCCAGCACGGTCAGCGCGGCGGGCGCGCGGACCAGGTGCAGGTAGGGGTTCACAGACCCTCCGCCCACTCGACCAGCGCCCTGGTCTGCTCGGCGAAACCGTGCTCGCCGGACCCCAGGGGGTCCTTGAAGAAGAACCCCAGCGCGTCCTGCACGCCCACGCGGCCCGCCCGGTGCGCGGCCGCCAGCAACCGCCCCAGGTCGAGCACCAGGGGCGCGGCCAGGGCGGAGTCCAGGCCGGTCCAGGTGAACTGCAACGACATCCGCGCGCCGAGGAACCCCTCGAACAGCACGTGGTCCCAGGCCGTCTTCTGCTCGCCCAGCTCGGGGACGTTGTCGATGTGCAGGGGCGCGGTCACCGGGTGCCCGAGCAGCGCGGCCAGGCCGGACGCCTTGGTGCGGAGCTTGCTCGACGCGTGCGCCGGGTCTTCGAGGGTCGAGCCGTCGCCGCCGCCGAGCAGGTTCGTGCCCGCCCACGACAGCACCCGCAGCGCCCGCGCGGTGAACATGGGCGCGAGCACGGTCCGGACCAGGGTCTCGCCCGTCTTGCCGTCGCGGCCCGCGTACGGGACGCCGACCGCGGTGGCCAGCTCGTTCAGCGCGGGCAGGGTCACGCCCGTGGACGGGGTGAAGTCCGCGAAGGGGCAGCCGGCTTTGAACGCCGCGTACGCGGCGAGGGAGCTGGGCGGCAGCACCGGCTCCCCCGCCGCCAGCGCCTCCTCCAGGGCCGCGAGGGACGCGTGCGCCGGGTGCGGGTCGGCCGGCGGCTCGGTGGAGGCCACGTTGACCACGACGACCCGCGCCAGGTCGTGCCGCGAGCGGAAGGACGCCAGGTCGGCCACGAGCCGCGCCGCGACCTCGTCCTGCGCGCCGTGCGGCACGTCCCGCAGCTCCGCCTCCACCTCCCGCAGGCCCGACTCGACCGGGCCGAGCAGGTCGGTCGGGACCACGCCCGCCCGCGCCAGCTGCTCGGCCCGCTTCGCCAACGGCGTGGACACGACGTCGTGCCCGCCCACCACCAGCGAGTCCCACGGAGGCAGGTCCGCGTCCAGCAGTTCGGTGACGCAGCCGGTGGGGGGCGCCAGGCCGGCGCGCAGGCCGAGCAGCCCGCACACCGCCGTGGTGGCCACCGAGCCGCGCGCCCCGACCAGCCAGAGCCCCGTCCGCTCCATTCAGGCCCCCCCGGTCCGGGGCGGGGCGGCGAGGTGGTTCCGGGTTCGTGAGGACGTGCTTCGCAGGGGTCGCACCGGTGTCTCCTCGTCCGCACAACGCTGGGCTTCAGGGCGGTGACTGCCTGTGGTCCAGCTCACAGGCTGGCAGGTGGGGTCGATTCTGTTTCTCTTCAACCAAAGTCCGCAAGACTTTCGGTGATTATCAACAGAAGTTGTGCACGAATGGCCGAGAGCCTCACTTTGAGTAACCGACAACTTCCGGCGACATCGAATGACTCCGACCAGCGGTCGTCACCCGGTGGTGAACAGCTCCAGGGGCACGGCGTCCGCCAGCGCCCGGTACCCGGTGGGGTTGAGGTGCAGGCGGTCGCCGCTGTCGCAGTCGGCCCTGAGCGCGCGCGGCCAACCCGGGTCGCGGACCGCCCGGTCGAAGTCGACCACGGCGTCGAAGCGGCCGCTGGTGCGGATCCAGTCGTTGACCGCCTGCCGGGCGGCTTCGCGATACCCCGCGGGGTCGTCGTAGGTGTTGCCGCCGAACGGCAGGATCGTCGCGCCGTAGACGCGGATGCCCTGGGCGTGGGCGCGGACGACGATCTGGTCGTAGGCGTCGACCAGCTCGTCGGCGACCTGCTTCTGGGCGGCCTCGGTGGCCTGGGCGGTGCCGATGTCGTTGACGCCCTCGAACACGAACAGCCACGCGATCCCGCTGTGCGCCAGCACGTCGCGGTCCAGGCGCGCCAGGGCGTTGGGCCCCAGGCCGTCGCGGAGCACGCGGTTGCCGCCCGCCGCCTGGTTGACCACCGCGACGCCCGCGGTGCCGGGCCCGGACCGGAGCCGGTCCCGCAGCAGGTCGGGCCAGCGGTCGTTGCCGTTGGTGGTGGAGCCGCGCCCGTCGGTCAGCGAGTCGCCGAGGAAGGCGGCGGCGGCGACACCCGGACCGGCCGGCACCTCGACGCCGCTGAGGAAGTACCAGTGCTCGATCGGGATGGCCCCCGGCAGGGCGCCGGCCTCGACGTGGTTGCCCGCCAGCAGGTGGGAGGTGGTGCGCGAGCCGGGGTGCGAGGTGATCTCGGCGGACGCCTGCCCCTGCGCCAGGTGGACCGTCACGGTCAGGTCGGCCTGCGGCCCGAGCGGGAAGGGGATCGGGTCGGAGACCACCTGCGCGCCCCGCTGGACGACCGCGGAGGTCTTGCCGTGGAAGGTCGCGGTCCGGGCCGAGCCGGGTTCGATCGCGGCGGCGCCCGCCCGGCCGCCGCGCGGGTGGGCGACGGTGACCGCGGTGATCGGCAGCGGCGCCCCGCCGAAGGCGTTGGAGAAGCGGAGCCGGAGCCGGTCGCCGCCGACGGAGACGCGCACGGTCTGGCGCAGCGTGGCGTTCGCCAGCACCACGCCGTCACGGGCGAAGGGCGGGGGCGGCAGGTTGGCGGGTTCGGTCAGCTGGGGCGTGCACGCCCAGGTGTGCACCCAGCGCTCCGCGGAGGTGCGGTCGACCGGGACCAGGGCGTTCATCTCCCACCCCTTGTTCGTGGCGGTGCCGTCCGAGGCCGTCGCGGTGTCGGTGGGCCGAACCACGGCAGGCCGCAACTTTCGGACTCACCATCTTAACTTTCGGATCAACGTAGCCGTCCGGAACGCGTCGCGTCAACGCCCCGGAGAGCCCCTCGCGCCCAGCCGGTGCGGCCCGGTCAGCAGGTCCGGTCGCGCGGGGGCGCGACACCGAGCAGGTGGGCGTCCGCGGCGGTCCTCGTGCCAGCGCCGCGCGCACCGCGTCCAGGTCCCGCGCGGAGCGGGTGGTGTTCACGTGGTCGAACACCGGGTGGCGGGCCCGGCAGTCCTCCCGCACGGCGAGGTCGTGCCGGGCCGGCGCGGCGAACGCGGCCTCGTCCGCCGGGTCGTCGCCGGGGTGCCGCGCCATCAGCTCGGACGAGCAGCGGATGGCCGAGCTGTTGTTCGTGCCCAGCTGGTCGAAGCCGACGACGTCGAACCGGGCCCGCACCTCGGCGCTCAGGCACGGGGCGCGGGCGAACTCCGCGCCGGACCCGCCGGGACCGCCCGCGTCGACGAACACCACGCCGATCCGGCGCGCGGGGTCGGCGGCCCGGACCCGGGACACGGCCCGGTCCACCCGCGGGCCGCGCGGGTTCGCCCAGTCGAGCGGGACGGACACCGTGCCGCAGTCGGCCTCGGGCCGGTCGGGGCACGGCTGCCAGGGGATCGTCGCCGCCCCGGCCTCGGGCGCGGCGACCAGCAGGCCCGCCACCGGCGCGACGACCGCCAACACCCGCACGACGTCCCCCCAACGTGAGCAGAGACGTGCAGTCGGCCAGACCGGCGCGGCGCGGGCAACCCCGGACCCGGCGCTCAGCGCCGCCGCAGCGACGGGTCGAGCAGGGCGGGAGGGGTGTCGAACTTCTCGTGCGGGGCGAGGTCGACACCGGGGGCGACGACGGCGTCGATCGCGTCGAGCACGTCGGCCGGCAGCACCGTGTCCGCGGCGGCGAGCTGCGAGGTCAGGTGGTCGGCGGTGCGGGGACCGATGATCGCGCTGGTCACGGCGGGGTGCGCGGTGACGAACCCGAGCGCGAGCTGGATCAGGGTCAACCCGGCGCCGTCGGCGACCTCGACCAGCCGCTCGACCGCGTCGAGCCGGGCCCGGTTGACGGGGAGGGAGGTGTCGAAGCGCTCCGGCATGAGCCTGGCGCGGCTGGTGGCGATCTCCCGGCCCGCGCGGACCGCGCCCGACAGCCAGCCCGAGGCCAGCGGGCTCCACGCCAGCACGCCGAGGCCGTACTGCTCGGCCACCGGCAGCACGTGGGCCTCGACGCCGCGTTGCAGGATCGAGTAGCCGGGCTGCTCGGTGACGTACCGGCTCAGGTGGTGCTCGCGCGCGGCCCACTGGGCCTGCACGATGCGGTACGCGGGGAACGTCGAGGAGCCCAGGTACCGGACCTTGCCCGCGCGTTGCAGGTCGGTCAGGGCCGACAGCGTCTCCTCGTCGTCGGCGCTCGGGTCCCACCGGTGGACCTGGTAGAGGTCGACGTGGTCGACGCCCAGGCGGCGCAGGCTGTCGTCCAGGGCGGTGACCAGCCAGCGGCGCGAGCTGCCCCGGTGGTTGCGCTCGTCGCCCATGGGCATGGTCGCCTTCGTGGCCAGCACGAGGTCGTCGCGGCGGCCGGCGATGGCCTTGCCGACCATCTCCTCCGACTCGCCCCGGCCGTACATGTCGGCGGTGTCGATGACGTTGATCCCGGCTTCGAGGGCGGCGTCGACGATGGCGGTGGCCTCGTCCTGGGTGGTGCGCCCGATCGCGCCGAAGTTCATCGCGCCGAGCGCGAGGGAGCTGACCTGGACACCGGTGCGACCCAGGGTGCGGTACTGCATGGCAGAGTTCCTCCGTCGTGGACGAGGTGGGGCGTGGTGTGGTCGCCAGGTCCGCGACCTGGCAGCATGGAGAAGCGGAACGTCGCTCCGGCAACCATACGGAGCGGTGTTCCGTTTAGCAAGCGCGGATGTGGAGGACGGCACGGTGGGCGACAGCGACAGCGACAGCAGCGGCGGCGCGGGGCGGCCCGCCCGGTCCAAGCGGGCGGATGCCCGGCGCAACGAGAAGACCCTGCTCGACGCGGCCGCCGCGGTGTTCGTCGAGTCGGGCGTCGAAGCGCCGGTGCGCGACATCGCGGCCAGGGCGGGCGTCGGGATGGGCACGATCTACCGCCACTTCCCGACCCGGGCGGACCTCATCATCGCCGTCTACCGGCACCAGGTCGAAGCCTGCGCCGAGGCCGGGCCCGCCCTGCTGGCGAGCAGCGAGACCCCGCACGCCGCGCTGGGCCGGTGGATCGACCTGTTCGTCGACTTCCTGGTCACCAAGCACGGCCTCGCCGGCGTGCTGCACTCCGACGAGGCCGGCTTCACCACGCTGCACGCCTACTTCCTCGACCGCCTGGTGCCCGTGTGCGCGCGGTTGCTCGACGCGGCCGTCGAGGCGGGTGAGATCCGGTCCGACCTGGAGGCCGTCGAGCTGATGCGCGGCGTCGGCAACCTCTGCATCGGCGCGGAGAGCGACCCCCGCTACGACGCGCGGCGGCTGGTCGGGGTCCTCATCGCGGGGCTGCGCCTGCCGAGCTGAGCGCGGGGCGTCACCGGGTCCAGGCCTGGCGCGGGTCGCCCTCCTGGCACGGCCGCACGTCGACGGCTTCGAACGGGCGCGACGCGGTCAGGCACTCACCGGCGTAGAGCGCGCTCTCCAGGGCGAAGCTCCCGCCCGGGTGGGAGCGCTCCACCCAGGACTGGCCCTGGGCGCCGATGCACTCCAGCACCGTGATCCGCGTCGGCGAGTACGCCGTGAGGCACCCGCGCAGCTGCCAGTGCACCACGGTGGTGAACACGCCCGCGTCATCCGGGTGGAACCGCCACCGCTGGTCGGGCCGCCCGGTCCGCACCTCGACCTCGACGGGTTCGGACTGCGCCCCGGCGGCGAGCGCCAGGCCGGGGAACCGGACGCTGTCGACCACCACCTGCTCGTACTCGTCCCGTTCGTGCCCGCCCTGGTAGTAGTCGCCCCGTTGGTGCCCGCCCTGGTCCCGCTCGACCGCCGCGGCGGTGGGCGTGAAGACCAGCAGGGCGGTCAGGACGGTCGGCAACACGCGCATGGTTCCCCCCGAGGTGCGTTTCGCGTGCCGTCCATTAGCTCACCGGAATGCCTTCACGAACGAGTGGTCATGTTGCACCGAGGAGTGAACTCGTCCCTGATCACCGTGGGTGTGGCGAGGTCCAGCGGCACCAGGTCGGTCCGGCGGTGCTCCAGGCGCGACGCCGACACCACCCGGCCGGCGCGGAGCACGACCTCGGTCGGCGCGGGCCGCCCGAGGAACGCCAGCAGGCTGGCCGTCGGCCCGTAGGCGCCCGCGTTGGGGATCGTCACGGTGTCCCCCGGCACGAGGTCCGGCACGAGGACCTGGCGGCCCAGGACGTCACCCGGTGTGCACAGCGGACCGGCGAGGGTGGCCGGACCGGTCGGCCCGTCGGCCTGGTCGAGGACGACCGAGACCGGCAGCAGGCGACCCAGGCCCGACAACCCGCCGAACGCGTTGACGCCCGCGTCGAGCACGACGAAGCGCCGGCCCCGGCTGTGCTTGACGTCCACCACCCCGCACAGCAGCTCGCCGCAGTCGCCGACGAGGTACCGGCCCGATTCGGCGAGCACGGCGGGTTCACCGCGCCGCCACCCCGGCAGGTGCCGGTCGAGGGCGGCCGCCAGGCCCGCCTTCAGCCCGGGGTAGCGCGGGCGCTCCCCCGGGGTCGCGTACGGCGCGGCGAACCCGCCGCCGATGTCCAACACCCGCAGCGGCAGGCCGGCGTCCCGGAGGGCGGCGGCCGCGGCGACGGTGTTGGAGAACTCGGCCAGGAGCGCGGTCTCGTCCTGGGCGCAGCTGAGCGGGAAGAAGTGGGCGCCGACCAGCCGGGCGCCGGGGACGCTCGCGAGGTCGGGCAGCAGGGCGGGGACGGTGTCGGCGTCGGTGCCGAACTGGGAGGGGGCGCCGGTCATCCGCAGGCCGGTGGCGCCGCCGGGCGCGACCCCGTTGACGCGGAGCAGGCAGTCGACCTCCACGGCGCGGCGCACCGCCGCGACGCCGATGCGGCCGAGGTCCCCGGGCGATTCCGCCGAGAACAGCCGCACCCCCAGCCGGATCGCCTCGTCCAGCTCCCCGGGAGTCTTGCCCGGACCGGTGTAGAGGCAGTGCGAGGGCGGCACGCCCGCGGCGAGGGCCACCGCGAGTTCCCCGGTGGAGGACACCTCGGCCCGGCAGGGCCGGTCCCCGCCCCGCAGGGCGCGGATCACGTCGGGGTGCGGGTTGGCCTTGACCGCGTAGTGGAGGACGACCGGTTCCGGCAGGACCGCGCGCAGGTCCTCGTGCGCGGCGTCGACGCGGTCGAGGTCGTAGACGTACAGCGGGGTGCCGAAGCGTTCGACCAGCTCCGCCCGTCGGTTCACCGGGAAGCGCCTTCCAGCAAGGCGTTCAGCTCGGCGGTGGCGGGTTTGCCCTGGGCGGTCAGGGGCAGCCGGGGCACGACCAGGCAGGTGGCCGGCACCTTGGCCGGTTCCAGGCGGGTGGACAGTTCGCGCAGCACCGCGTGCGGGGTGAGGTCGCCCTCGACGAACACGGTCAGGTCGCGGTCGTCGGTGGGCGGCAGGGCGACGGCAGCGCGGACACCGCTGATGTCGACGGCCGCCGCTTCGACCTCGACGGTGCTGACCCGGGAGCCCTTGCGCTTGAACATGCCGTCGCGGCGGCCGTCGAAGTACAGGTAGCCGTCCTCGTCGAGGTGGCCGTAATCGCCGGTGTGCAGCACGCGCTCGCCATCGGCGCCCACGCGGAAGGAGCGGGTGGTCAGGTCGGGCGCGCGCCAGTACCCGGGCATCACGTGCGGCCCGCTGACGGCGATCTCGCCGACCGCGCCGGGCGGCAGCTCCGCGCCGTCCGGGTCGAGCACGCGCACGGTGGTGCCGGGCAGCGGCCTGCCGACGGAACCCGGCCGTTCGCGGTCAGCCTCCGGGGGCATGACGCTGATGCGCTTGCACTCCGTCTGCCCGAACTGGCGCACCACCCTGGCCTCCGGGAAGACCAGGCGCAGGGCGTCGATCGTCGGCTGGGACAGCACGGCGCCGGTGCTGGTGATCATCCGCACCGCCGACGACGAGCCGCCGGCGCGCCCGGCCAGGGTGGTGATCATGGTGGCGAGCGAGGGGACCAGCGGCAGCACGGTCGCGCCCGAGTCGCGGATGCGGTCGAGCAGCCGCAGGTCGTCGTGCGGCTGGACGACGACCAGCTCCGCGCGGCCCAGGCAGCACAGCAGGAGCTGGTAGAGGCCGTAGTCCCACGACATCGGCAGCCGGCTGAACACCACGTCGCCGGGCCGGTAGCCCAGTTCGGCGTTGATCGCGGACGCGGCGAAGGTCATCTGGGCGTGCGGGCACATGACGGCCTTCGGCGTGGCGGTGCTCCCGGAGGTGTAGACGAGCAGCGCGAGGTCGTCGGGCGAGACGCGGCGGGCCGGGAGCGCGTCGAGGTCGGCGGGCGCGGCCGACGCCTCGGCCCAGGCCTCGGCGCGGTCGCGCACCGGGCACGGGACCAGGGCGCGGACGCGGTCGACGTCGTCGGCCAGCACCAGCACGGGTTCGGCGTCGCCGAGCACGGCCGACAGGTGGAACGGCCGCATGGCCGGGTCCAGGGGCACGAGCACGGCGCCCAGGCGGGAGCAGGCGAACAGCATCGCGGCCAGCCCGGCCGCCGGCGGCGAGATCACCACCACCCGGTCCCCGTGGCCGACGCCGTTGCCGGCCAGCCAGGTGGCGAACGCCGCGCTGAGCTCGCCGAGCCGGTGGTAGGTCCACCGGAGGGTGCCGGCGCGCACGGCGGGCGCGGAGCCCGCGGCGGTGGCGGCGTCGTCGAGCAGGTCGTGCAGCAACACGTTCGCGCTCCTCGTGGTTCTCGGCTGACGTGGCGACGACGAGGGGGGCTGCCTCGGGCTGCCTCGGGCGGCGCTGCGCGGCACCGGGCGGCACCGGGCGGCACTGCCTGGCGCCGGCCGCTCGCGGCACCTGCGCCGGACGCGTCGCGGTCGAATCGATCGGTCGGGTCGTTGCGTGATCCGGTGAGGCCTTCGCTCCCACGTGGCGGGCCCGGGTTGATCGTGCCGAATGGATCATGAGGGCCACAAGCTCGGGGAACTTGGTTCACTCGAAAGAAAACGCGGTCCGGACTCGACTGACCGAAGTGGACCGGAGAAGAGGGGCGGAGAGGGAGTAAGGGGACCTGCCGGAGCGGATCGGCCGGGGCGGATCGGCTGGGGCGAGGCCGGGCGGGCGGGGCCGGGCGGGATCATCGTGCGGAAGAGGTTCAGGCGGGCACGTGCGCGGGTGCCGCCCGGTCGCGGTGGGCGCGACCGGGCGGCGCCCGGGTCCTGCGGGGTCGGGGTGGCTGGTCAGCCCACGGTGATGTTCCCGTCGGCGGAGCGGGCGCACGCGACCGCGCGGGTGGTCGTGGCGGCGGCTCCGGTGAGGCAGCGGCCCAGCACCGCGTGACCGGCGGCGTTGGGGTGCCACGACTCCTGGCAGGTCTGGAAGTGGGTCGCGCAGGTGTTGGCGATCCGCTGCACGGCGATCTTGTCGTAGCCGGACAGGCTGGTGAGGAACGTGCCGCTCGGGCCGTCCTGGAGCCGGATCGGGGTGGCCAGGGCGTTGGCCGGGCTGTCGTCCCGCTCGCACAGCCGCGCGCCGTCGAACGCGCGCTGCACGTTGAGGTAGACCAGGTCGGCGGCCGGGAACTCGGCCGACAGCGCGGCGTGCGAACCCTGCACCACGGTGCCCAGCCGGCTGGAGAACACGTGGCCCGGTGCGAGGCTGGCCCGGTGGACCGGGCACCCCGCCGCGTACCGCTCGGCGCCGAGGGCGCGGAACTTGTCGCGGGTGTCGTCGCGCCCCTCCTCCTCGTGGTACTGGGCCGCGATGTCGAGCGGCAGCGGGTTGGTGTAGTCCTGGAAGACGACGCGGTGCCGCCCGTCGGCGTCGACCTGGGCCAGGGTGGTGAGCAGCTGCCGCAGCGCCGCGGTGGTCTCGGTGGTGGCCGCGGCGATCTCCTCCTCGGTGGCCAGGTCGGACACCGCGCACGGCGCCTGCGGCGGGTCGCCGGCCCAGAACTCCCACCAGCCGGTCCAGGCGTCGGCGATGAACCGGTTCGCGCACAGCGTGGCCACGTCGCCGAAGGTGAACGAGCTGTTGTTCGAGCCGAGGCCGACCAGGACCAGGTCGATGTCGTGGGCGCCCGCGACCGCGCGGAGCTGGTCGAGCTGGGAGGCGACCGCGCGGCCCTTCTCGCGGTTGCCCGAGGCGTTCGCCACGTCGTGCGGTTGGCCGCCGGAGCAGGCGAGGTTGAACCTGGCCTGGATGCCCGGCAGATCCGCCTTGAGCAGGGACGCGTTGGCCGAGCGGTGGCAGAAGAAGGCGTTGGAGTTCGGCGCGGACCAGCCGGGGAAGCCCTGCGCGACGCCGTTGACGTCGGTCACCGGGAGGTAGCTGCCCGCCCCCTCGCCGCTGATGAAGCTGTCGCCGATCGCGACGGCGGCGGTGGGCAGCGCGGCGGTGGACGGCGCGGTGGCGGACTGCGCGGTGGCGGACTGCGCGGCGGCCGCGTCCGGGGATCTCGTGCCGGGGGCGGCGCCGGCGACCGCCGTTGCGGACCAGCCGAGCGCGGCGACGAGCACCGCCACCAGCACTGGACGTCGAAGCGGGAACATCACGACCTCCTCGTTGACAGTCGGACTGACGTGAAATGTCTTCAACTCCGCCCTCCAGGTCAAGACCGAAGGGAATTCCCGGAACGGCGTTGACGGGCGTGCGGACGCCCGCCCCTCGACGCCCGGCCCTGCCCGACACCGGTCCCAGGACCGCGCCCCCGGGCCGGGCCGGGCAGCCCACCGCGACATCGACGGGCACGGCCGCACGTAGGCTGGGCCGGGTTCCGGTGACGCGGTGAGAGGGCGAACAGGTGCGGGCAGCGACGAGGGCGAGCCGGTCCTGGCTCCTGCTCCCGGTGCTGTTCCTGCTCCCGGTGCTGCTCGTGCTCGGCGCCTCCGCCGGCGTGGTGCCACGTGGCGCCGGCGGTCACGCGGGACCGCTCCCGGTGAGCGGCTGGTCGGCGTCGTCCGAGCCGTCGATGCACGACGACCGCCACGACTGGCTGCGGCTGTCGGTGGCGGTGCGGCACGTGCAGGCCGCGCCGCACCCCGACACCTGGTGGGTGACGTGCGGGCGGGTCACCGGCCGGTGCGCCCTGCGGGGCCGGTCGCCCCTCGACGCGTCCGGCGGCGCCCCGCCCGCGACCGCCGTGCCGACGCCGCGGTCGAGCCGCGCGCCGCCCCTCGGGTGACCAGGACCCGACCCGTTCTCGACGCGCCCGCCGCGCCCGCGCCCCGGGCCCCGGCGGCGCCGTCGGTTTCCCGTGCCCCCGCCGTGCCGGACCGGTCGGCGGCCGTCACCGCGCGCCGGTGGCGGTGAGCGCCGACGGGTGACCGGCCTGGTCGCGGGCGTCCCCCGAAGGGTTTCGCGCACATGTCCGTTGTCGTGCTCGTGCTGCTGATCGCCGTGGTCCTCGCCGCGATCGGCCTGATGGTGACCATGTTCGTCAAGGACAGGCCGCTCCACGGCGTCGTGGGCCTCGGCCTGCTGGCCGGTCCCGGCCCGTTGCTCGCCCTGCTCCACCTGTCCCTCGCCTAGCACCGCCCGGGACGACGTCGTGCCCGACCGGCGCCCCCGGTCGGGCACGACGTCGACTACGGGAACCTGAACCGGCTCGGCGCGCCGACCTGCGGAAGTGGCGGCCGGAGCCTGTCGGCGTCCTCCGGTGTTCCCCTACCGTCGCATCGCTCCGGCGGGCCCGACCCGGCCGGGAATCCCAGGAGGACACCGTGAGGACCCTGCTCCGCATCCTGTTACCCGTGGTCGCCGTCGTCGCGGCGGCGACCGTCGCCCTGGCCGCCCCCGTGCCGCCGACCACGCCCTACCCGCAGGTGCCGCCCAACGCCGGCGCCTGCCTCGTCGAGAAGATGGAGGTCGACAAGCAGCAGTTGCTGCACGACCAGGCCAAGCGCCACTACGACCGGATCAAGGCCCTGTTCGACCGCAACGCCGCCTCGGCGAGCGAGCTGCGCGCCGCCGAGAAGGCGCTGCACCAGGCCGCCATCGCGCTGAACAACGCCAAGTACGCCGAGGCCGCGTGCCGCAACGGGCTGGGCAACGACCCGAAGAAGGAGTGCGTCTCGCTGTCGCTGGAGCTCAACCGCCTGCTCGACGAGCTGGCCCTGCGCCAGGAGCTGGAGCGGCTGGCGAAGGCCCACTACGACGCCATGCTCAGGTTGGCCGACAGCGGCGCGGTGTCGCGCGAGGAGCTGGACCGCGCCAAGACGGCCTGGGAGGTCGCGCAGCTCGAACGGCAGCAGGTGGAGCAGCGGATCGCCGACGCGAAGAAGCAGCTGGCCGACAAGCCGGGGTGCAAGGACTACCCATCGATCCGCCCGACACCCACGTCCACGACGATTCCCACCCCCACGGCGACCCCGACGACGCCGGGCAGCACCACCTACCCCACCAGCACCGTGCCCACCAGCACCACGCCAAGCACCACTCCGAACACCACCGAGCACCCCACCACCACCACAGCCTTCCCCACCACCACGGCCCCGCCGGTCGGCTGAGCCAGCGCGCCACGGCCTCCGCGGTGCCGGCGGGCGCACCGCGGAGGCCTCCCCCGCCCTGCCGGGGGTCCTAGCGGAAGGTCAAGCGGTACTGCACGCCGCCGCGGTCGACGCCCTGGGCATCGGTCTGGAACACGTTGACCGGTTTGCCACTGGCCTCCGCGGCGCCGGTGAACACGAGCTGGACGGGCAACCGCTCACCGCCCCTGAGTTGCAGGCCGCTGAACCTCGCCAGCTTAGGGTCCACCACCTGGAACTGGGTCGTCCCGACCTGGCGCACGCCGACGGCCTGCCCGCCGCCGGCGCGCCAGCGCTCGAACAGGGTCGCGCCCAGGTCGACCACGACGCGGCCGGGACCGACGAACGGCTCACCGGCCGGCGTGACGGCCAGGCCGACCTGCGCGGCGCCCCCGAACGGGTTGCCGACCATGAAGTCGGCCAGGACGTTGCCGTTCGCCGTGGTGCCGGCCGTCACCACGTTGTGCCACACGATGTTGTTGTTGCTCCGCGTGTTGTCCTCCGTGCTGGGCCCCTCCGCGAAGGTCATCGGGTCCGCGGTCGACTCCCAGCGGGCCAGCAGGCAGTAGTGCCGCCAGTCGCTCGGCACGGTCCACTGGAACATGAACGTGTGCGTGCTCGCGGTGATGGTGGTGCCGTGCGCGCCGATCTCCTGCCAGCCCGACGGCCACGAGACGTTCCCGCCCGCCTTGGTGTGGTACAGGCGGAGCACGCCGGGGACGTCGCCCTGGCCGTTCTTGTACGCGGTGACGAAGATGTAGTAGGTCTGGCCCGGCGTGATCACCACGTCCGCCAGGCACTTCGACGGCGTGGCGCAGATGACGATGTCCGGGCTCTGCCAGATGTCACCGGCGCCCGGCTCGGCCCCGGTGTCGCCCGGGTTGTCGCGCATGAAGACGTCAGGGGTCACCGGCGCCGCCTGGGCGCCGGACGGACCGGTCAGGAACGCGGCCGCGAGGGTCGCGACGAGCAGGGCGAGCAGGGCGCCCCGGCGTCTGGACGATGTGCTGTGCATGGGTCCTCACCTTCCGGTTGGGCAATGGCCGGACGAGGCTGCGACGCGCCGGTTGTGAACCGGTTGCGGACCGCGGCGACCTTCGGCTGGTCAGCCGTATCGCGGAGCCGACATGACTGATTACGCTCGGTTGTCCTTGTGGGGGAGGAAGGGGTCGGCGTGGGCGAGCTGGGCGTCCTCGGCCCCGTGCGCGCGATCGGCCCGGCGGGCCCGGCGGCGCTGCGGGGCGCGCGGCAGCGGGTCGTGCTCGGGCTGCTGGCCCTGCACGCCGGGCAGGTGCTGCCGGTGGAGCGGCTGGTGGACGCGGTCTGGGGCGAGCACCCGCCGCGCACCGCCGTGCGCACGCTGCACAGCCACGTGGCGCGCCTGCGACGAGCCTTGGACGCCTCCGGGTTCGGTCCGGTGCTGCGCACCAGCAACCCCGGCTACGCCTTGGACGTGCCGCCCGAGCTGGTGGACGCCCTGCGGTTCGAGCAGCAGGTCCGGGCGGCGGCACGGGACGCGGAGCTGGGCTCGGTCGCCGGCGCGCTGGCGGCGTTCCGGGAGGCCGCGGAGCTGTGGCGGGGCGAGCCGTTCGCCGACGCGCCGCTGTCGGGCTGGGGGCTGCGCGAGGTCGAGCGGCTGCACGAGCTGCGGCTGTCGGCCCTGGAGGGCCGGTGGGACGCCGAGCTGCGGGCGGGCCACCACGTCGAGGCCGCGGAGCACCTGCCCCGGCTGCTCGCCGAGCACCCCGCGCGCGAAGGCCTGGTCGAACTGCACGTGCTGGCGCTGTACCGCTGCGGGCGCCACGCCGAGGCGCTCGCCGCGCTGCACCGCGCCCGCCGCCGGGTCGCCGAGGAACTGGGCGTGGAGCCGGGACCCCGGCTGCTCGCCCTGCACAGCGCGGTCGTGCGCCGCGACCCCGCGCTGAGCGGCCCGCGGGCGGTCGCCGCCGGACCCGCGCAGCTCCCGGCCCGCGCCGGCTACTTCACCGGCCGCGACGACGAACTGGCCGAACTCGACCGGGTCCTCGACGAGCCGGGGGACGACCAGCCCGTGGTGGTGGTGTCCGGCGCCGCCGGCATGGGCAAGACCGCGCTGGCCGTCGAGTGGGCCCACCGGGTCGCGCACCGGTTCCCCGACGGCCAGGTGTTCCTCGACCTGCGCGGCCACGACGCGCGCCGCGCCGTCACCGCCGCCGACGCCCTCGCCCACCTGCTGCGCAGCCTGGGCCTGCCCGAGGACCGGGTGCCGGGCGAGACCGCCGAACGCGCCGCGCTCTACCGGTCCCTGCTGCGCGGCAAGCGGTGCCTCGTCGTCGCCGACGACGCCGGACCCGTCGACCAGGTGCTGCCGCTCGTCCCCGGCGCCGGCGGCAGCCGCCTCCTGGTCACCAGCAGGCGGTCACCCGCCGCCCTCGCCGCCCGCTGCGCCGTGCGGCCGCTGCTCCTGGACGTGCTGGAGCACCGCTCCTCGGTCGCCCTGCTCACCCGCGTGCTCGGCGCCCGCCGGGTGGAACGCGAACGCGGACCGACCGCCCGCCTCGCCCGCCTGTGCGGCGGCATGCCGCTCGCGCTGCGCATCGCCGCCGCCCGCCTGACCGGCGAGCCCGCCGCGCCGATCGCCGGGCTGGCCGCCGAGCTCGCCGGCGCCGACCGGCTCGGCGCCCTCGCCCTCGACGGCGACAGCCGCACCGTGCGCACCGTCCTCACCAGCGCCTACCTCCCCCTGGAACTGACCCAGACCCGCATGTTCCGACTGCTCGGCCTCGCACCCGGGACCACGTTCACCGCCTCACTCGGCGCGGCCCTGTGCGGCGTGCCGCTCGACACCGGCCGCGCCGCCGCGCAGGAGCTGCGCGCGGCGCACCTCATCACGGCGGTCGGGACCGACCACTACCGGTTCCACGACCTGATCCGCGAGTTCGCCCGGCAGCGAGCCCGCGAGGACGAGACACCCGCCACCACCGCCGAGGTCGGCCACCGCCTCGTGGACTGGTACCTCCTGGTGGCCGACCGCGCCAACCGCCTGCTCGACCCCCGCCGCGACCTGGTGACGCCCACACCCCGCCACCCCGCGCCGCAGCTGCCACCCCTGCCCGACCGACAGGGCGCGCTCGCCCTCCTCGAAGCCGAACGGCCCAACCTCGTCCCCGTCGCCCGCTTCGCCCGCGAAACCGGCCGGCTGACCGCCGCCTGGCAGTTCACCTACCTGCTCACCAGCTTCTACGACGCCACCGGCCACTGGCCCGAACGCGTCGAGCTGTGCCGGCAGGGCGCCGCCGCGGCCGGCGAGCTCGGCGACCCCCTCGCCGAAGCCGAGATGCTCCGCGCGCTCGGTGTCGCCCACTACATGACCCGACGACTGCGCGAAGCGCTGGACACGCACGCCCTGGCCCTCCAGGCCGCCCGCGCCGCCGGAGACCTCGACGGCGAGGGCCACGTCTACAACAACCTCGCCAACACCTACGCCGAACTGCGCCGCTTCGACGAAGCGGTCACCGCGCACCGCATGGCCGTCGCCCGCTGCCGATCGGCGGGCAACCACCTCGGGCTCGCCCTCTCCCAGCGCAACCTCGGCAACACCCTCGTCCGCACCGGCCGCGCCCGGGAAGCCCTCGAACCGCTGCTCGACGCCCTCACCCGCTTCCGCCGGCTCGACGCGCCCCGCCTCGAAGCCGCCACGCTCGACACCCTCGGCGAAGCCCACATGGCGCTCGGCGACCACCGACGCGCGCTGACCACCCTCGCCCAGGCCCTGCGGCTCACCCGCAGCACCGGCTACGTCTGGATGGAGATGGAAACCCTCCTGCACACCGGCGCCGTCCACCTGCTGCGCGCCGACTTCACCACCGCGGCCGAGCAGTTCGAACTCGCGCTCGCCATCAGCCGCGAACACCGCTACCCGCACGTCGAAGCCGTCGCACTGGACCGCCTCGGCCAGGCCTGCCTCGGTCGTGACGACACCACCGGCGCCCGCGAGCACCTGGAAGCCGCGCTCGCGGTCCGCCGCACCGTCCCCGACGGCTACGAGCACGCCACCGTCCACCGCGACCTGGCCGAGTTGGAGGAACGACTCGGCAACGGTGCCGCCGCGGCCTCCCACCGGGCCCAGGCGATCGGGCTGTACCGGCAGGAGGGCGCGGCGACCGAGGCCGAAGCCCTGGCCGGACCGGTCGTCAGCTCTTGACCAGGGTCAACACGGTGCGCATGTTCCCCGGCGTGCCCGACGAGGGCGAGTAGAACTCCACCGGGATGCGCACCTCCCGCCCCGGTGGCGCGGTGATGGTGAACCGCACGACGGCCCGACGCGCACCGGGCGGCACCACGAGCGTCACCCCCTCGATCGGCACGTAACCGGGATCCGCGACACCGCTGTCCAACGTCCGCACACCCACGTGCCGAACACCGGCGGACGGCACCGAGAAGTGCGTGCTCGCCGAGCACGTGCCCCGCCAACACACACCCGTGCCCTCGGTGGACAACACCCCATCGCAGAACGGGTCCTCCGGCGGACAACCACGAACCGACGGTGAATCGTCGTCACCGATCCACCCCGCGCCGCTGCGCCCGGTGACCACCACACCGGACGGCTGGTCGAGCGACACCCAGAACACCTCGACCAGCTCGGACCGGGCATCAGCCGACACGGCGACCGTGACGTACCTGGTCGCCGTGTCGTCCGACCAGCTCAACACCCCGGACGCGGCCGTGTAGTCGGACCCCGCCAACGCCGGGTCGCGATCCGCCGACACCCCGTCGACCGTGCGGTACCGCACCGAACCCGTCGCCCGGCACCCCGGCGCCGCCACCACCGAGACCGGGAACCGGAACACCGCGGCCCCACCCGTGCCCTCGGCCTGCGCCACGTCCCCGACCTCCACCGCCGCCGGCGCGCAAGCGGCGCCCGCCGCACCCGCGCCCGGCACGACGAGCCCCAACGGCAACAGCAGCGCGAGGACCCACGTCATCGTCTTCCTCATGCACCAACCCCAAGCTCGCGCGGGCCGCTTCCCCGCGCCCGCTCCCTCCCACTGCCTACCGGGCACGGGTTGTGAACCGGTTGCGCACCGGAGCCCCGGACGACCTCACCACGTCACGGGCAGCGCCGTCACACCCCCGGTGAGGGCGTCCCGCCTCATCCCCAACTCCTCCGGCGGTACGGCCAACCCCATCGTCGGGAACCGGGCCGGCAGCCGGGAGAAGACCGCCTGCAACTCCAGGCGGGCCAGGGGCGCGCCGATGCAGTAGTGGATCCCGTGGCCGAACGACAGGTGGTGGGCCGCGCGGCGGGTCACGTCCACCCGGTCCGGGTCCGGGAACACCTCCGGGTCGTGGTTCGCCGCGCCGATGTCCAGCAGCACCAGGTCGCCCGCCTTGACCTCCGCACCGCCGATCTCCAGGTCCACCCGCGCGTACCGCGGCACCCCTCCCCCGCTGATCCCCGGGATCCGCATGATCTCGTCCACCGCGCCCGGCACCAGGGAGGGGTCGTCCCGCAGCGCCCGCCACTGGTCCGGGTTCGCCAACAACCCCAGCGCGCCCATGCCGATCTGCACGACGGTCGTCTCGTGGCCCGCGAACAGCAACCCCATCGCCAGCACCGCGGCTTCCTCGTCGCCGACGTCCTCGGCCGCCGCCAGCCACGAGAGCACGTCCTCGGCGGGCTCCCGGCGCTTGCGGGCCACGAGGCCCCTGCCGTACTCGTAGAGCTTGCCCAGCCCGTCCAGCGAACGGGCCGCGTCGCGGATGTCCCCGGTGGCGTCGCTCCACGCCCGGAAGTCGTCCCGGTCGGCGTAGGGCACACCGATCAGCTCGCAGATCACCAGGATCGGCAGCGGCAGCGCGAGCGCCCGGTGCAGGTCGACCGGCGGCGTCGCCCGCGCCACGTCCTCGACCAGCTCCTCGGCGAGGGCCTCGACGCGCGGCTGGATGGCGCGCATGCGGCGGGGCGTGAAGTGCGGCTGGAGCAGGCGCCGCAACCGGAGGTGGTCGACGCGCTCGGTGTCGAAATCGCCCATCGGCCCGCCGAACAGCGCCGACGCGCCCGCGCGGGCGGCCGTCTCCGGCGCGCGGTGGGCGCGGCCCAGGCGGTCGTCGGACAGCAGGGCGCGGACCTCGTCGTAGTCGGTGACCAGCCACGCCTCGTCACCGACGACCGTGCGCACCCGGTGCGCGGCCCCACTGCCGATCAGCGCGGTCAGCTCGGGCGAGACCCGGAGCGGGTGCCGCTGGGTGAAGGGCAACTGGACGGTCATGGCGACCCCCGTGGTCGTTCCACCGCATCGTCGACGCGGGCGACGCTATTGCGGGAACCCGCAGCCAACAAGGAGGCCCTCGCCCGAACGACCCGTCCGGCGGAGCGTTCCCACCTCAACGAGTGGACCCCCGTGAGCGTATCGTGATCGGGCCGCCGTCAAGTGGAAAGCGTTTTCCGACAGAGGGGTGGACCATGCGAGCACTGGTTCTGGCGGCTGCCGTCGCACTGGGGGCGGCCGCGGCCTCCCCCGCGGCGCCCGCCCAAGCCGCACCGATGGACTACTGGCAGTACGTCTCCACCCACCCGACGGCGCAGGGGTGCCACGCCTGGGCGGACGAGCACCGGCCCTGGGACGTGGACTACTACGTCTGCGACCCGAAGAACGGCGCCTGGGACCTCTACTGGGTCTTCCTGACCTGACCCGCGGGCGCGGTGAGCCGGGCGGGCGGCTCCGGCACGAGGACGCGGACGGCCCGGTGGCACGAGGCGTCGCGGGTGGCGGCGGTCAGACGAGGTGCTGGAAGCGGTCCGCGGCGGAGGTGAACGCGTCCACGCAGGCGCGGACCACGCCGCGGTCGGCGTCCTCGGCCCGGGTCACGGCGTGGATCGTGCGGTTGAGCGCCGGGCGGGTGGCCAGGACGCGCACGCCGTCGGGCACCGAGTCCCGGCCGAGGCGCGGGACGACGGCGGCCCCCACGTTGCCCGCGACCAGGGCCAGCTGGGTGGGGTAGTTGCCGATGGCGCAGCTGATCCGGGCGTCCGGGCCGTGGTCGCGCAGCACGCGGGTGAGCCAGTCGAAGCAGCCGGAGCCCGCGCTCCAGCCGATCCACGGCAGGTCGTCGACCTCGGCGAGGTCCACGACCTTGCGGTGCGCCAACCGGTGGGACGCGGGCAGCGCCAGGTCGGCCACGTCGTGCAGCAGGGTCGTGCGCGACAGGGTCGGCGGCACGGTCGCCGGCCGGTGCTCCCAGCTGTCCAGCACGGCCACGTCGAGCCCGCCGGCCACGATCCTCGGCAGGGTCTCCTCCGCCTCGCCCTCCTCCAGCGTCACCGCGAGGCCGGGGTGGCGGTCGCGCAGCAGCGCCAGCGCCGGCGGCAGCAGGGCGTGCACCGTGGTGGGGATGGCGCCGACGCGCACCGTGCCGGTGACGTCCTCGCGCAGCAGCTCCAGGTCCGCGCGGGCCTGCTCGACCTGGGCCAGGATGCGTTCGGCGTGCCGGGCCAGCACGTGCCCGGCCGTGGTGAGCCGGACGCTGCGGCCGTGCGGCTCCAGCAGCCGCTGCCCGGCCTCCCGCTCCAGCTTGCCGAGCTGCTGGGACACCCCGGACGGGGTCACGTGCAGCGCGGAGGCCGCCGCGGCCACCGTCCCGTGGGTCGCCACGGTGTGCAGCGCGCGCATCCGCTCCAGGCCGAACACGGAAGGGATGCTACCGGGTTCCGTGCAGGAACATTCGCTGGTGCTTGACGATCGGGACGTCGAGGCTGAGGTCGTGACCACCACCGAACACCGCCCCGCCGTGGCGCGCCCCGCGTCGCCCCGGGTCAGCCCGGCGCTGCTCGCCGCCGCGGGCAGCTGCTGCGTCGCCCTGTCGTCGGTGTTCATCAAGGTGTCCGGGACCAGCGGCAGCACCAGCGCGTTCTGGCGCTGCCTGCTGGCGCTGCCGGTGCTGCTGGCGCTGGTGTGGTTGGAGCGCAGGCGCGGCACGGGGCGCCGCCGGGTGCTGCTGCCGCTGCTGGCCGGGGTCGGGCTCGGCGTGGACTTCGTGCTCTGGGGCGAGTCCATCGCGCGCGTCGGCGCCGGGGTGGCGACGGTGATCCTGTCGGTGCAGGTGGTCATCGTGCCCGCCGTGGCGTTCCTGGTGCACGGCGAGCGGCCGCCGAAGCGGTTCCTGGTTTCGGCGCCCGTGCTGCTGGGCGGCATCGTGCTGGCGGGCGGGCTGGCCGGGACGCCCGCGTTCGGCCCGGACCCGGTGCTGGGCGCGGTGCTCGCGCTGGGCGCGGGCGTCGGCTACTCCGCCTACCTGCTGCTGATCCGGCACAGCACCGGGCCCGGCGCGCGGGAGCACACGCTGTGCCTGGCCACGGTGTCCGCGGGCGTCGTCGCCGCGGCCATCGGCGTGCCCACCGACCGGCTGGACCTGACGCCGGGGTGGCCCGCCCTGGGGTGGCTGCTGGCGCTCGCGCTGATCGGGCAGGTCGTCGGGTGGGTGCTGATCTCGGCCGCCCTGCCGCGGATGTCCAGCTCGACCGGCGCGACGCTGATGCTGGTGCAGCCGGTGGGCGCGGTCCTGCTCGGCGTCGCGCTGCTCGGGGAGCGGCCGAGCGCGTTGCAGCTGGCGGGCTGCGCGGTCGTGCTCGGGTCCGTGGCGTTCGTCGGCAAGGCGCGGCGCTGAAGCGCCGCGATCCCGGCCCCGCGGCCCTCGTCGGCGGGCTCAGTCGGCAGGCTCAGTCGGCGGGCTCAGTCGTCGACGGGCTCGTGCGGCGCGTCCTCGGACTTGCCCCTGCGCCAGTACCCGCCGAAGTAGACGCGCCCGCGGTCGAGGCCCCGGTCGCGCACGAGGTGCCGGCGCAGGTCGCGCACCACGCCCGACTCACCGGCCAGCCAGGCGTAACCCGGTTCGTCCGGCAGCCGCGCGGCGCGCACCGCGGCCGCCAGCGCCGCGCCGTGGACCTCGCCGGCGCCGCGCACCAGCCAGCGCACGGACACCCCTGGCCCGCGGGCCAGGTCGAGGCGGTCGTCCTCGGTCGGCACCTCCAGGTAGACCTGCGCCACCGCACCCGGCGGGAGGGACTCGACGATGCCGCCGACCGCCGGCAGCGCGGTCTCGTCACCCGCGATCAACTGCCAGGCGGTGTCGGCGGGCGGCGCGTAGTCCGCGCCGAGCCGCGCGCCCTCGCGGTAACCGGGGAAGCGGCCGTCGGGGCCGTAGATCACCACGCGCTGCCCCGGCGCGACCCGGCCCGCCCACCGGGAGGCCGGTCCGACGTCGCCGTGCCGCACGAAGTCCACGTCGATCTCGCCGGCGCGGGCCGAGCGGATCGTGTAGGTCCGCATGACCGGTCGCTCCGGCTCCGGCAGCGCCCGGTAGCGGTCGTACCAGTCGGGCCCGGTCGGCACGCGCGGCCCCGCCTCGCCGTCCCGGGGCAGGAAAACCTTGATCCGCTGGTCGGGACCGCTGGACGTGATGTCGCGCAGCCCGGGGCCGCCGAAGGTCACCCGCACCAGGCTCCCGCCGATCCGCCTGACCGCCAGCACCTCCGCGTCGCAGTGGGCGTAGGGCTCGACCTCCGCGGCGGTGGACGTCATGGGCGCTCCCCTCTCGCCGGTCGGGCGCCGTCGTGGGCGACCTGCCGGAGAGGTTAGCCTAACCATAGTCGTTCGGGTGGTCCCCGGTTCCGCGAGGCGGGACCGGGGACCACCGGGCCGTCAGGCGGGGCTCTTCACCGTGAAGCCGACCCGCAGCAGCGCCGAGTCCCGGGACGACGGGCCGACGAGCAGCGCGAACTCCCCCGGTTCGACCACCCGGCGCCCCTCGGCGTCGACGATGGCGCAGTCGGCGACCGGGAGGTCGAGCCGCACCGTCGCGGTCTCCCCCGGTTCCAGGTCGACCTGGCGGAACGCCTTGAGCTCCTTGTCGGCCCAGCTGGCGGAGGTGACGGTGTCGCTGATGTAGGCCTGCACCGTCTCGCGGACGGGACGGGCGCCCGTGTTGCGCACGGTGACGGCGGCCCGGATTCGGTCGTCGGGCCCGAGGACCGCGGTCTCCACGCCGAGGTCGGCGTACTCGACCTCGGTGTAGGACAGGCCCTCGCCGAAGGCGAACGCCGGGTCCTGGGTGTGGTCGGCGTAGCGCGCGCCGTGCTGGCCCCGGACCTGGTTGTAGTAGATGGGCTGTTGGCCGACGTGGCGGGCGAAGGAGATCGGCAGGCGACCGCTGGGCTCGACGCGGCCGAGCAGCACCTCGGCGACGGCCTGCCCGCCCTTCATGCCGGGGTTGGCCACCCACAGCAGCGCGGCCGCGCCCATCGCCGAGGCGGGCAGCACCAGCGGCTTGGAGGCCAGCAGGACCACGACCAGCGGGGTGCCCGTCGCGGCGAGGGCGTCGAGCAGGGCGATCTGGCCGCCGACGAGGTCCAGGGTGGCGGTGGAGCGGCCCTCGCCGACCAGTTCGATGCGGTCGCCCACGACGGCGACCACGCAGTCGGCGTCGCGCGCGGCGGCGACGGCCTCGGCGATCAGGGCCTCGTCCGGCGGGCAGGGCACGACCACCTGCGGCCGGGGCTGGCCGTCGGGGAACGTGTCGCCCTCCGGGTCCGGGGCCAGGGAGAGGATGTCCGCGCCCCTGGCGTGGACCACCTCCCACCCGTCGGGCACGAGGTCGCGCAGGCCGTCGAGCACCGTGGTGATCATCTCGCGCGGCTGGCCGTCCGGCAGCCAGTCGGCCTGCCCCGACGAGCCGGCCCAGTCCCCGAGCTGGGTCTGGGCGTCGTCGGCCAGCGGCCCGACGACCGCGACCCGGCGGGGCCGGTCCCCACCCGCCAGCGGCAGGGCGCCGTCGTTGCGCAGCAGCACCAGCGAGCGCCGGGCCACCTCCAGGTTGAGCGCGGCGTGGTCGGGGTGGTCGATCACGGTCCGCTGCCGCTCGGCGTCGGGGTGGCGGGGGTCCTCGAACAGGCCCAGCTCGAACTTCAGGGTCAGGATGCGGGCCACGGCCCGGTCCAGGTCGGACTCGGCGAGCAGGCCCAGCTCGACCGCTTGCAGCGCGCCCTCGAAGAAACCCGGCGTGGTCATGATCATGTCGTTGCCGGCGGTGACCGCCGCAGCGGCGGCGTGGGCGTAGTCGGGCTGCACCCGCTGCTCCCACACCATGCGGCCGACGTTGTCCCAGTCGGTGACCAGCGTGCCGGTGTAGCCCCACTCGCCGCGCAGCACCTCGTCGAGCAGCCAGGAGTTGACCGTGATCGGCACGCCGTCGGTGGTCTGGTAGCCGAGCATGAAGGTGCGGCAGCCCTCGCGGGCGACCCGCTCGAACGGGGGCAGGAACCAGGACCGCAGCTTGCGCCGCGACAGGTCGGCCTCGCTGGCGTCCCGGCCGCCCTGCGTCTCGGAGTAGCCCGCGAAGTGCTTGGCGGTGGCCAGGATGGCGGTGGGGTCGCCGAGCCCGTCGCCCTGGTAGCCCCGCACCATCGCCGAGGCCAGCTCGCCGATGAGCACCGGGTCCTCGCCGAAGGTCTCGTCCACCCGGCCCCACCGCAGGTCGCGCGCGATGCACAGCACGGGCGAGAAGGTCCAGTGCACACCGGTGGCGGCCACCTCGACGGCGGTGGCCCGCGCCACGCGCCCGACCAGGTCGGGGTTCCACGTCGCGGCCATGCCGAGCTGGGTGGGGAAGATCGTCGCGCCCTCGTGGAAGGAGTGACCGTGGATGCAGTCCTCGGCGACCAGCAGCGGGATGCGCAGGCGCGTGCGGGCGGTCAGCTCGTGGGCGCGCACGACCCGCTCCGGCGAGGTGTGCAGGATCGAGCCGACGTGCTTGTGCAGCACGTGGTCGTCCAGGTCCTCCCGCGAGTCCAGCTGCATCATCTGCCCCACCTTCTCGGGCAGGGTCATGCGTTCCAGCAGGTCGGCCACTCGCTCCGCGACCGACCGGCCGGCGTCGAGGAAGGGCGCGTCATGATCCATGTGGTTCTCCGGTGTGTCCAGGCCACGGCGAATGTATCGCCACGGCACGTGCGGCGGCTGCGCGTGCGCGCGGATGTGGTCGAGGAGGGCAGGTGCGGGACCCGGTACCGGCGCAAGGGGCCGGAGCGGTGGGGGCGCGAGCGGCGGGTCACGGCACGGGGACCGGCGGGCGAGGGCCGCCCGGATGGGGGCCGGCCAGGCGAAGACCGAGCGCGGCGGCGTGCTGCCCGGAGAGGCTCCGCCCCGGCGCAACCAGCCCCCGTGCGCCCGGCGCCGGCAGGACCAGCCGTTGCGCAGCCGGTCCCGGCGCAGCCGGCCCTGGCTCAAGCAGCCCCGACACGTCCCGTTCCACCACGGGGTGCCCCACGCGGCCCGGCTCAGCGGGCATGTCGGCCGGACGGCGCCATCGCCTCGGCGATCCGGCGGCGCACCCCGGTGAGACCGCGACCGCGCTCGACCACCGCACGCGGGGTCCGCTCCGGCCGGCGTCTCTCGGTGGTGCTCTCCACTGGACTCCAGTCACTGGTCGGGGCGCCGGGGTGACCGGGGCTCCACAGGCCGTTCCGCCAGGCGCATGGGAGCGCTCCCATGACCCGGGAGAGCGCTCTCCCGCCCCACGTGGACGACCTCGTGTCGAGTTTTCGGGTGTTCGCGGCCCGCCATTCCCCCACGGACGTCGCGCACACGAGCGTACCGCTTCGCGCACACCCCCGTACACACGACGTGCGCAGGTCTGCCGGGATCCGGTACTCGCCGCTCCTACCGGGAATCCCGGCCCGCGCGGGCCCACCACTCGCGGTGCGCAGGACGCTTGGCCGCGCACCGCGATCTTTATCGGCAATGTCCCGATGTTGCAGTTGATGCCCCGGGAACCGCTGGAGCGCGCCGGGGAGCGGCCGTTCGACCCCGCACCCGGGTTGGCGGCGCGGCATCGCGGTGGAGCACGTCGAGGCCGTGAAGGCCGACGGGACCGCGGCCGACCTCGCGACCGCGTACGCGCCGACCCTCCGGTCGCCGGTCATCTGCGAACTGCTCGGCGTCGACGGCGTGCACTCCCCGCCGGTGACCTGGTCCCGACCCGGCTCAGCGGGGCCGGTCCCGGCGGGCCGGGGCCGGCCCCGTCGAGCCGCGCACGACCAGCGTGGTGGACAGCTCCAGGTGCAGCGCCTCGGGCCGGTGGCCGTCCAGGACGCGCATCAGCTGGGTGACCGCGAGGCGGCCCATCTCCCGCAGCGGCTGGCGGACCGTGGTCAGCGCGGGCCGCGTGGCGCGGCTCAGGTCGATGTCGTCGAACCCCGCCACGGACAGGTCCTCCGGCACGCGCAGCCCCCGGTCGAACGCGGCGTGCAGCGCGCCCACGGCGAGCTTGTCGTTGAAGCAGGCGATCGCGGTCGGCCGGTCGGGCAGGTCCAGCAGCTCGCCCGCGGCCCGCAGCCCCTCGGCCGCGGTGGGCTCGACGTGGTGGACCCGGTCGGCGGCGGGCAGCACGCCGACCCTGGCCAGCGCGGCGTGGTGGCCCGCCGTGCGCGCGTCGCCCGCGAGCCACTCCTCCGGGCCCGCGATCACGCCGATGTCCCGGTGCCCCAGCTCGACCAGGTGCGCGGTCAGTGCGCGCGCGCCGGAGAAGTGCGCGGCGGACACCGCGGCCACGTCCGGCGGCGGTGGCGTGCGGGGGTCGACCACGACGAACGGGAAACCGCGCCGGGCCAGGGCCACGAGCCGGTCACCGTCCTCGGGTGGCAGGACGAGGACCGCCCCGGCCACCCCCGGCTCGTCGGGCAGCCCGGCGAGGGTGTCGGCGTGCTGCGACGACTCGCCCGCGTCCAGCACCACGCGCGCGCCGTGCAGGCGCAGCGCCTCGGCGATCGAGGAGACGATCAGGCCGAAGTAGTCGGTGAGCACGTACGGGCACCGCACGTGGACGGTGCGCGGCCCGCCGTCCTCGGCCCGCCGCCGCTCGACGGCCCGGAGCACCAGCTCGCGGGTGCGCGGGGAGACGTTGACGTGGTCGTTGAGCACGCGCGACACCGTGGCGATGGACACGCCGGTCTCCGCCGCGATATCGCGGACCCTGGCCCGTCGCCGATCGGTCTCCACGTGATCACCATACTCCTGACCAGGGCCTTGACGTGCGGCAGTGGTGGCGTGTTCCATTCCGGAACAAGTTGTTCCAACATGATTGCTCTTCTGTTTCACGAAGTGGGTGGCTGATGAGGAGAACCGTGCGCGGCGTGGCGGCGGTCATGACCGCGGTGGCCTTGACCTGCGGTGGCGTGGTCGCCGCGCAGGCGAAGGGCCCCGACCGGGCCGCCGTGGAGGCCCGCGTGTGGGTCACCGCGGCCGACCGGTCCGAACTGCTGGCCGAGCGCCCGCGCGTCGCGTTCGGCGCCGAGCCGTCGACGCACCCGACGATCGTGGTCGACCCCGACCGCGCCTACCAGGCGGTCGACGGCTTCGGCGCCTCGATCACCGATTCGTCGGCGGCCCTGCTCGCCGACCTGCCGCCCGCCGTGCGCGCGGAGACCATGCGCCGGCTGTTCGACCCGGTGCGCGGCATCGGCGTCAGCTTCCTGCGCCAGCCGATCGGCTCCTCGGACTTCACCGCCGAGGCCGAGCACTACACCTACGACGACGTCCCGGCCGGGCGGACCGACTTCGCCCTGCGGCACTTCAGCATCGACCGCGACCGCGCGCGGGTGCTGCCGCTGCTGCGCGAGGCCAAGCGGCTCAACCCGGCGCTGAAGGTCATGGGCACGCCGTGGAGCCCGCCCGCGTGGATGAAGACCACCGGCTCGCTCGTCGGCGGCCGGCTCAAGGACGAACCGGGGATCTACGACGCCTACGCCCGGTACCTGGTGAAGTTCGTCCAGGCCTACGCGGCGGCGGGCGTGCCGATCGACTTCCTGTCGGTGCAGAACGAGCCGCAGAACCGCACGCCCGACGCCTACCCCGGCACCGACATGCCGGTCGCCCAGCAGGTGAAGGTGATCGAGGCGCTGGGCCCGAAGCTCAAGCTCGCCGGCCCGCGCACCAAGATCCTCGCCTACGACCACAACTGGGCCACCCACCCCAACGACGTCGCCGCCACCCCGCCCGGCTCCGACCCGGAGACCGACTACCCGTACGAGGTGCTGCGCGGCAGGGCGTCCCGCTGGGTCGCCGGCACCGCGTTCCACTGCTACTACGGCGACCCGAGCGCCCAGACCGCGCTGCACGAGGCGTTCCCGGACAAGGGGATCTGGTTCACCGAGTGCTCCGGCTCGAAGGGCGTCACCGACCCGCCGGCCAAGGTCTTCCGCGACACCCTCACCTGGCACGCCCGCAACGTCGTCATCGGCGCCACCCGCAACTGGGCGCGCTCGGCGGTGAACTGGAACATCGCCCTGGACAGCACCGGCGGCCCGCACAACGGCGGCTGCGGCACGTGCACCGGCCTGGTCACCGTCCAGCCCGACGGCTCGGTCACCGCGGACGCCGAGTACTACACGATCGGCCACCTGGCGAAGTTCGTGAAGCCGGGCGCGAAGCGGATCGCCAGCACGTCGTTCGGCACCACCGGCTGGAACGGCCAGGTCATGGACGTCGCGTTCCGCAACCCCGACGGCTCGACCGCCCTGGTCGTGCACAACCAGAACGACGACCCGCGCACGTTCGCGGTCAACGTCGGCAGCCGCACCTTCGAGTACACCCTCCCCGGCGGCGCGCTGGCCACGTTCACCTGGCCGCGCAGCGCGGCGCTGCGCACCACACTGGACCGGGTGCCGCTGGAGGGCGCGACGGCCACGTCCCCGCTCGGCGAGGACCCGGGCCTGGCCGTGGACGACGACGCCTCCACGCGCTGGAGCACCGGCGCCGCGCAGGCGGCGGGCCAGCACCTCCGGATCGACCTGGGCGGGCGCGAGGTGTTCCGCCGGGTCGCCCTGGACAGCGGCGGCGCCCTGGGCGACTTCGCGCGCGGCTACGAGCTGTCCGCGAGCGACGACGGGCGCACGTGGCGCACCCTGGCCACGGGGACCGCGAACGGTCAGCTGACCACCGTGGACGTGCCGCTCACCAGGGCGCGGCACCTCCGGATCACCGCGACCACGGCCGCGCCGAACTGGTGGAGCCTGGCCGACGTCCGGCTCTACCGCTGACCGGTCGGGAGGCCACGTCACCCGACGAGCGGGACGCCCCGTTCCGCCTCTCCCGCGGAAGGGGCGTCCCGCTCGTCGGCTAGTCCTTCCCCCTCGCCGGCTCCGACGGCCACCAGGTGCGCCGCCCCACGTCCACCACCAGGGCGGGCACCAGCAGCGACCTCACCACGAAGGTGTCCAGCAGCACGCCGAAGGCGACGATGAACGCGAGCTGCGCCAGGAACAGGATCGGCAGCACCGCCAGCGCCGAGAACGTCGCCGCGAGCACCACCCCCGCCGAGGTGATCACGCCGCCGGTCACGGTCAGGCCGCGCAGCACGCCCTCGCGCGTGCCCAGCTCCGCCGCCTCCTCGCGCACGCGCGTCATGAGGAAGATGTTGTAGTCGATGCCCAGCGCGACCAGGAACACGAACCCGAACAGCGGCACGACGGGGTCCGCGCCGGGGAAGTCGAACAGGCCGTTGAACACCAGCGCGGACACGCCCATGGTGGCCGCGAACGACAGCACCACCGTGGCGATCAGCAGCAACGGCGCCAGCAGGGACCGCAGCAGCAGCGCCAGCACCAGGAAGATCACCAGGAGCACGATCGGGATGATCACCAGCCGGTCGCGCTCGGAGGTGTCGCGCGTGTCGAGCTGGGTGGCGGTGGGCCCGCCGACCTTCGCGTCGGCGCCCGGCACCGCCCGCACGGCGTCGCGCAGCCGCTCGACGGTGGCCAGCGCCGCCTCGGAGTCGGCCGGGTCGGTCAGCACGGCGTCGATCCGGACCAGGCCTTGCGCCTCCCCGGCGGGCCGCACGGCCGACACGCCCTCGACGCCACCGGCGACCTCGGTGACGGCCGCCGCCCGGTCCGCGTTCGCCAGCACGATCGCGGGCGCGCCGCTGCCGCCGGGGAAGTGCCGCGACAGGACCTCCTGCCCGGCCACGGAGTCGACGTCGGTGAGGAAGACGTCGGACTGGGCCGTGCCGGACGCCTTGAGCTGCGGCAGGAAGGCCACGCCGACCAGCAGCACCAGGGTGGTGACCACCCACGTGGCGCGCGGCCGGGCGGAGACGAGGCCGGCCACCCGCGCCCACAGGCCGCTCGCCTCGGGGTGCGGCGAGCCGAGCTTCGGGCGCAGCGGCCAGAACGCGGTGCGGCCGAGCAGCGCCAGCGCGGCGGGCAGGAAGGTCACCGACGCCAGGAACGCCGCGCCGATGCCGATGGCGGCCACCGGGCCGAGGCCCTTGTTGGAGTTGAGGTCGCTGAACAGCAGGCACAGCACGCCGAGCACGACCGTGCCCGCGGACGCGGCGATGGGCTCGATGGTGGCGCGCCAGGCGACCCGGACGGCCCGGTACCGGTCCTCGGTGTCGCGCAGCTCCTCGCGGAACCGGGAGACCAGCAGCAGGGCGTAGTCGGTGGCCGCGCCGAAGACGAGGATGAACAGGATGCCCTGGCTCTGGCCGTTGAGGTCGATCACGCCGCCGTCGGCCAGCAGGTACACCGCCAGGCTCGCCAGCCCCAGCGCGAACACGCCGGACAGCAGCACCACGAAGGGCAGCAGCGGGCTGCGGTAGACCAGCACCAGGATCACCGCGACGACCGCGCCCGCGACGAGCAGCAGCAGGCCGTCGATGCCGCCGAACGCCTCCTTCAGGTCCGCGACCTGCGCGGCGGGCCCGGCGACCAGCACGGTCAGCCCGTCGGGCGGCGCGGTGAGCAGCGACCGGAGCTCGTCGACCGCGGCGGCCGGGTCCTCCGGGTCGACCGCGACGACCACCTGGGCCGCCTGGTCGTCCCGCTCGGACGGGATGACCGGGGACGCCCGGCCCGGCCAGTCCCGGCCGCCGAGCCAGTCGCGGTCGGCCTGGGTGAGGCCGGAGGCGCGCTCGGCGACCACGACCGCGGGCAGGCCCTGGCCGTCGTCGAAGGCCCGCACCCGCTCGGCCACCTCGGTGGCCTCGGCCGAGGCGGGCAGGAACGCGGTGTTGTCGTTGACCGAGACCTCGCCGAGCTTGCCCGCGAAGGGGCCGGAGAAGCCACCGAGGGCGAGCCAGGCGACCGCGACGAGGGCGGGGAGCAGCCAGCGGGTGCGGGAACGGGTGGCGTGCACGGGAGAATGTCCTCCGGACCAACTTAGTTCGACGATCGGATGGTTCGATCGTCGAAATGTTAAGGAGAGGGCGCATGGTCGACAACTCGATCTTGGTCAGGTTGCTGCGGCAGCTCACGGTCGAGAGCGACCGGTTCGCGGAGCTGTTCGGCGAGCGGCAGCGCATGCACCGCACCGACCTCAACGCGCTGGCGTTGATCATGGACGCGCGGTGGACCGGCGAGCCGATGTCGCCGAGCAGGCTGGCCGAGGCGATGCACCTGAGCGCGTCCGCCACCACCTCCGTGCTGGACCGGCTGGAGGCGTCCGGGCACGTCGAGCGCACCCGCAGCACGCACGACCGGCGTAAGGTCGAATTGCGTGTGTACGACAAGGCGCTGGACCTGGGGCGCGCCTTCTTCACCCCGCTCAACGAGGCGCTGACCCAGGCCTGGGAGGGGTTCGACGACGCCGAGAAGGAGGTCGTCGCGCGCTTCCTCGCGGCCAGCATCGAGGCGACCGCGTCCGTGCGGGCCGGCCTGGTCGAGTGATCCGGCTCTCACCCGCCAGCAATTCACCCGCTGTGGAAAAATCTGGGTACGCTCGAACCAGTGAAGATCCTCTTTTCGAGCCTCGGCTCGCACGGGCACACCTACCCGCTGATCCCCCTGGCGATCGCCGCCCGCGAACAGGGCCACGAGGTCGTCTACGTCACCTCGGAGACGTTCGCGAACGTCTTAAAGCCGCATGACGTCGAGCACGTCACCGGCGGCCTGGACATCGGCGCGGCGTTCGCCGCCGCCACCACCTCCCCCACCGCCGCCCTCGGCGACGCGCGGCCCCACGACGTCGACCCGAAGCAGATCGCCAGGATGTTCGGCTACGTCATGCCGCGCGCCTTCGCGACCGACCTCGCACCGGTCATCGCCGACCGGCGGCCGGACCTCGTGGTGCACGAGGTGGCCAACATCGGCGCGGGCCTGGCCGCGCAGGTGGCCGGCGTGCCCGCGCTGTGCCACGGCTTCGGCCGCATGTGGGTGGGCGAGGAGGTCCTGACCGACGACGCCGTCGCCCTGATGCGCCAGGTGGCCGAGGAGGTGGGCGGGCGGGTGCCCGACGAGCACCCCATGCTGCTGGGCAACCCGTACCTCGACGTCTGCCCGCCGTCGGTGCAGGAGCCGGGGTTCCTGGCCACCGCGAACCGGGTCGAGCTGCGGCCGGTGCCCTTCGCCGAGCCCGGTGAGCTGCCCGCGTGGGTGACCGGGCACCGCGAACCGCTGGTCTACCTGACGCTGGGCACCGCGTTCGGCGACGCCGGGGTGCTGCGCGCCGCGATCGCGGGCCTGGCCGCGCTGGGCGCGCGGGTGCTGGTCGCCGCCGGCCCGACCGTGTCGACCGACGCGCTCGGCGAGGTGCCCGACAACGTCGTCGTGCTGCCCTGGGTGCCGCAGGCCGACCTGCTGCCGCACGTGGACCTCGTGGTGCACCACGGCGGCAGCGGCACCACCATGGGCTCCTTCGGCGCGGGCGTGCCGCAGCTGGTCCTGCCGCAGGGCGCCGACCAGTTCAGCAACGCCGCCGCGGTGACCGCGGCGGGTCTGGGCGACCAGCTGCTGGGCGAGCAGGTCACCGCCGAGGCGGTGGCCGAGGGCGCGCGGCGCCTGCTGGCCGACGAGGCCGTGCGCGACGCCGCGAGGGCGATCGCCGCCGAGGTGGCCGCCATGCCGTCGCCGCACGAGGTGGCGGCCACGCTGCCCCGCTACGCCTGAACGACGCGCGAGGGGGGTCGATCCGCCGGCACGAGCCGGCCCCCGACCGGTAGCACGGCGGCGAGCCGGAACCCGCCGCCGTGCGACTCCCCCGCGGTGAGGTCGCCGCCGAGCACCGCCAGCCGCTGCCGCAGCCCGGCCAGCCCGTGCCCGGTGGACAGGTCGCGCCGGGGCTCCCCCTCGCCCCCGTCGTCGACCACCTCGACCTCCACCCGGTCACCCGACCAGGTGAGCCGGACCTCGGCGCGGGCGCCCGCGCCGGCGTGCTTGGTGACGTTGGTCAACCCCTCCTGCACCACCCGGTACACCGCGAGGTCCACGCCCGGCTCGACGGCCCTCGGCTCGCCCACCACCCGCAGCGCCACGTCGACGCCGACCGCGCGGACCGGGTCGAGCAGCCGGGGCAGGTCGGCCACCCCGGACCGGGGCTCCTCCGGCCCGTCGGTGCGCAGCACGGCCAGCATCCGGCGCAGCTCCTCCATCGCCTGCTCACCCACCTGCCCGATGGTGTCGAACACCCGCTCGGCCCGCGCCGGATCGCGGTGCAGCGCGCGCCGACCGCCCGCCGCCTGGAGCACCATCACGGTCACCGCGTGCGAGACGACGTCGTGCAGCTCCCGGGCGATGCGGGCCCGCTCCCCGGCCACCGCCTGCCGCGCCTCCAGCTCCCGGCGCGCCTCCAGGTCCTTCGCGTGCTCCCGGCTGGTCCGCACCCACCGGCCGGCCACCCACGTGGCCAGGGGCAGGGCCATCAGGTACACCGCCGCGAACGCCTCCACGACGAGTTCTTCGACGCTCTCGACCTGGATGGTCCTGGACACGATCCGGACGGCGCACGCCAACCCGCCCGCCAGCGCGGCGACCGCGACCTCCTTCCGGCAGCTCACCGCGACGGAGAACAGCGCGAGGTACACCACGAGCGCGGGCCGGAAGTGGAGGCCGGTCAGCGGTTCCACCAGCACGGCCAGCACCAGCACGACGGCGAACGCCGCCGCGGGGTGCCGCCGCCGCACCAGCAGGGCCCCGAAGACCAGCCCCAGGTACCCCACCGCGGTCCAGAACCTCGGGTCGTCCGCCCGCAACGGCACGGAGGAGTACAGCGTGAGGTCCATCGCGCAGGCGACCGCGGCGAGCACGGCGTCCACGAGGACGGATCGGGCACGACCGAGCGTCATCCCCTGCAGCGCAGGCACCCCGGCACGCCGTGCTCGGCGCAGACGCCCGGGCCCGGGAGGTGGGGAGGCCGCGCCGGCGGCCGGTCGGGCGTCTCCGGGTCCTGGTCCACCGACCGGCCGGGACGGCGGTCCTCCTCCGGGGACGGGGCCCCGCTCGAACTCCGGTCCGCGGCGGCAGAACGTGCTTCCGACATCATTACCCCCTCGATTGGTCCGTTCGGGCCGACACCGAGGAAAGCAGCCCGCGACGGACCAATCGTCCAACCTCGGGTGGACCTTTGGGGGTCCCCGCCCAGGATTACCACTATCCAGTGACAACCCGGTCGGGTGAGGCGGCGAGGTCGGCGAAGTCGAGCACCCGGTCGGCCACGGCCTCCAGCAGCGGCCCGTCGTGGGAGATGGCCAGCACGCCGATGCCCCGGGCGCGGACCTCCGCCAGCAGCAGGCGCCACACCCCGGCCTGGGTGATGGCGTCCAGGCTGGCGCTGATCTCGTCGGCGACCACGAACCGCGGTCCGGCCAGCAGCGCCCGCGCCAGGTTGACCCGCTGCGCCTCACCGCCGCTGATCTCGTGCGGGAACCGGTCCAGCAGCTCGGGCGGCACGAGGGCCGGGTCGACCGCCCCCGCCCCCGCGCCCGCCTCGGCGAGCACCGCGCCCACCTTCCACAGCGGGTCCATGGCCAGGTGGGCGTGCTGGTGCACCACCTGCACCGGGTTCGGCCGCCCGGCGCGGCGGTCGGGCCGCGGCGGCGCGCCGTCGACCTCGACCCGGCCCCGCTGCGGCCGGACGAGCCCCGCGAGCACCCTGCCCAGGGTGCTCTTGCCCGCGCCGCTGGGCCCGTGCAACCCGACGACCTCGCCCGGCGCGACGGTCAGCGACGCGCCGCGCACCACCCACGGGCCCCGCCTGCCGTAGCGGAACCAGACGTCTTCGGCGAGCAGGGTCACGGGTCCTCCGGCAGGTGGAAGCCGTTGGCGGGCAGGGCCCGCCACAGCGCGCGGGTGTACGGGTGGGACAGCGCCGCGCCGTCGTCGCGGAAGTCCGCCGGGCTCGCCTCGTCCACGGTGCGGCCGTCCCGGCAGATCACCACCCGGTCGGCGACCTCCAGGGCGGCGGTCAGGTCGTGGGTGATCAGCACGACGGCCCGGTCCTCGTCGGCGATGCGGCGCAGCTCGGCCAGCACCGCCCGCACCGCCTCGGGCGGCAGGCCGGGCGTCGGCTCGTCCGCGAGCACCAGCGCGGGGCTGCCCAGCATCGCCATGGCGGTCAGCACGCGCCGGACCATGCCGCCGGACAGCTCGTGCGGGTGCCGGCGCGCCACCTCGGGCCCCAGCCCCCGGTCCGCGAGCGCCACCGCCGCGGCCACCCGGGGGTCGGGCCTGCGGGCCAGCGCCGCCGAGCGCCGCACCTGCCGCCCGACCGGCGTCACCGGGTCCAGGAACGTCACCGCCTGCGGCAGCAGCGCGACGCCGTGCCCGGCCCGCGCGCGGCGGGCCGCCGGGTCCAGCTCGACGCCGTCGAGGCGGACCACGCCGCTCTCCTCGGCGTTGGGCGGCAACATGCCGAGCACGGCGTGCGCGAGCAGGCTCTTGCCCGCGCCGCTCGCGCCGACCAGGGCGACCAGCTCACCGCGGTCGGCGGTCAGGTCCATCCCGGACAGCGCGACCACCGTGCGGCGGCGCAGGCCCCGCTCGTACTGGTGGAACGACACGGCCAGCGAGGAGACTTCCAGCAGCGGGCTCACAGGTGGTGGCTCCTCGGGTTCAGCAGCGCGCGCAGGTTCTCGCCGATCCCGTCGACCGCCTTGACCACCAGCAGCAGGCACAGGCCGGGCAGCACGGCCAGCCACCACGCGCCGGCGGACAGGAAGCGCATCGACTCGGCCAGCAGCACGCCGATCGACGGCTCGGCCGGGTCGACGCCGAGGCCCAGGAAGGACAGCGCCGCCTCGTGCAGGATCGCGTGCGGGAACAGCAGCACCAGGCCGACCAGGAACTGCCCGACCAGGTGCCCGGCCACGTGCCGCCGCGCGATCCACCACGGGCTCCGGCCCAGCTGCGCGGACACCGTGATGAAGTCCGAGCCGACGACCTGCCGGGCCTGGCCGCGCAGCACGCGGGTCAGCGTCGGCCAGTGGGTGACCGCGACCGCGATGACCACCGCCTCCGTGCCGCCGCCCAGGGCGAACGCCAGCAGGATCAGCAGCACCAGGTGCGGCAGCGCCAGGAACAGGTCGACCAGCCAACCGACGACCGCGTCCACCTTCGGCCCGCCGACCGTCGCCGCGCAGGCCAGCACGAGCGCGATCAACGCCGACAGCGCCGCCGCCGAGGTGCCGACCACCAGGCTCAGCCGCAGCCCGGCGAGCACGCGGGCCAGCACGTCCCGGCCCAGCCAGTCGGTGCCGAACCAGTGCTCGACCGACGGCGGCCGGTTGCGCGCGGACAGGCCGGTGGTCTGCGCGGCGTCCTCCGCGAGCGTGCCCGCGACCACCACGGCCAGCACGAGCAGCGCCGACGCGCCCAGGTAGGCGAGGGTGCGGCCGCGGCGGTCCAGGTGCGGCAGGACGGCGGTCACGTGCGACTCCTGGCGTCGGCGAGCGCGGCCCGCGGGTCGACGGCGGCGTGCGCGCGGTCGCCGATGGCGTTGCCCGCGAACACGAGGACCGTGGTGAACAGGGCGATGCCCAGCAGCAGGGGCACGTCCTGGCCCAGAGCGGCGGTCGTGGTGGCCGCGCCGAGGCCGGGGTAGGAGAACACCTGCTCGGCCAGCACCGAACCGCCGAACAGCTCGCCGAGGGAGCCGAACTGGAGCAGCAGCGCCGGTGCGGCGGCGTTGCGCACCACCCGGTGCAGCACCAGGCCGAGGCCCCGCTCGCCCTGCGCCCTGGCGAACGCCACGTGGTCGCTGCCCATCGCCTCGATCACGGCCTGCCGCGTGTGCAGCACGACCGGGGCGACGCCCACCACGCTGAGCGTGATCGCGGGCAGCGCCAGGTGGTGCAGCCGGTCGAGCAGCGAGACCTCGGCGGCGGGCACGCCGATCGGCACCGCGCAGCACACCGGCGCCCAGTTCAGCGACACCGCGAAGGCGTACAGCAGGAGCAGGCCGACCCAGAACGTCGGCGCGGAGGCCAGCGCGTAGGACCACCAGGTGATCACGCGGTCGGCCCAGCGGCCCTGGCGCACGCCCGCGACCAGGCCGAGCGCGAAGCCCAGCAGGCCGGACAGCAGCCAGGCCAGCGCCATGAGCGCCAGGCTCGCGAGGAACTTGTCGCCGATGACGTCCAGCACCGGCTGGTTGAACGTGGCCGAGAAGCCGAAGTCGCCGCGCACGAGGTTGCCGAACCAGGACAGGAACCGCTCGGGGGCCGGGTCGTCCAGCCCCCAGCGCTCCGCGATCAGCGCCCGCTGCTCCGGGCCGATCGCCGCCACGTCCGCGCCGACGTAGGCGGCGACCGGGTCGACCGGCGAGTTGACCATCAGCGCGAAGGACGCCACGGCCACCGCGGCGAGCAGCAGCGCCAACCGCGTCAGCCGCCCGGCGGCGCCGCGCAGCAGGCCGGTCAGCACGTCCAGCGCCAGCCGGTGATGCCCCAGGTGATCGGCCAGCCGTGGCCGTGCGGTTCGACCTGCGCGGGACCGACGTCCAGGCAGGAGTCGACGAAGTAGGTGTGGTCGAGGTTGACCAGCCAGGCCCACGCCGCGTCGGCCGCCGGGCCGAACCCGCGCTGGGCGGCCTTCCAGTGCGGGATGGCCTCGTCGGCGCCGGTGGCGGCCATCGCCGCGCCCAGGGCGGCGTCGACCTCGGCGTTGGCGTAGAAGCCGGGGTTCCAGCTCTCCACGCCCGCCTGCTCCGACGAGTACAGGTTGTGCATCTCGGTGGGGTCGTGGCTGCCCCAGCCGAACAGCACCGCGTCGGCGTGCATCCGGGTGTAGATGACCTCCCAGCTCTCGCCCTCGGGGGTCACGGCGATGCCGACGGCCTTGAGCATGTCGGCCGCGGCGAGCGCGAGGCCCTGCCGCAGGGAGTCGGTCGCCGGGTAGAGGAGGGTGAACCCGGCCTCCACGCCGTCGCGCTCGCGGGTGCCGTCGCCGTCGGCGTCGCGCCACCCGGCCTCGTCGAGCAGGCGGCGCGCGGCCTCGGGGTCGTTGTCGGTGACCGCGGTGGCGGGCTCGTACCAGGGCAGGCCGTCGACCGGGCCGGTGGCGGGGCGGCCGTACCCGTTGAGCACGCCGTCGACCAGGGCCTCGCGGTCCAGGGCGGTGTTGACCGCGCGCCGCACCGCCAGGTCGGAGGTGACGTCGTTGCCGATGGGGTTGCCGTCCTCGTCGGTGCGGCCGTCGGCGGGCTGGTAGGGGAACATGATGCCGCGGTTGTCGACGGACTCGACCCGGTGCAGCTCCATGCCGGGCATCTGGGTGGAGGCCAGCGAGGAGGGCAGCGCGGCCACGTCGACCTGGCCGGAGCGGGCCGCGGCCAGGGAGGCGTCCTCGCCGGTGAAGACGAACACGACGCGCTCGAAGGCGGGCTTCGCGCCGTAGTAGTCGTCGTTGCGCCGGACGATGAGCTGCTGCCCCTCGTCCCACTGCTCCAGCACGAACGGGCCGGAGCCGACGGGTTCGCGCGCGTAGTCGGGCCCGTGGGCGTGCTCGGGCACGATGCCCAACGACACCAGGCGGTTGACGAAGGTGCTCTGCGGCCGGCTCAGGCGCAGCTCCACGGTGTCGTCGTCGACGGCCACGGCCTCCTTGAGGACGGTGACGTCGGTGAGGCCGCCGCTCTTGGCGGCCGTGGTGAAGGTGTAGGCGACGTCGCGCGCGGTGACCGGCCGCCCGTCGGTGAACCTGGCGTCGGCGCGGACGTCCACCGTCCACACCAGACCGTCGAGGCTCACCGAGTGGCCGGTGGCCAGGTCGTTGGCGATGCCGAGGTCGGCGTCGCGGGTGAGCAGGGTGGACTGGAACAGCGGGTTGCCGTAGCGGCCCCAGCCCAGCGTCGGGTCGTAGCCGTCCTCGGACTCGCCGCCGATGGCCAGCCGCAGCTCGGTCGGCGCCGGGCCGCCGGTCTCGGCGCCGCTCGAACAGGCCGTCGCCGCAGTCGCCGCGACGAGCACGACGGCGGTCAGCCGCCTGGTGATCCCACGCACCCACTTGCCCCTCTCATGCTGTTGCGAGGTATTCGTAACAAGCAGAGAGGGGCAACTGAGCCACCTGAGAGTCACATCACAGGATCAGTCCTGGCGGGCCCACGCCTTGGACAGCGCGACCTTGCCGCCCGTGCGCATCAGCGACCCCTCGTAGAGCCGGGCGGCCAGCAGCAGGATCACCGCCACCGAGCAGGCCAGCACGCCCAGCGAGAGCAGCGCCTCCCACGCCTGCGCCTGACCGGCGAACAGCCGCACCGGCATGGCGACGGGCGCGGAGAACGGGACGTAGGACAGCACGCCCATCACCGCCGCGTTGTCGGAGAAGAACATCACCGCGAAGTAGGGGCCCATCACCAGCATCATCACCAGGCCCATGCTGGAACCCAGGTCCTCCTGGCGGCTGACCATCGAGCCCGCCACCGCCCACATCGAGGCCAGCAGCACGAACCCCAGCACCAGGAACGGCACGAACCAGCCCAGGGCCGGCGCGACGACCGCCAGCAGCTCGGACTCACCGCCCAGGCGCAGGGCGATGGGCGTGACCAGGGCGAGCACCACCACCTGCGCGATGGTCAGCAGGGTGTGCCCGGCGATCTTGCCCGCCAGCATGGCCCGCACCGGGACGGCGGACACCAGGATCTCCACGATCCGGGTCTGCTTCTCGGTGACGGTGCTCTGCGCGATGGCCGCGCCGCCCATCCCGAACATCATGAACACCAGGGCGAACACCAGGATGACGGCGAACCGCTCCTGCGGGTGCACCTCGGCGGGCTCCAGCAGGTCCACCGGCGGCGCGGTGGCCAGCGCGGACACCACCTCGCCCGGCGGTTCGACCAGGGCGACCACGCGCACGCCGGTGGCCGACTCGCCGGTGGTGTCCGGCACGATCGCGGCCTCCACCTCCTCGGTGCGCACCAGCTCCTCCGCCGCGGCGACGTCGTCGACCTGGCGGACGTCGAAGTCCTCGCTGCTGCCGAAGGCGTCGGCCGCCTGCGACCCGACCACGGCCACCGGCGTGGCGCCGCCGCCGAACGCGTTCGGCAGCACGGTGAACGCGAACAGCCCGACCACCACCACGGCGAAGCCGATCCAGAAACCCTTGGTGCGCACGAGGACCTTGACCTCGCGCTCGGCGACCAACCGGGCCGCCGCGGTGAACGACACGCTCACATCGCCTCCTTGAAGATCTCGTCGAGCGTCGGGACCACCGGGCTGAAGGCGCGGACCGCGCCGCGCTCCAGGGCCGCGCGCAGCACGGCCTGGTCGTCGCCGCCGGCGTCCAGCTCGAACACCGCCCGCGGACCGTCCAGCTCGACCACGCGGACGCCCGGCAGGTCGCGCACCCAGCCCGCGTCGGACGACACGACCAGCTCGTGGCGCTTCGCCCCGTACCGCTCGCGCAGCTCCTCGCGCGTGCCGCTCGCGGTCACCCGGCCGCCGGAGATGATGACCACGTCGTCGCACAGCTGCTCGACCAGCGCGAGCTGGTGGCTGGAGAACAGCACCGGCACGCCCGCGGCGGCCCGCTCGCGCAGCACGCCGAGCACCACCTCCACCGCGATCGGGTCCAGGCCGGAGAACGGCTCGTCCAGCACCAGCACCTCGGGGTCGTGCACCAGCGCGGCGGCGATCTGCACGCGCTGCTGGTTGCCCAGCGACAGCGCCTCCAGCTGGTCGCCCGCGCGCTCGGCGAGGTCGAGCCGGTCGAGCAGGCGCTCGGTGTTGGCGCGGGCGGTGGGCCGGTCCAGGCCGTGCAGCCTGCCGAGCCACGAGAGCTGGTCGGCCACCGCCATCTTCGGGTACAGGCCGCGCTCCTCGGGCATGTAGCCGAACGAGGGCCGCGTCCCGGCGGTGAGCGGTCGCCCGTTCCAGGCCACCTCGCCGCCGTGCGGCGCCAGCACGCCCAGCACGATCCGCATGGTCGTGGTCTTGCCCGAGCCGTTCGCGCCGAGGAAGCCGGTCATCCGCCCGGGGCGGACGTCGAACGTCACGTCGTGGAGCACCCGGTGGTCGCCGAAGCTCCGGCTGATCGCCGTCAGAGTCAACACGACGACGAGGCTATGCCGCGCCGCACCCGCCCGGCGTCCTCCGCCGGACCCACCCCCGGGGTCCTCCTCGCGGCCTACCCGCGGCCGTCGCCGGGCTGGACGATGCCGTGCTCGTAGGCGAACACCACGGCGTGCGTGCGGTCGCGCAGGTCGAGCTTGCCGAGCACGCGGGACACGTGGGTCTTGACCGTGGTCTCGCCCAGGTGCAGGGTGCGGGCGATCTCGGCGTTGCTGGCGCCGCGCGCCAGCTCGACCAGCACCTCGTACTCGCGGTCGGTCAGCGCGGGCGGCCGGTGCGCCGCCACGGGGCCCGGCCTGTCCCGACCGTGGAACTCCGCGATGACGCGGCGGGTCACCTCGGGCGAGAGCAGCGCGTCGCCGCGGGCCACGATCCGGACGGACTCCACCAGGTCCTCCGGCGAGGCGTTCTTGAGCAGGAACCCGCTCGCGCCCGCCCGCAGCGCCTCGAACAGGTAGTCCTCGCGGTCGAACGTGGTCAGGATGACGACCTTGGTCGTGTTGCCGGGCGCGCCCAGGACGCGCCGGGTGGCCTCCAGCCCGTCCACGCGCGGCATCTGGACGTCCATGAGCACCACGTCGGGCCGCAGCAGCTCCACCAGCTCGACGGCCCGCGCGCCGTCGCCCGCCTCGCCGACGACCTCGATGCCGTCCTCCGTCCCGAGGATGACCCGGAACCCGGCGCGGACCAGGTCCTGGTCGTCGGCGAGCACGACGCGCAGCGGCAGGTCGGTCACTGTTACCCCTCCTCGGTGGTGGTGGTCGGCAGGGTCGCGCGCACCAGGTAGCCCTTGCCCTTGCGGGGACCGGCTTCGAGCCGCCCGCCGTGGACCGCGACGCGCTCTCCCATGCCCAGCAGGCCGAAGCCGCCGGTCCTGCCGTGCTCCTCGCCGCCCTCCTCGCCGGGCGCCGGCACGGACGCGGGCACGGGTCCGCGCCCGTCGTCGGCGATCTCGACCTCCAGCGCGCGGTCGAGGTAGCGGACGCGGACGTCGACCTGCCGCGCGCCCGCGTGCTTGACCACGTTGGTCAGCGCCTCCTGCACGACCCGGTAGGCCGACAGCGCGACGCCGTCCGGCACGGGGCGGGGCTCGCCGTGGGTGCTGTGCGCCACCTCCAGGCCCGCCGACCGCGCCGTGGCCACCAGCTCGGGCAGCCGCTCCAGGGCGGCCAGCTCGCCGTCCGGCGCGTCCTCCGCGACCGGGTCGGCCCGCAGCACGCCCAGCAGCCCGCGCAGCTCGCCGACCGAGTCGCGGGCGGTCCGCTCGACCATCAGCAGCGCCGAGCGGGCCAGCTCCCGGTCGGTGTCGAGCACGCGCCGCGCGGCGCCCGCCTGGATGCCCATCACCGACACGTGGTGGGCGACCACGTCGTGCAGGTCGCGCGCGATGCGCATGCGCTCGGCGACGATCGCGCCGCGGGTGTTCCGCTCCTGGGAGCGGCGCAGCTGCTCGGCGCGGTGCTCCAGCTCGACCTGCCGGCGGGCCGACACCCAGGCGGTGTCGCCGACCACGTAGGCGGACAGGAAGAACAGCACGTTGAAGCCGAGTCCGTAGAGGACGGACGCCAGCACCGGGTCCAGGGGCCCGGCGACGTCGCCGTAATCCTGCGGCGGTCCGATGAGGAACCGCACCAGGCCGAACCCGAGCCAGGCGAACATGACCGCGATGACGCCGATCCGCGACCAGCGGGCGACCACCCGGTTCCGCTCCCACGCGCCGGAGGTGCAGATCGCGACGAACAGCGCCACCGAGGGCACGAAGTTGTCGCCGGTCTGCCGGGCCTGGGCGGCGATGAACAGCACGCCCACCACGAGCAGCACGGCGAGCGGGAACCGGCGGCGCACCGCCAGCGGCGCGGTGACCGCGATGCTCCAGAACAGCTGCTCGCCCAGCGAGGGCGCCCTGCCGTGCACCCACGCGCCCATGCTGTTGACCAGGACGGTCGTCGCGAGCGCCCCGGCCATCACGCCCAGCGCGAGCAGCACGTCCCGGCGTTGCTGGGCCGGTGTGGGCCCCGGACGGCGCCACTCGGCCCACCGGGGTTCCGCGCCGGCGGGATCCGCGGTCGCCATGGCGACAACCTAATCGATGTGCTCACCGTGGCCGGGCGACAGCGCTCCGTGCTCCCGCTCGTCGGCCGTGACGCGCGCCAGGGTGCGGCGCCCCAGCCCGCTCATCGCCGGGTTGCTCGCGGCGTAGTACCAGACGAGGCCCATGGCCTGCTGGAAGGCCCACGCCCGACCGCGCGCCCACTCGTCGTCGGCGCAGCCGAGGGCGTCGCGGAACACCCGGCGGGGTCCCGCGTCGAGCAGGTGCCAGGCGCCGACGAGGTCCAGGGCGGGGTCGGCCGGCCCGAACCCGCCGACGTCGATCACGCCGGTCAGCCGCCCGCCGGCGACGAGCACGTTGCCCGGGATCAGGTCGGTGTGGCTCATCACGTCGGGGGCGTCGCCGCGCGGCAGCAGCCGCAGCTCCGCCCACAGCCGGCGCAGCCGGGGCACGTCCAGGAGGTGTTCGCCGCGCTCGAAGCAGGTCTCCAGCCACGCGTCGTGGGTCCGCAGCTCCCCTCCCCTGCCCCCGCCGCGGAACACCCGGCCGCGGGTGCCGATCGCGCGCACGGCGAGCACGAACGCGGCCAGGTCGCGCGCGAACGGGGCCGACCCGGCGCACGAGTCCGGGGTGGCCGGCGTGCCGGGCAGCCAGGTCTGCACCGACCAGGGCAGGGGGTAGCCCGCGCCGGGTTCGCCCAGCGCGACCGGTTCGGGCGTGCGGAACGGCGTGCGGCCCAGCAGCTCCCGGGCGGCGTCGGCCTCGGACGCCAGCTCCCGCCGGACCTCACCGGGGTCGCCCGGCCGCAGCGGGAAGCGGGCGGCGAGGCCGTCGCCGAGGCGGAAGATCGCGTTGACGGTCCCGTGCGCGGCGACGGCCCGCACGGGCAGGTCCCGCCACCCGGGGAACTGGTCGGCCACCAGCGCGCGAACCGTCGCCGCGGTGATCGTCAACTGGTCGGCGTGCATGTCCACCGGGGCAGCCTCGCCGCTGCCGATCTTCGACCGCAACCGGTTTGCGCCCGCCCGCATCATGGTCACGTGCGCAGGCGCGTGTTGCTCGGGTCCGCCGCGGTCGCCATCATCGTGGTCGTGGTGCTCGGCAGCGCGTTCGCCCTCCAGCGCAAGCTCGTCTTCCTGCCCTCGGGTGGTCCGCTGCCCGCGGCGGCCGACGTGCTGCCCGGCGGTCGCGACGTCACCCTGGGCACCGCAGACGGGCTGCGCCTGTCCGCCTGGTACTTCCCCGCGCCCGGCGCGCGGGCCGCCGTGCTGGTCGCGCCGGGCAACGCGGGCAACCGGTCGATGCGCGCGCCGCTCGCGGCCGCGCTCACCGCCCGCGGCCTGTCGGTGCTGCTGCTGGACTACCGCGGTTTCGGCGGCAACCCCGGCTCGCCCACCGAGGCGGGCCTGGCGCTCGACGTCCGGGCCGCCCGCGACTTCCTGGTCGCCGAGACCGGGCTGCCGCTGCTGTACTTCGGGGAGAGCCTGGGCTCGGCGGTGGTCGCCGAGCTGGCCGTGGCGCACCCGCCGGTCGGGCTGGTGCTGCGCTCGCCGTTCACCGACCTGGCCGCGGTGGGCCGGGTGCACTACCCGTTCCTGCCGGTGCGGTGGCTGCTGCTGGACCGGTTCCCGACCGCCGAGCACGCGGCCGCGACCACCGCGCCGGTCACCGTCGTCCACGGCTCGGCCGACTCGGTCGTCCCGCCCGACCAGAGCCGCGCGGTGGCGACGGCGGCGGGCGGGCGCGCGGTGGAGGTGCCGGGCGCCGACCACAACGACCGGGTGCTGCTCGACGGCCCGGACGTGGTGGCGGCGGTCATCGCGCTCGCCTGACCCGGAGCACCGCGAACCCGACCAGCGCGGGCAGCGCCACCGCCGCGCCGGCCAGCAGCCACTGCCCGGTCGTCATGGTGGTCAGCGACGCGCCGGTGGTGGTGTAGACGACCGTGGCGGGCACCACGCCGAGCGCCGTGCCGGCCGCGAACAAGCCGACCCGCACGCCGGTGAGCCCCGCGGTGTAGTTGACCAGGCCGAACGGCACCACCGGCAGCAGCCGCAACGCCACCACCGCGGCGAAACCGCGCCGTTCGAGCAGTCGGTCCACGCGGGCGAGGCGCCCCTCGGCGGGCCTGGCCGCGTCGCGCCCGAGCCCGCGGGACAGCGCGAAGGCGACCAGCGCGCCCAGCGTCACGCCCGCCACCACGACGCCGGCGCCGAGCCACGGCCCGAACACCACGCCGCCGAGCACGCTCAGCACCGGTTTGGGCACCAGCACCGACGACCCGGCCGCGCAGACCGCCACGAACACCAGCGGCGCGGCGGGCCCGGCGGCGTCGACCCAGCCGCGGACCTCGTCGACGCCGGGCGTGACGCCGGTGGCGACGCCGACCGCGAACAGCGCGACGAGCGCGGCGAGCAGCACGAGCCGGACGACACCTGCCCACGACCGCCCGTTCACCCGGCCCAAACTACTTGGCCCGGTGATCGCCCTGCGGGATGGTGGAGGGGTGATGAGGGACCTGGTGGAGGTCTTGGGCGTCCCGGCGCACCGGGGCGGGCTGGTGGTGCGGCGGCCGGAGCTGGGCATCGGCGTGGTGCGGGTGGTGTCGCGGCCCTCCGGGCTGGAGGTCGACGTGCTGGCGCGGCAGCCGCTGGACCGGCGCGACGCGCTCCAGCGGCAGCGCGAGGTCCGCGAGGGGCGCGCGGTCACGCCCGCGCCGCGCGTGCTGCTGCCCGCGCACGACGAGGGCCTGGAGCTGCGCCTCGGCGTGCTCGACGGCGCCGGGCGGGCGCACTGGGCGCACCCGGTGCGGGGGTCGAGCCGGACCGGCGACCGCCACACCGGCGAGTTCGGCCCGGAGCACCACCGGACCTACCTCCTGCCGCCCGCCTTCGACGAGGTGTCGCTGGTGTTCGCCTGGCCGGAGATCGGGTTCCCGGAGACGGTGGTCACCCTGCCGCTGCCCGACCGGGACACCGTCGAGCGCGGCGCCGCCTCGATCTGGGACGCGCCCGTCGCCGCCGTCCCGACCACCGCCGGGTTCGCGGACCGGGAAGCCCGCCGGGTGGAGCCCGTCGCCGTCGAGACCGGGGTCGCGGTGGCCGCCCCGCTGGTGCTGCACCGCGGTGAGCACGCGGTGGTCGTGCTCACCCGGCTCGCCGCGGTCGAGCCGGGGCTGCTGTCGGCGCACGTGACGGGCGTGGTCAGGGGCGAGGTCGCGGACACCCTGCTCGGTCCGCCTCCACCGCCCGACCCGACCGGCCGGTCGCGGGACGGGACCCGCCCCGGGTTGGCGGTCGTCCGCGGCGGGGAGGCGTTCCGGCTGTCCGCGGACTCGGGCGAGTCCTCCGGCGGCGCGGGGTTCACGGTCACCGATGCCCGGTACGTCTTCGACGCGCCCGCCGACGGCGTCCTCGACCTGCTGGTCACCTGGCCGCACGTCGGACTGCCGAACGCCCTCGCCCACCTCCCGCTACGTGATACTGAACGTTAAGCACGTACCACTCAGCGCAACTCTCCCACCGCTCGTCGTGGCCTGCTTGACCGGTTAATTTCCGCGCTGCCACCGTCGGCCCCGCCATCACTGACGACCGGCGAGGAGACCGAACATGCCAGGACACGTGGGGAAGCTGGCCGTGATCGCGGCGCTCGTGGCCACCGCGGCGGTGCAGCCCGCCGCCACCGCCCACGGCCGGGGCTGGGTGGCCGCGTGGGCGGCGAGCCCCGTGGTCGGCAGCGAGATCCCCTGGAGCTCGTGCCCGGCGGGCGGGGGCCTGGCCGACCAGACCGTGCGCAACGTCGTGTTCACCAGCGCGGGCGGGAGGTCCGTGCGGGTGCGGCTGACCAACGCGTTCGGCACCCGGCCGCTGGAGGTGGGCCGGACCTCGGTCGCGGTGCGGGCCGCCGGCGACGCGGCCGTGCCCGGCACCCTGCGCGCGGTGACGTTCCAGGGCCGGCGGGCGGTGGTCGTGCCGCCGGGGCGGGAGGTCTTCAGCGACCCGGTGCGCCTGGACGTGAAAGCCCTGTCCACGCTGCTGGTCAGCGCGTACCTGCCGGAGGCGACCGGTCCGCTGACCAACCACCCGTTCACCGCCCAGGGCAACTACCTGGCCGAGGGCGACCGGACCGGCGCGGTGTCGGGCGGGTTCGCGGACACGCCGTGCTGGATGGTGGTCAACGGGGTCGACGTGGCGCCTTCCGGGCGGGTGGCGGGCACGGTGGTGGCGTTCGGCGACTCGATCACCGACACGGCCAGCACCACCGGCAACGCCAACCGCCGCTGGCCGGACTTCCTGGCCCGGCGGCTCGACGCGGTGAAGGGCCGGACGCTGTCGGTGGTGAACGCGGGCCTGGGCGGCAACCGGCTGCTCGCCGACCGGGAGGGCGAGCCGTTCTACGGCGTCGCGGGCGTGACGCGGGTGGAGCGGGACGTGCTGTCGCAGACCGGCGTCAAGGCGGTGATCATGCTGCTCGCGGTCAACGACATCGGCTACGGCGCGTCGGCGGCGGACCTGATCGCCGGGCACCGCGAGGTGATCGGGCAGGCGCGGGCCGCGGGCGTGGAGGTCTACGGCGGCACGGTGCTGCCGTTCAAGGGCTCGTTCATCTGGACCGAGGAGCGCGAGGCGACCTGGCGGACCCTGAACGACTGGATCCGCACCTCCGGCGAGTTCGACGGCGTGGTGGACTTCGCCGCCGCGACCGCGACGCCCGGCGACCCCGCCACGCTGGACCCGGCCTACGACAGCGGTGACCACCTGCACCCCAACGACGCGGGCACCGAGGCCATGGCGAACGCGGTGGACCTGCACGCGCTGCTCGGGAGGCGCTGACACCGCTCCGACCGACAGCGCCGCGGCCGGCGCCCCGAACGCGGGCGACGCGACCGGTTCGGAGGTCGACGGCGCGGGACGGGTGACCCCGGCGCACCCCGATCCGCCCCCGGCGCACCCCGGGGCGGATCGGCGGGCGGCGCGGTCGACCACCCCGCTGCTCGTCGCGGTGATCGCCCTGCTCTGCGTGGCCCCGGTGTTCGCCCGGTAGCGGAGAAAAATGAATACAGCCTTTTAGAGAAATGGGTGAAACCCTGCGGGGCACCTGGATCGCAGATGCCCCGCAGGGTTTGCCCACGCGGCCGGATCGGCCGTTTACCGGAGACCGGTCATCAGCCGAGGATGTTGACCAGGATCTTGGAGACGTCGATGTCGTCGATCAGGTCCAGGTTGTTGAGGGCCTCGACCAGGGCCTCCTTGAAGACCAGGTTGTTCGCGATGTCGACGTCCTTCAGGATGTTCTCGAGCTCGGCCTCCAGCAGGGTCAGCTCAGCCCCGTTGAGCACCTTGTTGCCGCTCAGGATGTCGCCGAAGGTGATGATGGCGTCCGGCAGCAGGTCCAGGTTGACGTCCACGTCGCACACAACGAGGTTGATCAGGCCGATCGGGTTGTTCAGGCACTCCACGTCAGGCGTGGTGGTCGCCTGGGCCGCGCCCGAACCTCCGAAGAGCAGGGCGCCGGTGAGAGCGGTGAGAGCGGCACCCGAGACGAGACGCTTCAACAACTTGGGCTCCTAGTTTCGCAGTTCCTGGCTGCGCCGATCGGCGCTGACCAAATGTAAGCAGAGCCGGGAAAAGGTGCGCACGCGTCCTTTCGGGTGACCAGCCGAAAAGAGTCCGGTGAATTGCTCCTTTCGTCGGACCCATTCACACACGACTATCGCTCGGAACTTTTCATGGCTCACCTATGCTCTTCACGGACGTCTCCACCGCGTTGTGTTCAAACGCGACCGGAAGGGTGATGCGCGATGCAGAGCGGGGCTCGCATCCGCCCGGCAGGTCGAACCGTTGTCGCACGTTGCGGCGAATGACCGCACGGATGCGGGACCACACGCCTGCGCGCTGGGTGACGAAGGGACGCTGAAACGCGGCGAACAGGTGAACCCGGACCGGTTGCGGACTACCGAAGGTAAGGGTGATGCAGATCACACCGACTGATGTCCGAAAAGTCCCGAAAGACCCGCGCGGGCGGGCGCTCAGCCCTCGGCGGGACCGCGCTCGATGCGGGTGACCGGCACGACGACCAGGTCGTGCACGCGCCAGTCGAAGTCCCGGGCCCACCTGCCCAGGTCCTCCAGGCGCTCCAGGAGGCCGTCCTCGCCCGTCGGCACGACCAGCAGCTCGCCGACGAACACGTGGCCCTCCTCGCGGACGCGCAGCCACGCGTCGGCCACCCAGTCGTGGTCGAGCACGGCGGCCAGCAGCCGGCCCGGCAGCGGGTGCGGCTCGCGGCCGCCGACCACCTGGGGGCGGCTGTCCATCAGGTTCGCCACCGCGCTCCGCGTGGTCTTCACCCCGTCGCGGACGATGTCGCCGCCGATGACCAGCGCGGCCGCCGCGTCGGCCCACCACAGGCCGAACCCGATGCCGAGCACGCCCAGCACCGCGGCCCCGGCCGTGAGCCAGTCGGCGCGGTTCATCTCCGCGTCCGCGTACAGCACCTTGTCGTGCAGCTGCCGGGCGATCTTCAGCTTGATCCGGCCCAGCAGGATCGCGGGCGCCATGGTGACCAGCAGCACCGCGATCATCACCCAGCCCAGCCACACCTGGACGCCGAGCACCTCGACCAGGCCGATCGGCGCCCGCTCGCCCGCCAGCAGCCGCGTCAGCGAGTCGTGCACGACGTAGCCGCCCAGGCCCAGCAGCGCCACCGAGCCCGCCAGGAACGCCACGCTCACCGACCGGTGGTAGCCGTAGGGGAACCGCGCGTCGGGCGGCCGGTCGCGGTACCGGGCGGCGATCAGGAACGCGGCGGGCGGCACCAGCCCCAGCATGTCCTCGATCCAGGCGGCCTTCATCGCCTGCGACTGGCCCAGGGTGACCGCCAGCAACGCGACGGCCGCCGCGAAGAACGCGATCGTCCACCACTCCAGCCGCACCGCCCGCCGGTGCAGCGCCGCCTTGTCCGGCGGCAGCTCGAACCTGTCCCGCACCCTCACGGGCGGCCCGTCAGCCGGTCGACCTCGCCCTCCGGCAGGGCCAGCAGGAACCGCTCCACCTCGACCTGCCACGCGTTCTCCCCCAGCGGCAACGCCCACACGTGCCCGTCCGCGTACGGGTGGGTCAGCGACGCCTGCTCGATCCAGGGCGACTGCTCCTCGAAACCACCGACCACGAGGTCCAACTCGCCGTTGCCCAGCGCGGTCACCAGCGCCGACTCCGAGCCCCGCCGCCACTCGACGCGGGTGCCCAGGCCGGCCGCGAACCGCTCCACCAGCTCCACCTCCGCCCCCGCCGGCTCGCCGTCCCCGACCTCGGTCCACGGCGGGTTGTCGGTGACGCCGGCGCGCAGCGCACCGCCCCGGACGCGCTCCAGGGAGCCGTCCACGTCACGCGGCAACCCGCAGCCCGACACCACCAGGACCAGCACGAGGAGGGGCAGCCACCTCATCCGCGGAACGGGGCGGTGAAGCAGGCGACCCGGCCGCCCGCGGTGCCGGCCTTGCCCGGTTCGGTGGCCGTGGTCGGCATCTCGTGCAGCACGACCGAGGCGGGCACGCGGTCGCCGAAGTCGAACGGCACCGTGGTCTCCGCCGTGCCGTTGCCCTCGCCGTCGGTGGCCAGGTCGAGCCAGACCTCGTTCTGCGGGTTGGCGTAGGCCGGGTCGGTCGACGGCTGGTCCGGCGTCGCGCCGGGGTCCTGCTCGTGCTGGTAGTGCGGTCCGGCGTCCGCGCCGGTCTTGCCGCACGGGTCGGTGTGGGCGTGCGCGGCGTAACCGCGGTCGGGCTGGAGCTGCGAGGCGGTCAGGCGCACGGTCGTCGTGCCGTCGCCCTCGAACACCTCCAGCTCCAGCTGGGCGCCGGGCGGCGCGGCGGTGGTGTCGTAGGTGAAGGCGGTGTCGGCCTCGGAGACCTCGGCGAGCACCCCCACCTGCCGGTTGGTGACCGCGGACTCCGAGGTGGCGGTCGATTCCGGCCCGGCGGCGTCGGTGCCCGACCCGCCGCAGCCCACGGTGGTGCAGAGCGCGGCCACCAGGACGATGCCCATGCGCATGACGGTTCCCCTTCGACTGCGCCGTTGTGGTCACCGGTCGGCTACCCTCGTCACTCCCCGTGAAAACGTCGTCGCGCCCTGCGGCGAGGGAGCCGGCGCCCGCGGGTTCCCCGGCTGTTCTCCGGCGCCCGCGGTTCCCCGGGGCCTCCGACCGGGCGGGTCGTCGTTCGGCGAAGAGGAGCGGTGCTACGTTCCGGGTTCGCCGACCAGGAGGAACGCATGGCCATCGAGGTGCACGACGTACCCGAAGAGAAGCACTTCGCCGCCCTCGTGGACGGGGTGCCGGCCGGACGGGTCGAGTACCTGCGGACCGCGGGGCTGATCGCGTACACCCACACCGAGGTCGACCCGGCGTTCGAGGGCAAGGGCGTGGGCAGCGCCCTCGCCAAGGCCGTGCTGGACCAGGCCCGCGAGTGGCAGCTGCCGGTGCTGCCGCAGTGCCCGTTCATCGCGAGCTACATCGCCCGCCACCCCGAGTACGCCGACGTCGTCTACCGCCGGTCGGAGACCGCCGGCTGACGACGTGCACGGTCTCCCCCACCCCGGATGGGTGTCGCACCCGATGGTGACGGCCGCGGGCGCCGACCACACTGTCGGTGTCCGAAAGCCCAGAGCGCAGTGGGAGGGGGAGCCGTGAACGCCTTCGCCGTGCTCCGACCGGTCCACCACCGAGCCCCGCGGAACGGAGCCATGCGAGCGTCCGACATCGCCGCCGACGTGCCGACGGTGACCGTCGACGACTCCGTGTCGTGCGCATGGCGGGTGATGGCGGTGAACCGGTTGCCGGGCCTCGTCGTGGTGGACGAGGCCGGTCGCCGGGGCCATCACCCTGGAGCGGCTGCTCACCAGCCTCGCGGTGTCGCGCCCCGAGGCCTGACGCCCCTCGCCGGCGGTCGCCACGCGCGGCCGCCGGCGCCCGCCGCCCGTCCCCCGCCCCGGTGGCCGCCTTCGCGCGGCCACCGGTGGTTCACCGTGTCCGGAGGTCGTCCTTCGCCCTTCCCCGGGTTGCCCTTCCCCGGGTCGCAGACATGAGCCCGTTCCCGGCCATCGGCGTCTTCGCCGTCGCCTTCTTCTTCATCGCGACCGAGAAGGCCGACAAGGTCAAGGTCGTGCTCATCGCCTCCGGCGTGATGGCCCTGCTCGGGATCGCGCCGGGCAGCGAGGTGTTCTTCTCCGGGCACGAGGGCATCGACTGGAACGTCATCTTCCTGCTGTTCGGCATGGTGGTGATCGTCGGCGTGATCAAGCAGACCGGCGTGTTCGACTACCTCGGCATCTGGGCGGCCAAGCGGTCGCGCGGCAGGCCGTACCGGCTGGTGGTGCGCTGCCTGGCCGTGCTGGCGGTGGTGGCCCTGCTCGACGCGGTCGGCGACGACTACTTCATGGCGGCCACCGCGCTGCTGTTCGGCTCGGGCGTGCTGGGCGCGGACTTCGGCGGCAACGGCACCGCGGTGGCGGCCGGCGCGAACGTGGTGGCCATCGGCATCGCCGCGCGGGCCGGGCACCGCATCTCGTTCCGGCAGTTCACCAAGTACGGCGCGCCGGTCACGGTGCTGAGCATCCTGATGGCGTGGGCGTACGTGTGGCTGAGGTACTTCTGAGGACCCGTTCGCGGAGCTGACCCGCCACGCGGTCAGGGGTCGAGGTAGTCGCGGATCAGCGCGGTCACCGCGCCCGGGTACAGGAACGGCTCGCCGCGCATGGTGGCCCGGCACGCCTCCACCAGGTCGCGGTCGGCCACGGACTTCAGCACGTAGCCGGACGCGCCGACCTTGAGCGACTCGAAGAAGTACTGCTCGTTGTCGTACATGGTCAGGATGAGGGTGCGCAGCCCCGGTTGCAGCCGGGACAGCTCGCGCGCCGCCTGGAGGCCGGTCATCCGGGGCATCGCGATGTCGAGGATGGCGAGGTCGGGTTCCTCGCGCCGGGCAGCGGCGACGGCCTCCGCGCCGTCGCCCGCCTCGGCGACCACCTCCAGGTCCGGTTCGCCGTCCAGGATGAGCAGCGCGCGTTCCCTCATGCCGGTGATGCCCGATCCCTCCTCCGCGCCGCGCAGGCCGCGGCCGTTGTCGCGAACCAGCAGCTCGACCCCCGGTCCCGCGCACCGCAGCGACAGGTCGACGTGCGTGGCGCGGGCGTGGCGCGCGGTGTTGGTCAGGCACTCCTGGGCGACTCGGCGACCCGCTTGAGGTCCAGCAGCACCGCAGTGAGCGTCTGGCCGACCTCGTCGTGCAGCTCCCGGGCGGTGCGGCTGCGCTCGGCCTCCTGCGCGGACAGCGCCCGCGCGGCGCTCAGGCCGCGCTCGGCCTCCAGCCGGTCGAGCATCCGGTTGAACGCCCGGATCAGCTCCGGGATGTGGCCGCGACCGGCCACCGCGGGCCTCGGGTGCGGTTTGAGCAGGTCGGTGGTCGACATGGCGTGGGTCAGCCGGTCCAGCGGGGCGAGGCCGACGCGCAGCAGCACGGCGTCGATGACGAGCATCGCGGCCAGGCCCGCGCTCACCACCAGCGCCTCGGTCAGCAGCACGGGCGTGGACACGGTGACGGGGCCGAGCGTCAGCACGCCGGTGGCCACCACCAGCACCGCCGCGTTGAGCAGGAAGATCCGCCAGAACAGGAACGCGCACCGCCTCCGGTCCACCAGGCTGCCCGGGAGCGCTCCGGCACGTCCATCCGTGGTGGCACCCATGGTGCACCGGTGGCGACCACCACCAGGTTCGGGTGGCGCGCCCGGTGACCGGGGTCGGACCGGATCAGGTGGGCGGCCACGCCCGGTGGCCGGTCACGCCGCGCCGCGCTCCGCGAACGCGCCGCCGGCGAAGACCAGCTCGGCGAAGCGCTCGCCCATGAGCCGGTGGCCGGCGGCGTCCGGGTGGAGCCGGTCGGGCAGCGGCAGCTCGGCGGCGTCCGCCTCGCCGTAGAGGGCGCGGCCGTCGAGGTGGTGCAGGTTGGGGTCGTCGGCGGCCCGCTGCGCCACGACCCGGGCCAGCTCCGCCCGGATGACGCCCAGGGTCAGCTTCCCGCTCGCGCGCTCCGCCGGGTCGCCCGTGGCCCGGAACAGCAGCCGACCCCGGCGCAGCTCCGCGAGGTCCGGCGCGACGGGACCGGGCGTGTCCTCGTGGATCGGGCACAGGATGGGCGAGATGACCAGCAGCGGCGTGGTGGGGTGGCCCTCGCGGATGGTGTCGAGGAAGCCGTGCACGGCCGGGGTGAAGGCGCGCAGGCGCATCAGGTCGGCGTTGACCAGGTTGATGCCGATCTTGAGGCTGATCAGGTCGGCGGGCGCGTCCCGCAGGGTGCGGGCGGTGAACGGGTCGAGCAGGGCGCTGCCGCCCAGGCCCAGGTTGACCAGCTCCACGCCGCCGAGGGACGCGGCGAGCGCGGGCCACGTCGTGCTGGGGCTCGCGGCGTTGGAGCCGTGGCTGATCGAGCTGCCGTGGTGCAGCCACACCCGGCGGCCCCGGTCGGGCGCGGGCTCGACGGGCGCGTCGGTGCGCAACGCGATGAGTTCGGCCACCTCGTTGTGCGGCAACCAGATCTCGACCTCCTTGGGGCCGTCCGGCAGCCCGGTGAAGCGGGCGGTGCCCGGCTGCCCGGGAGTCCTCTCGGCGGCGCCGGTGGCCAGGTCGACGGTGAGGGTGTTGCCGCCGGGCACGCTCGCCCGGCCGGCCAGGCGGCCGTCGACGACCAGGTCGTAGACGCCGTCCGGGCGGGGCGGGGTACCGGGGTAGACCCGCTTGGTGGGCAGGGTGTCCAGCTCGACCGCGGTGGCCCGGGTGCGGAAGACCAGCCGGACGCCGGAGGGCTGGGCCTCGGCCATGGCGAGCTGCCCGTCCGCGCACTGGGCGCGGGCCCGGGCGGGCAGCCGGTGCGGCAGCACGCCGTGCTCGGTGCGCTCGACCTCGACGGCGCCGCGCAGGAGGTCGGCGGTGACCGGGGTGGTGATCATGTGGGTGCGCATCTCCGTCGCCTGCTCGGTCGGGGTGTTCGGGTGGTCGGCGCGGGCCCCGGTCACGGTGCGGGCCAGTTCCGCAGCAGGGCGTCGAGGGCGTCCAGGACGCGCGTCCAGGTCTCCTGCGAGTCGGGCTCGCTGTGGCTGAACCCCCCGTCCAGCTCCAGGCTGACGAAGCCGTGGAAGACGCTGCCCAGCAGCCGGACCGCGTGCGTCTGGTCCGGTTCGGCCAGGTCGTAGCCGCGCAGGATCGCCCGGGTCATCTGCGCGTGCTTGCCGCCCGCGCTCGCGGCGGCCGTGGCCGGGTCGAGCCTGAGGCGGGTCGCGGCGTAGCGGCCGGGGTGCTCGCGGGCGTAGTCGCGGTAGACGTCGCCCAGCGCGATCAGGGCGTCCCGGCCCGCCCGGCCGGCCAGCGCGGCGGCGCCCAGGTCGGCCAGCTCCTCCAGGGCGAGCAGGGCGATCCGGGTCTTGAGGTCCTGCGAGCTCTTCACGTGCGAGTACAGGCTCGCGACCTTGACGTCGAACCGCCTGGCCAGCTCGGCGACGGTCACCTGGTCGAAGCCGACCTCGTCGGCCAGCTCGGCGCCCGCCCGGGTCAGGCGTTCCGAAGTCAGTCCCACGCGCGCCATAACCATCCCTTCCGTGGCCAGAAGAGATTATGAACTTGCCTAAAGCATTTAGGCAAATCGCCTCGGTGGGACCGGTGGGACCCGGTCCCACCGAGGCGGTCGCGCTAGCCGAGCCGGCAGGCCAGGCCGTTGAGGGTGAACGCGGTCGGCTTGGTGTTGACGCCCGACCAGGTGCCGATGAAGCCGATCGACGTCGAGCCGCCCGCCGGGATCAGGTGGTTCCACGCGAGGTGGTCGACGGTGACCTGGCCGCCGGACTGGCGGAAGGCCCCGTTCCAGAGCTGGGTGACCCGCTGGCCGTTGGCGTAGTGCCAGGTCAGCGTCCACTTGTTGATGGGCGCGGTGCTGCGGTTGGTGATGCGGACCGAGCCCTGGAACCCGTTCTGCCACTGGCCCGCGACGTCGTAGGACACGGCGCAGCTCGCGGGCGGCGGCGAGTCGGTGGTCGTCGTGGTCGTGGTGGTCGTGGTGGTGGTCGGGCCGCCGATCTGGCTCGGGTCGACCACGCCCCAGTAGGCGTCCTTGGCCTGGAGCCGGGTGTCGAACAGCAGCGGGTGGTCCTTGCGGGTCACCGGGAAGCTGTCGAGCCACGTGCCGTCGTCGGCCAGGCCCCACAGGGTCACCGAGCTGATCTCGTCGGAGTGCCGCTTGAAGACCTCGAACAGGTCGCGGTACCGGTGCGCCTGCGCCAGCAGCACCTCGGCGGGCGGGGTCGGGTAGGACTGGCTGTTGTCCGTGTAGATGGAGATGTCCATCTCGGTGATCTGCTGGTCGACGCCCAGCGGCGCGAACTTGGTGATCATCGCCTCGGTCTCGGCGACCGACGGCCACTGCACGTTGACGTGCATCTGGTGCCCGACCGCGTCCACCGGCACGCCCTCGGCCCGCAGCTGCGCCACCAGGTCGTGCAGCGCGTCGCGCTTGGCGGGGACGTTGGTGTTGTAGTCGTTGATCACCAGCACCGCGCCGGGCGCGACCTCGCGGGCCACGCGGAACGCCGTGCGGATGTAGTCCAGCCCCGTGATCTCGAACCACCGGCTGCGGCGCAGGCCGTCGGCCTGGTTCTCGTCGATGACCTCGTTGACCACGTCCCACACGCCGATGTCGTCGCCGTAGTGGCCGACCACGCCGCGGATGTGCGCCTCCAGGCGGGCCAGCAGCAGCGCCTTGTTCTCCGGGGTGGCGGTCATGTCCGCGCCGGCCGCGTCCCGGAACACCCACGCGGGCGTCTGCTGGTGCCACACGAGGGTGTGGCCGCGCACGGCCATGCCGTTGGCCTTGGCGTAGGCGACCAGCGAGTCGGCGTCGCCGAACCGGAACGCCCCCTCGGTGGGCTCGGTCGCGTCCCACTTGAGCTGGTTGCCCGGCGTGATGGAGTTGAAGTGCTTGGCGAGCAGCTGCCCGTGGTTGCCCAGGAGCTGAGCGGGCTCGACCGCCGCGCCGACGGCGTCGAAGTGCTCGGCCAGCGCGTCCTTGACCGAGGGGATGTCGGTCTGGATCGGCGGCAGCGGCGTGTAGGAGAGGGTGAAGTCGTCGATGTGCAGCGACGCGGTGGCGCTGGTCAGCTCGACGTAGGCGGCGAGGAAGTCGACGTCGGCGGCCAGGGTGTAGCTGCCCTTGAGGTTGACCCAGCCGTCCGCGGTGACGGCGGTGCCGCCGACCACCTGGTCGTAGGACGGGGTGCCCGCGGTGCGGCGCTCGACGGACAACCGCGCCTGCGTGGCCGCCTCGCCCGCCGCGAGCCGGACCCAGACCGACAGCTCGTACCTGGTGCCCTCGTCGACCTCGTCGAGCAGGTCGAGCGTCGGGCCCTCCCAGTTCTGCGTGCGGCCGGTGGCGGCGAGGCTGTGCGCGCCCCCGTGGGCGACGGCCGTGCTCACCTCGACCGCGGGACCGCCGCGCGGCGCCCACCCCTGGGCCGTGGCGTCCTCGAACGTGCTGTTGACGACCACCACCGGGTCATCCGCCGCGGCGGCGCCCGAACCGACCTGCGCGACCGCGACCAACGCGGCGACGACGGAGGTGGCGAGCGCACCGGCGAGAACTCTCCTCATCGAGAATCCCTCTCCCGTGAACCGGCTGGGAGCGCTCCCAGACCAGCCTGAACGATAGGCAGGCGATCAACCGCCGGCCAGGCCCCGTTCAGACCAACCACCCGCTCGCGACCTCGGGCCACCCCTGAGCCACAGGTTTGGCCCACAAGGCTTGACCCACGGCCCTGGCCCTGGCCCTGGCCCTGGCCACCCCAGCCTCACGCGGCCGCCCGCTCAGCCCCGCCCTCGTCCCTGCCCTCGTCCCTGCCCTCGCTCCCGCCCTCCAGCAGTCCTCGCAGCGCGGCCAACCCCTTGGCCGCCTGGCTCTTCACCGTGCCCTCCGCGCACCCCAGCCGCCGCGCGGTCCCGGCCAGGCCCAGGTCCTCGCAGGAGCGCAGCACCACCACCGCCCGCTGCCCCGGCGGCAGCCGCACCAACGCGGTGCGCACGTCGAGCACGTCCTCCACCCGAACCGGCGCGACCGGCGTCGACGGCGGCTCACCCATCAAGGTCTCGCGCCTGCGGGACGATCGCCGCCCCTGGTCGATCGCCGTGCGCAGCAGCACCTTCCGCAGGAGCCTGCTTCTCGTGCGGTTCACGCCCTTCAAAGGCCGTGAGCACTACTTGATGTTGCCCCGAAAGCGAGGCAACTTCACAACCACCTGTGACGTACGCGCGCAGTTCCCACTCCGCGCCAGATCCGTCACGACCACCCCGCCACACACCCGCGCGCCCGCGGCCACGGCCGCCACAGCCACCACCCACCGCCACCCGCCACCTGCCACCACCTGGCACCCAGCACCCAGCACCCAGCACCCAGCACCCAGCACCCAGCACCCAGCACCCAGCACCCAGCAATTATGAGCGTTCTAACAATCAGCTTGTTCGAACGAACATCTCCTTGGCACGATCGTGGGGTGAAGAGCGCCGAGCGACACCGGGTGATCGTGGAACGGCTCAGCACCTCGGCCCAGGTCGCCGTGGCGGAGCTGGCGGCGGCGACCGGGGCGTCGGAGATGACCATCCGCCGCGACCTCGACCTGCTCGCCGCGAGCGGTGTGCTGCGCCGGGTGCACGGCGGCGCGGTGCCGGCCACGCCGGCGGGCGTCGAGCCGCCGTTCGCCGCGCGCGCCACCTCGTCGGCCGACGCCAAGCGCGCGATCGCCGCCGCCGCGGTCGAGCTGATCCGGGACGGCGAGACCGTCCTGCTCGACAGCGGCACCACGGCCCTGGAGGTGGCCCGGCTGCTGCGCGAGCGGTCGGTCGCGGTCATGCCGCTGTCGCTGCACGCGGTCCGCGAGCTGCTGGACGCGCCCAAGGTGCGGCTGCTGCTGCCCGGCGGCGAGCCTCGGCCCGGCGAGCTGGCCCTGGTCGGACCCCTGACCCTGGCGTCGCTGCGGGCGCTGCGCTTCGACGTCGCCGTGCTCAGCCCCTGCGCGCTGAGCACGACCGGCGGGCTCACCGCCCACGACCTGGCCGACGCCGAGGTCAAGCAGCAGGCCCTCGCGGTGTCCGCCCGCACCATCGCGCTGGCCGACGGCAGCAAGTGGGACCGCACCGCCATGGCGCACGTCTGCCCGGCCGACCGGCCCGACGTGCTCGTCACCGACCCCACCGCGCCGGAGGACCAGCGCGCCGCGCTCGCCGCCCTCGGCGTGCTGGTGCACGTCGCCCAACCCGCACAGGAGAACCCGTGACCCACCCCCTGCCACGTGCCGCGCGCATCGCGACCTGGGCCTACTTCACCCTCAACGGGTTCGCCGTCGGGATGTGGGTGGTGCACATCCCGAACGTGGAGCGCGCCACCGGCATCTCCCACAGCGCGCTGGGCGGCCTGCTGCTCGTGCTGGGCGCCGCGGCGTTCCTCGGCATGCAGGTCGCCGGTCCCCTGGCCGACCGCTTCGGCCAGCGCCGCCTGCTGCCCGCGGCCGGCGTGCTGCTGGGCGCCGTGCTGGTCGGCCCCGGCTTGGCCGACTCGTGGTGGACCCTGGGCCTCGCGCTGTTCTGCCTGGGCTTCGGCAACGGCACCATCGACGTGGCGATGAACTCCCACGCCGTGGTGGTGGAACGCGCCTACCCGCGGCCGATCATGGCGTCGTTCCACGCGATGTGGTCGATCGGCGGCGCGCTCGCCGCCCTGGTCGGCGCGGGCACGCTGGCCGCCGGCGTGCCGACCGCGGTGACGCTCGGGGTGGTCGGCGCGGCCTGCGTGGTCGCCTCGCTGGTGGCCGCCCGGTTCGTGATCGACGCGACGCCCGAACCCGAGGAGCCGGGCAACGCCGAGGCCGCCCCGTCGGCCAAGCCGTCGCGCAAGCTCGTCTGGCTGCTGGGCGCCATCGCCTTCGCGATGATGCTCGCCGAGGGCGTGGCCAACGACTGGGCGGCGCTGCACTCCGAGGACGTCCTCGGCACGTCCACGAGCACCGCCGCGTTCGCCTACGGCTCGTTCGCGGTCGCGATGACCGCGGGTCGCTTCGCCACCGACCGGGTCGCCGCGCTGATCGGCCCGGTGGCCATCGTCCGGTACGGGTCGGCGCTGGCCGCGTTCGGCCTGACCCTCGTGGTGCTCACGCCGTGGCTGCCGCTGGCGCTGGCGGGCTGGGCGCTGTTCGGCCTGGGCCTGTCGGGCAGCGTGCCGCAGCTGTTCAGCGCGGCGGGCAACCTCGACCCCCGGGCGTCCGGGGCGCTGATGGCGCGGGTCGTCGGCCTCGGCTACGTGGGTCTGCTGGCCGGTCCGGCGCTGATCGGCGGCCTGGCCCACTGGATCCCGCTGAACGCCGCGTTCGTCGTGCCGGTGGTGCTGTGCGTGCTGGCGGCGGTGTTCGCGGACGTGCTGGCTCCTCGGCCGGACCGGACCGAGGAGCCCGTCGGCTGACTCACTCGCAGCCGACGCCGTCCTTGTCGTGGTCGAGGCGGTAGACGTCGGTGCCGACGACGTTGACCGGTCCGGTCACGTAAGCCGGGCCGTCACCGCTGCCACCCGCGCAGTCGACGTCGCTCGCGACCGGCACGCAGCCGCTGTAGTTGGGGTCGCAGGTGGGCTTGGGCGCGGGCTGCTGCGCCGGCGGCTGCGGGTTGGGCTGAGGTTGCGGCTGCGGCTGCGGCTTGGGCTGTGGTTGCGGCTCGGGCTGCGGCTTCGGCTGCGGGGGCGGCGTCGTCGTAGTCGTGGTGGTCGTCGTGGTCGTGGTCGTCACGGTCGTGGTGGTCGTGGTGGTCGTCGGCGGCGCGGTGGTCGTCCGGGTCGTCGTGGTGGTCGCCGCGGTGCTCAGGTCGGCGGCCGTGTTCGCCGGTTCCTCGTCGTCGGTCAGGGAGCCGATGAAGGCGAACAGCAGGACCACGACCCCCGCCGCGATCCACATCGGACGGCGCGACTTGACCGGTGCGGCCGGCGGTGGCGGCACCGCGCCGAACACGGCGGTGTGCTGCGGCGGCGGCACCGCGCCGAACACGGCGGTCGGCGGCGCCACCGGGACCGCGGCCTCCGCGTCGCGGGGCAGGCGCAGCAGGACCTCCAGCCCGCGCGGCCCCCGCTGCACCACCGCCTCGCACCCTGGCCGCCCGCCCCGGTCGGCGACCTGGCTCACCAGCGCGGCGTAGCGCTGGGACATCAGGTGGGTCAGCTCGCCGACCCGCCGACCGTCGAGCAGGATCTCCACCGCCCGCCGGCCGCGGTGCTTGCCCGAGCCGATCGTGCACCAGCCCAGTTCGACCGCGACGCGGCGGTGCGCGCCGGGCACGACGTCGTACCGCGCTAATGAGTCCTGGTGGTGCTCCTCCTGGGTCACCGTCACGGTGACCTCGCCGGGGAACATCACCAGGCCTGCCGTCGAGTTCTCGATCACTGCCCACTCCAGGTGCCGAACGGGTGTATGCCTGACCATCGGCCCGGTGTGAGCGGCGTTACGCCCGACAGCGCAACGTGTTCAGCCGATCACGCGGACGACCTGCTTGCCGCGCCCGCCGCCGGCCTCCAGCGCGCGGTGGGCGTCGGCGATGCGCGCCAGCGGGTGCACCGCCTCGACCACGGGCCGCAGCGCGCCGCGCTCGACCAGCGCGGTCAGGTCGGCGAACAGCTCGTGCCGCGGGTTGCCGCTGAAGAACCGCACCCGCCGCGACCCGAGCACCACCGACCCCAGCAGGTAGGCGATGTCGCCCGCGGAGCGGAAGGCGATGCCCACCATGCGCCCGCCGGGCGCGAGCAGCCGGCGGTAGGCGCGCGGCGAGCTGCCGTGGGTGTCCAGGACGACGTCGAACCGGCCCAGGGTCGCCGGGGCCGCCGCGTAGTCCACCGCCTCGTCCGCGCCCAGCTCGCGCACGAAGTCGAGGTTGCGCGCGCTCGCGAGCGCCGTGACGTGCGCGCCGTACGCCTTGCCGAGCTGGACCGCGACGCTGCCCACGCCGCCGCTCGCGCCGCGCACCAGCAGCCGCTCCCCCGCGCGCAGGCGCGCCTTGTCGCGCAGGGCCGTGATCGCGGTGGTGCCGACCCCCGGCAGCGCGGCGGCGAGCACCGGGTCGAGCCCGGCCGGTGCGGGCGCGAGCTGTCGCGGGTGGACGGCGACGTACTCGGCGGCGCTGCCGAACGACAGGCGCGGCAAGCCGCCCCACACGAGGGCGCCGGGCTCGTGGCCGGGACCGCGGACGACCTCGCCCGCGAAGTCGATGCCCACGCGCTTCGGGAAGCGCCGACCGGCCAGCACGCCGAGCCCGCCGGACCGGAACATCACCTCGCCCCCGTTCACGCTGGCCCCGTGCACCCGGACCAGCACGTGACCCGGGGGGACGTCCGGTTCCGGCACGGTGCCCTCGTAGAGCACCTCGGGTGGGCCGTAACGGTCGAACAGCGCCGCGCGCATCGTCATCCTCCGCAGTAAGTGGAACCTACTTTCCACTTCTAACACCGGGAACCGGAAGGCGTCTTCCACTTCGGCTAAAGTGAGAGCCGTGGCCGGTGAACCGACTCAGTTGCGCGTGGACGCGCTGGCCAACCGGAACCGCGTGCTCGCCGTGGCGCGCGAGGTCTTCGCGACCGAGGGGCTGGACGTGCCGATGACCGCCATCGCGCGGCGCGCCGGCGTGGGCGTCGCGACCCTCTACCGCCGCTTCCCGACCAAGGACGCGCTGGTCACCGCAGTGTTCGCGGAGCAGTTCGCCTCGTGCACCTCGGTGGTGCACGACGCCTTGGACGACCCCGACCCGTGGCGCGGGTTCTGCGTCGTGGTCAGCCGGGTCTGCGCGATGCAGGCGGCGGACCGCGGGTTCAGCGCGGCGTTCCTGGCCGCGTTCCCCGACGCCCTCCCGGTGGCGCGGGAGCAGGCGCGGGCCGAGGAGGCGCTCACCGAGCTGGCGCGGCGCGCCAAGGCCACCGGGCGGCTGCGCGCCGACTTCGTGGTCGACGACCTCGTCCTGCTGCTGATGGCCAACGGCGGCATCGTCGCCGGGTCGGCCGAGGCCGCCCTGGCCGCCTCCCGCCGGCTGGTGGCCTACTTCCTCCAGGCGTTCCAGGCCGACGGGCCGCTGCCGCCCGCCACGCCCCTGGGCCTGGCGGACGCGCTGCGCTGACCTACGCCCGCTCCTGCTCCCGCTCGACCTGCTGGTTCCACTCCCGCTTGGACGACTGCCACCCGTCCTCGTCCGCGCCCAGCCGCCAGTAGCCGGAGATCGACATCCGGTCGCGCGGCACGCCGCGGTCCAGCCGCAGGTGACCGCGCAGCTCCTTGACCATGGTCGCCTCCCCGTGGACGAACGCGTGCGCGGTCCCGCCCGGGAAGTCCAGCTTGGCCACCGCCTCGACGACCGCCTGACCGCGAGGCCTGCCGAGCCGGTGCAGCCACCGCAGGTCCACGTCGCCCGCGGTGCTCACGGCCTGCTCGTCGTCGGGCCCGTCGACCTCGACGAGCACCGTGGCCCGAGCGCCCGAGGGCAGGGCCTCCACGGCGGCCGCGATGGCGGGCCAGGCGCTCTCGTCACCGGCCATCAGGTGCCACCCGGCGTCGGGGTCGGGCGCGTAGGCGCCGCCGGGGCCGGCGAAGTGCAGCACGTCGCCGGGCCGGGCCCCGGCCGCCCACGGTCCGGCGACGCCCGAGTCGCCGTGCACCACGAAGTCGATCCACAGCTCGCGGGCGCCGGGGTCCCACCCGCGGACCGTGTACGTGCGCGTGCGGGGCCACTGGTCGCGCGGCAGGGTCTCCCGGGCCACGGCGAGGTCGAACGGCTCCGGGTAGGCCACGCCCTCCTGCGGGAAGAGCAGCTTGACGTAGCTGTCGGTGTACGGGCCGGGCGCGAAGTCCGCGAGCCCGTCACCGCCGAACACGACCCGGATCATGTGGGGCGCGATCCGCTCGGTTCGCACCACCCGACCGTAATGGGCCATTCGCGCACTCCTAGGTCACTCGATCAGCGCAGTCACCACCACCGTACGTTAGGCGACCCTAAGTGCGTCCCCGGAGTTCCCGCGCGCACCTCACGACGTGACGGCGACGCCTTCCGGCTCCACGCCCGTGGGCACGGTCGCCACCACCGCCCCGGTCTGCGCGTCGAGGACCGACATCGAGTTCGACCCGGAGTTGGTGATGAAGACGAAGCTGTCGTCGGGGCTGGCGGCGGAACCCTCGGGCCGCTTCCCGACCGGCACGGCGGGGCCGACCGGGTCACCGGACCGGTTGAGGATCGACACGGTGTCCTCGGCCGAGTTGGCCACGTGCACCCGGCCGCCCGGGGTGACCGAGACGCCCACCGGCGCGCGGCCGACCGGGGTGGTGGCGATCGGCCTGCCGCGGCGGACGTTGATGACGGTCACGGTGTTCGAGCCGGTGTTCGCCACGTACGCCCGCTCGCCGTCCGGGCTGAACGCGACGCCCGCGGGGAAGCGGCCGACCGGGATGGTGTCGACCGGCTGGTCGTTGCCGGTGCTGATCACGGTCACGCTCTGACCGCCGTTGTTGGTGACGTAGACCAGTTTGCCGTCCGGGCTCACGGCCGGCGTGTGCGGGAAGCGGCCGACCGGCACGTCCCGGATCGGCTTGTTGGTGGCGACGTCGATCACGGTGACCGTGTTGGAGCCGAAGTTGGTCACGTACGCGCGGGTCTGGGTGACCGCCACGCCGAACGGGTTCCGCCCGACCGGGACGGTCGCGACCACCTCGTGGGTCCGCGCGTTGATCACGGAGACGGAGGCGGCCTGCTCGTTGGTGACGTACACCAGGTCGCCGCCGGGCGCCGCGCCCACGCCCACCGGGCCCTTCCCCACCGGCACCGTCGCCACCACCTGGCCGAGCCGGGTGTCGTAGACGGTGACGGTGTTCGAACCGCTGTTGGCGACGAACACCTTGATGCGGGACGGCCATCGGTCCTCCGCCGCCGACGCCGGCCTCGCGAGCGACGCCAGCAGCAACACGACAACACCTGTCCAGGTGACAAGAGCAGCCCTGAAACGGCGGCTGGTCAACTTTGAGTAGAAAGGCATTACGCCCATCTGCGAAAACATGTCGCGTCCTCTCGGCGAGCTTCACCGATAAAGCCCAATTGGTGACACTAACGGCCTAGCGCTCGATATCGCTGCGTGAGAAAGGGTGAGGTCACCTCCGCGGGCACTTGTTTCGCGCGAAGGTGGCGGTCGGGTTTGACGGGCGCAGGCGGGACCGGTCACGCTCCAGAGCCGGCCGGCCGGGGTGGGCCACCACACCGGGCCTCTCCGCGCTCGACCGTTCGGGGGACTAGGCTCCCGGCATGGCGAGGTACTTCGACGTGCACCCGGTCAACCCGCAGCGCAGGGCCGTCGACCAGGTGGTCGCGCTGATCAAGGACGACGGGCTCGTCGCCTACCCCACCGACTCCTGCTACGCGCTGGGCTGCCGGTTGGGCAACAAGGACGGCCTGGACCGCATCCGGAAGATCCGCCACCTCGACGACAAGCACCACTTCACCCTGATGTGCCGGGACTTCGCCCAGCTCGGCCAGTTCGTGCACGTGGACAACGCGGTGTTCCGGGCGATCAAGGCGGCCACGCCGGGCAGCTACACGTTCATCCTCCCGGCCACCACCGAGGTGCCGCGCCGCCTGCTGCACCCGAAGAAGAAGACGGTGGGCGCGCGCATCCCGAGCCACCCGGTGGCGCAGGCGCTGCTGGCCGAGCTGGGCGAGCCGCTGCTGTCCAGCACGCTGCTGCTGCCGGACCAGGACGAGCCGCTGGTGCAGGGCTGGGAGATCAAGGAGCGCCTGGACCACGTGGTGGACGCGGTGCTGGACTCCGGCGACTGCGGCACCGAGCCCACGACCGTCGTCGACTTCTCGCAGGGCGAGCCGGAGGTCGTCCGGCGCGGGGCGGGCGACCCCTCGCGCTTCGAGTAGAGCGCGCTCCGGGCAGGCCGCACCCACGAGCCGCCGCTCCCCGCGCGCGACGAGCGCTGCCCGCACGTCCACCCACCGATCGCGGTTCCGCCGCCCGGAGGTATGGGAGCGTTCCCAGAACGGCTAACTTCCTCTCCTGCCCCCTCAGCGCAGAAGGAGCCAGACGTGCGGAAACGGTTGTCCTCGGCGGTCCTCGCCGCCCTGCTGTCGGTCATCGCCCTGCCGGTCGCCGCCGCCTCCGGCCCGGCCCACCACCGGCTCACCACGTGCGCCAAGGCGGACCTGCTGTTCTGCGAGGACTTCCAGCACGTGCCCACCGGCGCGGGCACCAGCCTGAAGTGGGGCGTGGACACCAGGAACGGCTCGCTGGAGGTCGAGCGCGACCGCCGCGGCCAGAAGGTGCTGCACGTGCGCACCGAGCGCAACGGCCGGGCGTTCCTCAAGGTCGACGACTTCGCCGCGCCCGGCAACAGCTTCTACGGCCGGGTGCGGGTGAAGGTCGCCGCGTTCCCCACCGCACCGGACTGGGCGCACTACACGCTGGTCGAGGCCACCGGCGACGGCCCGGAGGTCGTCCGCCCGCTGGGCGGCCAGTACGTGCCCACGCTGGACAAGACCCTGTGGGGCGTCGGCGCGGACGGCGGGCCGACCGGCGACTGGACCAACTGGCGCGAGTCGGCGCCCTCCGAGGCGGGCCGGTGGCAGTGCGTCGAGTGGCGGATGGACGCCACCGACAACCGGGTCGAGCTGTGGTTCGACGGCAGGGCCCGACCGGACCTGACCGTGTCCACCCGCGACCACGGCGGCAACCAGGTCGACTTCCTGTTCCCCCGGTTCGACACGGTCAAGATCGGCTGGCAGCTGTACCAGCCGAACGAGGGCAGCTACGACCTCTGGTTCGACGACATCGCGCTGGGGGCCGAGCGGATCGGCTGCTAGGCGCCGGACCGGTCGGCTAGTCCGGCAGCCCCGCCGCCATCGCGAGGCACAGGACCCCGCCGAGGACGTAGAGGGCGGTGGCCAGCGAGGCCACCGCCGCCTGGCCGAGCCGGCCGCGCAGCCGACCGCTCTGCGGACCGGAGGCCAGGTGCTGCCACCACATCACCAGGGCGGCCGGCAGCAGCACCACGTGCGGGGCCAGCAGCACGAACCCCACCATGCTCGCCCTGCCCTCCGGTTCCGCGACCAGCACCGCGGCGGCGGGCGCCAGCCAGGCCACCACCCCGGTCAGGATCGTGTGCCGCAGGTGGTCTCCGTGCGGCAGCCGCGGCCCCCGGTACAGCGACGCGGTCACGAGCCCCATCACCAGCGCCAGGACCAGCGCGCCGCCGATCCACCAGAGCGCCCACTGCCGGTCGATGGCGTCCCGCCACCACGGCGCGCTCGGCGCCTGGTCCGGCGGCACGCCCAGCGAGTCGAGCAGGACCCACGGCTCGGCCGGTCCGTACTCGGTGGCGGGACGGCAGCCGACGGGACGGCCGTCGTAGGTGGCCAGGCACGGTTCGAACACCCCCGCCCGGATGGACAGCACCCGGCCGGCCACGTCGACCGAGCACATCGACCCCGCGCAGGAGAAGCCGTCGACGATGGCGAACTCCGGGGTGTCGACCCGGTAGAGGACGCCGGTCTCCTTCCCGGGCGCGACCGGTGCGAGCAGGACGGCCAGCAGCAGGAGCAGGACCGGCAGGACCGGCGGCAACAGGCGCGCCGGGCCCGCCGAAATGCGGATAGCGGTGGTCATCGGTCCACCCCCTCGCCCTGGGGATCGCCGGCGGGCCCGGCGCGTTAGCTTGCCGTCCACTGTGGACCTGCGGAGGATCGGGCGCGCGGTCCTCGACGCGCTCCGCGACCTGCCGCCGGTCCCGGTGCCCGCCCTGGCGTTCCCGCTGCCCGCCCCGGAGGCGTCCACCGTGCTCGGGGTGGTCTTCCCGGCGAGGTGGCGCCGCCGGTCGCGGGCGCGGTGGCGGTCGCGGCGGTGTGGCCGCACCGCCGGAGGTGACGCGGCCCCGCCCGCCGGGGCGGGGCCGCGCCGACCGGTCACCGGGGCAGGCGCGCCCGGTGCGACCGGGAGAACTCGAACCCGTTGTGCCGGTCCCAGTTGATCGACCACGTCATCAGCCCGCGCAGGTCCGGGTAGACCGCCTTGGGCTTGTACGTGCCGCAGTTCGAGCCCTTGGTCAGGCAGTCGAGCGTGCGGTGCACCTCGGCCACGGAGGTGAACCCGTTGCCCGCGTTGACGCTCGCGGGCAGTCCGATGGCGACCTGGTCCTGCCGGAGGCCGGGGAAGACCTTCGTCGCGTCACCGCGCACCGGGAACCCGGCCAGCACCATGTCGGCCATGCTGACGTGGAAGTCGTGGCCGCCCATGAAGTGGTACTGGCCGTCCAGTCCCATGATCGGCCCGGAGTTGTAGTGCTGGACGTGCAGCAGCGTCAGGTCGTCGCGCAGCGCGTGGATCACCGGCAGGTACGCGCCCGCCCGCGGGTCCGCGCCGCTGCCGCCGCCGTAGTGCTGGTAGCCCACCTGGACGAAGAACGTCTCCGGGGCCATGGTGAGCACGAACCGGCTGCCGTAGCGGGCCTTGAGGGTCTTCAGCGCCTGGATCAGGTTGACGATCACCGGGGTGGTGGGCGCGCGGAAGTCCGCGTCACCCGCGTTGAGCGACAGCGAGTGGCCCTCGAAGTCGACGTCCAGGCCGTCCAGGCCGTACTTGTCGATGATGGCCGAGGCCGAGCGGACGAACGCGTCGCGCGCCGCCGCGGTGGCCAGCTGCACCTGCCCGTTCGCGCCGCCGATGGAGATCAGCACCTTCTTGCCCTTGGCCTGCTTCTCCCGGATGCCCGCGATGAACTCGGCCTCGGACTCGACGTTGGGGCACTCGGCCACCGGGCACTGGGCGAAGCGCAGGTCGCCGGAGGTGGCGGAGGTCGGCTCGGCGAAGGACAGGTTGATGATGTCCCAGTCGTCGGAGACGTCCTTCATCCGGATGTAGCCGGAGCCGTTGGCGAAGCTGGCGTGCAGGTAGCCGACCAGGACGCGCTGGGGCAGGCCGCCCTGCGGCGGCGCAGTGGTGGTGGTCGTCGGACCTGTCGTGGTCGTCGTCGTGCTCGTGGTCGTTGTGGTGGTAGTGGTGGTCGTCGTGGTCGTGGTCGGGGCCCCGGCGCACGAAGCGCCGTTGATCTTGCAGTTGGCCGGGACCGCGGTGCCCGAGGCGTTGAACCCGAACGTCACCGTGGCGCCGGGCGCGATGGAGCCGTTGTACTCGCGGTTGGTGAACGCGTAGCGCCCGCCCGAGCCGGTCTGCAACGCGTCCCAGTAGGCGCCGACCGACGTGCCGGCCGGCAGGTCGAACTCGACCCGCCACCCCGTCACCGCGGCGCTCGTCCCGTTCTTGACGGAGAACTGCGCGGTGTAACCGGTGTCCCAGCTCGCGGTCTTGGTGAACGTGGCGGTGACCGAGGCGGCGTAGGCGGGGACGAAGCTCACCGCCGCCGCACCCACCACCAGTGCGGCCACCGCCGCCACCCTGGCGAACAAGACCCTGCGCGACATCGTCGTCGTCCCTCCCAGCGGTGGCGGCCTCCAGGTCCCGAAATTGGACTAGACCATGCCGGGTGATGTCAACAGTTCCCTCCAACGGAGGGGTGACGGTTGGGCCGTCCGCTCAGCGGGTACCTCGAACTCGCGTTCGAACGAAGGGAGAATCGACGTGAACCGCACGCCGGAGAAGGACCCCAGTGACTGGACCACGGGCGACGAGCCGATGACCGGCCCGCAGGAGTCCTACCTGGGCACGCTGGCGCAGGAAGCCGGCCAGGAGGTGCCCGAGGGCTTGACGAAGGTCGAGGCGTCCCAGCTCATCGACCGGTTGCAGGACGAGACCGGCCGCGGTCGGTGACCGCGGCCGGGCGGGCGGCGCGGGGACGTCAGTTCCCGTCGTCGCCCTCCTGGTCGTCCCCCTGGTCGCCGCCGTCCTGGTCGCCGTCGTCCTGCTGGGTGTTCTCGACACCGGGGTTGTCGTCGCCGTCGCCGTCGCCGCTGTTCTGGCACCCGGCGCCCAGCGTCAGGAACAGGGCCGCCCCGCTCGCCAGCACGGCCAGCGACTTCTTCACCGCGTTCAGTCTCATGACCTTGCCTTTACCCAATCGGCCGGGGACGAACCGTTGTCCGGTGCACGAACGGTGACGCCGACAACACGGACGGTTGTCCGGGGGTTGTCCGGATCGTGACCGGCCTTCGGGAAGTCCACGGTGCGCCCACCACCCTCCGGTTACCGTCCTGCTCGTGCAGGTACCGTGGAGATCCGCCCCCCGCGCCGCCCTGTCGAGCCCGCTGACGCTGCTGGTCAGCCTCGTGACAGCGCTGCTGCTCGGCTTCGTGGTCGCGGCGGCCGTCATGCACTCGGCGGCCTCCGGCAGCGCGGCCGTCGACTACCAGCAGGACCGGTTGTGCGCGGAGGCCCTGCACCCCTCGGTCGAGAGCGCCGTCGACCACCGGCAGGTCGCCGACGCGGTCGACGCGGTCAACGGGCTCGTCCCGGACCACCCCACCCTGATCGGCTCCTACACCAGGGAGCGGCGGACCGACTTCGGCGGCGCGCCGACCCTCGCCAAGTTCGGCTACCGCGAGGGCGCCACCGACCACCTGGAGGTCCTCCAGGGCGGCGCCAAGGACGGCCTGTGGGTGCCGAAGAGCATCGCCGACACCGTCGGGGTCCAGGTGGGCGGGCGCGGCATGGGCGGGCGGCTGCCCCCGGTGACCGCCATCTACGAGGACGTGCGCGACCCGCTGCCCGAGTGGTGGTGCTCCGAGCGCCACTTCGTCGTGCCCAACGTGCTCGACCGCGACGAGCTGGCCACCACCGTGGTGTGGATGCCGAGCTTCGAGTCGTTCGCCGCGCTGCCGGAGGAGGTCGGCGGGCCCACCGACCTCACCGTCCGCTTCCCCGCCGCCCAACCGCGCACCGTCGACGAGGCGCGAGCCCTGCTCACCGAGGGCACCGCGCGGATCGAACCGATCAGGGACTTCGGCCGCGTCACCTCGCCCCTCGTGCTGCCCGTGGAGAACGCCGCGCAGACCGCGGTCAACGTGCGCTCGGCGATCCTGGGCCTGGTGCTGATCAGCGTGCTCATCGGCCTGGCGGGCGTCGCCACGGTCACCGTGCAGTGGGCGCAGCGGCGGCACCAGGAGCTGCGCCTGCTGTGGGTGCGCGGCGCCGGACCGGCCGCCCTGGGCGGGCGCGCGGTGCTGGAGCTGGGCCTGCCGCTGGTGGTCGGCGGCACGGCCGGCCTGGGCGTGGCGCGGCTGCTGCTGCCCGTCTACGCGCCCTCGGTGGTGCTGCCGCCCGGCACCGGGACCGGCGCGGCGCTGGCCGTGCTGGCGGTCGTCGCGCTGGGCCTGGCCGTCACCGCGGTCACCGCCGCGTTCCGGGCGCACCGGTCGTTCCAGGCCGCGGCGCGCGGCCACCGGGTGCGCCGGGTGCTGGTCGCGCTGCCGTGGGAGCTGGTCACCGCGGGGCTCGCGGTGCGGGCGTGGGACCGGGTGCAGAACAGCGGCCTGGCCACCACCGAACGGGTCGGCGGCCTGCCGCGCATCGACGCGGCCGCCCTGGCGTTCCCGCTGCTCGTCGTGCTCACCGCGGCGCTGCTGACGACCCGCCTGGCGCGCTGGGCGCTGGCCGCGTCGCACCGCGCCTCGCTGTGGTCCAAGCCCGCCGCGCAGCTGGCGATCCGCCGGCTCGCCGCCGCGGCCGGGCCGGTGACGGGCGTGCTGCTGGTCGGCGTGCTGGCCGTCGGCACCATCGCGGTCGGCACCGCCATCGCCGACTCGCAGCGCACCGCGCTGGAGGACAAGTCCGGCATGTTCACCGGCGCGAACAGCGTCGTCCAGGTCCGCCCGGACCTGACCGAGCTGCCCGAGTCGCTGCGCGGCACGGCCACGATCGTCGGCTTCGTCAAGCTCCAGGAGCGGACCGCGCTGGTGGTGGACCCGCGGACGTTCCGCGACGGCGCGCACCCGGTCCCGTTCGACCTCGACCCGGCGCTGCTGACCGAGCCGCTGCGGGTCGGCGACGCGCCCGACCGCGAGGTGACCCTGCCGGGGTTGCCGCCGCTCGACCCGGACGCGCGCGTGCCGTCGTTCCCGAAGCTCGGCGAGTCCGGCTGGGTGGTGCCCGTCGACCGGGTCGAGGACCGCGAGGACGTCGGCTCCTGGTACGTGTGGTCGAGCAGGCCGCTGGGCGAGCTGACCGGGGCGCTGGCGACGGCGGAGGTGCCTTACCGCCACGGCACCGAGAAGGCCAGGGCGGTGCAGGGCCTGCCGTTCCTCACCATCCGGTGGACGTTCGGGTTCGTCACCGCCATCGGCGTGGTGCTCGCCTTGGTGGCCTCGATCGCGCTGCTGATGGCGGTGGAGGTGCGGCGGCGGCAGAACGCGGTGTCCGGCGCGTTCAGCACCCGGATGGGCCTGCGCCCGGCGGCGCTGCTGCGCAGCCACCTGCTGGAACTGGGCTCGCTGGCCGCGGCCGCGGTCGCGATCGGGCTGTCCGCCGGCGCGGCCGGCAGCGGCTTCACCGTGCCCAGGCTGGACCCCGCGCCGCGGCTCACCCCCGTGCCCGAGGTGCCCGACCCCGTGCCGCTGATCGTCGTCACGGTCGGGGGCAGCGCGCTGGTGGTGCTGGTGGCGGCGTGGGTCGCGGTGCGCTCGGTGCGCTCGGCGAAGATCGGGGAGTTGATCCGTGGCTGAACACGTGTTGCGGCTGACCGGGGTCGGCGTGCGCTACCGCACGCCCGCGGGCGAGGTGACCGCCGTGTCGGACGTGTCCCTGGAGGTGCCACCCTCCGGCATCACCGTGCTGGCCGGGCCGTCCGGGTCCGGCAAGTCGACGCTGCTGCGGGTGCTGAGCCTGGTGGAGCGGCCCACCTCCGGCGGGGTGGAGCTGCGCGGCGCGGGCACCGCGCGGCTGTCCGACCGGGCGAGGCGGGCGTTGCGGCGGCGCGAGGTCGCCCTGGTGTTCCAGAACCCCGCCGACAACCTCGTCGGGCACCTGGACGTGCGCGACAACCTGCGGGCCGCGGCGCAGGCGGCGGGCCGGGACGTCGAGGTGGACGGGCTGCTGACCCGGCTGGGCCTGCCCGGCACGGCCTCCTGGAAGGTCCCGTCCCTGTCCGGCGGTCAGCAGCAGCGGCTGGCGTTCGGGTGCGCGCTGGCGCGGGGGGCGTCGGTGGTGCTGGCCGACGAGCCGACCTCGCAGCTGGACTCCGCCTCCGCGGACCTGGTGCTGGAGACGTTGACCGACCTGGCCGCGCGCGGGGTCCCGGTGGTGGTCGCCTCGCACGACCCCCGGCTGATCGAGTTGGCGCACACCGGGTTCGAGCTGAGGAACGGGGTGCTGGCGACGTGACGGTGTTGCGAGCGGTGGGCGTCGAGCGGACGTTCGTGCACGCCGGCGGCCCGGTGCGGGTGCTGCGCGGTGTCGACCTGGCGGTGGCGGCCGGTGAGCTGGTGACGCTGTCCGGGCCGTCCGGTTCGGGCAAGAGCGCGCTGCTGAGCGTGCTGGCCGGGTTCGACCGGCCCGACGCGGGGGTGGTCGAGCTGTGCGGCGAGGTGCCGACCTCGCCGCCGTCGTGGAAGACCTGCGCCCTGCTGCCGCAGGCGATGGGCCTGGCGGGTGAGCTGACCCTGGCCGAGAACGTCGCCCTGCCCATCCGGCTCGGCCGCGCCGGGGGCGACCTCGGCCGGGTGACCGGGCTGCTGGCGGAGCTGGGCATCGCGGAGCCGGCCGACCGCTACCCGGGCGAGGTGTCGTTCGGGCAGCAGCAGCGCGCCGCCCTGGCGCGGGCCGTGGTCTGCTCCCCCGCCGTGCTGCTGGCCGACGAGCCCACGGCGCACCTCGACCGGAACAGCGCGCCGGCGGCCGTGCGGGTGCTGCGCCGGGCCGCGGACGAGGGCGCGGCCGTGCTGGTCGCCACGCACCACGACGAGGTGCACCGGGCCGCGGATCGCACGATCACGCTCGTGGGCGGGCGGGTGGCTTACCCGGATTGAGCCGAGGGGGTTTCCCGGCTTGAGGCAGGAGCGGCTTCCCCGACTTGAGGCGGGGCCTTCCCGACTTGAGGCAGGAGCGGCTTCCCCGGCTTGAGCCGGGCGGGCGAGCGCCCACCCGGCTCGACCCTGCTTGAGCAGGGCAGGCGCGTCGGGCGGCGGTGTTCCGCGCCGGGCGGCGGAACACCGGTCCACCGCCCCCGGCGGGCGGGGACCGCCCCGGTAGGATGGGAGTCGATGTTGCGTCGACTCGTGGCCGTCACCCTGGTGTTCCCGCTGATGGCCCTGCTGCTGGTGGTCAGCGACTCCCCCTACCCTCCCCTGCCCGGCCCGCCGCGCGACGCCCCCAGGGCCATCGTGGCCATGGGCGACAGCACCATGTCCGGCGAGGGCGCGGGGTCCTACGAGCCGGGCACCAACGGCGAGAACGGCAACTGGTGCCACCGGTCGACCGAGGCCTCGGTCCACCACACCGCCGTCGACGGCGTGGACCGGGTGTTCAACCTGGCCTGCTCGGGCGCGAACGCCGAGCAGGTCGGCATCACCGACCAGGTCCGCAACACCGAGGGCTCGCAGGCGCTGCGGCTGGCCGAGATCGCCCGCCAGTACCGGGTGTCGGTCGTGGTGGTGGCCGTCGGCGCGAACGACGACCCCCGGTTCGCCGACGTGCTGGGCGCGTGCCTGCGGGCGTGGGTCGAGCGCCGCACGGACTGCGCGCGCGCCCTGACCGAGGAGTGGAAGGCCCGCGTGGAGCGGATGGCGCCGAAGGTCGAGGAGGCGTTGCGCGACATCCGGCAGGTGTTGCAGGACGAGGGCTACACGCCCCGCTCCTACACCCTGGTGCTCCAGTCCTACGCCGCGCCGGTGGCGCCCGGCCTGCCGGTCGACCTCCAGAACCTCGCGGGCTGCCCGCTGCGCACCGGCGACCTGGAGTGGGTGCGCGACCAGGCGGTGGCCGAGCTGTCCGCGGCCCTGCGCCGGACCGCCGTCGAGGTCGAGGCCAGGTTCCTGGACCTGTCCCGGGCCGGTGACCGGCGCGAGGCGTGCGTGGGCGGCTCGCGGCCGGAGCAGGAGTGGTTCACCCGCCTGACGGTGGACTTCGAGGGCCTGCGCGACGCCGAGCGGGCCAAGCACGCGTTGCAGGAGTCGTTCCACCCCAACGCGCGCGGCTACCGGCAGTTCGGCCGGTGCATGGGCCAGTTCCTGGCGACCTCCGCGCGGTCGGCGTCGTGCGTGGCGGACGACGACGGCGACCTCGCCGCGGTGCCGGACCGGGACTGACCACCGGATCGGGCTGAGCGCCGGGACAAGACCCGCCGCCCGGCCGGGACCGACCACCGGGCGGCGATCACCGCGCCGGCAGACTGGCCGCGTGGAGTTCGCGGGTGGGTGGGACAGCGTGGCCGTGCTGGTCGGGCGTTGGGTGGAGCGCCGTCCCCGGCGACCTGACGTCGAGGCGCAGCTGCGGCGCGAGGTCCGGCTGATGCCGTGGCTCGCGCCGCGCCTGCCGCTGGCCGTCCCGGTGCCGGAGCTGGTGTCCGACGACCCGCTGGTGGTGCGGCACCCGCTCGTGCCCGGTGAGCCGACGGCCGGCGCCGACCCCGCGCACGGCCGGGCGCTCGGCGGGTTCCTGCGGGCGCTGCACGCGACACCGACCGCCGGGGCCGCGGACCTGGGCGTGGCGCGGGCCGACCACGACGGCGCGCTGGACCGGTTCGGCGCGGAGGTCGTGCCGCTGCTGCCCGCGTCGCGGCGCGGTGCTGCCCTGGCCCTGCTCGACGCCGCCCGCGGCCTGCCCGCCGACACCGTGGTGCACGGCGACATCGGCCCGGAGCACGTGCTGGCCGACGGCACCGGCCTGACCGGGGTCATCGACTTCGGCGACACCCACCTCGGCGACCCGGCCATCGACCTGGCCTGGGCGCTGCACGGCGCGGCCCGCCCGTTCGCCGACGCCGTGGCGGAATCCTTCGGCGTGACCGGCGAGCAGCGGGAGCGGGCGCTGGTCTGGCACCGGCTGGGCCCGTGGCACGAGGTCACCCACGCGTTCGACACCGGCGCGTCGCCGGCGGGGGGCGTGGAGGGGGTCCTCGACCGGCTCAGCCCCTGAGGCCCCGCAGCAGGTCGGCCACCTCCGCCGCGGTCCAGAACGGCGTGGCGCCCGCCAGGTAGGCGGCGATCCGGTCGACGCCCCAGCCGTGCGACTCGGCCACGCCGCCGCCGATCACCTCCAGGTAGGGGCCCGAGGGCTTGGTGTGCTCCACCTCGTCGGCGCGCCACGGCGCGGTGAAGGTCAGCGCGGGGTGCCCGTCGTGCTCGCCGAGGTGGAGCAAGGTCTCGTAGCGGCCCTCCCCCACCGCGTGCCGCCCGCTCGCGACCACCTCGGTCAGGTCGAGGTCCGCGCCGGGCTCGCGGTACATCTCCTGGGCGGCCACGTCGCCGAACTGCCCGGACGTGATCAGGTAGGCGCGGGCGGCGGCCGTCCCGGGCAGGTCCGGGTCGTAGAACGCCCGGCCGCCCAGCCAGACCCGCGACTCCGTGGCGAAGTAGACGCCGCCGGGGACGGTCAGCGCGCGGGTGGCCGTCGGCGGGCTGGTGTCGCGGCAGCCGGGGTAGCCGCGCCGCGCGCCCACCGGCGTGCCGCCGACGAGGTAGCGGGTGAAGCGGTCGGCGCGCATGTTGGACCCGTAGCTGACGTACCAGACCCGGCGAGCGGTCACAGGCACAGCCGGCACGGGCGGGCCGCGGGGTGGGCGGTCTCCAGCTCCTCCCTGGTGCCGACGAGCTTGACGTAGCTGCCCACCCAGGTGGCGCCGCGCGCCGGCGTGCCGTTGATGGTGCGGCAGGTCGCCCGGTGCAGGACGAGGTTGTCCGGGTTGAGGCTGCGCTCGGCGTTGATCACGTACTGGTCCTGGTGGTCGGCCAACCAGGTGTCGTAGGCGCCGCTGTCCACGATGAGCCTTTCGATCATCGGGACATCATGCGCCGTTCGCCCCCGGTCGGCTGTCCGCCATTCGGTGCCACTCCTCCGCGAGAATCGCGTAGACGAACTCCTCGCCCCACGCTCCCTTGAATATCTCGTTGTGGCGGAAATGCGCTTCCCGGCGCATCCCCAACCGCTCCATGACCCGCCACGACGGTTCGTTGAACGCGTCGCACGACGCCACGATCCGGTGCAGCCCCAGGTGGTCGAAGCCGAGGCCGAGCACCGCGACGGCGGCCTCGGTGGCGTAGCCGCGGCCGTGGTGGTCGGGGTGCAGGATGTAGCCGACCTCGCCCTGGCGGTGGTATTCGCTCAAGTATTTGAGCACCGCCTCGCCGATCACCTCGCCGTCTTTCTCGATCGCGAGCGAGAGGACGTCGCCCTCGCGCTCGGGCCACGTCAGGGAGACCTTCTTGACCAGGCTCTCGGCGGTCTCCTCGGGCGTGCGGGCCTCGTGGTACAGGTGGCGGTTGACGTCGGCGCGGGACTGCCACGAGTGCAGGGCGGCGTGGTCGGCGAAGGTGAACGGGCGGAGGGCCAAGCGGCCCGTTCGAACGGGGTAGTCGGGCTTGCTCACGCCGGCCAACCTACGGCGGCCGCGGCCCGCCGTCGCGCGGTTTCCCGGGTGTCCACCGGGTCGGACCCCTCCTCGGGCGGACTCCACCCCGGCCCGCCTACAGGTCGGCCAGGGCGGTGACGGGCGATTCGACGCAGTCGGCGACGAACCGCAGGAACCCGCCCGCCGTGCCGCCGTCGCACACGCGGTGGTCGAAGGCGAGCGTCAGCTGGGTGACCTTGCGGACGGCCAGCTGCCCGTCCACCGCCCAGGGCCGGTCGATGATGCGGCCGAGGCCGAGGATCGCCGCCTCCGGGTGGTTGATGATCGCGGCCGAGCCGTCGACGCCGAACACGCCGTAGTTGTTGACCGTGAAGGTGCCCCCGGTGAGCGCGGCGGGCGGCAGCTTGCCCTCGCGGGCGGCCGAGGTGTGGGCGGCGATCGTCGCGGCCAGCTCGGCGGTGGTCGCCGCGTGCGCGTCGCGGACCACGGGCACGACCAGGCCGCGGTCGGTCTGGGCGGCGAAGCCGAGGTGGACCTCGTCGAGGACCACGACCTCGTCGCCCTCGACCCGGGAGTTCAGCTCGGGGAACTTCCTCAGGCCCAGCACCGTGAACCGGGCCAGCAGCGCGAGCAGCGACACCGACGGCATGGCGGCGCGGGCGGCGAGGAAGTCGGTGGCGTCGACGTCGACCCACACGGTCGCCTCGGGGATCTCGCGCCGCGAGGTGGCCAGCTTCTCGGCGACCGCGCCGCGCAGGCCGCGCAGCGGGATCCGGCGGCCGGGGCCGGAGGGGCGCGGTTCCGCGGTTCGCGGTTCGGAGGTCCGCAGTTCGGAGGTGCGGGGCGCGCGGGTGAGTTCGCGCTCGACGTCCGCGCGGCGGATCACGCCGCCGGGGCCGCTGCCCTCGATCCGGTCCAGGGCCAGGCCGTGCTCCCGGGCCAACTGCCGCACGATCGGCGAGATGACGGCGGGCGCCGAGGTCGCGAACGTGGAACTCGGGAGTCCTGAGCGTTCGACACGGTGGTCCTGGACGTTCGACTCGCGCGGTGGGGGTGTGCGGCGGGGGCGGCGGCGGCGCGGGGTGTGGGTGGTGCCGTAGCCGATGAGGACGTTGCCGGAGTACTCGGAGGACTCCGGGGCGGGGGAACCCACGGAGAGCAGGACCGAGCCGACGGCCAGCTTCTCGCCCGGCTCGCCGTGCCGGGCGCTCACCACGCCCTCGAACGGGCACGGCACCTCGACCAGGGCCTTCGCCGTCTCCACCTCGACGACCGGCTGGTCGATCGACACGTGGTCGCCCACGGACACCAGCCAGTTGACGATCTCGCCCTCGGTCAGGCCCTCGCCGAGGTCCGGCAGCCGGAAGTCAGGCACGGTGGCCCCCCACGACCTCGTCGTCCCACTGCAACCGGGCGATCGCGTCCAGGACCCGGTCCACCGACGGCAGGTGGTGGTGCTCCAGCTTCGGCGGCGGGTAGGGGATGTCGAACCCGGTCACCCGCAGCACGGGCGCGTGCAGGTGGTGGAAGCACCGCTCGGTGACCCGGGCGACGACCTCCGCGCCGTACCCGCCGAACCCGGACGCCTCGTGCACCACCACGGCCCGGCCCGTCTTCACCACCGACGCGCACACGGTCTCGTCGTCGAACGGGGACAGCGACCGCAGGTCGACCACCTCGACGTCCCAGCCCTCCTCCCGCGCCGCCTCGGCGGTCTCCAGCGCGGTGGCGACCATCGGGCCGTAGGCGATCAGCGTCACGTCCCGGCCGGTTCGCCGCACCAGCGCCCGCTCGAAGCCGACCCGGTCGGCGCTCAGCTCGCCCTTCGCCCAGTACCGGCGCTTGGGCTCCAGGAAGATCACCGGGTCCGGCGAGTCGATCGCGTCGCGCAGCAGCCGGTAGGCGTCGTCCGGGGTGCCCGGCGTGACGACCCGCAGACCGGGCGTGTGCGCGTAGTAGGCCTCGGAGGAGTCGCAGTGGTGCTCCACGCCGCCGATGCCGCCGCCGTAGGGCACGCGGATCACGACGGGCAGGCCGACGCGGCCCCTCGTGCGGTTGCGCATCTTGGCCAGGTGGCTGGTGATCTGCTCGAACGCCGGGTAGGCGAACGCGTCGAACTGCATCTCCACCACGGGCCGCAGGCCGTTCATCGCCATGCCGATGGCGGTGCCGACGATGCCGGACTCCGCCAGCGGCGTGTCGAACACCCGCGCGTCGCCGAACCGCGCGGCCAGCCCGTCGGTCACCCGGAACACGCCGCCCAGCGGACCGACGTCCTCGCCGAACACCAGCACGCTCGGGTCGGCCTCCAGCGCGTCGGCCAGCGCCTTGTTCAGCGCGGCGGCCATGGAGAGCGGCCCGGTCGTAGAAGGCGCGCCGGTCGTGGAAGGCGTGCCGGCGGTGGAAGGCGCGCCGGTCGTGGAAGGCGCGCCTGCTGTGGAGAGCGGCCCGGTCGTGGAGAGCGCGCCGGACGAACCCTTGGTGGGCGTGCTCATGCCAGCTCCTCCCGCAGTGCGGCGGCCTGGGCCCGCAGGTTCGCGGTCTTGGCCGCGTAGACGTGCTCGAACAGCTCGGCGGGCGTGGGTTCGACGTCGGTGTTGAGCCGCGCGCGCACCCGTGCCGCGAACTCCTCGGCCTCCGCCGCCACGGCCTCGCGGCGCGCGTTGTCCAGCAGACCGCGCGCGGTCAGGTAGGACTCGATCCGGTCCACCGGGTCGCGGTCGAGCCAGGAGGCGACCTCGGCGGCGTCCCGGTAGCGGTTGGCGTCGTCGGCGTTGGTGTGCGCCTCGATGCGGTAGGTGATCGCCTCGATCAGCGTGGGACCGCCCGCGTGCAGCGCCTCGCGCACCACCGCGTACACGGCGGCCACGTCGTTGCCGTCCACCAGCACCGAGGGCACGCCGTACCCGATGCCCTTGTGGGCCAGCGACGGCGCGGCGTTCTGCTTGGACATGGGCACGCTGATGGCGTAGCCGTTGTTCTGCACCAGGAAGACGGTGGGAGCGCGCCAGACGCCCGCGAAGTTCAGCGCCTCGTGCGTGTCGCCCTCGGAGGTGGCGCCGTCGCCGAGCAGCACCAGCGCCGCGGTGTCCTCGCCCTTGAGCCGGGCCGCGTGCGCGAAGCCGACCGCGTGCAGGCTGTTGGTGGCCAGCGGCGTGCACTGCGGGCCGACGCGGTGCGCGTAGGGGTCGTAGCCCAGGTGCCAGCCGCCCTGGAGCAGGGTCAGCGTCTCCGCCGGGTCGACGCCCCTGGTCACCAGCGCGACCGAGTCGCGGTAGGTGGGGAACAGCCAGTCCTGCTCGCGCAGCGCCAGCACCGCGCCGACCTCGCACGCCTCCTGCCCGCGGGAGGACGGGTAGACGGCCAGCCTGCCCTGCTTGGTCAGCGCCGTGGCCTGCGCGTCGAAGCGGCGGCCGACCACCATCCGGCGGTGCAGCTCCACCAGCACGTCGTCGCCGGGCATCACCAGGGGCGAGTCCTCGACCGGCGTGCCGTCCTTGCGCAGCAGCGACAGGGGTTCATCGCTGGGCAGCAACGTCCGCTCGGGTGCGCGGGTGCGGGCCATGGGCGCCTCCCAGTCTCCGGTGACCTCGCATGGGTCTCATGCGACGAGTTGGGGGCATGGTCCGCGTCACACCGGCCAAAGATCCAGGTGCGGGTGGTTTTCCTGGACGAACGGCCGCGCGAACGGGTTATCGTCGGCCGCATGACGGGGAAGGTTGGACGTTCGGCACCGCTCGACGAACTGGACCGGCGCATCGTGGAGGAGCTGCGCGCGGACGGGCGGCTGTCGATGCGGGCGCTCGCCGAGAGGCTCCACATCTCCCGCGCCAGCGCGTACTCGCGGGTGGAGCGGCTGCACCGGGACGGCGTCGTGACCGGGTACACGGCGGTGGTCGACCCGGAGCGCTACGGCTTCGGCATCTCCGCCTACGTCTACCTCAAGATCAGCCAGCACTCGTGGAAGGCGGTGCGGCAGCGGGTGCTGGAGATCCCCGAGGTGTGGCACGGCGCCCTGGTGTCCGGCGACTACGACCTGGTGCTGCTGGTGCGCGCGCCGGACGCGCACAGCCTGCGCGACCTGGTGCTGTCGCGGTTGCAGACGATGCCGGACGTGACGTCGAGCCACACCGTGCTGATCCTCGACGAGCTGCCAGCCGAGCTGCCCGCCGGTGGCTACCAGCCGAAGTTCTGAGTCCAGTAGATGCCGTAGGAGCCGCCGCGGGCCATGCCGACGCCCAGCGCCTTGAGCTTGCAGTTGAGGATGTTGGCGCGGTGGCCGGGCGAGTCCATCCACCCCTTGACCACGGACTCGGCGGTGCGCTGGCCGGCGGCGATGTTCTCCGCGCCGGGGCTGGGGTAGCCGGCGGCCTTGACCCGGTCGACGAAGGAGCGGCCGTCCTGGGAGACGTGGTCGAAGTAGTTCCGGGCGGCCATGTCGGCGCTGTGCGCGCGGGCGGCCGTGGCGAGCTTGTCGTCGGAGGCGAGGGCGGGGCAGCCCTGGGCGGCGCGTTCGGCGTTGGTCAGCTCGAAGACGCGGGCTTCGGCGATGTCCACCTCGGTCTTGGCGGGGGTGTCGGGTTGGGGTTGGGGTTGGGGCTTCGGCTGGTTCTGGGGCTGGGGCTGGGGTTGGGTGGTCGGGCGGGGGGCGGGTTCGGTGGTGGGCGTGGGGGGTGGGACCTCGGTCGTGGTCCCGGTCGGCGAGGTTGGGGGCGTCGAGGCTTGAGGTGCTGACGGTTGGGGTGCCGAGGAGGCGGTCGGCGTGGTCCGGGGCGCTGGCGAAGGGGCGCCGATCGCCGCCTTCAGCTCCGCCGTCGCGTTCACGGTGACCAGGGCGGTTCCATCGGGGTGCTCGCACCCGGTGAGGGCCAGGCAGGCCAGGCCGGTCAGGGCGGCGGCGAGGGGCAGCACACGGCTCTTGCGCGACACTCGGAAAACCTCGTTTGCGTTCGGCGGTGTTTTCGGTGCGGCGGCCGGATAGGCGCTTCATGCAGGGTCAGCGCTGCGGCCGCCGCACCGAAGGGGGAATCGGGTGGCCGGGCAAGCGTGGGAGCGCTGCGGCCGACCGCAATTCCTTGAATGAGCCTATCCGGCATTCGAACAATGTCAACCGGGCAATTTTTTAAGAAAGATTTAAAGGTTCCATCAGGTGCGGGAAAGGTGACTTGATCAAGGGTGGGCGGGTCGGGCCCCGGGTGTGGGCGGGCGCAGGGGGCTCGGGTCCTGGTGCGAGCGGGCGCGGAGGGCGCCGGGCTCGGTTGTGGGCGGGCGCGGGGGGCTCAGGTCCCGGCCACCAGCAGGAGCCGCAGCTGCACGCGGGTGCCGCCCAGCGGGCCCCGGTCCACCACGAGCGAGCCGCCGGTGGATTCCGCGGCGCGGCGGGCGATGTCGAGCCCCAGGCCGGTCGAGCCCGCGCCGCTGCTCCCCCGCCTCAGCGCGGCCTCCAGGTCCTGGATGCCCGGACCGGCGTCCTCGACGACCACCACCACCCGGTCGGGCTGGTGGAACAGCGCCACCACGAACCCCGTGCCCTCCGGGGTGTGCCGGAAGACGTTGCCCAGCACGGCGTCCATGGCGGCGGCCAGGTCGCTGCGGCTGAGCGGGACGACCGCGCTGCGCTCGGTGCCGCGCAGGTTCCACAGGCGTTGCTGGTCGTCGGCCAGCGCCGACCAGAACACCAGCCGGTCGTGCACCACCCGCGCGGCGTCGCACCGGCCGCCGCCGGGGTCGTCCAGCTCGCGCCGGGCCGCCCGGATCAGCTCGTTGACCTCGCGCTCCAGGGCGTGCACGGCCTGGCGGACGCGGTTGGCGCCGGGATCCGCGCCCAGGGTCTCGGAGTCCAGGCGCAGCGCGGTCAGGGGCGTGCGCAGGCGGTGCGACAGGTCCGCCAGCAGCTCGCGCTCCCCCGCCACGAGCTGGCCGATCCGGTCGGCCATGCGGTTGAACGCGCCGCCCGCGTCGACCAGCTCGGGCGGGCCGCTGGGCGCGACGCGGGCCTCCAGGTCGCCCTGCCCCATGCGGCGGGCGCCGTCGGCCAGGGCGGTGGCCGCCCGGACCACGCGCGCACCGAGCCGGTCGGCGACCAGCACCGAGGCCAGCACCAGGGCCACCGCCACGCCGCTGAGCGCCAGCCACGCCTGCGTGACGCCCCGGGACAGCGCGGCCTCGGGCACGAACGCCTCGACCACGGCGACGCGGCCCTGGTCCAGCAGCACGGGCTGGAGGTGGACGAGGCCCGCCGGGACGACCTCGGTGGACGCGCGCACCTGGTCGCGGGCGGTGTCGAGCTGGTCGTCGGTCGCCCTGGGCACGCCGACGACCTCGCCGCCCGCCAGGTGCACCGCCACCCCGCCCGCGCCGGAGGCCAGGGCCTGGCCGATCGCGGCCGGGTCGTCGGTGATCACCAGCACCGGCGCGAGGGCGCCCGCCCGGCGCTCGGCGTCGGTGAGCGCCCGGTCCTCGGCGAGCTGGCGCACCACCAGGGCGAGCGGGATCAGGAACGCCAGCGCCACCATCGAGGTGACCGCGAGCGAGACCAGGGCGAGGGACCTCCTCACTCGGCCGCCGTGAGCTTGAACCCCACGCCGCGCACGGTGTGCAGGTAGCGGGGTTGGGCGGCGCGCTCGCCGAGCTTGCGGCGCAGCCAGGACAGGTGGACGTCGAGCGTCTGGTCGTCGTGGCGGCCCGGCAGGTTCCACAGGTTGGCCAGCAGCTCGGCGCGCGGCACCACCTTGCCCTCCCGGGCGGCGAGGTAGGCCAGGAGGTCGAACTCCTTGCGGGTCAGGTTCAGCTCCCGCCCGTCCAGCCGCGCCTCGCGCCGGTCGAGGTCCACGGTCAGCCGGCCGATCCGCAGCGCTTCCGCGGGGGCCTGCTTGCGGGCCCGGCGCAGCACCGCGGCCAGCCGGGCGGCGAGGTGCTCGCTGGAGAACGGCTTGACCAGGTAGTCGTCGGCGCCCGCGTTCAGGAGGCGGACGATCTCGGCCTCGTCGTCGCGGGCGGTGGCCACGATCACCGGCACGTCGCACACGCCGCGCATCATCCGCAACACGTCCCCGCCGTCCATGTCCGGGAGGCCCAGGTCCAGCACCACGAGGTCGAAGGTGGAGTTCGTGATCTCGCGCAACGCCTCCAGCGCGGTGCCGACGGGCAGCACGGCGTGCCCCAGCCCGGACAGCGCGCGGGCGACCGCCGACCGGACGACGGCGTCGTCCTCGACCAGGAGCACGGAGACCATGGCGGGCACGGTAGCCCGAAGGGGTGAGCGGTGATCCCCAGGGGATGATGAACCGGTTGGCGTCGGCGCTCCTTCGGTGCCCTGCCATGGGCGGGGTTCACGGGCTTGAAGGGCTTGAAGGGCTTGAAAGCGGCGCTCGCCGCTGGGCAGGCCGCCGGGGGAAGGGCGTGGGCTCGTGGTTTCCCCGTATGGCCTGCCTGAGGCAACCACACTCGTCAAGGGGTCCGCGAAGGGCGTGCGGACCCCTTGACGAGCACGGTTGGGCTGCGCCCAGGCCATACGGGGAAACCACGAGCGGGGGCTGCTTTGCGCTGGCGCGCGGGGAGGCGGGTGGGTGGGGTGGTGGGGGCTGAGCGGGGGCTGGGTTGGGGTGGGGGCGGCGGGGATGTGCTCGCTGGGAGGATGGTGGGGTGACCAGGGGCCTTCGGTACCTCGCGGCGTGGTCGGCTTCTACTGCCGCTGCGGTGGCGTTGTCCTGGTTGGGCATCCGCTCCGTGCTCGACGCGGGTGTGCCGGAACCGCCGCGCTTCGTCGCCGGGCCGGTCCAGCAGTCGTCTGCGGTGCCCGTGACCACGACCACCCTCGTCGTCACGACCACCATCACCACCGCCGTTGCCGTCACGTCGTCGCCGGTGTTGACCACCGCTGTGCCCGTGACCACGACCACCACGACCACCGTTGCGCCGCCGCCGTTGCCCTCCGAGGAGGGCACCTGGACCGAGCAGGGTGGTCAGCCGGTCTACCTGCGCAGCTTCCGCCTCCGGGGTGGGGTGGCGGCCGTTCGCTTCGCGCCGCGGGACTTGCAGCCGATCTCGGCCAGCCCGCACCAGGGGTTCTCGGCCACCGTCGAGCAGCCCGCCGACGCGGTCGTGGTCGAGTTCAGCGGGGCCGGGCACCGCTCGCGGTTGGAGGCCACCTGGGTCGACGGGCCGCAGTGGCGGATCGTCGAGTCCGGGTGATTGCCGCTTCCCCCATTCGTCACAGCGGGGTTGATCGTGGGCGTTGCTCGCGGGCGCGGGGGCGGGTTGTCCAGTCCGTCACCCGTTCGCGTCGTCCACACCACTCGGTGGTGTGCCTGGTGGTTCGATTCCCCTCATGACGCACCCGGGTGAACCGCACCACGACGACCTCGCCGGCAGGCTGAACTGGCTCCGGGCGGGTGTGCTCGGGGCGAATGACGGGATCGTGTCCACCGCGGGGCTGGTGGTGGGCGTCGCGGGCGCCACGGCGGACCGCACCGCGATCCTCGCCGCGGGAGTGGCCGGCCTGGTGGCGGGCTCGCTGTCGATGGCGGGTGGCGAGTACGCCTCGGTCAGCGCGCAGCGGGACACCGAGCGGGCCGCGTTGCGGCTGGAGGCGTGGGAGCTGCGCGAGATGCCCGAGGAGGAGGAGCGCGAGCTGGCGGGCATCTACCAGGACAAGGGCCTGTCCGAGGACCTGGCCGCCCGGGTCGCGCACGAGCTGACCGAGAAGGACGCCCTGCGCGCCCACGCCGAGGCCGAGCTCCAGATCGACCCGGACAACCTGACCAACCCGTGGCACGCGGCGCTGGCGTCGCTGGTGGCGTTCGCGGTGGGCGCGGTGGTGCCGCTGGTGGCGATCGTGCTGCCGCCCACGGCGTGGCGGGTGTGGGCGTGCGCGGCGGCGGTGGTGGTCGGGTTGGTGCTCACCGGGGTGGTCGGCGCCCGGCTCGGCGCGAGCCCGGTCGGGCGGGCGGTGCGCCGGAACGTGGTGGTCGGGTCGCTGACGATGATCGTGACGTACTACGTGGGTGTCCTGTTCGGCGTAACGGTGGGGTAACCCGATCACGGAGAGCGCAGGACGTTCGTCCCCCGGCGAAAGAAGGCGTCCCGCGAAGGTGTGATCTACGCAAAGTGCGGGTACTCCGGATCGCCTCGTCGCTGCCCGTGGTGGCGAGCCCCCGACTGGAGGTGCCCGCGATGACCCACCCGCCGACCCTGGTCCTGGTGCCCCGTTCGGAGAGGGGCGAGCGCCGGGTGTGGACGCTCCTCGCCGCCCTGTTCGCACTGGTGGCGGGCATCAACGTGCTCCTGGCCGCGAGCGAGGCCGCGTGGTGGCAGGCCGCCGTGGCGATCCTGCTCCTGAGCGCCGCCGGCGCGTGCGTGAGAGCGGCCCTGGGCGCCAGGGGCTGACTTCAACCGCGGCTGAATATTTCGAAACACTGGCCCGATCGGGTGTACCCGATTGGTCGAAACGGCGTCAAGTAGGGGTGGTCTTCGCCACGACGCCCTCTCGGACTAGCGCCATAACCCCGAATTCACACTATCGTCACAAGACCCCGGCAACCCCGGTGCACCGCCAAGCGTGCTCCCCCGGCCACATCCGGTCACGGAACGCACGCACCAGGAAGTGCAGTTCTCCCGCACAACGGAGTGCGGTCCCCACGCTGACGATCTCCCGGCGTGGTTCCACAGCCAGCACCCGCAGGCCGACCTGTCCGCGTAAAGCCGCGCGCGGTCGCTCGGCCGCATCCGTTTGCCCGAAAACAGGCGAACTGACGACGCCACGGGAGGGCCCGTTGTGACCCACCACCACAACCAGCCGCAAGGCGGCCTCTACGACCCGCGGTACGAGCACGACGCCTGTGGCGTCGCGTTCGTGGCCGACCTCGCGGGGCGCAGAAACCACGCGATCGTGCGCCAGGCCCTGGTAGCGCTGCGCAACCTCGAACACCGGGGTGCCCGCGGCGCGGAACCCGAAACCGGTGACGGCGCGGGAATCCTGATCCAGGTGCCCGACGCCTTCTACCGCGAGGTCGTCGACTTCGCGCTGCCCGAGCCGGGCCACTACGCCGTCGGCACGGCGTTCCTGCCGAACGACGGGCAGGACGGCGTCAAGGCCGAGGTCGAGCGCATCGCCGCCGAGGAGGGCGCCACCGTCCTCGGCTGGCGCGAGCTGCCCGTGGACGCCGACCACGTCGGGCCCACCGCGAGGACGACCATGCCGGCGTTCAGCCAGCTCTTCCTCGCCGGCCCGGAGGGGACCGGCGGCCTGGAGCTGGAGCGACTGGCGTTCGTGGTGCGCAAGCGCGTGGAGCACGCCACCGACGCGTACTTCCCGAGCCTGTCGGGCCGCACGGTCGTCTACAAGGGCATGCTCACCGAGCCCCAGGTGGAGAGGTTCTTCCGGGACCTCACCGACGAGCGGGTGACCAGCTCCATCGGCCTGGTGCACTCGCGCTTCTCCACCAACACGTTCCCGTCGTGGCCGCTGGCCCACCCGTACCGGTACGTGGCGCACAACGGCGAGATCAACACCCTGCGCGGCAACCGCAACTGGATGGACGCCCGGGAGTCGGTGCTGGCCACCGACCTGATCCCCGGCGACCTGTCCCGGGTGTTCCCGGTCATCACGCGCGACGCCAGCGACTCGGCCACCTTCGACGAGGTGCTGGAGCTGCTGCACCTGGGCGGCCGCAGCCTGCCCCACGCGGTGCTGATGATGATCCCCGAGGCGTGGGAGAACCACACCGAGATGGACCCCGCGCGGCGGGCGTTCTACGAGTTCCACTCCACGCTCATGGAGCCGTGGGACGGCCCGGCGCTGGTGTCGTTCACCGACGGCACGCTGATCGGCGCGGTGCTCGACCGCAACGGCCTGCGCCCGGCCCGGTACTGGGTCACCGAGGACGGCCTGGTGGTGCTCGGCAGCGAGGCGGGCGTGCTCGACCTCGACCCGGCGACCATCGTGCGCAAGGGCCGGCTGGAGCCGGGCCGGATGTTCCTGGTCGACACCGCCCAGGGGCGGATCATCGACGACGAGGAGATCAAGGGGCAGCTCGCCGCCGAGCACCCGTACCAGGAGTGGGTCGAGAAGGGCGTCCTGCGCCTGGCCGACCTGCCGGTGCGGGCCCGCGAGGTGCCGACGCACTCGTCGCTGGTGCGCCGCCAGCAGGCGTTCGGCTACACCGAGGAGGAGCTGGCGCTGCTGCTGGGCCCGATGGCCCGCACCGGCGCGGAGCCGATCGGCTCGATGGGCAACGACGCCCCGTTCGCGCCGCTGTCGAACCGGCCCCGACAGCTGTTCGACTACTTCACCCAGCTGTTCGCCCAGGTGACCAACCCGCCGCTGGACGCGATCCGCGAGGAGCTGGTGACCTCGCTGCACGCCACCCTCGGCGCGGAGCCCAACCTGCTGTCGGCGGACGAGAGCTCCTGCCGGCGCATCTCGCTGCCGTTCCCGGTGCTGGACAACGACGAGCTGGCCAAGCTGGTGCACGTCGACGACGACGGCACCCTGCCGGAGTTCCGGACCTTCACCGTGCGCGGCCTGTACGAGGTGGCGGGCGGCGGCGAGGCCCTGGTGCGGCGGCTGGACGAGATCCGCGCCGAGGTGTCGGCGGCCATCCGGGACGGCGCGCGGCTGGTCGTGCTGTCCGACCGGGGCGTCGACGCCGAGCACGCGCCGATCCCGTCGCTGCTGCTGACCGGCGCGGTGCACCACCACCTGGTCCGGGAGAAGACCCGCACCCAGGTGGACCTGATCGTGGAGGCGGGCGACGCGCGCGAGGTGCACCACATCGCGCTGCTCGTCGGCTACGGCGCCAAGGCGGTCAACCCGTACCTGGCGATGGCGTCGGTGGAGGAGCTGCCGGACGTCGAGCCGAAGGTCGCCGCCCGCAACCTGATCAAGGCGCTGGGCAAGGGCGTGCGCAAGACCATGTCCAAGATGGGCGTGTCGACCGTCGCCTCCTACACGGGCGCGCAGATCTTCGAGGCCATCGGTCTGGGCGACGAGGTCGTGGAGTCCTGCTTCACCGGCACCACCTCGCGGCTGGGCGGCATCGGGTTCGACGTCGTCGCCGAGGAGGTCGCGCGGCGGCACCGCACCGCGTTCCCGGCCGACGACGTCCGGCCGCACCACCGGGAGCTGGAGACCGGCGGCGACTACCAGTGGCGCCGCGAGGGCGAGGCGCACCTGTTCAACCCGCAGACGGTGTTCAAGCTCCAGCACTCCACCCGCTCCGGGCGCTACGACGTCTTCAAGGAGTACACGCGGGCGGTCGACGAGCAGGCCGAGCGGCTGATGACGCTGCGCGGGCTGTTCGAGTTCCGGGAGGGCGTGCGCCCGCCGGTGCCGATCGACGAGGTCGAGCCGGTCTCGTCGATCGTCAAGCGGTTCGCCACCGGCGCCATCTCCTACGGGTCCATCTCGCAGGAGATGCACGAGGTGCTGGCCGTCGCGATGAACCGGCTGGGCGCGAAGTCCAACACCGGCGAGGGCGGCGAGGACCCGGAGCGGTTCGTGCCCGACGCCAACGGCGACTCGCGGCGCAGCGCGATCAAGCAGGTCGCGTCCGGCCGGTTCGGCGTGACGAGCGAGTACCTGGTCAACGCCGACGACATCCAGATCAAGATGGCGCAGGGCGCGAAGCCCGGCGAGGGCGGCCAGCTGCCCGGCGCGAAGGTGTACCCGTGGATCGCCAAGACCCGGCACTCCACGCCGGGCGTGGGCCTGATCTCGCCGCCGCCGCACCACGACATCTACTCGATCGAGGACCTGGCGCAGCTCATCCACGACCTGAAGAACGCCAACCCGGCGGCGCGCATCCACGTGAAGCTCGTCTCCGAGGTCGGCGTCGGCACGGTCGCGGCGGGCGTGTCCAAGGCGCACGCGGACGTCGTGCTGATCTCCGGCCACGACGGCGGCACCGGGGCCTCCCCCCTGTCGTCCATCAAGCACGCGGGCGGCCCGTGGGAGCTGGGCCTGGCCGAGACGCAGCAGACGCTGCTGGCCAACCGGCTGCGCGACCGGATCGTGGTGCAGACCGACGGCCAGCTCAAGACCGGCCGGGACGTGGTGATCGCGGCGCTGCTGGGCGCGGAGGAGTTCGGCTTCGCCACCGCTCCCCTGGTGGTGTCGGGCTGCATCATGATGCGGGTGTGCCACCTGGACACCTGCCCGGTGGGCGTGGCCACGCAGAACCCGGTGCTGCGCGCGAAGTTCGCGGGCAAGGCCGAGCACGTGGTGAACTTCTTCGAGTTCGTCGCGCAGGAGGTGCGGGAGCTGTTGGCGCGCCTCGGTTTCCGCACGCTGGCGGAGGCCGTGGGCCACGCCGACCTGCTCGACACGCGCAAGGCGGTGGACCACTGGAAGGCGGCCGGGCTCGACCTGTCGCCGATCTTCCACGTGCCCGAGCTGCCGGAGGGCTCGGCGCGGCACCGGGTCGTGGCGCAGGACCACGGGCTGGACAAGGCGCTGGACAACACGCTGATCCAGCTGGCCGAGGGCGCCATCGACTCGGGCGACCGGGTGCGACTGGAGCTGCCGGTGCGCAACGTCAACCGCACCGTGGGCACCATGCTCGGGTCCGAGGTGACCCGGAAGTGGGGCGGCGGCGGCCTGCCGGACGACACGATCGACATCACGTTCACCGGCACCGCCGGGCAGTCGTTCGGCGCGTTCGTGCCGCGCGGCATCACGCTGCGGCTCGTCGGCGACGCGAACGACTACCTCGGCAAGGGCCTGTCCGGCGGCCGGATCACCGTGCGGCCGGTGCCGGGCGCGCAGTTCGCCGCCGAGCACCAGGTGGTCGCGGGCAACGTGATCGGCTACGGCGCCACGTCCGGCGAGGTCTTCCTGCGCGGGCGCGTCGGCGAGCGGTTCTGCGTGCGCAACTCCGGCGCGCTGGCCGTCGTCGAGGGCGTCGGCGACCACGGCTGCGAGTACATGACCGGCGGCCGGGTGGTCGTGCTCGGGTCGACCGGGCGCAACTTCGCGGCGGGCATGTCGGGCGGTGTCGCCTACGTGCTCGACGCGGTGGTCGGCCGGGTGAACCCCGAGATGGTCGACCTGGACCCGCTGGACGCCGCCGACCGGGAATTCCTGCGGTCCGCGGTGGAGAAGCACTACGCGGAGACCGAGTCGGCGGTGGCGCACGCGCTGCTGGCGGACTGGGACCTCGCGGTCGACCGGTTCACCAAGGTCATGCCCAAGGACTACAAGCGGGTGCTGGCCGCCCGCGCCCGCGCCGAGCAGGAAGGCCGGGACGTCAACGAAGCGATCATGGAGGCGTCCCATGGCTGACCCCCGAGGCTTCCTCACCACCGAGCGGGAGGTGCCGCGCAGCAGGCCGGTGTTCCTGCGGCTGCGCGACTGGCGCGAGGTGTACGAGGAGTTCGAGCGGCCCAAGCTGGAGAAGCAGGCCGGGCGGTGCATGGACTGCGGCATCCCGTTCTGCCACCAGGGCTGCCCGCTGGGGAACCTGATCCCCGAGTGGAACAACCTGGTGTGGCGGGAGGACTGGCTCAAGGCGTCGGAGCGGCTGCACGCCACCAACAACTTCCCGGAGTTCACCGGGACGCTGTGCCCCGCCCCGTGCGAGGCCGCGTGCGTGGTCGGGATCAACGGCGATCCGGTGACCATCAAGCGGGTGGAGATCTCCATCATCGACCGGGCGTGGGACGAGGGCTGGGTGACCCCGCAGGTCCCCACCGCGCTGACCGGGAAGAAGGTCGCGGTCGTCGGCTCCGGCCCCGCCGGGCTGGCCGCGGCGCAGCAGCTGACCCGGGCCGGGCACTCCGTGGTGGTGCTGGAGCGGGCCGACGCGATCGGCGGCCTGCTGCGGTACGGGATCCCCGAGTTCAAGATGGAGAAGTGGCGCCTGGACCGGCGGCTGGAGCAGATGCGCGCCGAGGGCACCGAGTTCCGGACGGGCGTGGACGTCGGCGTGGACGTCACGGTCGCCGAGCTGCGGGAGTCGTACGACGCGGTGGTGCTGGCCGGCGGCGCGACGGCGTGGCGCGACCTGCCGGTGCCGGGCCGGTCGCTGAGCGGCGTGCACCAGGCGATGGAGTACCTGCCGGGCGCGAACCGGGTGGCGCGCGGCGAGCTGGAGGAGCCGCCCATCTCGGCGGCGGGCAAGCACGTGGTCGTCATCGGCGGCGGTGACACGGGCGCGGACTGCGTGGGCACGGCCCACCGCCAGGGCGCGCTGTCGGTGACGCAGCTGGAGATCATGCCCAGGCCGCCGGAGCTGCGGTCGGAGGCCCACCCGTGGCCGACCTACCCGATGCTGTACCGGGTGACGTCGGCGCACGAGGAGGGCGGCGAGCGCCTGTACGCGGTGTCCACGGCGGAGTTCCTGGGCGACGACGACGGCGCGGTGCGGGCGCTGCGCCTGGTCGAGGTGCAGGCGTCCGGCGGGCGCTTCGAGCCGGTGCCCGGCAGCGAGCGCGAGATCCCGGCCCAACTGGTGACGCTGGCCATGGGTTTCGTCGGCCCGGAGAAGGAGGGGCTGCTCACCGAGCTGGGCGTGGACCTGGACGCGCGCGGCAACGTCGCCCGCGACCGGTCGTTCGCCACCTCCGTGGACGGCGTGTTCGTGGCGGGCGACATGGGCCGCGGCCAGTCGCTGATCGTGTGGGCGATCGCGGAGGGCCGCTCGGCCGCCGCGGGCGTCGACGCGTACCTGGTGGGGCGGAACGTCCTGCCGCGGCCGATCGAGCCGACCGACCGGCCGCTCACCTGACCCGTCCCCGGTGGCCGGACAGCGTGGTCCGGCCACCGGGGACGTCCCGGGACAGCGCCCCCGGCGCTCGGACAACGTCGTCCGGGCGCCGGGGGCGCGCTCGTGCCGAGCCGGTCGTGGTCGCCGGGTCCGGGGAGCCCGCGCTCACCCGCGGCTCGGTGTTGATGTTGAACAACCGCTGTTCGCCGCACGGGTGGTGCACGATGGCGGCCGGTTCGGTGGTGTCCGTGGCCTGCCAGTCGTCGCTGAAGGGGCCGGTGGTCGATTGCGGCCACATGTCGTTCGGACCGCGCCGGCGACGTCCGCGCGGAATATCGCGCTACTGCGGGCGCGCCGTGACCACCCGTCGGATCAGCTGGACCACGTGCGCGCACTCGTCCTCGTCCAGCACGTCGAACCACCGCGACTCGCGCGCGTTCTGCACGGGGAAGACCCGGGCCACGGCCGCGCGCCCCTCCTCGGTCAGCGCCACGAACACCACGCGCCGGTCCTGGCCGTCCCTGGCGCGCTCGACCAGCCCGGTCCGCTCCAGCGTGTTGATCAGGTTCGACATCGCCGACCTGGTGGTGCCGGACAGCTCGGCCAGCCGCGCGGGCTGCGTCGGCCCGAGGATCCACAGCTTGAACATCAACCGGAACCCCGGCATCGTCCAGCCCTGCTCGCGGTGCACGAGCGCCTCGTAGTCGGTGATCATCATGTACGCCAGGTGCAGCACGTTGTACGACAGGCTGAACGCCACGGCGTCCCCGCCCATCTCGGCGATCCGGCGCCGCGCGAAGCGCTCGTAGTCCTGCTCCGCCACCACGTCGGCCGCGGCGGGGACCTCCTGCTCTGCCACCCGCCGATCCTCGCAGGGCAACCCGGCCGATGGGGCGGGAATCGGGCACACTTACCGGGGTGATCGGGACGAGGCGGTTCGCCATCACCGCCGCGGTGGTGCTGGCGCTCGCCACGGCCGCGTCCGCGGCCGCCGGTTTCGACCTCGTCGAGGGCCGCGCCGCGGTGGTGCTCGACGACCTCGCCCAGCTCGTCGCGGGCCTGCTCGCCACCGGTTGCTGCTGGTGGACGGCGCGCCGGCGGAGCGGTCCGGACCGCCGGTGGCGCGTCGCGATGGGCTGCGGCGCGTTCGGCTGGACGGTCGGCATGGCGCTGTGGACCTGGTACCAGCTGGTCGAGGAGCGCGCCGTGCCCTCGCCGTCGCCCGCCGACGCGGGCTACCTGAGCATCGTGCCGTTCGCGTTCGCCGCGCTGCTGGTCATCGGCAACCACCGGCGGTCGGACAACCCGGACGCGCTGCTGGACCGCCGCTCGGGCAGCGCGCGCCTGGTGCTGCTGCTGGACGGCGTGATCGTGGTCGGCTCGCTGTTCGCGCTCACCTGGACCACGGCGCTGGGCGGGCTCGTCGCGGTGGGCAACCCGAGCACGGCGGCGTTCCTGGTGGCCGTCGCCTACCCGGTCACGGACCTGGTGCTGCTGGTCGTCGTGGTGGTGCTCAGCGCCGACCGCACGGTCGTGCTGCGACCGCAACTGCGGCTGCTCGGCCTGGGGCTGGCGGCCCTGTCGGCGTCCGACCTGGCGTTCGCCTACCTGGTCAGCGTCCAGGCGCCGGAGGTGCCGCCGTCGGCCAACGCGGGGTTCGTGCTCGGTCCCGCGCTGATCGCCCTGGCGGCCCTCGCGCCGGCGCCGAACCCGGTCGGCGGCCCGGCGCGCAGCCGGAGGTCGTGGCAGTGGGGCTACCTGCTCATGCCGTACGTGCCGCTGCTGGTCTGCGTCGTGCTGGTGCTGCGGCGCACCGCGATCGGCGAGGTGGGGCCGCTGGACGGGGTGGAGATCGGGTGCGGGTTCACCGTGTCCGTCGCGGTGATCCTGCGTCAGCTGGTGACCATCGTGGACAACGAGAAGCTGGTCCTGATGCTGCGGGAGTCCGAGCGCACCCTGGTCCACCAGGCGCACCACGACCCGTTGACCGGCCTGGCCAACCGGGCGCTGTTCGAGAGCAGGCTGGACGAGGCGCTGGCCCGCCACCACCGCGACGGCTCGCCGTTCGGGCTGCTGTTCGTGGACCTGGACGACTTCAAGGCGGTCAACGACGTGTCGGGCCACGCGCACGGCGACGCGCTGCTGGAGCGGGTGGCCCAGCGGCTGCGCGGGTGCGTCCGCGACACCGACGTGGTGGCCCGGCTGGGCGGCGACGAGTTCGGCGTGCTGGTCGAGGGGGTCGGCGAGCCGGAGCAGGTCGCCTTCCGGGTGCTGGACAGCCTCGGCGAGGAGATCAGCGCGTCGGTGGGGGTGGTGGTCTGCGCGGACCGGGACCCGGAGGCCACCGCGGCGTCCGTGCTCAAGCGCGCGGACAAGGCCATGTACGAGGCCAAGCGCGACGGTGGGCGAGGGCTGGTCATCCACGAGTGACGCGGTGCGCACCCCGCCGCGGCCGACCCGACCCGCGCGCCGGCCCCGCGCCGGTGAACCGGTGGGGGCGCGGCGCCGGGTCGCGCCGCGTGTGGCCCCGGCCGGCCGACGAGCGGCCCCGCCGACCCGCCACCGTCGCATGGGACCGGGCGGCCGTCAGCGCTTGGGCACGAACGCGTACACGCTCGCCGGCGACCCGGACCCGCGCCGGTTGATCACGCCGCCGACGAGGACGTGCGCGCCCTGCTCGGGCAGCTGTTCGAGGTTGGCCAGGATTTCCAGGCTGATCCGGCGCTCCCGGTAGAGCAGCTTGGACACCCGGTAGTCCACGTCCAGCGCCCGCTCGGGGCTGAACGTGTCCGTGCCGAGCGCGCCGCGCCTGCCCAGCCGGCCGGTGCCGACCAGCCACTCCACCGCCGCGAGCGAGAACCCGGGCTGGTGCATCTGCCCGTCGCCGTCGAAGTTGTAGAACGCCGGGGTGCCCCAGCGGTCCTGCCAACCGGTCCACAGCACCACGGCCGCCTCGCGCGGGATGCGGCCGTGCCGCTTCTCCCAGCGCCGGAGGTCCTCGACGGTCACCTCGTAGTCGGCGTCGCGCGCCGCCCGCTCGCGCACGTCGACCTTGACCGCGGGCAGGAACAGGTCCTCCGCGTCCAGCTCGTCGGCGTGGGGCTGGTCGTCGTTGAAGTGCGCGGGCGCGCCCCAGTGCGTGCCGGTGTGCTCGCCCTGCTCGACGTACTGGAGGTAGAAGCCGTGCTCGGGCACGGTGGTGACCGTGGTCAGCGTGAAGGCGGGGTCGCCCGGGTAGACGTTGGTCCGGTCCGGGTCGTTGACGTGCGCCAGGTTGACCAGCCGGTAGTCGTTCAGGCCGAGCCCGCCCGACGCCTGCGCCGACCCGCCGCCCGCGGCCATCGTGCCGCCCACTGCCGAAACCACACCCGCGAGCATCGACCGCCTGCGCACCGACGACCACTCCTCTGTTCAGCTGTCACCCGATCCGGGCAACCGTACCGGCTTGGTGATCACGGCACGACGACCTGCCGGACGGCTTCTCCAGAGGCCAAACGGGTGAACCCGACGTTCACCTCTTCCAGTGACAGCCGGCCCGACAGCAGCTCGTGCACGGGCAGCAGCCCCGCCCGGTGCAGCGCCACGAACCTCGGCACGTCCCGCCGCGGCACGCACGACCCGAGGTAGCTGCCCTTGAGCGTGCGCTCCTCGGCGACGAGGCTCAGCGCGGGCAGCGACACCGTGCGGTCGGGGTGCGGCAGGCCGACCGTGACCGTGGTGCCGCCCGCTCCGGTGGCCAGGTACGCCTGCTCCAGCACGGCGGCCACGCCGGTCGTGTCGATGACCTTGTCCGCGCCGCCGCCGGTGAGCGACCGCACCGCCTCGACCGCGTCCGGGCCGCCCTCCACCTGGTCCGTCGCGCCGAGCGCGAGCGCGAGTTCCCGCTTGGCCGGCACCACGTCCACGGCGACGAGCTGCGTCGCGCCCGCCGCCCGCGCGGCCAGCAGCGCGGCCAGGCCGACGCCGCCGAGCCCGAACACCGCGACCCGGTCGCCCGGCGCGACGCCCGCGCTGTAGAACGCCGCGCCCGCGCCGGTGAGCACCGCGCAGCCGAACAGGGCGGCCACGTCGAAGGGCAGGTCGTCGGGCACGCGCGTGGCGGACTTCTCCGACACCACGGCGTGCTCGGCGAACCCGGACACGCCCAGGTGGTGGTGCGGGCGGGTGCCATCGGGCAGCCGCAGCCGCCGTTCGCCGCCGAGCAGGGTGCCCGCCCGGTTGGCCGCGGCGCCGGGCTCGCACAGCGCCTGCCTGCCCGCCACGCACCACCGGCACGCGCCGCACGCGGGCACGAAGGACAGCACGACCCGGTCGCCCACCGCGAACTCCGACGCGCCGGGCCCGGTGCCCACGACCTCGCCGGCGGCCTCGTGGCCGAGCACCATGGGCAGCGGCCGGACGCGGGAGCCGTCGATGACCGACAGGTCCGAGTGGCACAGGCCGGTGGCGCGCACCCGCACCAGCAGCTCGCCGGGGCCGGGCGGGTCGAGTTCGAGGTCGACCACCTCCAGCGGTCCGCCGACCTCGGTCAGCACCGCGCCGCGCGTCCTCATGCGACCACCAGCCCGGCCATCGCGCCGCGCAGGTCCACCGGGATCTCCACCGGCTTGCGCGTCGCCCGGTCGACGAACACGTGCACGAAGTGGCCCTCGGCCACCACGTCGTCGCGGCCCTCGGGGTAGAAGCCGACCTCGTAGCGGACGCTGGAGCGGCCCAGGTGGCCGATGCGCAGGCCCGCGTCGACGGCCTCGGGGAACGCGATGGACGCGCGGTAGTTGCAGTGGGACTCCACGCACAGCCCGATCGCCTGCCCGCGGTGGATGTCCAACCCGGCCGCGCCGATGAGCCACGTGTTGATCACCGTGTCCATGAACGCGTAGTGCACGACGTTGTTGACGTGCCCGTACACGTCGTTGTCGTGCCACCGGGTCGGGATCCGCTGCCAGTGGCGGTAGTCCTCGCGCACGCGACCTCCTGCTCCTGTTCGAGCTGTTCCTGTTGGGGCTGTCCTGCTCGGCCTGTCCCTGCTCGGGCGGCCTGTCCGCCGGGTCGTCCGGTCGGGCCGGTCCCTCAGTCGAGCACCCTGCTCAGTTCGACGCGGGACCGCACGCCGAGCTTGGCGAAGATGTTGCGCAGGTGGTGCTCGACGGTGCGGTGGCTCAGGAACAGGCGGGCGGCGACCTCGCGGTTGGTCGCGCCCTCGGCGACCAGGCGGGCGATCCGCACCTGCTGCGCGGTCAGCTCGGCGGCGGGGTCGGCGCCGGGTGGGCCGCCGGCCTGACCGCCGGGCGCGCCGGCCACGGTGTCGCCCGCCGCGCGCAGCTCGGCGCGGGCCCGCGCGGTCCAGCGGTCGGCCTCGTAGCCCTCGAAGATCTTCACCGCGTCGCGCAGCAGCTCCCGGGCGGCCCGGGGGCGGCGCCCGCGCCGCAGCCGGTGGCCGTAGAACAGCTCGGTCTTGGCCAGCTCCATGGCGGTGCCGCTGACCCGGTGCAGCCGGATGGCCTCGCGGAAGTGCTCGTCGGCGCGGGAGCCGTCGGACAGCATCCCGCGGCAGCGGTGCGACAGCGCGAGCCTGGCGGCGCAGCCCGTGGCGCCGACCCACTTCTCGTAGCGGCGCAGCGCGCGGTCCCCGGCGGCGGGCCTGCCGCAGCCGACCGCCGCCTCCACCACGTGCGGCGCGGCCAGCACCTTGATGCCCGCGTGCACGCCGCCACCGCCGGGCGCCATCAGGCGCAGCCGGTCCAGCGCGTCGGCCGGGCGGTCCAGGGCGAGGTCGACGCAGGCGAACGCCCACGCGCCGAACGCGCCGGACCGGCCGAGGCCGCGCTGCGCGATCTGCTCGGCGGCGGCGTCGATGCGGTGCACGGCGGTCTCGGTGTCGCCGCGCAGGGCGGCGAGCAGCGCGAGGATCGTCAGGTGGTCCACCACGGCGTTGTGCTGGCCCATGGAGGTGGCCGCGTGCACGCCCTCGTAGGCCGCCGACAGCGCGACCGAGTGCTGGTCGAGCAGCAGCGCCGACAGCGCCCGGTAGACCAGCGCCCACGGCACGAGCCCGGTCAGGCCGTGCTCGTGCGCGGCGGTGACCGCGCTGGTGGCCAGCTCGTGCGCCTTGGTGGCGTCGCCGAGGGTGTAGGCGGCCTGACCGCCCCAGATCTTGGCCTGCGGGTGCGGCAGGCGCTCCGCCAGCTCCACCACCGAGCGCAGGGCGGGCAGGGCCTCCTGGTGGCGGCCCGCGAACGTGGCGGCCATGCCGGTGAGGTGGTCGAGGGTGACGCGCGTGACGTCCGGCTCGTCGGGCAGGCGGAGGCGGTCGGCGAACGCGGCGGTCTCGGCGTACCGGCGGTGGTCGCTCGCGATGCTGGCCGCCTCGCCCGCGAAGCCCAGCGCGGTGATGGCGAGCGCGCGGTGCGTGCCGACCAGCTCGCCGGCCGCGTGCAGCAGGCGGCGGGCGGCCACGTCCGGCAGGCCGTGGCCGAGGTCGAGGCCGCCGCGCAGCAGTTCGGCGCGGGCGCGCAGGTCGGCGTCGTCGGTGAGGCGGACGGCGGTGCGCGGCGCGTCGCTGGACCGGCGGGGCGCGCCGTGCGCCCAGTGGTCGGTGGCGGCGGCGACCAGGTGGC
>NZ_BAAAKE010000021.1:0-168780 GCF_039527585.1 Saccharothrix xinjiangensis | reverse complement strand
CATGGCCACGGGCTTGCCGTCCTTGGCGTAGATGCCGTCGGAGCCCTTGGCGTAGCCGGCGGACTCCAGCGCCGCGGTGGCCTTGGCCACGTCCGGCTGCATCGGCGCGGTCTTCTCCTGGAGCTCCCCGGAGATGACCTCCTTGTCGCGCTCCAGCAGCGCGAACCCGGGCGAGATCTCGCTGGCGGTGTTCTCGAAGGCCAGGGAGTTGATCTGGGTGCGGTTCATCCCGTAGTAGACGGCCTTGCGGACGGCCACGTCGGTCTGCGGGCCCTGGCAGCCCAGCTCGGCGTTCGAGCAGGTGAACAGGGCGGCCTGGTTCATCGGGAAGGTGATGCCCTTGTAGCCGGGGTAGTTCTTCTCGATGTTGGCCATGTCCGGCACGGGGCCGGTCTGCCAGTCGATCTGGCCCTGGCGCAGCGCGGCCTCACCGGACTGGTTGCCCGACAGCGCGACGTAGCGGACCTTCTTCAGCGCGGGCTCGCCGGCGTAGTAGCCGGGGTTCGCCTTCAGCGTGAACGCCTGGGGCTTGAACTCCTCCAGCAGGAACGGCCCGGTGCCGACCGGCTGGTTGACGACGTCCGTCGCCGGGGTCGCGATGTCCTTCCACTTGTGCTCGGGCACCATGTAGATCGCGCCGAGGACCTGCGGGCCCTCCATGAAGGACGGCTCGGTGAACTTGACGGTGACGTGCGTGTCGTCGACCGCGGTGGCCTCGCCCTTGTAGCCCGTGCCGTTCATGGACGGGTTCTTCTTGACCATGTCCAGGGTGAACACGACGTCCTGGGCGGTGAACTTCTCCCCGTCGGTCCACTTCGCGTCGTCGCGCAGCTCGATGTCGAGCTGGGTGCCGTCGGCGTTCCACTCGTAGGACTTGCCGAGGCGCGGGCGCGGGTCGACGGTGCGGAGCCGGTTGAAGTAGAACAGCGGCTCGAAGATCGTGCCCGGCCCCTCCAGCGTGGAGGGCGCGAACGGGTTGAAGTTCAGCTGCCAGTCGCCCGACTGGCCGGTGTACACGATGAGCGTGTCCGCGTTCTCGCCGCCGCCGCCCGAGTTGTTCGACCCGCCGCACGCGGTCGCCAGCACGGCCACCGCGGCCAGCCCGGCCGCCACCGTGCGCGCCCGTGAGGAGCGCCTTGCCTTCAGGAACATCGTTGATTCCTCTCCTGGCCCAGGACCGGCCGCGGTCCCGCGTTGAGGCAGATTGTTAAGTCAATGAAGAAACGAAGTCAACACCTCTCCTTCATCTGCGGGTCAAGTTGCTACCCTTCGTCCGACGAGCGAACCAAGACGGAGGCCACGTGAGCGGACCTGCGCGGGCTACCCAGCACGCGAGCAGCAAGGCCGCCGTGCTCGACGTGATCCGCGCGGCGGGCACCATCAGCCGCGTGGGGCTGATCAACGCCACGGGCTTCACCGGCGCGACCATCTCCACCGTGGTCCGCAAGCTCATCGACGAGGGCCTGGTGGTGGAGACCGGCCGGGCCGAGTCCACCGGCGGCAAGCGGCGGGTGCTGCTCCAGCTCAACCACTCCTCCCGGTACGCGGTGGGCGTGCACCTGGACCACGCCGGCATCACCTACGTGCTCACCAACCTGGGCGGTTCCGTCGTCGCGCGCATCACGAGGGCCGGCGCGGGCGCGGCCGAGCCGCAGGCGGTGGTGGAGCGCATGGCGAACGAGGTGGACGCGCTCATCGAGGGCGTCGGCGTCGACCGCAACCGCGTCCTCGGCCTGGGCCTGGTCTCACCCGGTCCGCTCAGCTCGGCCACCGGCATGGGCCTGACCCCGCCGTCCATGCGCAAGTGGGAGGACTTCCCCCTCGGCCAGGCGCTGGAGCGGGCCACCGCGCTGCCGGTCGTGCTCGACAACGACGCCACCGCCGCCGCCCTCGGCGAGCACTGGTCGGGCGGCATCGGCGGCACCGCCATCTCCGCCGCCATCTACATGGGCACGGGCATCGGCGCGGGCCTGGTCATCAACGGCATCACCTACCGCGGCACCAGCGGCAACGCCGGCGAGATCGGCCACATCTGCGTGGACGCCAACGGCCCCGAGTGCTGGTGCGGCGCGCGCGGCTGCGTGGAGGTCCTGGCCGGCCCGGCCGCCGTGGTCGCCGCCGCCCGCGCCGACGCGGCCCTCGCCCGCGCCGCCGGCCTCACCGGCAGGCCCAAGTCCGTCTCGTCGGACTTCGCCGCGGTGAGCCGCGCGGCCCGCCGGGGCGACCCGTCCGCGCTGGCCATCCTGGAGCGCTCGGCCAGGTACATCGCCACCGCCGCCCGCACCCTGGCCAACATCATGGACCTGGAGGTCCTGGTCCTGACCGGCCCGAGCTTCGCCATCGCGGGCTCGGTCTACCTGCCGGTGGTGCGCGACGAACTCGACCGGGCGTTCTTCTCCCGAGCCGCCCACCGGGTCGACGTGCGGCTGTCGCGGTCGGCCGCCACCGCGTCGGCGATCGGCGGCGCGGCCCTGGTGCTCCAGTCCGAACTGGTGCCGCTGCACGAGGGGCTGAGGCTGCCGGAGAACCTGGCCGACTCCGAACCCGCGCCGCTGTCCGAGGGGGCCTGAGGGCCGGGGTTCGCGCCGGTCAGCGCGGCTGCCACTCGATCCCGGCCGGCCGCGCGCCCCCGGTGCCCAGGTACTCGTGCGCGGCCCGGCGCACCTCGGCGAGGGGGATTTCGGCGTCCACGGGGAACTCGGTGTCCGACCCGGTGAAGTAGTAGAGAGGCGGCTCCTCGGCCGTGTCCGAGCCCTTACTCATAAGCCCATCCGGCGCGTCGGGGCCGGAGTAGCAGAGGACTCCGCGCGCGTACTCGGCGTCCAACCCCACGTCCAGGATCGCGCGGCCCGGGTCCTCGGCGATGAGCAGTTGAACGGTGTTGGGCCCCGCCCAACCGGCCACGGTGTCCGACACCGCGTCCAATTCGGCCGGGGTGTGCACGATGGTCGGCCCTTCCGCTTCCCTGTCGAACCACGCTTCTAGCGCCACCACGGGTTGGCACCTCCTGTGTGCCGCTTGCGGAACCTCTCACCCTTGGCATTCATGCCGTGCACGGTGAGCGTTGCCCCCGCCGGGAGCAGGATCGGGACGAGGGTGTCACAACCGAAGCGCCCGACGCACGGGGTGTCGTTGATCAAAACCGTGGCGTGCCGAATCCCGTCACGGACCATGCGCGCGGCAAGCTTGATCTCCACGTCCGCCGTCGTGGTCGACGCGGCGCGCATTCCCGTGTCCTTCAGCATCGCGTCGGCCGCGTCGGAATCGGCATCCTCACCGCTGACGATCGGTTCGGCGTTGCCGTTGGAGTCGAACCAGCGGCCGTGTGTTTTGCGGCCACGCTCGCCACGTGCGATCGGAGGTGGCAACTCGCGGCGCAGTTGCTCGATCCGTTCCGGCGGGACCACGGGCGGATCGGGTGCGGCTCCTCCCGTCAGACGGGTTGCGATGTCCCCGGCTGCTCCCAGGGCCTCGGTGAGCAGCGGTCGCAGGTGGCCCGCGCAGCCGTCCACCACCCGGGTGAACCGCGAGAGCAGCACCGCCGCCTCCGGTTCCCTCCCCTTCTCGACCCCGCAGCAAGGCGGTGAGGCCCGCAACAGCCGCCCGTGGGAGGCCGGGTGCGGTTGTTCGCGGCGCGGCCGGGTGTTCCGTCACGGGTGAACGCCTTGCCCCGGTGCCGATTAACTCGGTTACCGCTCTTTTTGTTGCGTCGGCGCAACAAAAGCGATCGGGAACCGTCCGCCCCTCGGGTACAACTGTGGCCCCATGGGGTGGAAAAACCGGTTGAGGCTGGTAGAGACCGGCGGGACAGTCTTAGCGTGCCCGCATGGATTCACGCATGTCGAATGCGCTCAGTCGTGAGCTGGGCGACGCCCTCCGCCGCGCCCGCTACGAGTCGGAACTGAAGTTCGGAGATCTCGTCGAAGAATTGGGGTGGTCGGCCGGGAAGATATCGAAATTGGAGCGCGGGACGCGCGGCACCAGCGCGGTGGACATCGCCCGCTACGTCGGCCACCTCCGCGCCGACCAGTCCACCTACGACCACATCATGTCCTTGGCGGAGGAGTCGAGCACAGGTCATCTCGTCCGCGAACATGAACTCGCGGTGCCCGATGCCTTGCGCGCACTGCTCCTGCACGAGCAGACCGCCAGGGTCATCTGGTCCTACCAGATCCTCATGGTTCCCGGCCTCCTCCAGACAGCGGACTACGCACGTGAACTCATCGGAACGACGAACGGCGAGCACCGGGTGATCGAGAGGATGGCCCGGCAGGAGATCTTCAACAAGCCCCGGGCGCCATGGGGCCGCTTCTTCATCCACGAGGCGGCCCTGATGCGTGCGGTGGGTTGCCCCCAGGTGATGTACGAGCAGATGCTGCAACTGCTGTTCCGGGGTGGCGTGCGGTTGGTGACGTTCGCGGCCGCGCTGCCGGCGTCGCTGAACTCCGCCTTCAGCTTCATGACCTTCGACGACCACCCACCGGTCTCTTACCTCGATGGCGGGCCTGTAGCGCTGTTCTCGGATGAGTTCGAGACCACGAACCGGTTCCGCCAGTGCTGCAACGACCTCGACCTGGTGGCTCTGAGTGAGGAAGAATCGCGGTTGGTGTTCGCCAAGTGGGCGGACCGTTACGACCGACTGCGGGAGGAACAGAGTGCACCCGGAGGCGAGGCAGTGGCGTAAGAGCAGCTACAGCGGCGGCGCGAATACGGAGTGCGTGGAGGTGGCGTTCGAGCCGGTGTCCGTGGGTGTGCGGGACTCCAAGAACACCGCCCCGCGCCTGACCTTCTCCCCCACCGCCTGGCGCGCGTTCCTCGAAGGCACGCGCTGACACCTCACTCGCGGCCGGCTGCCCACAGCAGGCCGCGCTCGACCATCGTCCGCACCTGGGGCACCTCCAGGTCCGCCGGGAAGTGCCCCAGCGTGCAGGCGAACACGCGTCCCGCGCCCCACCGCCGCGTCCACACCGCCGGCACGGTCAGCGGCGCGTGCCAGGGCTCCTCGGCGGCGAACGTCGTGGTCGCGTGCACGTCGTTCAACCCGTCTGTCAGCACCCAGTACTGCTCGGTGCGCACGGTGAACCCGCTCAGCCCCGCCACCACCGGGTGGGTCGACACGACGTCCACCCGGTGCTCCACGAAGTCGCCGGGGTGGGCGACGAACTGCCCGCCCACCATGCGCATGTACCCGCGCGAGTGCCGGAACGCGTCGACCAGCCCGCCGTGCCACCCGGCCAGGCCCGTGCCCGCCCGCACGGCCGCCTCCAGGTGCCCGAACTGCTCCTCGGTCAGCTCGCCGTCGCTCCAGCACTGGAGGACGAGGTCGTAGGCCCGCAACCCCTCGTCGTAGGCCTCCAGGGTGTCCGACACGTCCACCGCGAACCCCGACGAGCGCAGGAACGGCAGGAACGCGTCCGTCGCCTCCACCGGCGAGTGCCCGTCCCAGCCACCTCGAACCACGAGTGCCTTCACACCCCTCACCCTAGGGCAGCGGCCTCAACCCGAGGTGGTCGCGCAGCGTCGGCCCGGTGTACTCGGTGCGGAACACGCCGCGTTCCTGGAGCAGCGGCACCACGCGGTCGGCGAAGTCGTCGAGCCCGCCGGGCGTCACGTGCGGCACGAGGATGAACCCGTCGGCGGCGTCGGCCTGCACCAGTTCGTCGACCTGCGCCGCGACCGTCTCCGGCGAGCCGATGAACGTCTGCTTCGCGCTCGTCTCGATGACCAGCTCGCGGATCGACAGGTTCTTCGCCTCGGCCAGCTCCCGCCACTGCCGCGCCACCGCCACGGGGTCCTTGTGCATCCGCACGCTCGCCCGTCCGCGCGCGATGTGGTCCTCCCCGCTCACCAGCGGGTCCACGGTCGGCAGCGGGCCGTCCGGGTCGTGGGCGGACAGGTCGCGGTTCCACAGCTGCTCCAGCACCTTGATCGCGGTCTGCCCGCTGACCTGCTGCCGCCGCACCTCGTGGGCCAGCTCGTGCGCCTCGGCGTCGGTGTCGGCCAGCGCGAACGTGGCGGCGGGCAGCACGACCAGGTCCTCGGGCCGGCGGCCGTGCTTCGCGAGCCTGCCCTTCACGTCGGCGTAGAAGGCGCGGCCCGCGTCGAGGCCGGCGTGCCGGGAGAAGATCGCGTCGGCCTTGGCGGCGGCGAACTCGCGGCCCTCGTCGGAGTCGCCCGCCTGGAGGACCACCGGCCGGCCCTGGGGCGAGCGCGGCAGCCCGAAGCGGCCGGAGATGTCGAAGTGCTCGTCGCGGTAGGCGAACCGGCCGTCGTCGCGCCACGAGTCGAACAGCGCCGTGGCGGCGTCGAGGAACCGCTCGGCCCGCGCGTAGCGCTGCTCCTGCGGCAGGAAGCCGCCGCGCCGGAAGTTCTCGCCGGTGAACGCGTCCCACGAGGTCACCACGTTCCACGCGGCGCGCCCGCCGGACAGGTGGTCCAGCGACGTGAACTGCCGCGCCACCTCGAACGGCTCGTTGAACGTGGAGTTGATCGTGCCGGCGAGGCCGAGGTGCTCGGTGACGGCGGCCAGCGCCGACAGGACGGTGAACGTGTCGGGCCTGCCGACCACGTCGAGGTCGTAGATCAGCCCGGCCTGCTCGCGCAGGCGCAGGCCCTCGGCGAGGAAGAAGAAGTCGAACTTGGCGCGCTCGGCGGTGCGGGCGAGGTGGGCGAACGAGGAGAACTCGATGTGGCTGCCCGCGTCCGGGTGGCTCCACACGGTCGTGTTGTTGACGCCGGGGAAGTGCGCGGCGAGGTGGACCTGCTTGGGCATCACGCGGCTCCTCTCTCAGGCGGCGTAGCGGTTGGCGGGGCGCGGCAGGCCGAGGTGCCCGCGCAGCGTGGTGGCGGTGTACGCGGTGCGGAACAGGCCGCGCCGCTGGAGCTCGGGCACCACCCCGGACACGATCGCCGACAGGTCGTCGGGCAGCGACGCGGGCCGCAGCCGGAACCCGCGCACGCCCGCCGCGTGCCACTCGGCCAGCAGGTCCGCCAGCCCGGCGGGCGTGCCGGTGAACACGAGGGCGTCGGGCGAGCCGGTCCCGGTCCTGCCGCCGAAGTCGACGGCGAGGTCGGCGAAGTGGTGCAGCGGCGCGGCGTCGGCGGCGTGCGCCACTGCCTCGTCCAGCGCGTGCGGCGTGGTGAAGACGATGTCGGCCGCGCGGCGCGCGAGGTCCAGCACGGCGGGCTCGTGGGACAGGACCGCCACCGGCGGCTGCCCCTGCGGCGGGCGCGGCGTGATCGAGGGTCCCTTGACGCTGAAGAAGTCGCCCTCGAAGTCGACGTAGTGGAGCTTGTCGCGGTCGACGAACCGGCCGGTGGCGACGTCGCGGATCTCCGCGTCGTCCTCCCAGCTGTCCCACAGCCGCCGCTGCGCCTCCACGTGGTCGGCGGCCTCGACGAGCAGCGCGGGCAGGTCGTCCGGGGTGACCTCGCGCCGCCCGAAGTGCCCGGCGTGCCCCGGGTCGGCCGAGACCTTCACCCGCACCCCCGCGCGGCCGGTGCTCACGTAGTCCAGGGTCGCGATGGCCTTGGACACGTGGAACGGCTCGGTGTGCGTCGTGACCACGGTCGGCACGAGGCCGATGTGGCTGGTCAGCGGCGCCACCCTGGCCGCGACCAGCACGGCGTCCAGCCGGCCGTCCGGTCCGAGGTCGTCCTCGATCGTCACGAGGTCCAGCAGCCCGCGCTCGGCCTCCCGCACGAGGTCCACCCAGTAACCCGGGGTGTGCCGCGCGTCGCCGGCCCCGTCCAGCGCCACGGCGAGGTGCAAGCCGTCTCCCATTGCCGCCCCTTTCGGTCGCTCCACCGGGATTCTGCGTCGGTCGGAGGGGTGCGCGGAGGGGCGACCAGAGGGTGGGAAGGTGGGGTTCGCGGGCGATCGCGGGAATAACCGGCGGGGTCCCCGGCGCGAGTGCGGGTCCCGGTGCAGGTGCGGGTCCCGGTGCGGGTGCGTCAGCCCTTCGCCGACCGGGCCACCAGCCCGACGAGCTGGTTGACCAGCGCCTCGGTCAACCCGGCCGCGAACGCCTCGGCGGGCTCGGCCGACCCCGACTCGCGCAGCACCACCGCCACCGCCTCGGTCGGTTCCGCCCGTGGCCACAGCCCGGCGGCGATGACGACCACCGCGTCCGCGAAGTGCCGCGCCCCGGCCTCGTCCAGCACCGGCAGGCGGGCGCGCACCAGGTCGGCGAGCCGCGTCGAGTGCGCGCCCGCGCGGCCCTTGAACCAGCGGGCGGTGTCGACGGTGATGTTGCGCTCCAGCGCGCCCGCACCGCCCAGCAGCGCGCCCAACATCCGCCGCCCGGCCAGGGACGACGCGATCGCCGTCGCCACGGCCACCTCGTCGCGGTCGGTGGGGAGCGTGGTTCCCAGGGCGTCGAGCCAGGAGGACCACTCCGCGTCGAGCACCTCCAGGAAGACGGCTTCCCGGCTGTCGAAGTACCGCAGCACGTTCGACTTGGCCAGGCCGACGCGGCAGCTCAGCTCGCGCAGGCTGATGTCGGCGAGGGACCGCTCCAGCAGCAGGTCGCGGGCCGCACCGAGGATCGCGCGCCGCCGCTGTTCGACCTGCTCGGGCCGCCGGGCGCGCTGGAACTCCACCCGGCCACCCTAACCGCCCGCCACTCCGCCAACCGCCCGCGACGAAACCGGCCGCCTGCCCCGACCCGCCCACGACCAACCACCGCCGGCCGGACGCCACCCGCATCCGCCCTTTCCCTCCTCCCCTTCCCCTCCCCCACCACCCGATGTGGCGACGAGGCGCTTGATCCGCGCCCAACCGGGTAAACGGGACCGGTGCAGACGTTCCTGCCGTGCGCCACGTTCGGCCGCAGCGCGGCCGCCCTCGACACCCGCAGGCTCGGCAAGCAGCGGGTGGAGACGCTCCAGGTGCTCCGCGCGCTCGTCTGGCCCGAGTACGGCTGGAAGCGGCACCCGGCGGTCGTGATGTGGCGCGGCTTCACCCCCGCCCTGGTCGCCTACGGGGTGGCCGTGTGCGACGAGTGGCGGCGGCGCGGGCACCGGGACGGGGTGCGCGCGGTCCTGCTCGACTACAACGGCGGGCGGGAGCCGACGTGGTCGTGGTGCCTGGAGGAGGGCCTGCTGCCGCCGTGGCTGGGCGACGAGGACCTGCACCGCAGCCACCAGTCCTCCCTGATCCGCAAGGAGCCGGAGCACTACGGCCCGCAGTTCCCCGGCGTGCCCGACGATGTCCCCTACGTCTGGCCCGGCCGGTCGTACCCGGAGCCGGAGGAGGTGCCCGGGACGCCCGGCCTGATCGCCTGGCGGCTCGACCTGCCGCCGCTGCCCGACGAGCACCTGCCGCCCGCGCCGCCGCTGGACCACCGGCCCGGCCCGTCCGTCGCCCGCGTGCCCACGGAGGCCGACCTGGAGGCGATGCGGGCCGAGGCGGAGGACCCGCGCCAGGTCCGGTTCTTCCGCCGCGGGCAGCCCTTGCCCCCTCCGACCAGCAGGTTCACCCTCGAAGCCCCCGCGCCCGAAAAAATCTTGGAAAGAAGTTCGGCGGACGTGTCGATCCCGCCGGGTCCCCGTTCGACGCAGGGGTGAGACCACCGCAGAGGGGACCTGGACATGACCACCACCGAGAACACCGCCGCCCGCACCACCAACGAGAACACCGACGCCCGCACCGCGAAGCGCAACGACGTCGTCCTGGGCGTCTTCCGGATCGTCGTGTCGTTCCTGTTCGGCTTCCACGGCCTGATGGGCCTGGGTTTCTTCGGCGGTGTCGACGGCCAGGGCGGCGCGGTCCCCCTCGGCTCGTGGCCGGGCTGGTACGGCAGCGTCATCGAGCTGGCCGGCGCGGTCCTGCTGCTGCTGGGCGTGGCCGCCCGACCGGCCGCGTTCGTGCTGTCCGGCGTGATGGCCTACGCGTACTTCGTCGTGCACCAGCCGGAGGCGCTGCTGCCGATCCACAACGCGGGCGAACTGGCCGCCGTCTACAGCTGGGTGTTCCTGCTGCTGGCCGTCTTCGGGCCGGGCGCCTTCACCCTCGGGCGCGCTTTCCGCCGGTAAGCCCCCTGCCCCCGTCGCGGCGGCGCGTCCCACTTCCGGGGCGCGCCGCCGACGCGTGTTCGAAGCGCCGGAGCGTGGGCACCCTGCGGTCATGTCCGACACCGTGATCAAACACCCCGGCCTGACCGACGACGTCCACCCGACCCCCGACCACGGCGAGGCGACCTACCGGGGCTCCGGCAGGCTCACCGGCAAGCGGGCCGTGATCACCGGCGGCGACTCCGGCATCGGCCGGGCCGTCGCCCTCGCGTTCGCGCGCGAAGGCGCGGACGTGCTCATCTCGTACCTGCCCGCCGAGGAGAAGGACGCGCGCGACACCGCGCGGCTCATCGAGGACGCCGGGCGCAAGGCCGTCACCGTCCCCGGCGACCTGGTCGAGGAGTCCCAGTGCGCGGCCGTGGTGGCCCGCGCGGTCGAGGAGTTCGGCGGCATCGACGTCCTGGTCAGCAACGCCGCCCACCAGATGGCCCAGGAGAACGGCCTGCTCGACATCACCACCGAGCAGTTCGACCGGGTGCTGAAGACGAACCTCTACGCCATGTTCTGGCTGTGCAAGGCGGCCGTGCCGCACATGGGCGAGGGTTCGACGATCATCACCACGTCGTCCATCCAGGCCTTCCAGCCGTCGCCGCAGCTGCTCGACTACGCCACCACCAAGGCCGGCATCGTCAACTTCACCAAGGGCCTGGCGCAGAACCTGGCCGACCGGAAGATCCGGGTGAACTCCGTCGCGCCCGGTCCGGTGTGGACGCCGCTCATCCCGGCCACCATGCCGCCCGACGCGGTGGAGAGCTTCGGCGAGGACACGCCGCTGGGGCGGCCCGGGCAGCCCGCCGAGCTGGCCCCGCTGTACGTGTTCCTGGCGTCCGGCGAGTCGAGCTACATCACCGGCGAGGTGGTCGGCGTCACCGGCGGGAAGCCCATCGTCTGACCGTTGACGACGAAACAGCAGGTCAGGAGGTCGGTAAAAAATCTTGAAGAAAAATCGCGGGTGGTGTCGATCCTCCGTTCCGCCCGTTCGTCGCGGTAGTAGAGGCCAGGATGTACCGGCTGGACGAACCGAACGGAGAAGACGATGCGTTTCATGGTGATCGTGAAGGCGACCGCGGACACCGAGGCCGGCGCGATGCCGACCGAGGAGGAGCTGCTCGCGATGGGCGCTTTCAACGAGGAGCTGGTCAAGGCGGGCGTGCTCCTGGCCGGCGAGGGGCTGCACCCCAGCTCCAACGGCACCCGGGTGTACTTCTCCGGCGACCAGCGCACCGTGGTGGACGGCCCGTTCACCGAGACCAAGGAGCTGATCGCGGGCTTCTGGCTGCTGGAGCTGAAGTCGCTGGAGGAAGCCGTCGAGTGGGTCAAGCGGGTGCCGAACCCCACCGGCGCCGAGTCCCAGATCGAGATCCGCCAGGTCTTCAGCTCCGAGGACTTCGAGAACGCGCCGCAGGAGCTGGTCGACCGCGAGAACGAGCTGCGGGCCGAGCTGGAGGACCGCGCCAAGGGCTGACCGGCCCGTGCCGGGCCACCCGCCTTGCCGACGCGCGTCGGTAGCTGATCTGATCCCGGGTCGTGATGGCTACCGACGCGCGTCGCGCCGTTGAGGCGGTGTGGCGCATGGAGTCCGCCCGCCTCATCGCCGGTCTGGCGCGGATGGTGCGGGACGTGGGACTGGCCGAGGAGCTGGCCCAGGACGCGCTGGTCAGCGCGCTGGAGCAGTGGCCGGAGACCGGCGTGCCGCGCAACCCGGGCGCGTGGCTGATGACCGCCGCCAAGAACCGCGGCATCGACCTCATCCGCCGCTCGCAGAACTACCGGCGCAAGCTGGAGGAGGTCGGCCGCGACACCGGGCACGACCACGCGCCGGACGCGAGCACCGGCGTCGGCGACATCGACGACGACGTGCTGCGCCTGGTGTTCACCGCCTGCCACCCGGTGCTGTCCACCGAGGCGCAGGTCGCCCTGACCCTGCGGATGCTGGGCGGCCTGACCACCGCGGAGATCGCCCGCGCGTTCCTGGTGCCCGAGCCGACCGTCGCCCAGCGGATCGTGCGGGCGAAGAAGACCCTGGCCAAGGCGGGCGTCCCGTTCGAGGTCCCGGCGGAGGACGAACGGGGCGCCCGCCTGGCGTCCGTGCTCGGCGTGATCTACCTGATCTTCAACGAGGGCTACTCGGCCAGCTCGGGCGACGACTGGATGCGCCCGGCGCTGTGCGAGGACGCGCTGCGCCTGGGCCGCGTGCTGGCGGGCCTGGCGCCGCGCGAACCCGAGGTGCACGGGCTGGTCGCGCTGATGGAGATCCAGGCCTCCAGGTCCCGGGCCCGGGTCGGCCCGAACGGCGAACCCGTGCTGCTGCTGGAGCAGAACCGGGCCCGGTGGGACCAGCTGCTGATCCGGCGCGGGCTGGCCGCCCTGGAACGGGCGGAGTCGACGCCCGGCCCGCGCGGCCCGTACACCCTCCAGGCCGCCATCGCCGCCTGCCACGCGCGGGCACGCGTGCCCGAGGACACCGACTGGATCCGGATCGCGGGCCTCTACGAGGCGTTGTCGCTGGTCACGCCGTCGCCGGTGGTGGCGTTGAACCACGCGGTGGCGATCGGCATGGCGTTCGGCCCGGCGGTGGGGCTGGAGCTGGTCGACGAACTGCTGGAGGAGCCCGTGCTGCGGGACTACCACCTGCTGCCCAGCGTGCGCGGCGACCTGCTGGTGAAGCTGGGCAGGTCCGCCGAGGCGCGGTCGGAGTTCGAGCGGGCCGCCGACCTGACCCGCAACGAGCGCGAGCGCAAGCTCCTGCTCGACCGCGCCGCCGCCTGCTGAGCGCCGGGCTCACCCGAGCCGCCCACCGCTGCCGCGCTCGGCGCCGCCCGCCAACCGGCCCCGCACGCCAACCGCACCCGCCACCGGGCGCTCGCCGGGCGGAACCTGCTTTCCCCTGATCACCCCGTCTGGCAGGGTGGGCAGGGGGAGCACATGACGCACACCAGACTGGGTCGGCAGCGCGAGTTCGTCCGCTTCTGGACCGCCGACACCGTGTCACTGGCCGGCACGCACGTCACCACGCTCGCGCTCAAGGCGGTGGCCGTGCTGACGCTCGGCGCGTCCGCCACCGTCGCAGGTCTGCTGGAGGCGGCCCGCTGGCTGCCCTACCTGCTGCTCGGCCTGGTCGCGGGCGTCCTGGTCGACCGCCGCCGCCGGCTGCCGCTGCTGATCGGCACCGACCTCGCCCGCGCCGCGGTGCTGGCGCTGATCCCGGTGCTGGCGCTCACCGGCGCCCTCACCCTGCCGCTGCTCGCCGCGATCGTAATGGTGTTCGGCACGCTGTCGCTGTTCCACGACGCGGCGCACCAGTCGTTCCTGCCCCGCCTCGTGCCCACCGCGCAGCTCACCGACGCCAACGCCCGGCTGGAGCAGACCAGGTCGGCGGCGCAGGGCCTCGGCCCGCTGGCGGGCGGCGCGCTGGTGAAGCTGGTCGGCGGGCCGCTCGCGTTCCTCTTCGACGCCTTCACCTACCTGGTCTCCGGTCTGGTGCTGGCCCGGTTGAGGACCGCGGAACCCGAACCCGTCCCGGCGAAGCGCGACCTGCGCGGCGAGATCCGCGACGGGGTGCGCTGGATCTACCGCCACCCCGTGCTGCGCCCGCTCGCGATCGCCACGCACGCGTGGTTCTTCTGCTCCGCCATGGTCGGCGCGATCTACACCGTGTTCGTGCTGGACGTGCTGGCGTTCGACCCGTTCCTGTTCGGCGTGACGTTCGCGGTCGGCGGTGTCGGCGGCGTGCTCGGCGCGTCGCTGTCCGGTCCGGCGGGACGGCGGTTCGGCGAGGGCCCGGTGATGCTCGCCGGCCGCTGGCTCTCACCCGCCGCCTACGTCCTGCTGCCGTTCGCCACGTCCACCACCGGCGGGTTCGCGCTGCTGTGCGCCGCGCAGCTCGTCTTCTACTTCGCGATCGGCCTGGAGAGCCCGGTGGAGATGGGCTACCGCCAGTCCGTCACCCCCGACCACCTCCAGGGCCGGATGAACGCGACCATGCGGTCGTTCAACCGGGCCATGATCGTGTTCGGCGCGCCGCTGGGCGGGCTGCTCGCCGACCGGCTCGGCATGGCGACCGCGCTGTGGATCGCGGTGGGGGGCCTGGTCGCGCAGGCCGTGGCGATCACCTGCTCCTCCGTCCGCACCGCCCGCCTCTAGCCTCAAGTCGTGGAGCTGCGCGCGGCCCGACCCGCCGACCTGGACCGGCTGACCCGGCTGGACGACTCGTTCACCACGGACACCGTGTTCGAGGTGCTCGCCGAACCCGAGCGCCTCACCCTGCGCGCCGTCCCCGTCGACCCGCCGCTGACCAAGGTCTTCCCACCGGACGACGAGCCCCCCGGTGACGTGTTCGTCGCCGCCGACGGGCCGCGGGTGCGCGGTTTCGTCGCGCTGGAGGTCGTCGAGTGGCACCGGCGGCTGGTCGTCCGGCAGCTCACCGTGGCGCCGGGGCACCGGGGACGGGGCGTCGGCCGGGCCCTGGTGGAACGGGCCGCCGCGCACGGCCGCGAACTGGGACTGCGGACGCTGTGGCTGGAGACGTCGAGCGTGAACGTGCCCGCGGTGCGCGCCTACCAGCGCATGGGGTTCACCCTGTGCGGCCTGGACACCACCTTCTACCGGTCCACACCGGCGGAGGGCGAAACAGCCCTCTTCTTCGCCCGCCCCCTCTGACCCGCCCTCCCCCGCCACCCCCGCCCACCCGCTCAGCAGAACGTGGCCGCCGGCAGGTCCCCCTTCAGGTAAGCCCCGGGCGGCACCCCCATCACGGCCCGGAACTCGGCGATCAGGTGCGCCTGGTCGAAGTACCCCAGCTCAGCCGCCACCCGCGCCCACCCGCCGTGCCCACCGCGCGCCACCACCCGCCGCACCCGATCCACGCGCGCGAACCGCTTGGGCGACAACCCGACCGCCCTGGTGAACACCGTCCGCAACTGCCGCTCGCTGACGTGCAGCGCCCGCGCCGTCTCCGCCACCCCGCGCACGCGCAACAACCGCGCCGCCGCGAGCACCAACTCGGACGGCCCGGGGTCGACCGAGGCGACCCGCTCCAGCACGACCGAGACCAACGCGGCAGCGTCCCGCGAACCGCCGCCCCCGGCCCCGCCCCAGCCTCCGCCCGCAGCCCCTCCCCCGACTCCGGCCCACAACTCACCCAGCGGCACCACCCGGTCGACCAGCTCGTCCACCGGCACGTCCAGCAGGGCCTGCGCCCGCCCCGGCGTCAACCGAACCGCAGTCCGCCGCGCCCCCGTTCCTCCCCGCGCCGCGTAGTAGCGAGCGGTGTCCCGCGGCCCGACCACGTGCATCCCCTCCGACGCGGAGCACAGCACGATGGTCGTGGCGGTGTCGGGCGCTTGCACGTACGTGTCATCGGCGAACGTCCGAGAGGCGATGCCGGTCACCCAGGGTCGCAGTCGCTCGTCCACAGGGCTCCACAACCGCCGAAATCTCCAAGAGATTCCCCCACCCCGGCGCGAGGCTGATCCCATGATCGTCATATCCGGCGCCACGGGCACCATCGGCCGCGAAGTGGTCCGCCTGCTCGCCGCCCGCGGCACCCCGTTCCGCGCCCTGACCCGCACCCCTCCCCCACCGCGCACCTCCCCACCGCACACCTCCACCGGCGCTCACGTGCGCGGCGACCACACCGACCCGGCCTCCCTGGACGCCGCGTTCGCGGGCGCGTCGACGCTCTTCCTCCTCGGTCCCGGGACCGACGTGATGCCCGCCTACGACCGGGCCCTGCTGGACGCGGCGGAACGGGCGGGCACCACCCGCGTGGTGAAGCTGTCCGTGATGCCGGTGGGCCCGGTCACCGAGCTGCACCGCCCCGGCGAGGAGCGGACCACGACCTTCCCCGAGTGGACCGTGCTGCGCCCCGGCCTGTTCGCGTCGAACTCGCTCCAGTGGGCGCCGCTGATCGCCGCCGGCGAACCGGTGCCCAACCCCCTGGGGGACGTGGAACTGGGCGTCGTGGACCCCCGCGACGTGGCGGAGGTGGCGGTGGCCGCCCTCACCGGCGACCACCACGGGCGGACCTACACGCTGACCGGCCCGGAACTCCTCAGCGCACCGGCGCAAGCCGCCATCCTGGCCACCGTCCTCAACCGCCCCGTGTCCACAGCAGACGTACCCCTGCACGCCCTGCCCCCCGCCTTGGCCGAAGCCGTGGCCGCGGTCCGAACCGGCGCGGGCTCGATCACCACCACCGACGTCCCCGAAGTCCTGGGCCGCCCGGCACGCACCTACGCCACCTGGGCCCGGGACCGCTACCCCCGCCCCTGACCGGACGACTCGCGGTGCCCAACCAACAACACGCGCCCCTGCGCGTGTCCTCCACTCGGACATCACGTGTCCTCCACTCGGACACCGCGAGTCGTACGTTCCGGCCGCGCGAGTCGTACGCCCAGAACGCGCGAGTCGTACCTCCAGAACGCGCGAGTCGAACGTTCAGGACCACCGTGTCGAACGTCCAGGACCCCCGAGTTCTACGTTCAGGACGGGGACGGCCCGTCTCAACAGCCCTTCTTCAACACCTCCTCCGCCGCTACGCTGCTGAGTCGTGGCACCAGCAGCGACCCGCGGAGCCGCGCGCGCCGTGCGCTGCGGCGCGGTCGGGCTGTCCACCGGTCTGCTGGCCGTCCTCGCCCACGCCGGGGGCGGCGGTCACCTGCCGTCCCTGCCGCACCTGCTGGTGTTCGCGCTGGCCATCGGCTGCACGTGCCTGCCGCTGACCGACCAGCAGCTCGGCTTCGGCGAACTGCTCAGCCTGGTCGGCGCGGTGCAGGTGGCCGCCCACGTCTTCCTCGTCGTGCTGTCCCACGACCCGCGCGAGCTGGTGCCCGCGCCCGCCATGCTGCTGGGCCACGCCCTGGCCACGGCCATCGTCATCATCGCCCTCGCGGGCTTCGAGCAGGCCGTGTTCCGGCTGGCCGCCGCCGTGGCGGCCGTGCTGCCGCGCAGGCTGAGCCCGCCGCCCGCGGTCGCGCCGCTGCGCATCCCCATCGCCGCCCACCCGCCGCAGCCGCTGGCGGAGGTGCTGCGCCGCCGCACGGTGCCGCGCCGCGGCCCACCCGTCTCCTAGGTCGCCCTCTCCCGCACCACCGCCCCTGCCCGAGCGGTGGCGTCTCCCGCACCTAGGAGTTCCCCCATGACCGAGTCCTGGCGCGGCCTCGTGCTGCGCTTCCACTTCTACGCGGGCGTGCTGGTAGGCCCGTTCGTGCTGATCGCCGCCCTGACCGGCGTGCTCTACGCCGCGACACCGCAGCTGGAGTCGTGGATCTACAAGGACCACCTGCGCGTGCCCGCCTCCGAGCAGACCGTGCCGCTCTCCCAGCAGGTGAAGGCCGCGCAGGACGCCCTGCCGGGCCGCAAGTGGGTCGCGGTCCGCCCCTCCCCCGAGCCCGGCGCCACCACGCGCGTGCTGTTCGCGAACGACGAGGGCGGCGACGCGCGGCCCACGGTGTTCGTCGACCCCGGCACCGGGACCGTCGTCGGCACCCTCGACACCTACGGCACCAGCGGCGTCCTGCCGCTGCGCACCACGATCGACACCGTCCACCGCAACCTGCTGCTCGGCGAACCCGGCCGGCTCTACAGCGAGCTGGCCGCGTCCTGGCTGTGGGTGGTCGCGCTGGGCGGCGTGTTCCTGTGGTTCAGCCGCCGCCGCGCGCAGCGCCTCAAGCCCACGACCAAGCGGCACGCCACGCTCGGCCTGTGGGTGCTGGTGGGCGCCCTGTTCCTGTCCGCGACCGGCCTGACCTGGTCCACCTACGCCGGCGAGAACGTCGCCGACCTGCGCAAGGCGCTGAACTGGTCCACGCCCGCGCTCAGTGCGGGCGACCACGCCGGCCACGACATGAGCAACCCCATCCCGGTGTTCCCCGGCGAGGTGGACTCCATCCTGAAGACCGCCCGGACCTCCAGCGACATCGACGCGCCCACCATCGAGATCACCGTGCCGGAGATGGTCGGGATGCCGTGGCACGTCACCGAGATCGGACGCGGCTGGCCCACGCAGGTCGACGCGATCTCCATCGTGTACGGCGAGGTGGCGGAGACGGTGCGGTTCAGCGACTACCCGCCGGCCGCGAAACTGGCCAGGTGGGGCATCGACGCGCACATGGGCGTGCTGTTCGGCTGGCCCAACCAGCTGGTGCTGCTCGCGCTCGGGCTGGGCCTGGTGACGCTGGTCGTGCTCGGCTACCGGGTGTGGTGGCTGCGCCGGCCGACGCGCGGGTTCGGCCGGCCGGTGCCGCGCGGCCAGTGGCGGAAGGTGCCGCGGGGGCAGTTGGCGGTGGTGGCCGTGGTGGCGGTGGCGGTCGGCTGGTTCGTGCCGCTGTTCGGGGTGTCGCTGCTGGCGTTCCTGGCCGTCGACGTGCTGCTGGGGACCAAGCGGAAGAACGCTGACGAGCGGCAGGCCGAACCCGAGTCCGAGCCGGTCTGACCCGGGCCGGTCCGGGTGGAAACCCGGTGACGGCCGGGCCGTCGGTGGCTAGGTTGGCGTCGTGCCGTTCCGTTGACGCCCCTTGCCGCCCCCGGCCCGGCCGCTGTCCCGCCTCGCGGTGGGGTGGGCGGCGCTGGCCGACACCGTGCCGATCTACCCGCTGTACGCGCTGCTGTTCGCCGACACCGGGCTGTCGGACGTCGAGGTCTCCGCGCTGTTCGCGATCTGGTCCGCGGTCGCGGTGGTGGCGGAGGTGCCGTTCGGCGCGTTCGCGGACCGGTTCTCCCGCCGCTGGTCGGTCGTCGCCGCCGGCGTGTGCCAGGCCGCCGGCTACGCCCTGTGGCTGACCGCGCCCGGCTTCACCGGTTTCGCCCTGGGCTTCGCGCTGTGGGGCGTCGGCGGCGCGCTGTCCTCCGGCGCACTGGAAGCCCTGCTGCACGACGGCCTCGCCGCGGTCGGCGCGGAGTCGGCGTTCGGGCGGGTGCTGGGCCGCGTCACCGCGGTCGGCCTGCTGGCCCAGATCCCGGCCGCGGTGCTGGCCGCGGTCCTGTTCGCGACCGGTGGCTTCGCCCTGGCGGGGTGGGTGAGCGTGGCGACGTGCCTGGCCGCGGCCCTCGTCGCGACCCGGCTGCCGGAGACGCCGCGCCCCGAGCCGGAGAGCTACCTGGCCGTGCTGCGGTCGGGTCTGTCCGAGGCGGTGCGCGCGCCGGGCGTCCGGGCGGCGGTGCTGCTCGTGGCGGCGTTGGCGGCTGTTGACGCGTTCGAGGAGTACTTCCCGCTGGTCGCGCGTGACTGGGGCGTGCCCGTCGCGTGGGTGCCGTTGGCCACCTTGGCGATTCCGCTGGTCGGCGCGGCGGGCGCGGCCCTGGGTGGGGCGCGGCTGCTGTCGGGGGCGCCGCTGGGGGCGTTGCTGGGTGGCGCGGCGGTGCTGCTGGCCTTGGCGGGTGCGGCCGGGCACGCGGCGGGTCTGGTGGCGGTGGCCCTGTTCTACGGCGCGTACCGGCTGGTGTGGGTGGCGGCGGAAGCGCGGTTGCAGGAGCGGATCACCGGTGGCGCGCGGGCCACGGTGACGTCGGTGGCCGGGTTGGGCAGCGAGGTGTTCGCGCTGGGCGTGTACGGGGCGTGGGTCACGGGTGGGGTGAGCGGTGTGGCGCTGGGTGTGCTCCTGTTGGCACTGCTGCTCCACACCGCACCGTCGAGAGGCTCACGTGCCTAATGCCGCAGCGAGCCGAGGAATGCCGCCCATGCCGCCGACGAGAAACACAACGGCGTTCCCGCAATATTACGGGAGTGACGGACCAAGGCGGCGTCTGCGGCAAGGGCCACCTCGACACAATCGTGGCTCCCGGACGCCGAACTCTGATGCACTGCTCCACGTCGTCGGAGCGGCTTCGGTCGCCCCGGACCACCGGCAGCCGAAGAACCGGCGAGGAACAAGACTGTCCATACTGGACGGTTCGCCACGAAACAGCGTTCGGGAGCTGCTCGCACGTGGGAGGAATTCAACAGCGCACGAAGAGTCGTTCGCCTCCGACGAGGTCCGGCACGGGCATCACAAGTCGAGCAGCCCCTGCACCTCCGCGTACCCCGGCACCTCGTCCGGATCGCGCCCGCCGTCCCGCACGGCCAGCGCGGTCCGGACCGCCGCGCCCAGCGCCGCCCGGAACGGCAGCGACCCGGTGCTGACCCGCCGCACCCCCAGCTCCCGCAACCGGCCCACGTCACCCTGCGCCAGCACGTTCACCGGCACCGGCACCGCCGCCACCACCTCCACGATCCCCCGCTCGTCCCGCAGCCCCGGCACGAACACCCCGTCCGCGCCCGCGTCCACGTACCGCCGGGCCCGGTCGAGCGTGCTGCCCCGGTCCACGCCGAGCCAGTGCGCGTCGACCCGGGCGTTGACGAACAGTCCGGGCGCGGCCTCCTTGAACGCCCGCACCACCGCCGCGTGGTCGGCCGGGTCGGCGAGCCGGTCGCCCCGCCCGTCCTCCACGTTCACCCCGGCCACGCCCAGCTCGTGCAGCTCGGCGGCCAACTCGCGCACGTCGCCGCCGCCCCCTGCCCAGGCGGCCCCGGCCCGGCCGAACCCGGCTCGGTCGAACCCGGCCTCGACGTCAACCGTGATCGGCACGGGCAGCCGCACCAGCAGCCGCGCCAGCGCCACCGCCTCCTCCCGCGCCACCCCGGCCGCGTCCGGCAGACCGTGCGCCGCCGCCACGCCGAGGCTGGTCGTGCCCACGGCCGGGAACCCGGCCCGCACGAACGCGGCCGCCGACGCGAAGTCCCAGGCGTTGGGCAGCACCAGGAAGTCGTCGTGCAGCCGGTGGAACAGCCGTGCGCCCTCCGCCAGCGCCAACGCGTGCTCCCGCCCGGGACAGGCGTGCCGCCCGGCGCCGAACTCCGCACCCCTCAGGTCCACCTCGACCACCTCGCCACCGGGCGCGACCCGCCGCGTCACCGGCACCGGCGGCTCGGCACCCGCGATCAGCGCCCGGGTGGCGGCGCAAGCCTGCACCAGCAGCCCGATGCGGTTGGCCGTCTCCTCGTCCCACACCCCGCCGAACGCCGCGACCAGCCGCGCGACAGCCCCGTCCGCCCCGGGCTCCACCGGCACGTGCGGGTGGTAGCAGCGAGCCACCGCCGTCACGTCCCGCGTCACCGAACGAGGCACGCCCAGCGCCTCGGCCAGCACCGCCACCGGGTCACCGGGCCGCCGCAGATCCGCCGGGTCCACCCCGGACAACACCCGAACGACAACCCCGCGCCGCCGCGCGTGGTCGGCCCCCTCACTGAACCGCACAACCCGCGACCGCAACCAAGCGATCCCCGACCCTTCCCCGGGCCGAGGCGCCCCCTCGGTCACCACCCCGCTCTGCGCTCCCACCCCACCCGCCCCACCCTTCGCCCCCGCCCCACCCTGCGCCCCCGACGGCACGACGTAGGCCTCGTCCAGCAGCACTCCGTGATCCACCACGGCGCCAACGTAGATCCGATTCACTTCGGCGGGCGCCGAACAATCCACCGGCCACAATGGCGCCCGTGGCAGCCGACGAACTCGCGACCCTGGCCGGCCTCCTGGCCGACCGCAGCCGTGCGCGGTTCCTGCTGGCCCTGATGGACGGCCGAGCGTGGACGGCCGGCGAACTGGCCACCGAGGCAGGCGTCGCACCGTCCACCGCGAGCGAGCACCTGACCCGCCTCGTGGACGGCGGCTTGCTGGTCGAGCGCAGGCAGGGCAGGCACCGCTACGTCCAGTTGGCAGGCCCCGACCAAGCCCGACTGCTGGAGGGCCTACTCGCCTACCTTGGCCCGGCGAAGCCCGCGAACACCCTGCGCGCCGTCACCGCCGACCAGTCCCTGCGCCAGGGCCGCACCTGCTACGACCACCTGGCGGGCCGCCTGGGCGTGGCCATCACCGACACCATGACCGACTGCGGCCTGCTCACCGACTCGTGCGCGGTCACCGACGAGGGCTTGGCTTGGTTCGCCGGCCTCGGGTTCCGTCCAACGGCCCGTCGTGCGCCGGCCAGGGCGTGCCTGGACTGGACGGAGCGCCGCTCCCACCTCGCGGGGGCGGCGGGCGCGTACCTGTGCGCCCACCTGCTTGAGCGGGGTTGGGTGCGCGGAGTGGGGAGCGGCCGGGCGGTCCGCCTCACGCCTGCTGGGGAGGAAGGCCTGCGTGACCTGCTCGGCGTACCGACACCCTGACCTGCTCAACGCGCCCCGACCCACTCGCTCCACTCGGCCCGACGCTGGCTCAGCCCGATGCTCGACGTCTGCTCAGCCCGACAACCGCTCAGCCCGACAACCGCTCAGCCCGGCCCTCACCGCTCTCAGCCCCGGCCTGCACATCGCACCGCACCCACACCCACACCCGCATCCACACCCATATTCGCATCGCACCCCCGCCTCGCCGCCTCCATATTTCCGGCAACGTTCGAGGCGTTGACATCGATCCCGAACCCGGTCCATGTGCCACGTACGTGTCGTCTTCTCGGCCAAGCCCCAGCTCAGGCCGTCAACCCGCCCGCCGTCAAGATCTACCACTCACCCGCGACACCCGCTGCCCGATCCGCTCAGCGGAACTCCGCTCAGCGGAACCCCGCTCAGCGGAACTCCGCCGCGAGCCTCCGGGCCTTCTCGAACGCCACGTGGTGATCGCCGAAGTACCCCCAAGGCCACCTGGCCGGCCGCTCGCCCCCCTCGGCCACGTGCCGCGCCAACCGCGCCGCGTCCTCGGGCTTCAACCCCGCCACGTCCGCCACCGAGTTGTAGTAAGCGGCGAACACCTGGTTCGCCCTGATCCACCGCGCGTGGGCCCGTTCGGTTCCCCCGCCGGCCAGCAGCCGGTCCGACGCGGCGCCGACCTCGGCTCGCACGATCCGCCGCCCCGGGTAGTCCATGGCCCGCCACCTCCGGATCATGCCGGGTGCGGTGCTGTCGTGCAGGTGGACTTCGATGTGGGCCGCGGGCACCAGGGCCAGCAGCGGGTGCCCGTTCGGCAGGTCGACGACCCTCCCCCGCGCGAAGTCGAGCATCTGCTCGTGGCTGCCGTACCACTTGGCGGCCAGGCCTTGGAGCCTGCGCTCGTGGGCGGAGACCAGGTCGGGCGCCCTCGCCACCACGCCGGCGAAGACCTCGCCGCCTTCGCCTTCGCGTTCGGGGGCGCCCAGGGCGCAGCTCATGAGAGCGCTCCACGGCGCCGAGTCGGCCGGTGCGGCCTCGGTGGCGCGCCTCAGCGCCTCCCTGGCCCGGCTGGTGAGGTCGATGAACCGTTCGAGCTGTTCGTCGGTGGTGTGCTCGGCGTACAGCGCGCCCCTGGCCCACCAGGCGGCGGCGTTGAGGGCGCTGCCGAGCAGCAGCAGGCGGTCGGGTTCGTGCTCGGCCGCGACGTCGAGGTCGACCAGGACGTCCTGCCCCGCTTGTCCCAGCACCTCGACGCGCAGGTCGCGCTGGTCGGGTGGGGCGTCGCGGGCGAGGAGCTCGAGGGCGGGGGCGATGTCGCGGACGACGAGGGCGCGGGCGGCGTGCTCCAGGTCCGGGTCGCGCCACGCGAGGTCGACGTGCGGGGGCAGGTCAGCTTGCACGGGTCTGGGCTCCCGTCCTCAGCGCGCGAGCCAGTTCGGCAGCCACGCGGGGTTGTTCGCGGGGGCGACGTCGACCAGCAGGCAGGTGATGTTGTCGGGTCCGCCGCGTTCGTTGGCGGCCGCGATGAGGGCGCGCACGGTGTCGTCGCCGTCCGGGTCGGTGGTGAGCAGGGTGGCGATCTCGCCGGCGGAGACCACGTCGGACAGGCCGTCCGAGCAGAGCAGGTAGCGGTCGCCCTCGTGGACGTCGTGGAAGAACAGGTCCGGGTCGTGCTCGCTGCCCGCTTGGAGGGCGCGCATGAGCATGGACCGGCCGGGGTGCTCGTCGGCTTGTTCGGCGGACATGCGCCCGTCGTCCACCAGGGCCTGGACCATGGTGTGGTCGCGGGTCACCTGGGTCAGCTCGCCGTCGCGGACGAGGTAGCAGCGGGAGTCGCCGATGTGCCCGACGGCGAACCGCTCGCCGTCCCACAGCAGCGCGGTGAGCGTGGTGCCCATGCCGCGCATGTCGAAGTTCTCCTCGGCCAGGTCGGTCAGCCGGATGGCGATCTGGCGGGCCGCTTCGGAGAGGGCGCCGAGGGGGTCGTCGGTGTCGGTGTCCAGTTCGGCCATGACGCCGACCGCGATCGAGCTGGCCACTTCGCCGTACGCGTGGCCGCCCATTCCGTCGGCCACGGCGAACAGGCGCTCGCTGTAGTACACCGAGTCCTCGTTCGCTTCACGGCGCAGGCCGGGGTCGGTGCCGACGGCGTACCGGAGCGCATACATGCCGGATAGTGAATCACCCGCACGAGTGCCCGTGAGCAGGGCATCTCCAAAATGGGTCAGCGGGGTCGGCCGTAGAACTCGCTCAGGACGAGCATGGCGGCTCCGGCGGCGACCACGTCGTCACCCAGGGGGGTGATCGACACGTCCACGGGCAGCCATTCGTCCTTGGGGAGCCGGGCGCGGACGCCGTCGAGGTAGGCGGTGGGTTCGGCGAGCACGGCGCGGCCCGCGAGGACCACGTGGTCGATGTCGAGGAGCTGCACGAGGTCGGCGACCGCGACGCCGACGACGGAGGTCGCTCCCACGAGGTCGCCGCGGGCGGCGGCGAGGTTGTGCAGCGCTTCGACGCAGCCGGCTCGCCCGCACACGCACCGCGGGCCGTCGAGTTGGAGGGTGGTGTGCCCGTACTCGCCGGCGTTGGTGCGCACGCCGCGGTGCACGCGCCCGTCGAGCAGCATGCCGATGCCCAGGCCGGTGCCGACGAGCACGAGGACGGCGTCCCGCAGTTCTTCGCCGCGTCGCCACGCCTCGGCGACCACGGCGGTGTTGGTGTCCTTGTCGAGGACGACGGGCAGGTTGAGCCGTTCTTCGGCCCACGAGCGCAGTGGCACGTCGTGCCAGGCGGTGAGGCCGGTGGGGTCGTGGACGACGCCGGTGCGGTGGTCGAGGGGTCCGACGAACCCGATGCCGACGCCGATGAGGCGGTCGTTGCGGAGCCCGTCGACGAGGCGGGTCAGCTCGGTGACGAAGGTGGGCGGGTCGAAGTCGGGTGGCAGGGGGGCGACGGCGCGGTCGAGGACGGTGCCGGCGAGGTCGGTGAGCACGACGCGCAGTTCGTCGCGCTCGACCTGGGCGCCGAGCGCGAGCCTGCTGTCGGCGACGAGCTTGAGCAGGGTGCGCGGTTTGCCGACGCCGACGTTGCGGGTGCCGGATTCGACCAGGAGGCCGTCGCCGATGAGCCTGCCGACGACCTTGGACACCGCCTGCGGGGTCAGGCCGCTGCGCTCGGCGAGTTCGACCCTGGTCACGGCGCCGGACCGGGCCAGGCCCAGCACCACCGCGTCGTTGTATCCCCGCAGGAAGCGCAAGTTGGGCACGGGGTCATCATGGCACGCCTGGCTATTACTACACAGTGTTGCTTTAATGGGTTCATGTCCCTGAGCACCAGGTTGTCCGACTCGCGCCCCGCGCGGTCCGGGCCGGCGGAGGAGTCCCCGACCAGGAACAGGTCATCTGACGATTTGTCGACATGTGGTCGACCCGGGGCGCCGGACGGGGTGGTGTCGCCGTGAGCCTGCTGGACGAACTGGCCGAGCAGGAGGCCAGGCTGGTGTTCACGTCCTTCGACAACGAGGTCGCGCTCGCCCTGGGCGCGTTCCTGCTGGACGCGGCCCGCGCGGCCGGGCTGCCCGTGACGATCTCGGTGCGGCGCGCCGGGCAGCGCCTGTTCCACGCGGCCCTGCCGGGCACGTCGGTGGACAACGACGCGTGGATCGACCGCAAGTCCCGCGTGGTCGACCGCTACGGGCAGAGCTCCTACCGCGTCGGCGAGGGCTTCCGGGCGAGGGGCCGGACGTTCGAGGCCGACTCCCGCCTGGACCCCGACCGCTACGCCGCGCACGGCGGCGTCTTCCCGGTGACCGTGGCCGGCGTCGGCGTGGTCGGCACGGTCGGCGTCTCCGGCCTGCCCCAGGCCGAGGACCACGCGTTCGTGGTGGGACGGCTGGAGGAGTTCCTGGCCACCCGCTGACCCCGGCGGCAGCCGGCCGCCCCGGCCGCCGCCCTCCTCCGACCGCGCCCCACCCCCTGGCGCGGTCGGACGCGAGGGGGCTCCCCCGGGATCGGGGAGCCCCCTCGCACCGAGCAGCCGACTCGGCGGACCACCTCGCTCGGCGGACCACCTCGCTCGGCGGAACCGCTTCACCCGGCGGACGACCTCACTCAGCCGAACACCCCACTCAGCAGAACACCCGGCTCAGCAGAACGCCTCGGTCAACAACTCCATCGCCCCGTTGACCGGCCCGCCGTCCGGCGTCGAGGTCACCGAGGCCGCCAGGCGCGTCTTGGTGTCCGGGGTGCTCAGCAGCGTGCTGGAGTAGCCGGGGATGCCGCCGCCGTGACCCCACGCGGTCACGCCGCACGGCAGCTCGGTGGACTCGATGCCCAGGCCGTAGCCCTCCTCCACGGTGGTCAGCAGCTCCCGCTGCTGGGCGGGCCGCAGCAGGCGGCCGTCCAGCAGCGCGTCGATGAACCGCTCCAGGTCCGCGGTCGTCGAGATCATCTCGCCGGCCGCCCAGGCGACGGACGGGTTCAGCTCGGTGATGTCCACGACCTGGCCGTGCGCCCGCACGTAGCCGTGGGCGTGCGGTCCGGGCACCTCGACCCGCGTGCCCGGCACGGACGTGTCGCGCAGCCCGAGCGGGCGCAGGACGCGCTGCTCGACCGACCGGCCGTAGGGCTTGCCGGTGACCTCCTCGATCAGCAGGCCGGCCACGACGTAGTTGGTGTTGGAGTAGCTCCAGTCGGCGCCCGGCTCGAAGTTCAGCGGCTTGGCCGTGGACAGGGCGACCAGCTCGGCCGGCGTCCACGTCTTGTACCGGATGGACTCGAACTCGCTCGGGTCCAGCGGCAGCCCGTCCGTGTAGTTGTAGAGGCCGCTGGTGTGCTGGAGCACGTGCCGCACGGTGATCCGGTCGCCGTCCGGCAGCAGGCCCGGCAGGTAGCGGGACACGGGCGCGTCCAGCTCCACCCGGCCCTCGCCGACCAACTGGAGCACCACCGTCGAGACGAACGTCTTGGTGATGCTGCCGATCCGGAACCGGCCGTCGGTCGGCACCGGGCGCGGCGAGCCGACCCGGGCCGTGCCGGCGCGGGCGGTGAACTCGTGCCGCCCGTCGACGACCCGGAGCTGGACTCCCTGCGCCCCGGTGGCCGCCATCTCGTCCAGCGCCCCCTGCACGACCTCGCGGTCGATCCGGTGACCGCCCGGGGCGGCCACCGCCGTCCCGCTCGCGCCCACGACCGCCAACCCCATCGCGGCGGCCAGGGCGATTCCCCTCTTGACCTTCAACGTGTCCTCCCTTGGACGTTGAGGGCACCAGCCTGCCGTCACGACGGCGCCGTGGCGTCACTCCACGGTGGTGATCGGAGTGCTACCGAAGTCTGACAACCCCCTAGTGGTCGGCTTCGGCGGAGCCCCCTAGTGGTCGGCTTCCGCGGAACCGATTCCGGAGGTACGATCACTACTCCATTCGAGTGACACAAATGGTCTAGACCTTGACCGTTAAGTGGTCTGAACCACATGGTGACATCCCCTGCACTCCTTCCCTGACGAGGAGCACGATGTCCAAGATCCGATGGCATGTCACAGCGTTGTTCGTGGCGGTCGCCACGTTGGTGGTGGGGCTGGTCGTCGCGCCTGCGGCGAGCGGCGCGGGCGGCGTTTCGGCCACCTTCAGCAAGGGCTCGGACTGGGGCACGGGCTACGAGGGCAAGTTCACCATCCGCAACAGCGGCACCACCGCGCTGAGCACCTGGACCGTCGAGTTCGACCTGCCGGCCGGCCACCGGGTCAGCTCGATCTGGGACGGCTCGCAGACCACCAGCGGCCAGCACGTCACGGTCAAGCCGAGCTGGAACGGCAACGTGGGCGTCGGCGGCTCGGTCAGCTTCGGCTTCAACGTGACCTACTCGGGCGCGTACTCCGCCCCGGCCAACTGCAAGCTGAACGGCGCGTCGTGCGAGGCGGGCGGGTCGAACCCGACCACCACCACGACCACGACGACCACCACGACGACGAGCACCACCACGACCACCCCGACGACGACCACGACCACGACCACGGGCAACCCGCAGCCGCACGGTCGCATCAACCTCGGGTACTTCACCCAGTGGGGCGTCTACGGCCGCCAGTACTTCGTGAAGAACATCCACACCTCCGGCTCGGCCGCGAAGATGACGCACATCAACTACTCGTTCGGCAACGTGCAGAACGGGCAGTGCACCATCGGTGACGCCTACGCCGACTACGACATGGGCTACACCACCGCGAACTCCGTCGACGGCGTCGCCGACAGCTGGGACACCGGCGCCCTGCGCGGCAACTTCAACCAGCTGCGCAAGCTGAAGAAGATGTACCCGCACATCAAGGTGCTGTTCTCCTTCGGCGGTTGGACCTGGTCCGGCGGCTTCGGCCAGGCCGCGCAGAACCCGGCCGCGTTCGCCGAGTCCTGCTACAAGCTGGTCGAGGACCCGCGCTGGGCGGACGTGTTCGACGGCATCGACATCGACTGGGAGTACCCGAACGCCTGCGGCCTGACCTGCGACACCAGCGGCTTCGGCTCGTTCAAGACCCTCTCCCAGGCGCTGCGCACCCGCTTCGGCCAGAACTACCTGGTGACCGCGGCCATCACCGCCGACGGCTCCAACGGCGGCAAGATCGACGCGGCCGACTACGGCGGCGCGGCCCAGTACCTCGACTGGTACAACGTCATGACCTACGACTACTTCGGCGCCTGGGCGGCGCAGGGCCCGACGGCCCCGCACTCCCCGCTGACGTCCTACCCCGGCATCCCCACCGCGGGCTTCAACTCCGACGCCGCGATCCAGAAGCTGAAGAGCAAGGGCGTCCCCTCGTCCAAGCTGCTGCTGGGCATCGGCTTCTACGGCCGCGGCTGGACCGGCGTCACGCAGTCCGCCCCGGGCGGCACCGCCACCGGCGCCGCGCCCGGCACCTACGAGGCCGGCATCGAGGACTACAAGGTCCTCAAGACCAAGTGCCCGGCCACCGGCACCATCGCCGGCACCGCGTACGCGCACTGCGGCAACCAGTGGTGGAGCTACGACACCCCGGCCACCATCGGCGGCAAGATGTCCTACGCCAAGAACCAGGGCCTCGGCGGCGCCTTCTTCTGGTCCCTCGACGGCGACACCAGCAACGGTGAGCTGGTCACCGCCATCGCCAGCGGCCTGAAGTAAACCCGCACGCACCACCCGGAAGGGCCCCGCAGGCGTCCCCCCTGCGGGGCCCTTCCGCATCCCGACGCAGAACTCACCGGTCCCGAACGTTCGACACGGTGGACCTGAACGTTCGACTCGCGATGTCCGGACGTACGACTCGCGCGACCTGGACGTACGACTCGCGGGTCCCGGACGTACGACTCGCCGGGGTTTCGGCGAGTCGTACGTCCAGGTCGGGTGTGTCGTACGTCCAGGTCGGGCGGGTGGGTTCGTTCGTCAGCGGTCGGTGATCACTCGGTAGGCGACGCCGCCGTGGTCCTCGCCCTCCACCAGTTGGACCAGGTTCACCAGGTAGTCGCCCGGCGCCTCCGGGGTGAAGGTCAGCTCCGCGGTGAACCGCTCGCCCGCCCGCAGCGGCACGCCGAGCAGCGCCGCCCGCCTCGGGTCGACCTGGAACGCGGTCTCGCCGACCTGCTTCACGCCCTCCGCCTTGCCGCCGCCCGCGCGCCAGCGCTCGAACAGCTCCCGGCCGAGGTCGATCACCACGGCGCCCGCCACCGGCTTCTCACCGGTCAGCACCAGGTCGGTCCTGACCTCCTCCCGGCCGGTCGCGTTGCCCAGGGTGAACCAGGACCGCACCGGCTCCAGCACGCGGCCGCGCACGGTCTGGAGGTTCTTCCAGGCGATGTTGTTGTTGTTCTTGGTGTTGAGCGCGGTGTTCGGGCCCTCCGCGAACGTCATCGGGTCCGTCGCCGACACCCACCGCGCCAGCAGGCAGAAGTGGCCCGGACCGGGGACGTTCGCCCACGGGACCTTGGCCACGACCCCGCCCGTCGGCACGGTCAGCGCCTGCTGCCCCACGAACACCCAGTCGCCGTTGGTGGCGCTGTTCCACGTCGTGCCGCCGCCGGCGGGGGTGCGGTAGACCTTGAGCGTGCCGGTGGCCGAGCCGGAGAGGTTGTTCAGCTTCACGTGGACGTAGTTCGTCGCGCCGACCACCGGCTGGATGCCCGCGCAGTCCGCGAGCCCCGGGCACACCTTGATGTCCGGGCTGTTCCACACCGTGCCGTTCGGGTTGGGCTCGGCGCCGGTGTCGGTCACCTGGTCGCGCACGAACACGTCCGTCCGCCGGCAGTCGGTCAGGAACTTCCGGATCGAGTCGGCCGTGCCCTCGCCGGTCGCCGACGCCTGGAGGTACAGGCCGCCGGTCGTGGTCGCGTAGTTCTGCATGATCGGCCCGATCACCGGGCTGTGCGCCGTCGACGTCGGCACGTGCACGGGGCTGATCTTGATGCCGCGCGCCAGGGCGTCGTTGGCCCACTGCGCGGCGTTGGCGACGTCGGTGGGCCCGTGGGCGTCGTCGAAGCCGCCGGGGCGGGCGTCGGTCACCAGCACGACGAACTTCATCGCGTTGGACCGCCACGTGCCGGCGAAGTCGGCGTTCTGCGGCCTGCCCGCCGCCGCCCGGTTGTTCACCACGGTGTTCAGGGCTTCGTCGGACGCCTCGGGCTCGCTGCCGCCCGCGCCCGCGGCGAGGGTGTTGGTGACGTAGCCCGTCACCGCCGCCGCGTTGCCGGGAGCCAGGTCGCTGTGGACGGTGACGTCGTCCTTGAAGGTCACCAGCCCGAGCTGGTAGTCGCCGCCGGACGCGCTGACGACGTCGTCGACGATCGCGTTGACGCCGGTCTTCAGGTTGGCGATGGCGCCGCCCATGCTGCCGGTGTCGTCGAGGACGAACACGACGTCGAGCGGACCGCACCTGGAGGCGACGGGCGCGGCCGCGGCCGGTGCCGTGGCCTGGGTGGTGGAGGCGACCAGCGCGGCGACCGCCAGCAGCACGCCACGCCTGGGAGAGGAGCGCATGTGATCTCTTTCCGCTAGCGCTACCGGGCCCGGGGGCCCGGGCGACCGGACACCGTTGTCCGGTCGCGACAAGCGGATGACCTCACGACCTCCCGAATACGGTCCGAGCAGAGCAACTTCGCACCGGTTCCCCCTCCGGCGAACAGCAGCCCACCACCCCCGACCGGGTGATCCCACCGGCGTGTCGCACGCCCGAGTCGCGCGAGTCGTACGCCCAGGTCGCGCGAGTCGAACGTTCAGGACCACCGCGTCGAACGCTCTGGACCCCCGAGTTCCACGTTCGCGCCACCCGCTCCGGGCCGTCCCGGTCACCGAGGGGCGGGCCCGCGCGCCGGGACGCGCGGGCCCGCCTGGCTCACACGGTCAGGCTCCACGAGTCCAGGTGGCCGGTGTCCGCCGAGTACACGTCCTGCACGCGCAGCCGCCACGCGCCGTTGCGCGCCTCGGACGACACGTCCGCCGTGTACGTGGTGTCGATGTCGTCGCCCGAGTCGCCGTTCGACGACTTCAGCCGGTACGCCGACCCGTCCGGCGCGAGCAGGTCGACCACCAGGTCACCCCGGTAGGTGTGCTTGACGCGCACCTCGACCCGCGCGGACGCCGACGCGCCGCCCTCGCAGCCGGTGATGGTGATGGTGCTGGTCACGGCCGCCCCGTTGTCCGGGATGGCCACGTCCGCGTCGTTGGTCCGCCGCTCGCACCCGGTGGGCGGGTTGCCCGCGCCGCCGTAGGGGTTGGCGGCCTTCTTCGCCGCGTACATCAGCATCGGCCGCGTCGTCGGCCAGAACGTCGACGCCTGGCACGAGTAGGCCGGGAGGAACCCGGAGCACGTGCCCGACGACGGCCCGACCTCCCACACGAACGAGGCGACGCCCAGGTCGTCGTACACCCAGTCGTCGGTCGCGCCGGCCGCGTTGTAGAGCACCTCGCCGGGCTGGCCGTACTGCCAGCCGCCGGCCAGCGACGCCATGTCCCGCGCCATGCCGCGCAGCGCGGCGTCGTTGCCGGTCTTCTGGGTCGCGCTCCACCCCCACGGGAACAGCACCAGGTTCGAGTAGCTGTGCATGGAGATGACGACGCCGGTGGTGTCGGCGGGCGCGGCGTCGCCCGCGCCCGTGCCGCGCCGGTCGCGGTACAGGGAGCGCCACAGGCCCTGGAGCGCCCGCGTCTCGACCTCGGAGTTGGCCGACGGGCCCTTGTAGGTCTGGTCGCACGGGTTGGACGACGTGCCGGACTCGCCCCAGTGCGAGTCGGTGTTGCGGTTGAGGTCGATGCCGACGTGCGAGGACGACGTGCCCGAGCAGTTCGACCCGTTCGTGGTGTTCGCGTTCTTGCGCTGGTAGCGCGGCGAGTTGCCGCCCTGCTGGACGATGTTCACGCCGTCCGGGTTGGCGATCGGCACCACCCAGACCTCGGTGCTGTCGAGCAGCGCGGTGACCTCGGCGTCGGCGCCGTAGCCCTGGACGAGGTGGTCGATCCACCGCCAGGCGACGTCGCCGGTGGTCAGCTCGCGGGCGTGCAGCTGGCCCATGACGAAGAACCGGGGCTTGGTCGCGTTCGGGTTCAGCTCGCAGTCGCCCGCGTTCTTCTTCGTCAGGCACACGGCCCGCAGGTCGTAGCCGCCCGCGCCCTGCGTCTTGCGCCACGAGTCGCCGTAGTCGACGACGGTCGCCAGGTCCGGGCGGTCCTGGGCGACCTGGTCCAGGTGCGACCAGTGGGCGTTGATGGTGCGGTAGCCGCCGTAGTAGGTCTCGTTGACGTTGGCGGCGTCGACCTGCGACCTCGCGGCCGGCGGCTGCCACTCGGGCGCGGGCAGCACCTCGTCGACGAACGCCGTGAACCCGGCTCCTCGGAGGCCGGCGCCCGTGGCGGCGTCGCCGAGCACGAACAGGTGCTCGCCGTCGCGGTCCTCCAGCACGTCGAACCCGCGCCCGAGCAGGTCCTGCGCGGCGGACCCCAGCGGGGCGCGCACCTTGTACACGTACGTGGGACCGGCCGGGGCCGCCGCGACCTCGGGGGCGGGTCCGGCGGTCGTGGGGCTCGCGGTGACCACGGCGGCCGCCGCCACACCGGCCACGGCCAGCGTCAGCAGGGAGCGTCTTCTCGACTTCACGCGTTCCTCCTAGGCAGGGTGCTTCGGAGGATGGAGCACCCGGCGCTGCTTGCCCACCCACCAACCGGCCATTGCTGTGCGTTATGACCGCAGGTCGCGACCGGTGTGTTTCAGGGTTGCCCCCGGAGGTACCCGGATCTTGACCCGGACGGCGGCCGGCCCGGGGGCCGGGTGGAGGAGGAGTGGTGGAGGACGAGGAACTGGTCGCGCGCATCACCGCGCTGGTGGAGGAAGAGCACCGGCTGGAGAACTCGCACACCGGCGAGGGGCTGCCGGAGGGCGACGCCCGGCGGTTGCGCGACGTGGAGGTCGCCCTGGACCAGACGTGGGACCTGCTCCGGCAGCGCCGGGCGCGCCGTGACGCGGGCCTGGACCCGGACGGCGCGGAGGCCCGCGGACCCGGCACGGTGGAGAACTACCGCCAGTAGGCCGCCGCACCCGACCCGTCCGCTCGACCAGCCGGCTCGGCCGGTCCGCTCGACCAGCCGGCTCGGCCGGTCCGCTTGACCCGTCCCCTGGGGCAGGCACCAGGGTTCCGGTCCGTGGAGGATGCGCGGGTGGAACGGCTCCTGGGGACAGGCGAGTTCGCACGCCGGTCGAGGCTGTCGGTCAAGGCGCTCCGGCTGTACGAGCGCCAGGGCCTGCTGCGCCCGGCCAGGGTGAACGGCGTCAACGGCTACCGCGGCTACCGCGAGGACCAGCTGACCGGGGCCCGGCTGGTGGCGCTGCTGCGCCGGCTGGACATGCCGCTGACCGAGGTCGCCCGGATCGCCGCCGCGCCCGAGCCCGACCGCGCCGGGCTGCTCGCCGCGTACTGGGCGGGCGTCGAGGAGCGGATCGCCGTCCAGCGGAGCCTGGCCGCGCACCTCCGCGTCGTGTTGTCGAGCGGAGAGGGACTGCTGGAGATGTACCGGGTCGAGCAACGGGAAGTACCTGAACGCGTGATCCTCACCGAGCAGCGTCACCTGCTGCAACCGGAGTTGGAGGACTGGATCCTCACCTCCTGGGAGCGCATGAGGAAGGCGGCCGAACCGTACGGCGGCGCGTCGGCCCCGCCGTACGTGATCTACCACGGGGAGGTCAACGAGGACAGCAACGGCCCCGCCGAGGTCTGCTACCCGATCGACGCGGCGAGCGCGCCGCCGGAGGTGGCGTCCCGCGTCGAACCGGCCCACACCGAGGCCTACGTGCGGCTGCGCAAGGCGCAGGTCGTGTACCCGCAGATCCTGTCGGCGTTCGACGCCGTCGCCCGGTGGGCCGAGGAGAACGGCCGCACCGTCGTCGCCGCGCCGCGCGAGGTCTACTTCGGCGACTGGGCGTCCTCGGGAGCGGAGGACGAGGTCTGCGACGTCGCCTTCCCGGTGGCCTGACGGGAACCGAACTCCCGGAGGGGACGCGAACGACCGCGCGGGAACGGCGACGGGCCACCCGCGCGGGACTTCGCGTGCCACACCGCCGCGCACCGCCAACACCGCCGCACCCCGGCCACTCCCGCGCCACGGCCGCTCCATGCACGCCCCCGTGCCTCACGCACGCCCCCGTGCCCCGCGCGGGCCCGGTGGTCTCGTGCCGGCCGAGCGGATCCGCACGTTGCGCCGCCTGGTCACGGAGCCCGGGTGCGCCCACTGCTCCCGCATCACCTCCTCCCCGCCGACCACCCGGCGCAGGCAGCTCTCGCTCAGCACGAACCCCGCCCGCGCGGCCCGCTGCCGGAACAGCACCTCCTGCCGCTCCGGGCGGGTGGTCACCACGTCGTCGACCACCGCCCGGTCGGACCCCGCCGCGCCTGGACAGCGCCCGCGCGTACGCCTCGGTCTGGAGCAGCCCCGGCACCGGTTCCACGCCGTAGTGCCGGATGCGGTCGGCGTCCTGCTCGAAGTCGTGGCAGGGCCGGGACACGCGGGGGACGTCGCCCTGAGCTGGATCCGTTGGCGCGCAACGACAAAGGCGCGGCGCGGCGCTCACAGCTCCCGGGCGAGGCGGTGGTCCAGCGCCGTGTGCCGCCGCCCCGCGCCCACGGTGCGGACCGCCTGCCCGATGGCCTTGCGCGACCCGACCAGCACCACGAGCTTCTTGGCGCGGGTGACCGCCGTGTAGAGGAGGTTGCGCTGGAGCATCATCCACGCGGAATTCGTGATTGGAATGACCACACAGGGGTATTCACTGCCCTGTGAGCGGTGAATCGTCATGGCGTAGGCGTGGGTCAACTCGTCCAGCTCGCCGAACTCGTAGTCCACGTCCTCTTCCTCGTCGGTCCGAACGGTCAGCCTCTGCTCCACCGCGTCGATCGCCGTGACCACCCCGACGGTCCCGTTGAACACGTTCTTGTCGTAGTTGTTGCGCATCTGGGTGACCTTGTCCCCGACCCGGAACACCCGGCCGCCGAAGCGGCGCTCGGGCAGGTCCGGCTTCGAGGGCGTCAGGGCCTCCTGCAACAACGCGTTGAGCCCGCCCGCGCCCGCGGGACCCCGGTGCATCGGCGCGAGCACCTGCACGTCCGTGCGCGGTTTCAGGCCGAACTTGCGCGGGATGCGGTTGGCGACCACGTCGACCGTCACCGCCGCCGCGTCCTCGGCCTCCTCCGCCGGGAACAGGAAGAAGTCCGGCAGGCCTTGCACGACGGGGTGGTCGCCGTTGTTGATGCGGTGCGCGTTGGTCACCACGCCGGACTGCTGCGCCTGGCGGAAGATGTGGGTCAGGCGCACGTTCGGCACGGGCCCGCCGTCCGCCAGCACGTCCCGCAGCACCTCGCCCGCGCCGACCGAGGGCAGCTGGTCGACGTCGCCGACGAGCAGCAGGTGCGCGCCCGGCGCGACGGCCTTGACCAGCTTGTTGGCCAGCAACAGGTCGAGCATCGACGCCTCGTCCACCACGACCAGGTCCGCGTCGAGCGGCCGCTCGCGGTCGTAGGCGGCGTCACCGCCGGGCTTCAGCTCCAGCAGCCGGTGCACGGTGCGGGCCTCGTGGCCGGTCAGCTCGGTCAGGCGCTTGGCCGCGCGGCCGGTGGGCGCGGCGAGCACCACGCGCGCGCCCTTGGCGACCGCCAGCCTGACGATCGAGCGGACCGTGAAGCTCTTGCCGCACCCCGGTCCGCCGGTGAGCACGGCGACCTTGCGGGTCAGGGCGAGCTGGACGGCGGCGCGCTGCCGGTCCTCCAGCTCCGCGCCCAGCCACGCGAACGCCTTCCCCCAGTCGACGCGCCGGAACGCGGGCATCCGCTCCTCGTCCGCGCCCAACAGCCTCAGCAGCTGGTTGGCCAGCGAGATCTCCGCGCGGTGGAACGCGATCAGGTAGATCGCGGGCTCGCCGTCCGGCATGACCTCGCGGACCACGCCCTCCTCCGCGACCAGCTCGGCCAGGCAGTCGATGACCAGGCCCGCGTCCACCTGGAGGATCTTGATCGCGGCGGCGATCAGCTCGTTCTCGGGCAGGTAGCAGTTGCCGTCGTTGGTGGCCTCGCCCAGCGTGAACTGGAGGCCCGCCTTGACGCGCTGCGGGCTGTCGTGCGGGATGCCGACGGCCTTGGCGATCACGTCGGCGGTGCGGAACCCGATGCCCCACACGTCGTTGGCGAGCCGGTAGGGCTCCTCGCGCACGACGTCGATGGCCTTGTCGCCGTACTGCTTGTAGATGCGCACGGCCAGTGACGTGGACACGCCGACGCCCTGGAGGAAGACCATGACCTCCTTGATGGACTTCTGCTCCTCCCACGCCGCCGCGATCATCTTCGTGCGCTTCGGCCCGAGCTTGGGCACCTCGACCAACCGCTGCGGCTCGTGCTCGATGACGTCCAGCGCGCCCACGCCGAAGTGGGTGACGATCCGGTCGGCGAGCACCGGCCCGATGCCCTTGATCAGGCCGGACCCGAGGTAGCGGCGGATGCCCTGGATGGTCGCGGGCAGCACGGTCGTGTAGTCCTCGACGACGAACTGCTTGCCGTACTGGGGGTGCGAGCCCCACCGGCCGCGCATCCGGATCGACTCGCCGGGCTGCGCGCCCAGCAACGAGCCGACCACGGTCACCAGGTCCCCACCGCGCCCGGTGTCGACGCGGGCGACCGTGTAACCGGTCTCCTCGTTGGCGAACGTGATCCTCTCCAGCACCGCTTCCAGCACGGCATCACCCACCCCGCCACCCTAGGCGGCCGCGCCGACACCGGGGCGCCAGGTGTCCCGCGGCCCTCGGTGCGGCTCTCGGAGCCCGGGGCCGCGGACCCGATCGGCCCGTGACCCAGGTCACCTGTTCCGGCGTCGTTCCGCTCTCGACCACGGCGGATCACCCTCCACAGGACGTTCACAACTTTCCCCGCTCGCCTCCACGGCGCGCACCTACAGTCGGACGCGTGACGACACGCCGGGTCCTGGTGGTCGAGGACGACCTGACCATCGCCGAGTCCGTGGCCGCGCGGCTGCGGGCGGAGGGGTTCGAGGTCGTGCTCGCGCACGACGGGCCGACGGCCGTCGAACGGGCGCACGACGCGGACCTCGTGGTGCTGGACGTGATGCTGCCCGGGTTCGACGGGCTGGAGGTGTGCCGCCGCGTCCAGGCCCGGCGGCCCGTGCCGGTGCTCATGCTGACCGCGCGCGGCGACGAGACCGACCTGCTGGTGGGGCTGGCCGTCGGCGCGGACGACTACCTGACCAAGCCGTTCTCCATGCGCGAGCTGGCCGCGCGGGTGCACGCGCTGCTGCGGCGGGTGGAGCGGGCGGTGTCGGCGTCGGCGGCCCGGATCGCGCTGGCCGACCTGGAGATCGACCTGGCGGAGCGCCGGGTGCTGCGCGGCGGCGAGGAGGCGCACCTGACGCCGACCGAGTTCGAGCTGCTGGTGCACCTGGCCGAGCGGCCACGGGCCGTGCAGTCGCGGGAACGGCTGCTCAACGAGGTGTGGGGCTGGCAGGAGGGCACGGGGACGCGGACCGTGGACAGCCACGTCAAGGCGTTGCGGCGCAAGCTCGGGGCGGACCTGATCCGCACCGTGCACGGCGTCGGGTACGCGCTGGAGGTGCCCAAGGTGGTGTCGTCGTGAAGGCGGGGGCGGGTTCGGCGGCCGGGGCGGGAGCGGGTTCCGGTTCGGTCGTGACGAGGGCCGTGTCGGCGGTCGCCGAGCTGCTGCCCAGGCCGCTGGACCCGGTGCGGTCGATCAAGTTGAAGATCGGCATCCTGCTGGTGGCGGCGTTCGCGGCCGGGTTCGCGTTCTTCTGGCACCGGATCGGCTGGCTGCCGCCCGGCACCACGGTCGGGACGATGGCCATCGTGGTGCTGACCTCGCAGGTCCTGGCGCACGGGATGACCAGGCCGCTGCGCGAGATGACGGCGGCGGTCCGGGCGATGCGCGCCGGCGACTACAGCAGGCGCGTGCGGGCGACGGCGCGGGACGAGGTCGGCGAGCTGGCGTCGGCGTTCAACCAGATGTCGGCGGACCTCGACGCGGCCGACCGGCAGCGGCGCGAGCTGATCGCGAACGTGTCGCACGAGCTGCGCACGCCCATCACGGCGTTGCAGAACGTGCTGGAGAACGTCGTGGACGGCGTGGCGCCGGCGGACGCGACCACCCTGAGCACGGCGCTGGCCCAGACCGAGCGCCTCGGGCGGCTGGTCGCGGAACTGCTGGACCTGTCCCGCATCGACGCCGGCGCCCACCCGCTGGACCGGGCGGAGTTCCCCCTGGAACCGCTGCTGGCGGACGTGGTGGCGGAAGCCTCGGTGGCGGCCCGGGAGGTGCGGTTCACCGTGGACGTCTCACCGGCGGGGGCGGTGGTGTACGCGGACGAGGGCCGGCTGGCGCAGGTGGTGGCGAACCTGCTGGACAACGCGGCCCGCCACGGCCCGGCGGGCGGCGAGGTCCGGATCACCGCGTCGGTGGGCGAGGACCTGGTGCTGGAGGTCGCCGACGACGGGCCGGGGATCGCGCCGGGTGAGCGGGAGCGGGTGTTCGAGCGGTTCACCAGGGGTGAGCGGGCCGTCGGCGGTGGGACCGGGCTGGGCCTGAACATCGCCCGCTGGGTGGTCGACCTGCACGGCGGGACGATCGCGGTGGTGGACGGGCCCGGGTGCCGGATCCGGGCGACCCTCCCGGCCAGGGCGGGTTGAGGGGCGGCTGAGGATTCGGCTGGGGCTCTGGCGCCCACCACCTCTGGCGCCCACCACCTCTGGCGCCAACGACCTCTGGCGCTCTGGCGCACCGCTTCGCACGGGTCCTCGCCCAGGGGACCCCCTGATTTCATTCAACCACTGACCACCGACATTTTCGGCTCGCCGGAAGCTGTCGGGGGGCGATGACGCACGCCCTCGGAGGCCTCGATGTCCCCTGCCCGCCCCAACGACCCCGCAACTCCAGACCCCACACCGTGCGACCCCGCGCCCCCCGAAACCACATCGTCCGAACCCACGTCGTCCGAACCCACACCAGCCAGCCCCGCGCCCGCAGACGCCGCACCCTCCGACCCCGCACCCTCCGACCCCGCACCCTCCGACCCCGCACCCGTCAGCCCCACACCCGCAGACCCCAATCCCCCCGCCCTCTCCCACCCCTCCCCCACCCGCGTCCTCCTGATCGGCGCCGCCGCCGGCACCGGGGCCGCCGTCCTCCTCCCGCCCGACCGACCCGGCCTGGGCTGGCTCCTCACCGCCCTGCTCGTCTTCGCCCTGCTCCGCCGGGTCAGGCCCGGCTGGGCGGTCCTCTCCGTCGCCCTGTTCGCCACGGGCGCCTTCACGGCCTCCTCCTGGCTGTTCGCCCTCTGCGCGATCGCCGGCTGCGCCGCCGGTTCCCTGGCCGTCGCCGGTGGTCGCACGCCCTGGGGCCTGTTCGTCGGCTCGGTGGCCGTGCCGGTCGCCGCTCTGCGGTCCGTGCCGTGGCTCGGTCGCGGGCTCAGGGCGGGGGGCGCGCCGGCGTTCCTGCGGCCCGCCCTGGTCACCGCCGGGCTGCTGCTGGTCTTCACCCCGCTGCTCGCGAGCGCCGACCAGGCCTTCGCCGACCTGCTCGCCTCCGCGCTGCCCGAAGCCCCGCCCCAGTCGGTCGCGCTGTTCTTCGCGGTCGGCTTGGGCGCGATCGGCTCGTGCTGCCTGATCGCCGTGCCGCTGACCGCCGACGACGACCCCAACGCCCCCGGCGGGCCGGCGAGCCCGGTGGCCCGCCGGGACTGGGCGCTGCCGGTGGGCGCGCTGGTGCTGCTGTTCGCCGCGTTCGTGGGCGTGCAGGTCTCCACCCTGTTCGGCGGTGACGACCACGTCCTCGCCACCACGGGCCTGACCTACGCCCAGCACGCCCGCTCCGGTTTCTGGCAGTTGCTGCTGGTCACCGCGCTGACCCTGGGCGTGATCGCGACCGCGGCGCGCCGGGCCGGGCGGGACGAGCCGGGTGACCGCCGGCTGCTGCGCCTGCTGCTGGGCGCGCTGGCCGTGCTCACGCTGGTGATCGTCGCGTCCGCGCTGACCCGCATGTGGGTGTACCAGCAGGCCTACGGCTTCACGGTGCTGCGCGTCCTGGTGTCGGCCTGCGAGCTGTGGCTGGGCGTGGTCTACCTGCTGGTGCTGGCGGCGGGCGTGGAGCTGGACGGCCGGTGGTTGCCCCGGGCCGTGCTGGGCACGGGCCTGGCCGCGCTGCTCGCGATCGCCGCGCTCAACCCCGACCGGTTCACCGCCGAGCGGAACGTCGACCGCTGGCGCGCGACCGGCGACATCGACGTGACCTACCTGAGCCGCCTGTCCGACGACGCCGTGCCCGTGCTGGTCACCCTCCCGAGCGAGCTGCGCGCCTGCGCCCTCCAGGGCCGCCGCGTCGAGCAGGACGACTGGCGCACCTGGAACCTGGGTCGCCGGCAGGCCTGGGAAGCGCTGCGCGGCGTGTCCCCGCGCGACGTGCCGATCAGGCCGTGCGGGCGCTGGTGACGTGCTCGGTGATCAGCTCGGCGACGGCGCGGGCGTGGGTGACCGGAGCCCAGTGCCCGGCGTCCACGACGCGCCGCCGCAGGTGCGGCACCCACCGCTCGACGCCCTTGGTCAGGGACTCGGTCACGTACCGGTCGTGCCGGGGGTGCACGAGCTGCACCGGCACGTCCGTCCGCCGCACGCGCGGCGCGCGCAGCCGTGGCACGAAGTTGGCCCGGTACAGGGCCATGCCGCGCACGCCGTCCTCCACGACGGTCGGCGACACGGGCGCCGTCACGCCCTCGGCGCGCCGCAGGACCTCGCCCCAGCGGGGGCCCACGACGTGCCGCCACACCAGGGGCGCGACGAACGGCAGGTGGAACGCCGCGATGTACCAGGAGCGGCGCAGCTGGTCCGGGTTGGCGCTGCCGCGCATCCGGTGCCCGACGTGGTCGAGGCAGGGGCCGGAGATGGAGGTGTAGGAGGCGATGGGCGCGCCGGGGGTGGTCACGGCCTCCCACGCCTGGATGGAGCCCCAGTCGTGCCCGACGACGTGCACGGGCTCGTCCGGGCTGACCGCCCTGGCCACCGCGAGGAGGTCCCGGCCGAGCACGGGCAGCCGGTAGGCGGCCAGCCCGCGCGGCGCGCCGGACCGGCCCGCGCCGCGCACGTCGTAGCTGACCACGTGGAACCGCTCGGCCAGCACGTCGGTCACGCCGTCCCACACGTGGTGCGTGTCGGGGTAGCCGTGCACCAGCAGGACGGTCGGGGCGGAGCGGTCTCCTCGCTCGAACACCGCCAGCCGCACACCGTCGGACTCCACGTACACGGCCGACCGCCCCCCTGAATTGCTACGGTGTCGTAGCTTTGGAAAAGCTACGACACCGTAGCAATATGGCCCGGTGAGCACAACGCGCCGGAAGTACGCCCCGCGCCTGCCTCCCGAGCAGCGGCGCGAGCAGTTCCTGGACGGCGCGCTCGCCCTCATCTCCCGCGGCGGGTTCGACGCGCTCACCATGGAGGCCGTGGCCAGGCAGGCCGGCGTCACCAAGCCCGTGGTCTACGAGCTGTACGCGAACCGGGCCGAGGTGCTCGACGCCCTGCTCCGGCGCGAGGCCGAGCGCGCCACCGCCCAGGTGCTGGCCGCCATCCCGGGCGCCGACTTCGCCGACCGCTCCCCCGAGGACGTCTACACCGACGCCGTCCGGGCGTTCGTCAACGCGGTGGTGGCGGCCCCGGACCGCTGGCGACTGGTCCTGGTGCCGCCCGAGGGCACCCCGCCGGAGTTCCGGATGCAGGTCGAGCTGGTGCGGGGCCGGGTGCTGGCGCAGGTCGACGAGCTGGCCGACCTCGGCGTCGAGGCCATGGGCGACCCGGACCTGGACGCCGAGCTGCTCGGTCACGCCATGCTCGCGCTGGCCGAGATGGCGGGCCGGCTGGCCGTCACCGCCCCGGAGCGGTTCACGCCCGACCGGTTGGTCGCTTTCGTGGGGAAAATCGCACACTTCCTCCGACGCGCCTGAACTGCTCCACTCGTGGGTACGGCCCAGAAGACGTACCCGAAGAACGAGGAGGTGCCCCTTCGTGCTCGCAGCCGTCATCACGTCCGCCGGCTCCCTGCTGGTCGCGCTGGTGGTCGTCACGCTCGTCCACCGGGTGGTGCGCCGCCTGGGACGGCGGTCCAGGCTGTTCGCCGAGCTGGCCGAGCACGCCCACCGGCCCGCGCTGGCCGTGGCCGTGCTGTCGGCCGTGCAGGTCTCCCTGAGCGTGGTCGCCCGCGGCGACTGGCGGCCCGTCGCGCTGCACGTCACGGGGATAGCGCTCATCCTCGCCGGCGCCTGGCTGCTCGCGGCGCTGCTGGTGGTGGTCGAGGACGCGACCCTGGCGCGCATCCGGGTCGACGTGTCCGACAACCGGCACGCGCGGCGCGTGCACACCCAGATCACGCTGATCCGGCGGGTCACCGTGGTCGTGGTGGGCCTGCTCGCGGTGGCCGCGGTGCTGATGACGTTCCCGGACGCGAGGTCCGCGGGCACCTCGATACTGGCCTCGACCGCGGTGATCGGCGCCATCGCGGCGCTGGCGGCGCAGTCCCTGCTGGGCAACGTGTTCGCGGGCGTGCAGATCGCGTTCAGCGACGCCGTGCGGCTCGACGACGTGGTGGTCGTGGAGAAGCAGTGGGGCCGCATCGAGGACATCACGCTGACCTACGTCGTGGTGCACCTGTGGGACGACCGGCGGCTCATCCTGCCCACGTCGTACTTCATGAAGACGCCGTTCGAGAACTGGACGCGCACCCAGTCGGCGCTGCTCGGCACGGTCGAGCTGGACCTGGACTGGACCGTGCCGGTGGAGGACCTGCGGCAGGAGCTGCGGCACGCCCTGGAGGGCTGCGACCTGTGGGACGGCCGGGTGAGCGTGCTCCAGGTGACCGACGCGGTGGGGTCGTTCGTGCGGGTGCGGGCGCTGGTGAGCGCGTCCGACGCCGGGCGGCTGTGGGACCTGCGGTGCGTGGTGCGCGAGCACCTGGTGTCGTGGCTGCGGTCCAACCACCCCGGTTCGCTGCCGCAGGTGCGGGTCCGCGACCTGCCCCGCGCCGGCGGGCGGGCCGTCGAGCCGGCGGCCAACGGCGCGTCGGACAACCGGGTGTTCGGCGACAGCCGGGACGGGCAGGAGCGCGTGCAGGCGTTCCGCGGGCCCGACCAGCCGCTGCAACCGGGCTGACCCCGCGTTCCGTCCTGTCAGCGGGCCCGGCTCGTCGGCGGGTCCGTCCTGTCAGCGGGTCCGATCGGAGGTCTTCATGCGGAAACCGGTGGCGGTGGCGGTCCTGGCGCTCGCCCTGGCGGGGTGCGGGCGGCCCGCGGCGCCGGGCGACGCGTCCGAGGTGGCCACGACCCCGCCCGCGCCCTCGTCCGCCGCGATCCCGTCCGCCGCCCCGGAGGTGCCGGTGAAGCTCAGCCCCCAGGCCCGGAACGCGCTGGCCAGGGCGAAGGCCGAGGGCGCGCGGACGGTCGGGGTGACCGTCTCCACCGAGGCCGGGCAGGTCGAACGGGCCGCGGCCGGGCTGCGGGGACTGGGCGCGACCGTCGAGTCCGCGGACGCCGGGGCCGGGTACGTCCGCGCGACCGTGCCGGTGGACGAGGTGGCGCGGGTGCCCGCCGTCGAGGGCGTGCGGCAGGTGGACGTGGACGAACCGCTGTCCAACGGCGACCCCGCGCCGTAAGAGGCCCGTGCCGTAAGAGGCCCCGTGCCATGAGAGGTCCCGTGCCGTGAAAGACGAGGGCCGCCCCCGGTTGACCGGGGACGGCCCTTCACCTGCGTCGAGCGTCAGACCACGTTCAGACCACGTTCTGCACGAGCACCGTGCCGCGGCCGATGACCGCGCCCTCCGAGGTCTGCACGGTCAGCTCACCGCGCAGCACCCGGCCGGCGCCGGCCGGGGCCAGGGCCGTCAGCACGCCCGGCACCGTCCACGACTCGCCGGCGATCCGCTCGGAGTCCGCGTCCGTCACCTGGATCGAGCCCAGGCCCGGCGTGGCGAACAGGTCGATGTAGTCGTACTCCGTGGTGCCCGCGGGCACCTCGAAGCCGTCCACGTTGACCCGCCACAGGCCCGGCGCCGGGTTGTTGACCGTCACCGACTCCTCCGAGTCGCCGTCCGCCTGCTGCCCCGCCGGCACGCAGGTGCCGCTGGTGCAGTTCAGGACGAACAGGTCGAGGTCGGCGGTCACGTCGGACGGGCGGCCGATGGTGGCGCGCAGCTGCGTCGCGCCCGGCAGCACGGTCACGTCGTAGAACTGCGACTCGGCATTGGCGATGGTCGGCCGCGAGATGCGGGCGCTGGACAGCGCCCCGCCGACGACCTTGCCGGTGAACGAGCCCAGCGTGTTGGTCACCTGGTAGGAGCGCTCGACCGGCGTGCCCGCGGTCACCGACTCGATGGTGTCGGGGTTCGGGCTGATCGAGGTGCCCAGCACCGACGCGGTCACCGAGTACGGCGCCGAGGCGGCGTCGGAGGTGCGCCGCGCCTCGACCACGATCTCCCACACGCCCGGCGTCGGGTTGCCCGCGGTGCGGCTGGTGGGCGAGCCACCGGCGCAGCCCGCGCCCGCGTCGGGGTTGTAGCAGTTGGTGGACGAGGTGGTGTCGAACGGCACGCCGTACGGGTCGTAGCGCAGGAACCGGACCTGGCCCTTGCCCGCCTCGCCGCCGGCCGCCATGTCGACCTTCAGCGCGCTGGCGCCCGCCGGCACCCGCACGAAGAACGACTTCGACTGGTTGCGGCCGACCTCGCCGGTCTTGGTGACCGAGTACTTGCCCGCCGCGGTGAACTCGTCCGCCGCGAACACGCTGTTCAGCGTGAACACGTCGATGCCGCGGGTGCCGGGGTTGTCGAGCTTCAGCACGGCCGAGTGCGCGCCCGCGGTCCGGGGCTTGACCTTCACGTCGAACTTGACCGGCGTGTTCAGCGGCAGGGTGACCAGGGACTTCGACGAGAACGTGCCGTCGTTGCCCTGCCACTTCACCAGGAACTGCTGGTTGCGGTTCGGGCCCGCGGTGCGGGTCAGGGTGTAGGTGCGGGTGTACTCCTGGCCGACCTTCACGCCCTCGCGGTCGTGGATGCCGACACCCGTGTTCGGGGTGGCCAGCTGGCCCGACAGCAGGGTGTTGACGGCCACCGAGGTGGTGACGGCCTGGGTGTTCGGGTGCGCGTTGAGCTGCGTCCACGCCTTCTTGGTGTCGAACAGGCCCGCGCCCTGCTCGTAGGCCTGGAGCGAGGACACCCACTTGGCGCCGGACTGGATGGCGTTGCGCAGCTCGGACACCGGCGGGCGCTGCCCGTCGTGCTCGGCCTTGTAGGCGGAGACCAGCAGCGCGGCCGCGCCGGCGGCCTGCGGCGCGGCCATCGAGGTGCCGTTCAGCATCGCGTAGCCGGCGGGCAGCTCGAAGGTGCCGGCCACCGGGCCCGGGTTCTGCCACTGCGGGGTGGTCGAGATCGCCGAGCCGGGCGCGACGATGTTCGGCTTGAAGCCGCCGTCCTCGCGCGGGCCGCGGGAGGAGAAGCCGTGCAGGCCCTCCTTCTGCGAGGTGACCGAGCCGTAGTTCGACAGCCAGGTCCCCTTGGTGATGTAGGAGCCGACGCTGATCGAGTTGGTGGCCACCGACGGGTCGCCCACGGTGTTCGCGCCCGCGCCGCTGTTGCCGGCGGAGATGAACACCTGGACGTTGTACTCCTCGATCGTGCGGTTGTAGATCTCCGCACGGGCGTTGTTGCCGTCGTTGAGCGGCGGCAGGCCGCCGATCGAGATGTTGACGACGTCCGCGCCGTTGCGCGCCGCGTACAGCAGGCCGTCGATCAGGCCGCTGTTGGTGCACGACGGGGTGGACAGGCAGACCTTGACCGCCATCAGCTTCGCGCCGGGGGCCGCGCCCTGCATCTTGCCGCCGAACATCTTGTTCGCCGCCGTGATGCCCGCGACGTGCGAGCCGTGCGCGGCGGCGGAGATGCCGATGTTGACGTACGCGGTGCCGCCGTTGTCGTAGATCGACCGGTCGGTCTGCACCACGAACGCCACGGTGTCGAGCACCGGCGTGGCCGGGTTGTCGGCGCCGAAGTGGCCGACGTCCTTCTTGACCTTGTAGTCGATCATCGGCGTCTCGTCGGTGAAGTCGCCGTCACCGTCGACGTCCACCCGGACCACCTTGGTGGTGCGGTCCTGGAGCACGCCGAACGCGTCCGCGCGGTCGCCGTCGCGGTTGATGTCGCCGCCGGTCTCGCTGTTGGCCAGGCCCAGGTCGCCCGCCGTCTCGCGGAACAGGCCGAAGCTGAAGGGGCCGCCGGTGGCCGGGGCCTTGTAGGTCGCGCCGCCGCTGGTGAACGTGCCGACGTACGAGCCGGCCACGGGGACCCACGTGCCGTCGCCGGAGTTCGTGGCGTTCGCGTTGTACCAGTCGACGATCTTGCGCTCACCGGTCGACGTGGTGGCCAGCGCCGGGTGGTCCAGGTCGATGCCGGAGTCCATGATCGCGATCGTGGCGCCCCGGCCGTCCCACTTGGGGTGCTGGTCGGTGAACTGCGCCGCGTTGGTGTCCTGCGTCGGCATGTAGGGGTTCTTCTTGGGCGTCTTCGCGCCCGGCGCCGGCTGCGGCAGCGGGGTGGTCGCGCCGTCCGGGCGCGGGTCGTCCAGCTTGACCAGGCCGTCCACGTCCACCGAGTTCACCGAGGCGAGCTTGGCGGCCTTCTCGGCCTTGTCGCGCGGCACCGACACCCGCAGGTAGTCGACCTCCCGCTCGGTGGCCTCGACGACGCCGCCGAGGGCCTTGAGGTCGTTGGCGGCGGAGTCGCTCCGGCCCTCTTCGGCGGCGACCAGGAGCGTGACGTTCGCCTGGCCGGCGCGCTCGGCCTCGGCCAGCCGCTCCAGGTCCTGCTTGTCGAGCTGCTTGTCCGCAGGCGCAGGCGCGGTCGGCGCCTCCTGCGCGACCGCCGGACCGGCGGTGAGACCGAGCCCAGCGGTGCCCAGCACGGCGGCCATCAAGGCCGCACCGGTGCGGTGTCTCCACCGGCTTACCGAGTTGATCACGGCGCAAACCCTTCGTGGGAAAAGATTGGCGCAAGCACATCCCCCCGGGTTCGCCCGGACAATAGGACGAACAGCGCAACAGGAAAGTCCTAATTGGACTGAACGGCCTCTTGCGCGAATGCGCGAAATGTGCGGCCCGAGTCGAGAACGACCGCGACACCTCCAGTCAAGAGCCAACCGGCCGGTGTGTCAACCAGTGTCAACGGTGAATCGCCGAATCACCCCCGATATCGGTAACGAACCACACATCAACTCGATGACGAGCAGACTGGTCGGCATCGTGGACGTCGTGCCGATCGACCGGATAGCCGACGAGCTGTACGCGCTGCCGCCGGCCGGGTTCGTCGCGGCCCGGGACGCCCACGCCCGACGGGCCGCCGAACTCGGCGACCAGGCCCTGGCCAGGGCGATCGCGGCGCTGCGCAAGCCGACGGCGTCGGCGTGGGCGCTGAACTCGCTGGCCCGCGAGGCCGACGTGCTGGGCGACCTGCTGGCCCTGGGCGAGGAGCTGCGGGCGGCGGAGGAGCTGCGCGGGAACGCGCTGCGGCAGCTGAGCACGCGGCGGCGGGTCGCGCTGAACACCCTGGTGCGGCGGGCCGAGGACCTGGCGCGCACGGCGGGCCACCCGCTCGGGTCGGAAGCCGTGCGGCAGGTGCGCGCCACCCTGGGCGCGGCGGTCGCGGACCGCGTGCTGGCCGCCCGGATCCGGGCCGGGCGGCTGGTCAAGCCGGTCGAGCGGGCCGGGTCCGCGCCGGCGGGCGGCGCCGTGCGCGACGAGCTGGCGCCCCGCCGCGAGCGCCGCCGGGAGCGGGAGCTGGCCGAGGCCTGCGAGGACGTCGACGCCGCGCACGCCGACGTGCGGCGGGCGGAGGCCGCGCTCGCCGAGGCGACCCGGGAGCTGGACGAGCGGGCCGAGCAGGCCGCGGCGGCGCACGCCGAGTTCCGGCGGGCGCAGCGGGCCGAGCACGAGGCAGCGGTGACCGCCGAGCGGGCGCGCCGCCGGGCGAGCGGCGCGCAGGAGCGGCTCGACCGGGCCAGGCGGCGGGTGGCCGACCTGCGCGGCGAAGCCTGACGACACCGGTTCAGCCGGGCCCCGCGACAGGCGGCTGACCTGCGTGGTGATACCCGACACCTCCCGGCCACCGGCGGAACAGGCGTTCGACACCGTCCGTTCTACTGGTGGTCGGCGCGGTGGACGCCGCACCGGACGTCAGGACCGCTAGGGCGCCTCCCCCTCAGCCCGAAGCGGCACCTCTCCCCGAGGCGTTGCAGGTGCGCCCACGCACGCCCGACCGCCGTCGGCCGGACGGTACTCCCCCCTCACCGGACGGCCGGCGGCCTTTTCGCCCTGACCTCGACCTCACCCCGACCTGACCCCCGACCTCGGACGACGTGCCGGCCGTGGCCTCGGACCGTGGCCTCAGACCATGTACTGGTCGTGCCGGGCGTACAGCTCGGTCCACTCCTCCGGGGTGAGCCGCCGCCCGCTCTCGCCGATCTCGGCCAGTTCCCGGAAGTACTCCTCGCGCGGCGGGGCCGGCGCGAACAGGATCAACATCGACGCGGGCTCGTCGGAGTCGTTGCGAAAAGCGTGCACACCCCGTTCCGGCACGTGCAGGAAATCACCCGGGGTCGCCTCGACCCACGTCTCGCCGTTGAACAACCGGACCGTTCCGGACAGCACGTAGAACGACTCGGAGAACGTCTTGTGGAAGTGCGCGGCCGGCCCGCCCGCGCGCGGGCGCATCTGCCACTCGAACAACCCGAACCGCCCGTCGGTCACGTCGCCGGTGCCCACCAGCCGGGCCCGGGTCAGGGGCCGGTCGATGGTCGGCACCGCGTCGACCGGCCGCCACAGGGCGTTGACCTCGCCCGATGCGTAGGACATCGCTCTCCCCACCTCAGAAAAGTGAATTATATTCAACTGTCTTGCGCGACGTGCGCTTCGATCTAGACTCGCCCGATGGCACATGGGGCGGATGCGGATGTCATCGTCGTCGGCGCGGGTCTCGCGGGCCTGGTCGCCACCGCCGAGCTGGTCGACGCGGGCCGCCGGGTCATCCTGCTCGACCAGGAACCGGAGGCCTCGTTCGGCGGTCAGGCGTTCTGGTCGTTCGGCGGGCTGTTCATGGTCGACACGCCCGAGCAGCGGCGACTGAAGGTCCGCGACTCGGCCGAGCTGGCGCTCCAGGACTGGCTGGGCTCGGCGGCGTTCGACCGCGACTGCGACCACTGGCCGAGGCGGTGGGCCGAGGCGTACGTGCACTTCGCGGCGGGCGAGAAGCGGTCGTGGCTGCACGCCATGGGCGTCCGCTGGTTCCCGCTGGTGCAGTGGGCCGAGCGCGGCGGGTACCTGGCCGGCGGGCACGGCAACTCCGTGCCCCGGTTCCACGTCACCTGGGGCACCGGGCCCGGCATCGTGGCGCCGTTCGTGCGACGGGTGCGCGAGGGCGTCGCGCGCGGCCTCGTCGACCTGCGGTTCCGGCACCGCGTGACCGGCCTGACCGGCACCGGGGGCGAGGTCGACGGCGTCAGCGGCTCCGTGCTGGAGCCCAGCGCGGTCGAGCGCGGCGAACCCAGCTCCCGCGTGGCCGTGGCCGAGTTCGAGCTGCGCGCCCAGGCCGTCGTGATCACCTCCGGCGGCATCGGCGCCAACCACGAGGTGGTGCGCCGCAACTGGCCGGCCCGCCTGGGCACCCCGCCGGAGCACATGCTGTCCGGCGTGCCCGACCACGTGGACGGTGAGCTGCTCAAGGTGGTGCAGGAGGCCGGCGGCGACGTCGTCAACGAGGACCGCATGTGGCACTACCCCGAGGGCATCGCCAACTACGCCCCGGTGTGGAGCCGCCACGGCATCCGCATCCTGCCCGGCCCGTCGTCGCTGTGGCTCGACGCCACCGGCCAACGCCTGCCCGTGCCCCTGTTCCCCGGCTTCGACGCCCTGGGCGCGCTGGAGCACATCGTCAAGACCGGCCACGACCACTCGTGGTTCGTGCTGAACAAGCGGATCATCGGCAAGGAGTTCGCGCTGTCGGGCTCCGAGCAGAACCCCGACCTGACCGGCAAGGACGTCAGGATGGTGCTCAAGCGCGCCCTGCCCGGCGCGGTCGCGCCCGTCGAGGCGTTCGCCGAGCTGTCCGACGAGTTCATCTTCGGCCGGACCCCCGCCGAGCTGGCCGCCGGCATGAACGCGCTGACCGGCACGTCCCTGATCGACGCCGACCAGCTGCGCCGCACGATCGTGGAGCGGGACCGCCAGGTCATCTCCGGCCTGGGCAAGGACGCGCAGGTCAACGCCATGCGCGAGGCCCGCCGCTTCCTGACCGACAAGCTGATCCGCGTGGTCGAGCCCCACCCCCTCCTCGACCCGAAGGCCGGCCCCCTGATCGCCGTCCGCCTCTCCGTCCTGACCCGCAAGACCCTGGGCGGCCTGCACACGGACCTCTCCGCCCGCGTCCTCACCCCGTCCGGCGACCCCCTGCCCAACGTCTACGCGGCCGGCGAGGCCTCGGGCTTCGGCGGCGGCGGCGTCCACGGCTACCGGGCCCTGGAAGGCACCTTCCTGGGCGGCTGCCTCTTCTCCGGCCGCGTGGCCGGCCGAGCCGCCGCCGAATCAGTCTCCTGACCGCACAACCCACCACGCCCGACTGGACGACTCGCGATACCTGACCGGACGACACGCGATGTCTGACCGGACGACACGCGATGTCTGACCGGACGACACGCGATGCCGGACCGGAGGACACGCCGACAGCTTCACGCGCTCCGCGCGTGTCCTCCACTCGGGCATCGCGAGTCCTCCACTCGGGCATCGCGAGTCGTCCACTCGGGCATCGCGAGTCGTCCACTCGGGCATCGCGAGTCGTACGTTCAGGTCCGCCGTGTCTTACGTTCGGGACCGGTGAGTTCTGCGTTCAGGACGCGGGGTGCGCGGCCGGCGACAGCTTGCGCGCCAGGTCGTCGGCGTCCGCCAGGCGCAGGTCGCGGTACAGGTTGAACGCCGCCAGCCAGTGCGGGCGGGCCGCGTCCGCGCCCTCCGACTGCTCCAGCACGTCACCGATGGCCCGGTGGCACAGCGCCTCCTGGTACCGGTCGCCCAGCCGCGCCGCCAGCGCCAGCCCCGCCCGGTAGGACTCCAGCGCCTCGTCGGACCGCCCCAGCTGCTGCGACGCCGCGCCCAGCGTGTGCAGGGTCGCGGTGTGCGCCTTGGACGGCGCCGCGGGGAACAGGTTCAGCGCCTCCGTCGCGTGCCGCAGCGCCTCCTCGGGCTGGTGCTTGCGCAGCAGCACGTTCGCCAGGTTGTTCCGGAGGTTCGCCTGCGTCCGGTCGTCGCCCACCTCGCGCGCCACCTCCAGCGCCTCCATGATCACCTCCTGCGCCCGGTCCAGCCGGTCGTCCGCCATCAGGCAGTACCCGAGGTTCGCCAGCGCCGCCAGCTCCAGGTCCCGGTCGCCGCCCGCCAGCGCCGCCGCGCGCGTGCACGCCTCGACCGCCTCGTCGATCCGACCCAGGTCGGCCAGCGTCGAGCCCAGGCGCAGCAGCAACGTCGCCTCCGCGTGCCCGTCGCCCAGCGACCGCGCCGCCGCCAGCCCGATCCGGCACAGCGCCAGCCGGTCCAGCCGGTTGCCGCGGCGGAAGTGGAACGCGTCCAGGCACAGCGCCAGCTGCCACGTCCGCTCGCGCTCGCCCGCGTTCACCGCGATGTCCAGCGCCAGCCCGAGGTTCGCCTCCTCCAGCGTGAACCAGTCCAGCGCCGCCGCGTGCGACGACAGCGCCGGGAACGACGCGGGCCGGTGCTCGGGCGGCCCGAACGGCAGCACGTGGTCCGACAGGTGCGCCCGCGCCGAGTCCGCCACGTGCAGGTAGTAGTCCAGCAGCCGGTCCGCGGCCAGCTTGTTGTCCGCTTCGGACTCGAACGCCGCCAGGTGGTGGGTGAACAGCCGCACCAGGTCGTGCCGCGAGTACCGGTCCGGCGTGGACTCGTGCAGCAGGTTGGCGTAGGCGAGGGTCCGCAGGTGCGTCCGCGCGCTCACCACGTTGATGTCCAGCAGCGCCGCCGCCGCGTAGCTGTCCAGGTCCGTGCCCGGGTGCAGCCCCAGCCGCCGGAACAGCCGCGCCGCGCCCTCGGGCAGCTCCCGGTAGCTCACCGCCAGCGCCGCGTGCACCCCGCGCCCCGCCTCGGGCAGCGACAGCGCCGACAGCCGACCCTGCTCGTCGCGCAGCTCGTCCACCAGCGACTGGATCGTCCACCGCGGCCGGGACGCCAGCCGCGCGCCCGCGATCCGCAGCGCCAGCGGCAGCCGGTCGCACAGCTCGCACAGCTCGGCCACCGCCTCCGGCTCCTGCTCGATCCGCGGGCGACCCAGCAGCGCCGCCAGCAGGTGCTCCGCGCTCTCCTCCGGCAACGTCGGCACGTGCAGCGACGTCGCGCCCTCCGTCACCACCAGGTCGTCCAACCGGTGCCGTGAGGTGACCAGCACCAGGCACCGCGCCGAGCCCGGCAGCAGCGGCCGGACCTGCTCGGCCGACCGGGCGTTGTCCAGCAGCACCAGCACGCGCCGCCCGGCCAGCAGCGACCGGTACTGCGCGGCCTGGTCCTCCAGGTCCGCCGCGACCTGCGAGTCGGTCAGCCCCAGCGCCCGCAGGAACCCGACCAGCGCGGTCCGCGGGTCCAGCGGCTCGGTCTCGTCGAAACCGCGCAGGTTGACGAACAGCTGCCCGTCCGGGAAGTCGCCCGCCACCCGGTGCGCCCAGCGCAGCGCCAGCGCCGTCTTGCCCACCCCGGCCGGCCCGACCAGCAGCCCGATCGCCGAGTCCTGCCCCATCAGGCTCTCGCGCAGGTCCGACAGCTCCAGCTCCCGGCCGACGAACCCGCGGTGCTCGCGCGGCAGCTGGGCCGGGGCGTGGCTCACCGGCGCCCGCGGCGGCACGGCGTCACCGGCCAGCACGGTCTGGTAGGCGTCACGCAGCTCGGGACCCGGGTCGACGCCCAGCTCCTCGGCCAACCGCCCCCGCGTCCGGTGGAACAGCTCCAGCGCCTCGGCCTGCCGCCCGGTCCAGTGCAGGGCCAGCACGAGCCGCGCCACCAGGGCCTCGCGCAGCGGGTCCGCCGCCACCTCGTCGCGCAGGCCGGGCACCACCTCGGCCGCCCGGTCCAGCCGGAACAGCCTGGTCGCCAGGTCCTGCACGGCCACCAGCCGCTGCTCCTCCAGCCGCGCCGTCACCGCCTCGCGCAGCTGGTCGCCGGGCACGTCGGCGAGCACCGGGCCGCGCCACAGCGCCAGCGCCTCCCGCAGCAGGTCGACGGCCTGCTCGTCCGCCGCGTCCCGGGCCCGCGCCACCAGGTCCTCGAACCGGAACGCGTCCACCGCGTCCCGCGAGCCGGTGAGCACGTAGCCGGGGGCGCGCGTGATGAGCGCTACACCGCCGGACAGGACCTTCCGGAGCTGGGCGATATGTCCTTGGAGGGCGGCTTTCGCCTGCGGCGGCGGTGACCCGTCCCACACCACGTCCAGGAGGCGGTCCCCGGACACCACCCGGTTGAGCTCCAGCGCGAGGGCCGCCAAGACGGTCCTGCGCTTCGCCGCTCCCAGGCGAACCGGCTCCCCACCTGCGGAAACCAGCTCCACCGGACCGAGCAGGTTCACCCGCATCCTGCAACCTTTCGGGGCAGTCACCTTGTGGTCGGAGAGTCTGGCACAGCGGCCGCGACGCCCCTGACGGGCGCGTTGGCCCCGCGTTGGCCGGGCGTTGGAGGTCACCGGGAACGTGTGTTCCGTCCAGCAGGCTGCCTTCGCGAGGGATTGACGATGTACATCGCCGAAGACGGGGGCGAGCAGGCCCCGCCGCCGGAGGCCCCGACCCTCGGCAAGAAGGTCGCGGCCCTCCAGGAGACCGTGAACTCGGGGCAGGTGTCGCTCGACCCCGCCACCGGCGAGGAGCTGCGCCGGATGCTCCTGGAGCAGATCGACCAGGTCGACTCGTGGCTGGAGCGGGCCGGCCGACTCGCCCGCCCCGCCCCGCTGGGCGCCAACCCCGTCGGCGACAAGATGGCGCACAAGTTCGAGGCCCGCGCCGACGGCGACCCGCGGTCGTTCGTCGCCGTGATGACCGCCTACCGCGAGGTGCTCCAGCAGACGCACGACTCCGTGCGGAGCGCGATCCGCAACTTCACGGCGGCCGACGAGGAGCACGAGGTCGAGATGAAGCGGCTGAGCGGGAACTGAGAGGACCGGCGGAGATGAAGCGGCAGGCTGAGGAGATCGACCTGGTCCTGACCGAGGCGCAGAACTGGGCGTCCCGGTCCCACCGCGAGCTGTACGAGGCGGTGCACAACAACAACGACCCCGGCCAGACCGGCGAGATCGGCGCGGAGTGGGGCCAGTTCGGCACCGAGCTGACCGAGGCCGCGCGGCTGATCAACGAGCGGGTGGCGGTGAGCGAGTCCGGCTGGACGGGCGACGCCGCGGACGCCGCGCGCTCGTCGATCAAGATGCTCGCCGAGTGGGTCACCGACACCGCGGCGACCGCCGTCGAGGTCGGCAAGCGGGTGCAGGACCAGAGCCACATCATGGAGAACGCGCGGGCGAGCATGCCCGAGCCGGTCGAGTTCAACTGGGACCAGGCGGCCGGGACGTTCACCGCGGGCGGCATCCAGGGGCTCGCCGGTTCGGCCGCCGACGTGCAGGCGGCCAACGAGCACGCGCGGGCGCTGCACGAGCACGCCGTGACCGTGATGAACACGATGGAGCACGAGTCGCGGGCGGTCGACCAGACCACGCCGGTGTTCACCCCGCCGTTCAACCCGGTGACCGGGCAGACCGAGGAGCCCCGGCTCATGCTGGCGGCGACCTCGGTGTCGGGTCCGACGCTGGGTGACGCGACGGCGGTCAGCGCGTACTCGTCCGGCGGCGGCGGTGGCGCGACGACGGCCCCGTCCGGGTACGCGGCGACGGCCGAGCGGCCCGTGGCGCCGCTGTCACCCACCACGTCCTACTCGCCTCCCGCGCAGAGCGGCTCGTACCAGGCGGCGGCCCTGGCCCCGGGCGCGGCCGGCGGCCCGATGCCCCCGGCGGTCTCCCGGCCCGAGGGCACGACGGCGGCCGCCGCGGCGGCGCAGGTGCCGGTGGCCAACCCGTACACCCCGTCGGGCTACACCGCGCCCTCGGGCAGCGGCTACACCGCCCCGAGCTACACCGCGCCCAACTACAACACGCCGGGCTACACCACCCCCGGCTACACGCCGCCGGGCTACAACAACCCCGGCTACGCGCCGCCGAGCAGCGGCCACGTGCCGCAGTACCAGCCGGCGAACCCGAACACCGCGCCCAAGCAGGGCGGCGGCACCCTGCCACCCGGCGTGAAGCCGCCGGCCTACGTCCCCGCCGGCAGCCCCGGCACGCCCCCGGTGACGAACACGCCGACGGCGACGGGCACGGGTCGCGGGCCGATGGGCGGCATGCCCGGCTTCGGGCCGGCCGGCGGCGGCTTCGGCCCGGCCGGGTCCGGTGGCTTCGGCGGCGGCGCAGGTGGCGGTGGCGGCTTCGGCGGTGGCGCCGGTGGCGGTTTCGGCCCGACCGGTTCGGGCGGCGCCGGTGGCACGGGCGGCGCCCTCGCGGCGGGCGGCTCGACGGCCACGGCCGGTCCCGGCGCGCCCCGCGGCCCGGTGCCCGGCGGCTTCGGTCCCGGCGCGGCGGGCGCGGCGGCGTCCGGCGTGGCCGGTGGCGCGCCCATGGGTGGCGCCCCCGCCGGCGGTCAGGGCGGCGAGGACAAGGAGCACCGCGCCGCGGCGTACATCCGGGGCGAGGACATCTTCGAGGTGCCCGGCGAGAACCTGCCGCCGTCGGTGATCGGCGGCGTGAAGCCGCGCAAGAAGGGCGACCAGGCGTGATCGAGCCGGAGTTCCTGCTGACACCGGGGGAACTGGACGCGCTGTGGCACCACCTCCGGCTGGGTCGGCTGCCGTACCCGCTGGACGTGCCGGTGCCGGGGTCGACCGAGGAGGAGCGCGAACGGCTGCGGGGCCAGGCGCTGGCCGCGCACGGCGAACCCGCGCCCCGGCTGGTCGAGCTGCTGCGGCTGCTGGCGGAGCACGAGGTGGCCGTCGACGCGGTGGCCCACGTGGACCGGGCGGTGCGGGCGGTCGCGGTGTCCGGCGGCGAGCAGGGCGCGATGGCGGTGATCGACAGCGGGTCGATCGGCGTGCTGGGCATCCGGCCGACGGCGCTGGCGCGGTCGATCGTGGACGTGCTGCCGGGCGGGTCGGCGGGACCGGGCAGCGCCCTGTCGCTGCGGCTGGAGACGCTGCACGCGGCCGTGGCGCTCCAGGACGAGCAGGACGACGACGATGACGACCCGTGGGGCGGCGGCGGCGAGCTGGACGAGCGCGAGGCGCTCCAGAAGGCGGGCCTGTCGCGCGAGGACGCGACCGTGGTCAGCGAGCTGGCCGCGAGCCGCGTCGCGGGCGGCCAGTTCGGCGTCACCGTGGGCGGCGGCTACCGGCGCACCCGGGCGGGCGCCCTGATCACGTGGTTCGACACCCACCAGGGCCGCTACCTGATGGTCCACGAGGACGGCTGGCTCAGCCTCGCCCCGACCGACAACGACCGCATCGCCACCCGGATCGCCTCGGTCCTCACCGCGGTGGCCTGACCCCATCACCTCTTCAGGGCCCCCCGAACGCCGTTCGGGGGGCCCTGAACGGTGAACCCGGGCGTCGCGAACGCAGAACTCGGGGTCCTGAACGTACGACACGGCGGTCCTGAACGTACGACTCGCGATGTCTGAGCGGAGGACACGCGATGCCGGAGTGGAGGACACGCGCGGTGAACTGGCTTTGGTTCGCGCGTGTCGTCCGGTGGGGTGTTGCGTGTCGTCCGGTGGGGTGTCGCGAGTTGTCCGGTGGGGTGTCGCGAGTTGTCCGGTCGGGCGTGGTGGGTCGCGCGGGTGGGACCGGGTGCGGGGCTCGGGGCAAGAGGGGTCCGGTGGGTGGACGGGGTTGAGGGGTGGGGGTGGGGGCGCACATGCTCGGTGGGTGAGTCAGCCACTGGTGGTCGGGGTGTTGGTCGGGAACCCGCGGGTCGGGTCGCGGACGTCGCGGGCCGCGGTCGGGGTCGGCGAGGCGGTGCGCGGCGCGTTGCGGGCGCTGGGGCACGAGGTCGCGGACGACGGGCCGCTGGTGGACGCGGCCGAACTGGCGGGTGAGGTGTTCGCGCCCGGGTCGGGGGTCGTGGACGAGGCGCTGGGCGCGCTGGGCCGGGCCGATCACCTGGTGGTGGCCTCCCCCACCTACAAGGCCACGTACACCGGGCTGTTGAAGGCCGTGCTGGACCGGGCGCCCGGTGGGTGGCTGCGGGGTCGGGTGGCGGTGCCGCTGCTGGTCGCCGCGAGCGACCGGCATGCGTTGGCGGTCGAGCTGCACCTCAAGCCGCTGCTGGTGGAGCTGGGCGCGGCGGTGCCGGGGCGCGGGCTGTTCCTCAACGAGTCCGCGCTCGACCAGGACCCCGCCGCCCTGCTGGCCGAGGCCGGCTGGTTCGCCGCGCCCGCGGGGGTGGCGTCGTGACCGACCTGCGCGCGGCGCTCCGCGACTTCCCCCAGGCCGTCGGCATCGTCACCGCGCCCGGTCCCGACGGGCCGGTCGGCGTCACGGTCAGCTCGTTCACCTCGGCCAGCCTGAACCCGCCGCTGGTCGTGGTGTGGATCGGCGAGGGCGCGTCCGCCTGGCCCGTGCTGCGCACCGCGCCGCTGTTCGCCGTCCACCTCCTGCACGCCGGTCAGACCGCGCTGTCCGACCTGTTCGCCAGGGCCGGCGCGGACCGCTTCGGGCCCGCCACGCGGTGGGAGCCCGACGCCGACGGCGTGCCGCGCCTGCTGGACGCGCCGCTGCGCCTGAGCTGCCGCACCGCCCGCCGGATCGCGGTGGGCGACCACGTGGCGCTGGTCGGCGAGCCCCGCGAGATCCGGCACGCCGACAACGAGGCCCCGCTGGTCCGGTTCCGGGGCCGCTACACGTCCGTCGCCTGAAGCTCCAACCGAAGGGTCGCCGGGAGGGGCGCGGGCACGAGGCCGCGGCGCGTGCCCGCCCCGGTACACCTAGCCGGAGGTCAAGAACCGCAGCACCTCCCGGGCCACCTCGTCGTTCTGCCGGAACGCGGGCGCGTTCGTGTTCGGCCGCGCGAACGCCGCGTAGGCCCGGTTCGACGTGTAGGGACCGACCGCGAACCGCCGCGCGTGCGGCTCGCCGCGCGCGTCCAGCAGCCGGCTGTCCGCCGCCGCGACGCGCACCTGCCCGGCCTCGTCGGCCAGCACCTCGCCCGCGTCGCGCAGCGACCGCAGCAGCGGGTCGGCCGTGCGGCCCAGCTCGTGCACCGGCAGCCGCGCCTCGATCAGCCCGGACGCCCGCACCACGTGACCCGGCACGCTCGCGCCGCCCGCCAGGAACGCCCCGTCCTCCGCCCGCACCCACGCGTCCGCGCCGAGGAACCGCACCACGCCCGCCCGGGACAGCGCCAGCAGCTGCTCCAGCCGGTCCGGCGGCGGCCCGCTGGCGAACCAGCTGAAGAACCCGTGCCACCACCCGCCGTCGCCGCGCACCCGGCCGGTCGCCGCCAGCCGCGCGTACTGCCCGTACACGCCGAGCAGCGCCAGGAACGCGCCCAGGTCGGCGCTCCACCGGTCGTCGGACCGCCGCGCCACGTCCGCCTCGACGTACCCGCGCACGTGCTCCTGGAACGCGTCCGAGGAGGCGAACACCAGCCCGTCGAGCGGCCGGTCCAGCCGCTCGAAGTCGATCCGGTCCTCGTCCGCGACGGCCTCCTCCAGCTCCCGCATCTCCGGGCCGTGCCAGTCCAGCTCGGCGAAGCACCCGGCGAACTCGTCCCACGGCTTGCGCACCCGCTCGGGGTGCCCGGTGAACAGCTCCCGGTAGTAGCCGTAGGCCACGTCCTTCGCCATCAGCGGCCACACGTCGCGCCGGAAGTCCAGGTCGCCGGAGGAGGCCCCGGCGAGGGCGTCGGCGGAGAAGAACCGCGGCGGCTCGGGCGGCGCGCCGCGCAGCCGGTAGCCGGTCTTCGAGTGGTACGGCAGGCCGCGCCGCGACCCGGCGTGCAACCGGGGCTCCCGCCCGGACGGCACGTACCGCAGCACGCCGCCCTCCCGCGTGAACCGCCCGCCGCGCTCCTCGGCGAGCAGCACGAACAGGTCGACGAACGCCAGCCCCAGCCCGCGCACCACCACGTCGGCCCCGGCGGGCACCGCGGACAGGTCGGTGTCGGCGGTGTAGTCCGGCGGCAGGTACAGCAGCCCGTGCCGCCCCGCGTACGAGGCCGGCTCCGCTTCCGCGGCCGAGGGCTCCACGTCCAGGTGACCCAGCGCGAGCACCACCACGTCGGCCACGAGCGGCTCGGCGCGGTCGGCCAGCCACACCCGCTGCGGCTCGCCCGACGACCCGGTCAGCCGCACCGCCGACGTCCGGTGCACGCGGACCGAGCTGCCGGCGGGCAGCGACGCCTCGGCCAGCCCGTGGAACCACCGCAGGTAGGCGCCCTGCACGCGGCGGCTGGGGAACGAGGTCGGCGTGGTCGCCGCCAGCTCCGCCCGCAGGTCGGGAGGCAAGCCGGGCGGCAGGTCCGACGTGGACGGGTCGGACCCAGCCTGGTCGCGCGCCCACTCCGCCAGCGACGGTCCGGGCCGGACCGGGCCCTCCAGCACCACGCTGTCGTCGGTGAACGCCGTGACGTCCTCGGCCATCGAGTTCATCCGCAGCAGCGGCGACTGCCCGTGCCGCCACACCCGGCCCGAGCCCTCGGGGAACGGGTCGACCAGGTGCACCTCCAGCGGGTGCGGGAACAGCTCGGGCGCGTTCGCGCCCAACCGCTCGACCAACCCCGAGGCGCGGGGACCCGCTCCGACGACGACGACCCGGGCGACGACCCGGTCGGTGGCAGGGCTCATGCGGCGCTCTCCCGAACACGAGGGGTGCGCGTCCCTCAACGCCGCCCCGGCAGCCAAGCGCCCGGAACGCCGCCGGGTCAAGGGTTTCCGCTATCCGGACGCCGTTGACGACGCGCCCGCGGCGCTGCTGGACTGGACCTGTTCCACCGCGCCGCACGCCACCCACCCGCGTCCCTCAACGCCCGGCACACCGGCGTGCGCGCACCGCAAAACCCCGCAAAAGACCCAGGCGTCAATTCCGCCGACGCGGCCGGAAGACGTTTCGCCTGGTCACGGGCCCACCGGCGGGATCGCCTTGCGCATCCACGGTCGGGTGACACTAAGCTGGATCGCGCCCTACGGTCGACCATTGCACCATTCGAGTGATAAATGACCGGAAATGCGCACGTCGGCTATCGCGGTGGCCTGATCGCGCGACAGGTCGACGACCAGGGTGTCCCCTCGAAGATTGGCCCGCAGAGCTGAATGAAGATGGTCGAACAGGCAGGCGCCGCACAACCGGGTGACGAGTCCGGGCACGACCGGGGCGAGTTCGCCAGGCGGTGGGCCGCCACCATCGGCTCGACCGTGGTGGCCGACCTGCCGCGTCCCCGGTTGGAGGCCTTGCTCGCCGGGTTCACCACCGACCTGCACACCGCCGTGCGGCACGACGGCCCCACCGGCGCGGTGCACCGGGCGGGCCGCGCGATGGTCGAGCACGGCCTGGTGTCGACCATCGCGCTGGAGCGCTCGCTCGCGTTCGTCGGCGACCACCTGCTCGACCACTTCGGCCTGCCCTGCGAGCGGACCAAGCGGCTGATGGGCGTGCTGGGCTCGTTCGCCGCGGGCTTCGCCGACGGCCTGCGCGTGCGCACGCTCGACCAGCAGGAGCAGAGCCAGACCCGCGCGCTGCGGCTCACCCGGTCGGCGGAGGTGAGGCTGCGGGCCAGCGAGGCCAAGTTCCGCGCGGTGTTCCGGACCTCGCCCGCGGCCATCGCGGTCACCGGCCTCCGCGGCGAGCTGCTGGACTGCAACGACGCCCTGCTCGCCATGCTCGGCCGCACCGCCGAGGAGCTGGCCGGGACCACCGGCCGCGAGCTCGTGCACCCCGACGACCAGGTGGTGCTGAACCGGCTGGCCGAGGAGCTGAGGGCCGGGCACGAGGACCACGTGCGGGCGGAGCTGCGGTTGCTGGGCGACCCCGCCGACCCGGTCACCGCGCTGGTCTCGATCGCCCTGGTGCGCGACGACGAGGGCGCGCCCGCCTACTACGTGGCCGTCCTGGAGGACCTGAACGAGGTGCGGGCGCTCCAGGCGCGGCTGCTGCACCAGAGCCTGCACGACGTGCAGACCGGCCTGGCCAACCGCGGCCAGTTCCTCGGCTGGCTGGAGAACGCGGTCGGCGCCAGGGGCTCGACGTCGCTCGCGCTGGTCGTGTTCGACCTCGACGGGTTCCGGGTGGTCAACGACGCCTACGGGCACGAGGTCGGCAACCGGGTGCTCAGCTCCGTCGCCAACCACCTGCGGTCGGTGTTCGACGGGGTCGGGCAGCTGGCCCGGATCGGGCCGGACGAGTTCGGGGTGCTGATCCGCGACCCGGAGGACGTGGCGACGGTGGTGACGCTCGCCGAGGACGCCCTCGGCCTGCTCGCCGAACCGGTGTGGGTGGGCGACGACGGCATCGGCGTGACCGCCAGCGTCGGCGTCGTGGCGCGGGCGGCGCGCGGCGCGGACGTGACCGAGCTGATGCGGTGCGTCGACATGACCGTGCGGTGGGCCAAGGAGGACGGCAAGGCGCAGTGGGCGCTCTACGACCCCGAGCGCGACCGGCGGGAGCGGACCCCGCTGCGGCTCGCCGCGTCCGTCGCGGGAGCGCTGGAGCAGGGCGACTTCCTGGTCGACTACGAGCCGGTGCGCTCGCCGGTCGACGGGTCGCTGCTGGCCGTGGAGGCGCGGCTGCGCTGGGAGCACCCCGTCGAGGGCCGGGTCGACCCGCTGGAGCTGGGCCCGCTGGTCGCCGGCACGGGCATGGCGGCGCGGCTGGGCGCGTGGGCGCTGGAGCAGGCGTGCCACGACGCCGGCCGCTGGCACGCGGAGTTCGGCGCGGCCGCGCCCGTGCTGACCATGGACCTGACCGCCCGGCAGTGCCAGGAGCCGGAGCTGGTGGCCGAGGTGCGCCGGGTGCTGCGGGAGAGCGGCCTGCCGGCGTCCGGGCTCCGGCTGGAGCTGGACGAGACGCTGCTCGGCAGGCTCGGCGAGGAGCAGCTGGAGGAGCTGTCCATCCTCGCCGAGCACGGCGTGGGGCTGACGCTCGACCGGGTGGGCAACGCCAACCACGGCGTCGACCGGCTGCGCAAGCTGCCGCTGGGCGGGCTGAAGTTCGAGGGCGCGCCGATCCGCGGCGCCACCGCGGGCGCGACCCCGATGGACGAGACGGCCACGGTGGCGCTGCTGTCGTGGGCGCGGACCCTGGGCATCCCCCTCCACGCGGCGGGCGTGCGCACGGAGGCCGAGGTGGCGCGGCTGGCCGAGCTGGGCGTGACCGGCGTGCAGGGGCCGCTGTTCGGCGAACCGCTGCCGGCGGACGGGGTCGCCGCGATTCTTGGCAAGTCCTGACGCGGCGCTCAGCCCGCTCACAGGACGCGGCGCGAACCTGGGTGCATGGCAGAGGACTTCCCCGCGGTGAGCGGGACGTTGGTGGAGCGGGCGCCGTTCCGGCGGCGCACCGGCGCGGTGGTGACCTCGGCGGCGCTGGCCGCCGCTCTGTTCGGCGGGGTCACCGGTGGCGTGGTCGGCGCGATGAGCGCGCCGGGCGCGACCACGGGCGCGGTCGGCAGCCCGGCGGCGGTGCAGGCCGGTTCGACGGCGTCGTCGGCGGCGTCGGCGGACGTCTCGGCGATCGCCGCGAAGGTGCTGCCGAGCGTGGTGCAGGTCAACGTGACCACCGCCCGGGGCGAGGGCCTGGGCTCCGGCGTGGTGCTGAGCGCGGACGGGCGGATCCTCACCAACGACCACGTCGTGGACGGGGCGCGCGAGGTCACCGTGACGCTGGCCGACGGGCGCACCGCGAACGCCTCGGTGCTGGGCAGCGACGCGTCCAGCGACCTGGCGGTCCTCCAGGCGGAGGGCGTGAGCGGCCTGACCCCGGCGGTGTTCGCCGACTCCGACCGGGTGAGGATCGGCGACCAGGTCGTGGCCATCGGCTCGCCGGAGGGCTTGCAGGGGACCGTGACCTCGGGCATCGTCAGCGCCCTCGACCGCACCGTGACCGTGCCGGCGACCACCGGCCGCCGCGGCGCGTCGGTGAGCTACCAGGCGATCCAGACCGACGCGTCGATCAACCCGGGCAACTCGGGCGGGCCGCTGGTCAACGCGGCCGGCGAGGTCGTCGGCGTCAACTCGGCGATCTACTCGCCGGCGTCGGAGAGCGGCCAGGCGGGCAGCGTGGGCATCGGCTTCGCGATCCCGTCGAACGAGGTCCAGCGGATCGTCGGGCAGCTCGCCTGAAGCGGGGCGGGCACCGGGCGCAGGGCGCCCAGGGGCGGTGGAACCCCTGGGCGCCCCCGGCTGCGCCCCCGCCCCGTCACCACTCCGGCCGCAGGGGCATGTGCGCGTCCGTGCCGTCGAGCTTCACCCCCAGCACCTGGTGCAGCTGGATGCCGTTGCGGTCGAACCCCAGCCGGGACGCGGCCAGGTACAGCCGCCACACGCGGGCGCGGGCCAGGCCCACCTCCGCCACCGCCTCCTCCCAGTGCTCGTCCAGGTTCCGCGACCAGGCCGCGAGGGTCAGCGCGTAGTGCTCGCGCAGGTTCTCCTCGTGCCGCACCTCGAAACCGGTGTCGTGCACGAGCGACACGATGTGCCCCGGTCCGACCAGCTCGCCGTCCGGGAACACGTACCGGTTGATGAAGTCGCCGGTCCGGGCGGGCTGCCGGTTGTCCGGCCGGGTGATGCAGTGGTTCAGCAGCCGGCCGCCGGGGCGCAGCTTCCGGTGCAGGGACCGGAAGTAGCCGGGCAGCTTGGCCTTGCCGATGTGCTCGGTGAGGCCGATGGAGCTGACCGCGTCGAACCCGTCCTCGCGCACGTCCCGGTAGTCCAGGTGCCGCACCTCGGCCAGGTCGGACAGGCCCGCCTCGGCGATGGCCTCGCGCGCCCACCCGGCCTGGTTGCGCGACAGCGTCACGCCCAGCGCCCGCACGCCGTGCTCGCGGGCCGCGTGGATGACCATGCCGCCCCAGCCGCAGCCCACGTCGAGCAGCCGCATCCCGGGTTCCAGCCCCAGCTTGCGCGCCACCAGCTCGTGCTTGGCGAACTGGGCCTCCTCCAGCGTGGACCCCGCCGTCGGGTACACCGCGCACGTGTAGGCCATGGACGGCCCGAGCAGCCACTCGTAGAACCTGTTCGACACGTCGTAGTGGTGGGCGATCGCCTCGCGGTCCCGCGACCTGGAGTGCCGCAGCCCGCGCAACCGCCGCTCCTGCGGCGGCGGCTCGACCCTCGTGCCCAGCCTGGCCCGCCCGAGGGTGGTCAGCAGCCCCACCCGCTGGCCCCACGGCACCTCCCGCAGCGACAGCTCCGACAGGCGCGTCAACGCCCAGTACACGTCGCCGATGATCTCCAGGTGCCCGGTCACGTACGCGCGGGCCAGGCCCAGCTCGCCGGGCGCCGACGCCAGGTAGGACAACGCCTGCGGGGTGCGCACCTCGATGCGCACGTCCGCGTCGCCGGGACCGGCCCGGCTGCCGTCGTACGCGGTGAAGACGACGTCCCACCCGCCGACCGCGCGCTGGAACACCTCGGCCAACCGCACGACAACGCTCCTCTCATCCACGCAGAACGCACTTGGCGTACAGGTCGGGCAGCCGCCCGTCCGGGTCGTAGCGCTCCTTCAGCCGCCGGTACGCCGGCCCGTCGTAGAGGTCCCAGAACTCCTCCTCCTCGTAGTAGGAGTCGGAGTACAGCGACTTGTGCCCGCCCAACCGGGTGACCTCGGCCTCGATGAGCCGGTTGCGGCTGCCCACCTCCTCGCCGGGGCGCAGCGCCACCGACGACCAGAAGCCGACGTTGACGTACAGCACGTCCGGGTCCATCGGGTACAGCGGCCAGCCCGCCCGGTCCCGGAGCCGGATCGGGCACAGCCACACCGGGCTGATGCCGATCTCGCGGTGGAAGAAGTCCAGGAACTCCGCGAGCCGGTCCACCGGGATCTCCACGTCCTGGATCACCGGCTCCTCCACCGCCCTGCCCAGCCGGGCCGAGAAGCGGTGCCGCCGGTCCCACGCCACGACCCGGCGGTAGACGTCCGACCGCAGGTAGCGCTTGGGCACCAGCCGCCGGACCAGCGGGTGCTGCACGCCGAACGCCCGCGAGCACCAGAACCAGTCGGTGTCCCACCGCCACAGGTAGTCGCGCGCGGTCAGGTAGTCGGTGCGCCGCTCCCGGATCGACCGGTAGTAGACCCGGTTGCCGGTGTAGTCGGAGGTCCGCGGCGCGGCGCCGGCCCAGTCGCCCAGGGTCAGGTACTGCTCGCCCGCCGAGAACACCGTGCCGTCCACGAAGTCGACCGGTTCGCCCAGGTACGCGCCTTCCGCGCAGATCGCGGAGACCACCGCGGCGCACTCGGCGGCGTCGCCGAACGGCACGTGCCGCAGCCGCACGTACGGCGAGACGGGCTCCAGCTCGATGTCGAGCCGCAGCGCGTAGCCGAGGGTGCCGTAGGAGTTCGGGAACCCCCGGAACAGGTCGTCGCCCGGTTCGACCACCTCGACGGCGCCCTCGCCGGTCATGACCTCCAGCTCGCGCACCGACTCGTGCGGCAGGCCGTTGCGGTACGAGCTGGACTCGATGCCGAGGCCCGCCACGGCCCCGCCGAGCGTGATGGTCTTGAGCTGCGGCACGACCAGCGGCACCAGGCCGTGCGGCAGGGTGGCGTCGACCAGGTCCTCGTAGGTGGTCATGCCCTGGACCCGGGCGATCCGGGCCTCGCGGTCGACCGACAGCACCCGGTTGAACCGGTGCACGTCGAGACCGCCGGGTTGGTCGTCGCGGAACCGGAACAGGTTCGACGTCGACTTGGCCAGCCGCACGGGCGCGCCCGCCGGGATGGCCGCGTACCGGCCGCGCAGCGCGGCCACCGCCCCTTCGTGATCGCTCACCGGATCGACGTTAGGGCCGGACGACGCGGGCAGCACCCCCGACTTTCCGGGGTCCATGAAGTTACCCACGAGTAGTACCCTGACGTGCATGACGCGCGTCACGCACGAGGTGACCAACCAGGTCCCCCCGCTGGAGGGCCACGACGTCTCCGCCGACCCGGCGCTGCTGGACGGCCTGCGCCGGGGCGGCGCGGGGTGGGCGGAACCGGAGCTGCGCGAGCTGGGCGCGCTGGCCGGCACGGCCGAGGTCCAGGACCTGGGGCGGCTGGCCAACGCCCACCCGCCCGTGCTGCGCACCCACGACCGGTACGGGCGCAGGATCGACGAGGTCGAGTTCCACCCGGCCTGGCACGAGCTGATGACCACCGCCGTGCGGCACGGCCTGCACGCCGCGCCGTGGCGCGACGACCGGCCCGGCGCGCACGTGGCGCGGGCCGCGAAGTTCTACGTGTGGAGCCAGGCCGAGGCCGGGCACGGGTGCCCCGTCTCGATGACCTACGCCGCCGTGCCCGCGCTGCGCGCGTCGCCGGGCCTGGCGGAGCGGTTCGAACCGCTGCTGGCCTCCCGCGAGTACGACTTCGGCCTGCGCGCCCCCGAGGGCAAGCGCGGCCTGGTCGCGGGCATGTCCATGACCGAGAAGCAGGGCGGCTCGGACGTGCGCGCGAACACCACCCGCGCCGTCCCCAACGGGGACGGGCACCTGCTGACCGGGCACAAGTGGTTCACCTCGGCCCCGATGTCCGACCTGTTCCTCACGCTGGCGCAGGCGCCGGGCGGCCTGTCGTGCTTCCTGGTGCCGCGCGTGCTGCCGGACGGCACGCGCAACGCGGTGCTCCTCCAGCGCCTGAAGGACAAGCTGGGCAACAGGTCCAACGCGTCGGCCGAGGTCGAGTACGACGAGGCGGTCGGCTGGCTGGTCGGCGAGGAGGGCCGGGGCGTGCGGACCATCATCGAGATGGTCAACGCGACGCGCCTGGACTGCGTGATCGGCTCGGCCTCCGGGATGCGGGCGGGGCTGACCCGGGCCGCGCACCACGCGGCGCACCGCACCGCGTTCGGCGCTCTCCTGGTCGACCAGCCCGCGATGCGCAACGTGCTGGCCGACCTGGCCGTGGAGTCGGAGGCCGCGACCACGGCGGCGCTGTGGCTGGCCGGCGCCCGCAGCCGGCTCGGGCTGGCCGTGACCAAGTACTGGGTGTGCAAGCGCGGCCCGGCGCACGCGGCCGAGGCGCTGGAGTGCCTGGGCGGCAACGGGTACGTCGAGGACTCGGGGATGCCCCGGCTGTTCCGCGAGTCGCCGCTGATGTCCATCTGGGAGGGCTCGGGCAACGTGGCGGCGCTGGACGTGCTGCGGGTGCTCGGGCGCGCGCCCGACGCGGTGGCGGAGTTCCTCGCCGAGCTGGACGCCGCCCGGGGCGCCGACCGGCGGCTGGACGACGCCGTGGCGGCGCTCAAGGACGAGCTGGCGGACACCGGCGACCTGGAGGTGCGGGCGCGCAGGCTGGTGGAGCGGATGGCGTTGGCGTTGCAGGGTTCGCTGCTGGTGCGGTTCGGGCACCCGGCGGTGGCGGACGCGTTCTGCGCGTCCCGGCTGTCCGGCGACCGGGGCGCGGCGTTCGGCACGCTGCCGCGCGGCGTCGACTTCGGCGCGATCCTGGAACGAGGTGCGCCGGAGCTGTGAGCGCGGTGCGAGTGGAGCGCTCGGGACCGGTGTTCACGGTCCTGCTGAACCGCCCGGCCGCGCGGAACGCGGTCGACGGGCCGACCGCGCACACCCTGACCGAGGTGTTCCGCGAGTTCGACGAGGACCCGACCGCGTCCGTGGCCGTCCTGCACGGCGAGGGCGGCACGTTCTGCTCGGGGGCGGACCTGAAGGCGCTGGGCACCGACCGGGGCAACGACCCGCTGTCGGAGTCCGGCCCGATGGGCCCGACCAGGGTGCGCCTGTCGAAACCGGTGATCGCCGCCGTGTCGGGCCACGCCGTGGCGGGAGGGCTCGAACTGGCCCTGTGGTGCGACCTGAGGGTGGTGGACGAGGACGCGGTGTTCGGCGTGTTCTGCCGCCGGTGGGGCGTGCCCCTCATCGACGGCGGCACCGTGCGGTTGCCGAGGCTGATCGGGACGTCACGGGCCCTGGACCTGGTCCTGACCGGCCGGCCCGTGCACTCCGGCGAGGCGCTGCGGATCGGCCTGGCGAACCGGGTCGTGCCGAACGGCACCTGCCGGGCGGCGGCCGAGGAGCTGGCCGCGGTGATCGCCGGGTTCCCGCAGGGGTGCCTGCGGCAGGACCGGTTGTCGGTGCTGGAGCAGGAGGGCCTGTCGGAGGAGGCCGCGCTGGCGAACGAGCGGGACCACGGTCTGGTGTCGTTGCGGGAGGTGGACCGGGGCCTGCGGCGGTTCCTGGCGGGCGAGGGGCGGCACGGGCGGTTCTAGGGCCTACCGGCGGTCTTCCTGCCAGGTCACGCAAGTCGGCCGCGCGCCGCCCGTGGTGAGCAGTTGCCACATGGCCTCGCGCACGGCGCCCAAGGGGACCTCGGCGTCGACGGCGTACACGGTCGCAGCGGTGTACTCCCAACCCGGGGTCGGCAGCTCGTCAGCGAAACGCGCGATGTCGTCGCGGCTGTGCAACTCGGCCACGGGCCGGTCGTGGTGGTAGGCCACCTCCAAGTGGCACGTCACGGTTGAGCCGACCTCCCGTCGTGGGCTTCCACGCCGATGCCCGCCACCCGTCCCCCCGACCACGCCCGCCCGAGCGTGGCACCGGACACGACCGGTCAACAGGGGTTCACCCGGAAGAACACCCGGCAGAGCTACCGCCCCACCGGGTGTTGACCAGCGGTCACCGGGAATTCCTACTTCAGCCCCAGCTCCCGGGCGATCAGCATCTTCTGGACCTCGCTGGTCCCCTCGCCGATCTCCAGGATCTTCGCGTCCCGGTAGAACCGCCCCACCGGGAACTCGTTCATGAACCCGTACCCGCCGAAGATCTGGGTCGCCTCGCGCGCGTTGTCCATCGCCGCCTCCGACGACACCAGCTTCGCGATCGCCGCCTCCCTCTTGAACGGCTCGCCGCGCAGCATCTTCGTCGCCGCCTGGTAGTACGCCAGCCGCGAGGTGTGGGCGCGCGCCTCCATCTCCGCGATCTTGAACTGGATGGCCTGGTACTCGCCGATCTTGCGGCCGAACGCCTCGCGCTCCCCCACGTACCTCAGGCACTCGTCCACGCAGCCCTGCGCGAGCCCCACGCCGATCGCGGCGATGGCGATCCGGCCCTCGTCCAGGGTCTGGAGGAACTGCGCGTACCCCCGCCCCCGCTCGCCCACCAGGTTCCCCGCCGGCACGCGGCAGTCCTGGAACGACAGCTCGCGCGTGTCCGACGCGTTCCACCCGACCTTGGAGTACTTGCGCGACACGGTGAACCCGGGCGTGCCGGACGGCACGATGATCGCCGAGATCTCCGGTTTGCCGCTCTCCCGCCGCCCGGTCACGGCCGCGACCGTCACCAGGCCGGTGATGTCCGTGCCCGAGTTGGTGATGAACGCCTTGGTGCCGTTGACGACCCACTCGTCCCCGTCGAGCACGGCGGTGGTGCGCAGCGCGCCCGCGTCCGACCCGCCGCCGGGCTCGGTGAGGCCGAACGCGCCCAGCACCTCGCCCGCCGCCATGCGCGGCAGCCACCGCTCCTTCTGCTCGTCCGAGCCGAACCGGTACACCGGCATCGCGCCCAGCGACACACCGGCCTCCAGCGTGATCGCCACCGACGAGTCGACCCGCGCCAGCTCCTCCAGCGCCAGGCACAGCGCGAAGTAGTCGCCGCCCATGCCGCCGTGCTCCTCGGGGAACGGCAGCCCGAACAGGCCCATCCGCCCCATCTTGGCGACGATCTCGTACGGGAACTCCTCCCGCTCGTAGAACCCGCCGATCACGGGCGCGACCTCGGCCCGCGCGAACTCCTCGACGGTCTTGCGCAGCGCCTCGTGTTCCTCGTCAAGACGGAAGTCCAACATCGTTCTCACTCCTGGTGGGGCACGACGACGGCTAGGGTCTGGTCCAGCGCGACCTGGTGGCCCGCCCGGACGTGCACTTCGGCGAGCACACCGGCCACGGGGGCCGTGACGGTGTGCTCCATCTTCATCGCTTCGACCACGAACAGCGGCTGTCCCGCGACCACCTCGTCACCGGCGGACGCGCGCGCCACGAGCACCGTGCCCGGCATGGGGCTGGTCACCGTCCCGCCGGCGGCGCCGCCCGCGGTCGCGGCGACCTCGGACGGCAGGGTCTCGGTCAGCGCCCACGAGCGCCCGCCGGCGCCGAGCCACAGCACGTCGCCGGACCTGGCCATCGCGTACCGGCGGGTGCCGACGACCAGCGCGCCGTCCTCGACGGAGGCCTTGAGGCGCACCGGTTCCCGGCCGTCGACCGACACCTCGTCGCCGCGCACGCGCACCGGCACGCCGTCGATCAGCCACGTGGTCCACGCGTGCTCGCCGACCCGCCAGCCGTCGCCGCGCTCCCACGGGTCGTCGCCGCGCAGCGACAGCTGCCGCTCCAGCGCCGCCGCGGCCAGCACCTCGTCCGGCCGGTCGACGGCCACCAGCTCGTCGAGCTTGCGCTCCACCAGGCCGGTGTCCAGCGCGCCCGCCCGCACGTCCGGGTCCTTCAGCAGCGCCCGCAGGAACGGGATGTTCGTCGTCACGCCCAGCAGCACCATGCGCCCGAGCGCGGCGTCCAACCGCCGCAGCGCCTCCTCGCGCGTGTCGCCGGACGCGACGACCTTGGCCAGCATGGGGTCGTAGTCGCTGCCGACGGTCAGCCCGACCCTCAGCGCCGAGTCCACCCGCACGTCACTGGGCTCGTCCAGCGCCAGCACGGTGCCGCCGGTCGGCAGGAACCCGCGCGCCGGGTCCTCCGCGTAGACCCGCGCCTCCACGGCGTGCTTCTCGAAGGACCGCACGTCGTCGAGCCGGAGGTGCTCGCCGGCCGCGACGCGCAGCTGCTGCTCGACCAGGTCCACGCCGGTGGCCAGCTCGGTGACCGGGTGCTCGACCTGGAGCCGGGTGTTCATCTCCATGAAGTGGTAGTCGCCGGAGACGCCGTCGACGATGAACTCGACGGTGCCCGCGCCGACGTACCCGACGGACCGCGCCGCCTCCACCGCCGCCCGACCCATCGCCTCCCGCACCTCGGGCGTGAGCAGCGGCGACGGGGCCTCCTCGATGATCTTCTGGTGCCGCCGCTGGAGGCTGCACTCGCGTTCCCCGAGGTGGATGACGCGGCCGTGCGCGTCGGCCAGGACCTGGATCTCGACGTGCCGCGGGTTGGTCACGAACCGCTCGATGAGCAGGGCGTCGTCGCCGAACGACCCGCGCGCCTCGCGCCGCGCCGACTCGATCGCGTCCCGCAGCCCGGACGGCTCGCGGACCAGCCTCATGCCCTTGCCGCCACCGCCCGCGGACGGCTTCAGCAGCACCGGGAACCCGATCTCGCCGGCCGCCTCCACCAGGTCGTCGTCGGTCATGCCGACCGCGGCGCGCCCCGGCACCACGGGCACGCCGGCCGCCGCCACGGTCAGCTTGGCGCGGATCTTGTCGCCCATCGCCTCGATCGCCTCGGCGGGCGGGCCGATGAACACCAGGCCCGCCTTCTCGCAGGCCCGCGCGAACTCGGCGTTCTCGGCCAGGAACCCGTACCCGGGGTGCACGGCCCGCGCGCCCGTCGACACCGCGGCCTCGACCACCCGCTCGATCGACAGGTAGCTCTCCCGCGCCGCCGCCGGGCCGAGCCGCACCGCCTCGTCCGCCAGCCGCACGTGCGGCGCGTCGGCGTCCGCGTCGCTGTGGACCGCGATCGACCGGATGCCGAACCGCCGCAGCGCCCGGACCACCCGCACCGCGATCTCGCCGCGGTTGGCCACCAGAACCGACTCGAACATCCCCATCACATCCGGAAGACGCCGTAGGAAACGGGCTCGATCGGCGCGTTGGCCGCGGCGGACAGCGCGAGGCCCAGGACGGTCCGGGTGTCCATCGGGTCGATCACGCCGTCGTCCCACAGCCGGGCCGTGGAGTAGTACGGGTTGCCCTGGTCCTCGTACTGCCGCCGGATCGGGGCCTTGAACGCCTCCTCGTCCTCGGCGGACCAGGGGTCGCCGAGCTGGTCGCGCCGCACGGTGGCCAGCACCGACGCCGCCTGCTCGCCGCCCATCACCGAGATGCGGGCGTTCGGCCACATCCACAGGAACCGGGGCGAGTAGGCCCGCCCGCACATCGAGTAGTTGCCCGCGCCGAACGACCCGCCGATCACCACGGTGAACTTCGGCACCCGCGCGCACGCCACCGCCGTCACCATCTTCGCGCCGTGCTTGGCGATGCCCGCCGCCTCGTACTCGCGGCCGACCATGAACCCGCTGATGTTCTGGAGGAACACCAGGGGCACGGAGCGCTGGTCGCACAGCTGGATGAAGTGCGCGCCCTTCAACGCGGACTCGCCGAACAGCACGCCGTTGTTGGCGACGATGCCGACCGGGTGGCCGTGGACGCGGGCGAACCCGGTGACCAGCGTGGCGCCGTAGTCCTTCTTGAACTCCTGGAACCGGCTGCCGTCGACCACTCGGGCGATGACCTCGCGCACGTCGTAAGGGGTGCGGCTGTCGGTGGGCACCACGCCGTACAGCTCGGCGGGGTCCACGACCGGCTCGACGCTCGGCTCGACCCGCCAGGGGCGCGGCGGGCGGGGACCCAGCGTGCCGATGATGGAGCGCACGACGCGCAGCGCGTGCCCGTCGTCCTCGGCGAGGTGGTCGGTGACGCCGGAGGTGCGCGAGTGCAGCTCGCCGCCGCCCAGCTCCTCGGCCGTGACGACCTCGCCGGTCGCGGCCTTCACCAGGGGCGGGCCGCCGAGGAAGATCGTGCCCTGGTTCCGCACGATGACCGCCTCGTCGGACATCGCGGGCACGTACGCGCCACCGGCCGTGCACGAGCCGAGGACGGCCGCGACCTGCGGGATGCCCCGGGCGGACATGGTGGCCTGGTTGAAGAAGATGCGGCCGAAGTGCTCGCGGTCGGGGAACACCTCGTCCTGCTTCGGCAGGAACGCGCCGCCGGAGTCCACGAGGTAGGCGCAGGGCAGGTTGTTGTGCAGCGCCACCTCCTGGGCGCGGAGGTGCTTCTTGACCGTCATCGGGTAGTAGGTGCCGCCCTTGACGGTGGCGTCGTTGGCGACGACCACGACCTCGCGGCCCGACACGCGCCCCACGCCGGTGATGACGCCCGCGGCGGGCGCCTCGTCGCCGTACATGCCGCCCGCGGCCAGCGGCGAGAGTTCGAGGAACGGCGAACCGGGGTCGAGCAGGGCGTCGACGCGGTCGCGGGGCAGCAGCTTGCCGCGCGCGACGTGCCGCTCGCGGGCCTTCTCCGGGCCGCCGCGCGCGGCGTCGCGGAGCTTGGCGCGCAACTCGTCCACCAGGCGCGCGTGCTCGTCGTGGTAGCGCCGGAAGGCGTCGGCCGACTTGTCGGCCGCGCTGCGCAGCACCGGGGCGTCCATGGGCTCCTCGTGGTTAGCCGTCGTTAACCTATGAGGATGTTAGCGCCTGTTAACGCCAGGGGACAAGCGAGAGGGGGCCGCCGACTGCGGCCCCCTCTTCGGTGTTCCCGACAACCGGGCAGCGATCACCGGTCAAAATCTGTCAGTTGTCATCCGTCAGTTGTCAGTCGTTATCTGCCGGCTGTCAGTTGTCAGTTGTCGACTGCCGGTTGCCGGCCGGCGGTTGTCGGCCGGCGGCGGTCAGCCGGCGGCCGAGGTGAACTGCGGCAGGTAGCCGAGGCGCTGGCCGTTGCGGTTCGGGTGGTAGGACTCGTCGACCGGCCAGGACAGGCTGTTCAGCCACCAGTCCGACGAGCAGATCTCGTGCCCGGTGAACGCGCCGCGCAGGTCGCGGTAGGTGAAGGACTTCGCCGCCGCGCGGGCCGAGATGACCTGGTGCAGGGTGTCGGCGGCGGAGTTGATCGCGGCCCGCTTGGTGTCGCTCAGGCCGACCGAGCAGGAGCCCGGCACCTTGTACAGGCGCGGGTAGCCCAGCACGACGACCTTGGCGGACGGCGCGCGGTTGCGGATCTGGGTGTAGACGTTGTCGAGCTGGCCGGGCAGGGTGCCGGTGGCGTAGGCCTTGGCCTGGTTCACGCGGTTCGCGCAGGTCGTGTCCGTGCCCAGGGTGCAGGTGGTGATCACGTCGGAGAAGCCGGCGTCGTTGCCGCCGACCGAGACGCTGACCAGGGACGTCGACGAGCTGAGCGCGCTGACCTGGTTGTTCAGCACGTCGCCGGTGCGGGCGCCGGAGCAGGCGACGAACTTGAAGGACGCGGGCGCGTTCGAGGCCGCCCAGAGCGCCGGGTAGGCGTACTGGCTGCGCTTGCAGCTGCCCGAGTCGCTGTAGTAGGTGCCGGTGCCGGTCCCCGAGGAGTAGGAGTCGCCGAGCGCGACGTAATTGGCGCCGGCCGCCTGGGCCGGCGTGACGAGCGCCAGCGTCGCGGCGAACGCGACCGCGGCGCTGGACAGGGTTTTGACAAGGCGCATCGGAGACTCCCGGAGGGAAACAACGCAGGGTGTGATGCAGTGCACAACAACAGTTACCAGCAGTTAGACCCGACCAAGAAGAGTGGGTCAAGAGTTAACAACCGGTTACCCCAGGTAGTTAACGATCTCCACGTGGCACCCGCGTTAACGGACGTTTACCCGGGGTGGTCGGGCCGCTTAAGATGGGCGCCGTGCCGGACGTACCCGTGAAGCAGAGCCGCCGTGACCAGATCCTGGCCGCCGCCGCCGAACTATTCGCCCGGCACGGCTTCCACGGCGTCGGCATCGACGACATCGGCGCGGCGGTGGGCATTTCCGGACCCGCGCTCTACCGGCACTTCCGCAGCAAGGACGCGATGCTGGGGGAAATGCTCACGCAGATCAGCGAACGCCTGCTCGACGGCGGGCTGGCGCGCGTCGCGGTGTCCCGCGACCCGGAGCACGCGCTGCGCGAGCTGATCCGCTGGCACGTCGACTTCGCGCTGGACGACCCGGCGCTGATCACCGTGCAGATCCGGAACCTGGCCAACTTGACCGACCCCGACCGGCGGCTGGTGAGAGCGCTCCAGCGGCGCTACGTGGAGGTGTGGGTCGAGACGATCCGCAAGACCTCGCCGGAGGTGGACGAGCCGACCGCGCGGGCCGCCGCGCACGCCGTGTTCGGCCTGATCAACTCGACGCCGCACAGCGCCCACCTCGACCGGGAGCAGATGGCGAAGCTGCTGTCGCGGATGGCCCTGGCCTCCCTGTCGGGCGCGACCGCCTGAGCACCCGGAACCTCGCTCGGCGCCGACCGGCCCCGGGCACCCGAACCCGGCCCGCCCCCGATCGCCTGATCGGCGGTGGGGTCAACCCCACCCCGACAGGGGGCTCAACCGGTTGGCGGCGCGCGACGCCGATCCGTAGCCTGGACGGCCGATGGATGACGAAGAGGGGAAGACCACCGGGGGGTGGCCGGGCTTCCGGTCGTTCGCCCGCTTACCGGCCTGGTTCCGCTTCGCCCTGATCACCCTGGCCGTCTTCGCCTGCGGCGTCATCGCCTCCCGCCCCGCGGGCGCCACCGACCCGCCACCGCTCACCGGGGACGTCGCCGTCGCCGCCCGCGCCGTCACCGCGATGGTCAACCCCTCCACCACCAGCCCTCTGGCCGAGTTCCCCGCCGACTTCACCGAGGTCGTGCACCGCACCCCGCGGGTCGTCACCGCCCCGGACGGCACCACCCGCGCCATCGACCCCGGCGGCGGCTGCTCGGGACCCGCCGGCGACACCGAGTGGGACTTCGGCACCGGCTGCAAGGCCCACGACCTGGGCTACGACCTCCTCCGCTACGCCGAGAGCAAGGGCCGCCCCCTGGACCGGCAGGCGCGCGAGGCCCTGGACACCCGCCTCATCCTGGACATGCGCGGCCAGTGCGACCGCAACCCGCGCGGCAACCCCGGCCGGTGCCACGCCACCGCCCAGCTCTACACCGCGGGACTGGAGTTCAACTCCTGGCGCCAGCGCTGGGGACCGCCGGGGCACGAACCGGTGCTGGCCTGGGGCTTCGGCAGCGCCGTCGTCGTCTTCCTGCTCGTCGCCCGCCTGCCGCGCCGCCGCGAGCCGCCCGGTCCGCCGCCGGAGCCGCGGCAGCCCGACCGCTACGCCACGTTCCTGCGCCTGGCCGCCCTGGGCCTGGTCGTCGTCGGCCACTCGGTGCTGACCGTGACGCACTGGGCGGGCGCCGACCCGCACTGGCTGTGGCTGCTCACCTGGTTCCTCCAGGCCATCCCGGTCTTCTACTTCGCGGGCGGCCACGCCAACCTGGTCAGCTGGCACGCCGTCCAGGCCGGGCACGGCGGCTACGGCCGCTACCTGGCCGCCCGCACCTCGTGGCTGCTGCGCCCGGTGCTGGCGTTCGTGCTGGCCTGGCTGGTCCTGCCGCTGCCGCTCGAACTGCTCGACGTGGACAAGTCCCGGGTCGAGCTGTTCGGCAGGCTCATCGCCCACCCGCTGTGGTTCCTCGGCCTCTACCTCGTCGCCGTGGCCGCCACCCCGGTGATGGCCCGGCTGCACCGCGACGCCCGCCTGCTCACGCCGGTCGCGCTGGTCGCCCTGATGATCCTGGTCGACGCGCTGCGCATCGGCTCCGACTGGCACACCGGCGGCCACCTCAACCTGCTCCTCGGCGCGCTGCTGCTCCAGCAGCTCGGGTTCCACTACGCCGACGGCAGCCTGCTGCGCCTCCCCCGCCGCGTCCTCGCCCTGCTCGCGGTCGCCGCGGTGCCCGTGCTCCTGGCGCTGATCACGCTCGGCGGCTACCCGCGCACCATGATGGCGCTGCCCGGCGAGCGGACCTCCAACCTCAACCCGCCGACCGTCTGCCTGCTGGTGCTCGGCCTGGCCCAGATCTGCGTGGTGCTGCTGCTGCGCCCCCGCGTGGCCGCGTGGCTGGAGGGGCACCGGCAGTGGCGGGTCGTCGAGTTCACCCGCGCCGCGCCCATGACGGTCTACCTCGGCTACCTCACCGCGCTCGCCGCGGTGGTCGGGCTGCTCGGCGTGCTCGACGGGCCCGCCGCGTTCGGCTGGGTCGTCCACCGGCCCCGCTGGACGGCCGTGCTCGTGCTGCTGCTCCTGCCCGTGCTGCTGCTGTTCCACCGCTTCGAGCGCGGCGCCACCCACCTGCCGTCCCGGACCAGGGAGACCCACCGCACCCGGCTGGCCGTCACCCTCGGCGTCGGCTACGGCGTGCTGGGCGTGCTCGGGTTCGTCGTCACCGGGTTCGCGGGCACGGCGGGCGTGCTGGTGGTGTTCCGGGTCGACCCGCTCCAGAACCTGATCCACCTGCTGCTCGGCTGGTACCTGCTGCACACCGCCCACTCGGGCGGCTGCCACACCCGCCGGCCCTGGCTGCTGACCGCGCTGGCCTGCGTGCCGCCGCTGCTGGTGCTCCGGCCGTCCGCCGCGGAGGTCGCCCTGCACGGCGCGACGATCGCGGTCGCGCTGCTGGCGGCGCTGCCGAAGCAGGACCAGGCGCACGGCGAGGAACAGCGGCAGCCGCGTGAGGCGCTCCAGCAGCCGTAGCCGGTCGTCCGCACCGCCCGCCGCGGCAGGCCGCGCAACGACAGTCCGAACAGGACCAGCGCCCGCGCGCCGAGCAGCACCGCCACCGGCGCGACCGGCCGCCGCACCTGCGCCGCGGACGCCGACGCCGCTCCACCGCGATCGTCGCACGCACCCCGAACCCCCGTCGCCGGTCGGCCCGACCACCACCCGTCCGGGTCCGGGGTGTCGGCGCAGTCGGCACCCCAGGTGATCGACACGGCCAGGGCCCGGGCGGGCGCCGGCGCCACGCCGAGGCGGGAGACCCCGAAGATCCGCGTGCGGTCGCGGAGCAGCACGACCCGGAGGAAAGTGCGGATCATGCGCCTGATGGCAGGTCGGCCCGGGTACCCCGGCACGTGCCCCCGCAGATCGACATACCCGAGTAGCACCCCGGCGGACAAGGCGTTGCTTCAGCCGAACACCACCGGGTAGGCAATAGGCAAGAGCTGTGCACACCCACTCACCCTCGGAAGATGGCCGCATGCACCCGCAGCAAGATCCGGACCGCCGCGCACGGCTCCAGGCCGTGGCCGCCGAGGCCCTGACCGCCGCCAAGGCCGGTGAGGACGCGGTCGCGGTCGACCTGGTCACCGGCTACCTCAGCGGTTCCCCGGAGGGCAACGAGGAGATCCGGGAGCTGGTCCTGCTGCTGTTCTCCGAGTGCAGCGAGATGGTCGCCGCGCTCGGGTCGGGCGGCGCGACACCGGTGAAGATGCAGGTCTTCGACGAGGACGGGCAGGAGGTGCCGATCGACGACGCCGACCCGCCGGTCCGCACCGCCATCCGCACGCTGCTCGCCGAGGTGCACGGCGACCAGGAGGCGGCGGCCGAGCAGATCGAGATCGCGCTGGCCAACGGGCAACCGCAGGAGCTGGCCACCGTGGTGCTCCAGGCGCTGCGCTGGACGGTGAAGCTGGCCGCCGAGTGCCAGACGCGCGACCTGCCGGTGTCGCCGTGGATCGCCGCCGCCCTGGACGAGTGACCGCTTCCGGCGCCGCTGCCCACTTCCGCGGGTCGGACTCCCGCACGTGATCGACGCGGAGCCCTGACCGGTCGGTCCGCGGCCTCGGCGGCTGGGGCGGCGCCGGACCCGACTCCGGACCGCACCACCCCGCAAGCGCTTGCGGGCGCGTGCCAGGAGGTCGTCGGCACCTGCGGGCTCCAGGACGGGCTGCCGGGTGTCGTCGACCTGCTCGGGCATCGCGCGGCCGGACCGGGAGTCCACCCGCGTCACCGCGGGCTGCCGACCCCCTCCAGCAGCTCGCCCACCAGCGCGGCCACCTGGTCCACCTCGATGAGGAAGGCGTCGTGGCCGTGAGGCGAGGTCACCACGCGGAGCCCGCCCGCGCCGGGCACGGCGTCGGCGACCTCCCGCTGGAGGCGCAGCGGGTAGAGCCGGTCCGAGTCGACGCCCGCCACGATCGTGCGCGCGGTGACCCGGCCCAGCGCCGCCCGCACGCCGCCCCGGCCCCGGCCCACGTCGTGGCCGTTCATGGCCTCGGTCAGCACCGCGTAGCTCTCCGGGTCGAACCGGCGGGCCAGCTTGTCGGCGTGGTGGTCCAGGTAGGACTCGACCGCGAACCGCCCGTCCGGCTGCACCTCGCGCCCGAACCGGGCGTCCAGCTCCGGCTCGCTGCGGTAGCTGATGTGGGCGATCCGCCGGGCCACGCCCATGCCGCGCACCGGGTCCAGCTCGATGGCCCGCAGCTGCGCCGAGGCCAGCGCGACGTTCTCCGCGGTCGACGCCGCGGGCGCGGCCAGCACCAGCAGCGACCGCACCCGGTCGGGCTCGGACACCGCCCACTCCAGCGCGCGCATCCCGCCCATGGACCCACCCAGCACGGCCGCCCACGACCCGACGCCCAGGTGGTCGGCCAGCAGCACCTCGGCCGCCACCTGGTCCCGCACCGACACTCGGGGGAACCGCGGGCCCCACGGCCTGCCGTCCGGCGCGGCGGCCCACGGCCCGGTGGTGCCCTGGCAGCCGCCCAGCACGTTCGGCGCGACCACGAACCACTCGGCGGGGTCCAGCGCCCGACCCGGCCCGACCAGGCCGTCCCACCAGCCCGGCGTCGGGTGACCCGGCTCGACCCCGCCCGCCACGTGGCTGTCGCCGGTCAGCGCGTGCAGCACCAGCACCGCGTTCGAGCGGTCCGCGTTCGGCTCGCCCCACGTCTCGTAGGCGATCTTCAGGGGCAGGCCGGGCAGGGCGCCGCGGAACCAGCGCCTGCGCCCGTCGGGGTCCCCCTCGCGCCACCCGCCGGCGGCGCGAGGGGTCTTCCCGACGGTGGCCCCGAGGTCCGGAGCGGTCGTCACAGCACCGACTTCGCGGCGCGGAAGCCCGCCTCCAGGTCCGCCTTGAGGTCCTCCACGCCCTCGATGCCGACCGACAGCCGGATCAGGCCCGGCGTGACGCCGGCGACGGCCTGCTCCTCCGCGGTGAGCTGGCTGTGCGTGGTGCTGGCCGGGTGGATGACCAGGCTGCGGACGTCGCCGATGTTGGCGAGCTGGCTGAACAGCTCCAGGCCGTCCGCGAACGCCCGGCCCGCCTCGACGCCGCCGCGCAGCTCGAAGGACACGATGCCGCCCTGGCCGTCCGGCAGGTACTTCCGCGCCAGCTCGTGCCACGGGCTGGACTCCAGGCCCGCGTAGTGCACCTTCTCCACCTCGTCGCGCGACTCCAGCCAGCGGGCCAGCTCCAGCGCGTTGGCCGAGTGCCGCTCCAGGCGCAGCGACAGCGTCTCGATGCCCTGGAGGACCAGGAAGCTGTTCAGCGGCGCGATGGCCGCGCCGGTGTCGCGCAGGCCCTGCACGCGCAGCTTGGCGGCGAACGCGCCGTGGCCGAGCGCGGGCCAGTACCGGAGGCCGTGGTAGCTGGGGTCGGGCTCGTTGAAGTCGGGGAACCGCTCGGCGTCGGAGAACTCGAACCGGCCGCCGTCGACCACCACGCCCGCGATGGCGTTGCCGTGGCCGCCCAGGTACTTGGTGGCGGAGTGGATCACGATGTCCGCGCCGTGCTCCAGGGGCCGCAGCAGGTAGGGCGTCGGCACGGTGTTGTCCACGACCAGCGGCACGCCCGCCTCGTGCGCCACCTCGGCCACGCCCTCGATGTCCAGCACGTTGCTGCGCGGGTTGGCCAGCGACTCGGCGAAGAACGCCTTGGTGTCGGGCCGCACGGCCGCGCGCCACGCGTCGAGGTCGTCGGGGTCGTCCACGAAGGACACCTCGATGCCGAGCTTGGGCAGCGTGTAGTGGAACAGGTTGTAGGTGCCGCCGTAGAGGGAGGCGCTGGAGACGAGGTGGTCGCCCGCGCGGGCGAGGTTGAGGATCGTGGCGGTCTCGGCGGCCTGGCCGGAGGCGAACGCCACCGCCGCGATGCCGCCCTCCAGCGCGGCGACCCGCTGTTCGAGCACGTCCTGGGTGGGGTTGTTGATGCGGGTGTAGATGTTGCCGGGCTCCGCGAGGCTGAACAGCGCCGCGCCGTGCGCGGTGTCGCGGAACACGAACGAGGTGGTCTGGTAGATCGGCGTCGCCCGGGCGCCGGTGGCGGGGTCGGGCGCGGCGCCGGAGTGGACCTGCTTGGTGTCGAACGACCAGGACATGCCGGGGGCTCCTGTCAGGCTGGGGTGGTGAAGAGGGCACGCCGAAGGGGGGACGGCGGTGCTGGAACGAGGTGGATCAGCCGAGGCGACAGGCCGTGCTGGTGACGCGCACGTGATCCACGTGCCGTCGCTTCACCAGCAGACTCATGGGGCTGAACGTAGCGGTGCGTGACCGCCCACGACAGGGCGTCCACGTCGTGGGAAGCCTAGGGTTCCCCGCATGCGCACCGCACTGATCGGCTACGGGCTCGGCGGAGCCGCGTTCCACGCACCGTTCCTCGACGCGACGCCCGGCCTGGAGCTGGCCGCCGTGGTCACCGGCAACGCCGGGCGGCGGGCCGAGGTGGCCGCCCGCTACCCCGGGGCGGAGCTGATCGCGTCGCCCGACGAGCTGTGGGCGCGGGCCGACGAGTTCGACCTGGCCGTGGTGACCACGCCCAACCGCTTCCACTCCGGGCACGCCCGCGCCGCGCTGGAGCACGGCCTGGGCGCGGTGGTCGACAAGCCGTTCGCGGCGACCGCGGCCGAGGCCCGCGGGCTGGTCGACCTGGCGGCGTCCCGCGGCCTGCTGCTCGCGCCGTTCCACAACCGGCGGTGGGACGGCGACTTCCGCACGGTGGCGCGGCTGGTCGGCGAGGGCGCGCTGGGCCGCGTGCACCGGTTCGAGTCGCGGTTCGAGCGGTGGCGGCCGGAGGTCAAGGACTCCTGGAAGGAGTCCGGCGACCCGGCCGACCTGGGCAGCGTCGTCTACGACCTGGGCACGCACCTGGTCGACCAGGCGATCGCCCTGTTCGGGCGGCCCACCGCCGTGTACGCCGAGGTGCGGACGCTGCGGGCGGGCGCGAAGGCGCACGACGACGCCTTCCTCGCGCTGACCCACACCACCGGCGCGGTGTCGCACCTGTGGACGTCGGCGCTGGCGGCCTCGCTCGGGCCCCGGTTCCGGGTGCTGGGCGACCGGTCGGCGTTCGTGAAGTCCGGCATGGACCCGCAGGAGGAGGCGCTGAAGGCGGGCGCGACGCCCGGCGGACCCGGCTGGGGCGAGGACGACCGGGAGCGCTGGGGCCTGCTGGGCGACGCGCCGGTGCGCACCGAGCCCGGCGCGTACCAGGACTTCTACGCGGCCGTCGCGGCCGGTCGGGCCCCGGTGCCCGGCGCGGACGCGGTGGCCGGGCTGGAGGTCGTGGAGGCGGCGTTCGAGTCGGCGCGGACGGGCGCGGTCGTCCGGCTCGCCGACTGACTCCCGGTCGTGGCGGTCCCCGGTCGTGGCGGTCTCGGGGCCGCGTGTTCCCGGCGCGACGAGGGCGCACTCACCTACTCGCAGGTAACGGGACTATCGGCCCGACTGGCGTGAACCTTGAGCGGAACCACACTTTTCGGTGAGATAACTGGAGGAGGCGGTGCGAGAGGCCCATCGTGGGCACATGGCACCACTTCCCGTCCTCGCGGCGATCGCCGCACTGGTACCCGGTTTCACCGTCCCGGAGTCGAACTTCATGCTCAGCTCGACGCGTGACGGCACCCTCCAGATCGTGAACCTCGTCTGCGAGCCGAACGGCGGCCTGCACCCCAGGGCGGACGAGACCTGCTCCATCCTGTCCGAAGTGGACGGTGACGTCGCCGGCCTGGTCCCCGGCGACGGGGCCTGCACGCTGGAGTACGCCCCCGTGCGGGTCAAGGCCATCGGCAAGTGGCGCGGCGAGAAGCGCACGTTCGAGGCGGAGTTCCCGAACGCCTGCGTGATGCGCTCGCACACGGGCCCGGTCTTCGACTTCTGACCACCGCAGTCCCCGCGACCACCGGCCCACACGCCCGGGAAGGGGGCCACGACACCGCCGCCGAAGTCGTGGCCCCCTCCTCGGGTTGACGAGGTCCTCGGACCTCTCGCCGTTGACGTTAGGGAGTCGGTCACACCAGCGTCAACGAAGTTCACATCGGTGAAACCGCGCCGGCGCGTCCCGTCCCCGCCGGGGATCACGCAGCGGCGGGTCGCCTGCTCCACCCGAGTGATCGGACCTCTCCCCCACCGGCGCACCGTCTCAGCAGGTCCGATCCATCCTCCGGCCCAGTCGCCCGGGGGATGACGATGGGTGACCTCCGGCTCTGCGCGGTCGGCGTTCCGGTGACGTTCCCGGCACTGGCCACCGGGCACGCGGTTGGTGTTCGGCCTGCGCGTCGGACTGGTCCGCACCGCGCCGGCGCGCCTGCTCGGCCCGCGGGTGGTGGTGGCGGTGTGCCGGCCGAGCGGTTGACGCTGGTCGCGGACCGCTGCCAACCTGGTCCGATGGGGGAAGCGGACGTGGCGCGGCGGGCGTGGGCGGCGCCGCTGCTGTTCTTCGGGGTGGCGACGCTGCTGGTGCTGCCGCTGTACCGGCCGGGCGGGTCGGGGCGGCGCGGCGGCGACGTCCTCTCGCAGGCGGTGAACCTCCCGGACCTGCGCCACCCGACCGCGGTCGGCCTCTACTGGGTGGCCGTGCTCCTGGTGGGCGCGTGGGTGGTGGCGCGGGGCCTCGGGTACGCGACACCCGCGGGCGCCTACCTGGCCGCGGCCGGTGTCGGCTGGGCGGCCCTGCCGGCGAGCACCGCCCTGCACGACCTGCCGCGCTGGTGGACGGGCACCGGCACGGGCGTGATCCTGCTGGCCGCGGCGGCCGCGCTGTGGCGGCGCGGGGTGCTGTACCCGACGCTGGTCGTGGCGCTGCTCGGCGCGGCCGTGCTCGTGGCGTCGCACCCGGCGGTCGGCCCGCTGATCGCCCTCGGCGTCGGCCTGTTCGCGCTGGCGGACGCGGTGCCCGACAACGCCCTGCGGACCACCGTGGCGGCGTTCGCGGTGGCGCTGTGCCTGTCGGCGGCGGCCGCGCCCGTCGAGGCCGGCTCGGCGTGGGCGCTGGCCGGCCCACTGGCGCTGCCGGGGCTGGTGCTGGTCCTGGGCGGGGCGGTCGGCCTGCGCAGGCCCGCGGTCCGGGTGGGATCTAGCCTTCGGGCATGAGCATCCACGACATCCCGGTCCACACCCTGTCCGGCGAGGCGTCCAGCCTGGGTTCGCTGGCCGGCAAGGCGCTGCTGGTGGTCAACGTCGCGTCGCGGTGCGGCCTGACGCCGCAGTACAAGGGCCTGGAGCGCCTGCACGAGAGGTACGCGGAGCGCGGTTTCTCGGTGGTCGGTTTCCCGTGCAACCAGTTCGCGGGCCAGGAGCCGGGCACGGCGGAGGAGATCGCCACGTTCTGCTCGACCACGTACGGGGTGACGTTCCCGCTGTTCGAGAAGGTCGACGTGAACGGCCCGGACCGGCACCCGGTGTACGAGGAGCTGACCGCCGTGCCGGACGGCTCCGGCGCGGCCGGTGACGTGCAGTGGAACTTCGAGAAGTTCGTGCTGTCCCCGACCGGTTCGGTGATCGCCCGCTTCCGCCCGACCACCGACCCGGAGGCGGACGAGGTGGTGGCGGCGGTCGAGTCGGCGCTGCCGCGCTAGTCGACGGAGCGGTGCGGCGCGGTGGAGGACGCGCGTCCGGCACGCCGGACGCGACCGAGGTTCAGATGCGGTCACTGGCGCGTTCGGCGACCAGCACCGCCGCTGCACCCGCCCCCGCCACCAGCAGCATCCCGACCGCCGCCTCGACCGCCCGCTGCCGCCCCGCCTCGTCGCCCCACAGCCACAGCATCACGCAGGCCGCGGCCAGCAACCCGACCGCCGGCCCGACGCACACCACGCCGCGCCGGTAGCTGCACCACCACGTGCAGCCCCCGGCGTACTCGTGGCGGCACAACCGCTGGCCACGCGCATCCCGCGGCAACTGGACGGCCTTCACCTCAGGTCCCGTCCGCACAGCTGGCAGCGGTCACGACCCGGCGCCGGGGACGGCACGTGCACGCCGCCCTCCCCGGCAGGACACGGCTCAACGCTCATCCCCCGAGTGTGACACCGACCTCCCGGGCACCCGTGGTGCGCCACTGCAACAGGCCACACCCGGCCCACGCGCCAACGCGGGGCCGGGTGTCACCGCGACCGTCAGCACTCGATCACGTTCACCGCCAGCCCGCCCCGGGCCGTCTCCTTGTACTTGTCCTTCATGTCCCGGCCGGTCTCCCGCATGGTCTTGATGACCTTGTCCAGCGACACGAAGTGCGACCCGTCCCCCCGCAGCGCCATCCGCGCCGCCGTGATCGCCTTGATCGACGCCAGCGCGTTCCGCTCGATGCACGGGATCTGCACCAGCCCGCCGATCGGGTCGCAGGTCAGCCCGAGGTTGTGCTCCATCGCGATCTCGGCCGCGTTCTCGACCTGCTCCGGCGTGCCGCCCAGCACCTCGGCCAGCCCGCCGGCCGCCATCGAGCAGGCCGAGCCCACCTCGCCCTGGCAGCCCACCTCGGCGCCCGAGATCGACGCGTTCTCCTTGAACAGCACGCCGATGGCGCCCGCGGTCAGCAGGAACCGCACCACGCCGTCGTCCGAGGCGCCCGGCACGAACCTCGCGTAGTAGTGCAGCACCGCGGGCACGATGCCGGCCGCCCCGTTGGTCGGGGCCGTCACCACCCGGCCGCCCGCGGCGTTCTCCTCGTTCACCGCCAGCGCGAACAGCGTCACCCAGTCCATCACCCGCAGGGGGTCGGTGGCGTAGTGCTCGGCCGCCAGCAGTTGCCGCATCTCCGCGGCCCGCCGCCGGACCTTCAAGCCCCCGGGGAGGACGCCGGTCTCGGTGCAGCCCCTCTCGACGCAGTCCTGCATGACCCGCCAGATGTGCAGCAGGCCGCCCCGGACCTCGGTCTCGTCGCGCCACGACAGCTCGTTGGCCAGCATCACCCCGCTGATCGGCAGCCCGGTCTCGCGGGTCCGCGCCAGCAGCTCGTCGCCGGACTTGAACGGGTGCGCCAGCGCCGTCCGGTCCGCCTTGATCCGGTCGGCGCCGGCGGCCGTCTCGTCGACCACGAAACCGCCGCCGACCGAGTAGTACACCGCCGAGTCGACGACCTCCGACCCGGCGTGAGCGGTGAAGCTCATGCCGTTGGGGTGCAGCGGCAGCGACTTGCGCCGGTGCATGACCAGGTCGTCGTCCTCGGTGAAGGCGATCTCCCGCGCACCGCCCAGCCGGAGCCTGCCGGACGCGCGGATCTCCGCGACCCGGGCCTCGGCCGCCGCCGGGTCGACCTCCTCCGGCCGGTGCCCCTCCAGCCCGAGGAGCACCGCCTTCGGGCTGCCGTGGCCGTGGCCGGTCGCGCCGAGCGAACCGAACAGCTCCACCCGCACCCGGTTCACGGACGCGAGCGCGGGCCGCAGCCTGGCCGCGAACATCGTCGCCGCGCGCATCGGGCCGACCGTGTGCGAGCTGGACGGGCCGATGCCGACGGAGAACAGGTCGAACACGCTGATGGCCACGATCAGGCCTCGGTCAGTTCCGCGTACTTCGCCGCGGTCAGCAGCCCGGTGGCCTCCTCGACCGCCACCTTGAACAGCCAGCCGCGCCCGTACGGGTCGTTGTTGATCAGCGACGGGTCGGTGACCACGGCCGGGTTGACCTCGACGACCTCGCCGGTGACCGGCGCGAACAGCTCGCTGACCGACTTGGTGGACTCCAGCTCGCCGCACACCTCGCCGGACGTCACGCGGGTGCCCGCCTTGGGCAGGTCGACGAACACGATGTCGCCCAGCGACTCGGCCGCGTACGAGGTGATGCCGATCGCCACGGGGTCCTGGGCGCCCGGCGCCCAGTCGACCCACTCGTGCTCGGGCGTGTACAGCAGCTTCTCCGGAAAGGTCACGACAGCGCTCCCTGGGTGGTGGTCCTGGTTCCCCCACTCTGTCCTGGGACCTGAGAGCTTCGCCGCACGAAGCTGCGGCTTGCACCGTGGGTGCGCGCTGTGGAGCACGCTTTCCAGAGTCGCCTCACCCGAGCGGTTCTCGCTGCCTGAGAGTGTGCGGGGTGCTTGCTCCTTCGGCGCCCCGGGACGGTGCCCGGGGTCTCTCCCGCGCGGGTTCCGGCGTCTCTGCGCGACGCCGCGGCCGATGTTCAGTTGACTTGCCCGCACGCTAGGTGGCGGGTGGGACGGGTGTCAACGCGCCGGTCGACTTGTCCTGCCGGCACAACCGGGCCCCCGGCCGTTCGTGCCGGGAGCACGATGACACCGCGAACCGGGTAACCGACCTTTGGTGCAACGACGGCCGAAGGAGCCCACCGTGCGGATCGCAGTTCCCCGCGAGATCAAGAACCACGAGTACCGCGTCGCGCTGACCCCGGCGGGCGCCCACGAGCTGACCACGCGCGGCCACGACGTCTACGTGGAGGCGGGCGCCGGGCTCGGTTCGGCCATCACGGACGAGGAGTACCTCGCCGCCGGCGCCAAGGTGCTGGCGAGCGCGGACGACGTGTGGACCGAGGGCGAGCTGGTGCTCAAGGTCAAGGAGCCGGTGGCCGAGGAGCACCCCCGGCTGCGCGAGGGCCAGGTCCTGTTCACCTACCTGCACCTGGCCGCCGACCGGCCGCTGACCGAGGCGCTGCTGGCGTCCCGCACCACCGCCATCGCCTACGAGACCGTGCAGAGCCCGAACGGCGCGCTGCCGCTGCTCGCCCCGATGTCCGAGGTCGCGGGCAGGCTCGCGCCGCAGGTGGGCGCGTTCGCGCTGATGAAGCCCTCCGGCGGCCGGGGCGTGCTGCCCGGCGGCGTGCCCGGCGTGCACCCGGCGCGCGTGGTCGTCATCGGCGGCGGCGTGGCGGGCCTGAACGCGGCCACCATCGCCGCGGGCATGGGCGCGGACGTCGAGATCCTGGACACCAACGTCGACCGGCTGCGGCACGTCGACGCCCTGTTCCAGGGCCGGCTGCGCACCGTCACGTCCACCCGGTACGCGGTCGAGCAGGCCGTGCGCGAGGCCGACCTGGTGATCGGCGCGGTGCTGGTGCCCGGCGCCAAGGCCCCGAAGCTGGTGTCCAACGAGCTGGTGGCGCAGATGAAGCCCGGCTCGGTGCTGGTGGACATCGCGATCGACCAGGGCGGCTGCTTCGCCGACTCGCGGCCCACCACGCACGCCGACCCGACCTACCAGGTCCACGACTCGGTCTTCTACTGCGTGGCCAACATGCCCGGCGCGGTGCCGCGCACGTCGACCTACGCGCTGACCAACGTGACCCTGCCGCACGCCGTGGCGCTGGCCGACCGGGGCTGGAGGGAGGCGCTGCGCGCGGACGCGTCGCTGGCCCTGGGCCTGAACGCGCACGAGGGCGCGCTGACCAACCGGCCGGTCGCCGAGGCCCACGACCTGGAGCACACCGCGGTCGAGATCTGATCCGGGAGCCCACGAGCTGATCCGGGAGAAGAGAGGGCCCCGCTCACCTACCGTGAGCGGGGCCCTCGACGTGAGAGGCGGCCCGCTCAACCAGCCTGGGGGTCACTGGGAGCGGGCCGCGCTGCCAATCCTAGCCGGAGTTCGGGGGCCCTGCCCAGCGGGCCCACCGGTCCGGCCCACACCACCCGCCACCTGAACCACGGTGCGTGCACGTGGTTCAAGCGAACGAGTGAATCTAGACGGTAACGGGTAAGTCACGGCGGCTCGTCGGCCGATGGACAGGTCTGGGAACCCGCGTCGCTACGCAGCGGGGTCGTCCGCTCGCGCGGCGAGGCGCCGCGCCACCTCCGATCGGAGTGCCGATGGCTCAACCACAGGACTGGATCGACTGCCACGACCCGTTCGGGCGGGACCGGTCGATGACCGTGATCGTCGAGGACGACCGGGTGCTCCTGGTCTCCCCGCCCGGCGAATCGGCTGTGATGTCCGTCACCCAAACCCGCCGACTGCACCGCCTGCTCGACCAGGCCGCGGACAGGATGTGAGCGTCTTGGACGAAGCCCTGCGGGCCGCGGTGCTGCGCCGGTTGGCGCTGCTCGACGAGGCCGCCGAGCGCGGTGAGGCCGACTCGCTGGTGCCGCTCGCGCGCGCCGAGATCCACCGCCTGGCCGACGGCTGGCGGCTGCTGCTGACCGTGCACCAGCAGGGTCCGGACGGCCGCTGCCGGGCGTGCCCCGGCGTGCTGCGGAACAAGAGGTGGCCGTGCCAGGTGTGGACGATGGCGCACCAGCACCTCATCGGCGAGGGCTCCACGCACCGGGAGCGGCGGCGCGCGCGGCGGTCGGCGCACCGCGCGGCGCACCGCGCGGAGGAGGTGCCGGGGACCGCGCCCGGCGGTCCGGCGGGCGGCGTGGTGGGCGGCCTGCCCGGTGACCTGTTCGGCGGGCTGCCCGGTGGTCCGCCGGGGAATCCGTCGGGGGACCCCGAGGCCACCGCGGAACTGCCCGTGGTGGTGTCGAAACCACGACATGCCCTCCCCGAGTGATCCCGCTAAGGCAGGATGACGCCCGGTAGGAGCAATCCGGGAGGGACGCGTGCACGACGGCAGTGGCCGCATCGTGGTGCAGGGCTTGACCAAGCAGTTCGGTCCGGTCGCGGCGGTGCAGAATCTCAGCTTCACGGTGGAACCCGGTTCCGTGACCGGCTTCCTCGGACCCAACGGCGCGGGCAAGACGACGACCCTGCGCATGCTGCTCGGCCTGGTGACCCCGACCGCGGGCACCGCCCTGATCAACGGCAGCCCTTTCGACCGGCTCGGCAACCCCGGCCGGGTGGTCGGCGCGGTGCTGGAGGCGCAGGGCTTCCACCCCAAGCGCACCGCGCGCAACCACCTCCGGGTCTACGCCGCCGCGATCGGCGTGCCGGACGCGCGGGCCGACCAGGTGCTCCAGCTCGTGGGGCTGGGCGCGGCGGGCGACCGCAAGGCGGGTGAGTTCTCGCTCGGCATGAAGCAGCGGTTGGCGCTGGCCACCGCGCTGCTGGGCGACCCGCAGATCCTCGTGCTCGACGAGCCGGCCAACGGGCTCGACCCCGAGGGCATCGCCTGGCTGCGGTCGTTCCTCCAGTCGTTCGCGCGCAGCGGGCGGACCGTGCTGATCTCCAGCCACCTGCTGGCCGAGGTCGAGCAGACCGTGGACCAGGTGGTCATCATCAGCCGCGGCCAGACCATGTTCTACGGGCCGCTGGACAACCTGCGGGCGCAGCAGCAGGCGCGGGTGCTGGTGCAGCCCTCGGACGCGGGCGCGCTGGTCGCGGCGTTGCGCGAGCAGGGCGTCGCGGGCATCGAGCAACTGCCGGACGGGCGGATCGCGATCACCGGGGTCGAGGTCCAGCAGGTCGCGGACGTGGCGCTGAAGGCGGGCGTGTCGATCTACGGGATCGAGGAGGAGAGGGCCGACCTGGAGCGGCTGTTCTTCCAGCTCACCAGCGGTCAGTACGCGGGGCAGGACCAGTACGCGGCGCAGGGCCAGTTCCCGCCGGGCCAGTTCCCGGGGCAGTTCCCGCCGGGGCAGGGTCAGTTCCCGGGGCAGCAGCAGGGCAGCGGGTACTACGCGCCGCCGCCCGGTTACCAGCAGCAGGGGTACCAGCAGCCCGGTTACCAGCAGCAGCCCGGTTACCAACAGCCCGGTTATCAGCAGCCCGGCTACCAGCAGCAACAGCAGCAGCCGAACCCGTACGCGCCGCCCGGCACCGGGCAGCAACAGCCGGACAACCCCTACGGGCAGCAGCAGGGTGGTGCGTGATGGGCAACCTGATCAAGGCGGAGTTCCGCAAGACCACCACCACGGGCCTGTGGTGGGGCCTGATGATCCCGACCGTGCTGCTCGCGCTGGGCTGGGCGCTCGGCACGGGCGCCATCGGCCGGAGCATCATGGACGTGGTCAGCAGCTCCGAGGCCGAGGAGCTGACCAGGCTGCTCGGGGTCGACCCGGCGCAGTGGCAGGTGTCGGTGTTCGGCATCGCGCGCAGCATCAACGTGGCCACCGTCTTCCCGATGATCTTCGGCGGCCTGGCGATCTCGAACGAGATCAACCGCAAGACGATCACCACCACGTTCCTGACCTCGCCCAACCGGGTGGCGGCGCTGACCGCGAAGATGGTCGTCTACATCGCGTGGGGCGCGATCTACGGCCTGGCGATCGTGGCCTCGGTCAGCATCGGCATCGCGCTGACCTCGGACTCCGGCGCGCTGCCGAGCGCGGGCGGCTGGCTGGCGCTGGCCGGTGTCGGCGTCCTGGCGTCGATCCTGATGACGATGTTCGGCGTCGGCGTCGGCGCGCTGATGACCAGCACCGCGGCGACCACCGTGGTGCTGCTGCTCTACATGCTGATCATCGAGAACGGCCTCCAGCTGGTGCTGGCGGCGCAGGAGCTGCCGGACGTCATCGGCTTCCTGCCCAACGGCGCGGTGAACGGCATGACCGGCTCGGTGGCGTCGTCGCTGTTCCTGGCCAACGCGGGCGTGGTGCCGGACGAGCTGGTGGACGTGCTGCGGGCCGTCGCGGGCGCGCTCGGGGCGTTCGACTGGTGGCTGAGCGGGTTGGTCTTCCTGGTGTGGTCGGCGCTGTTCTTCCTCGCGGGCTGGGCGGCTACGCAGCGCAAGGACATCACGTGATCCTCACCTGATCAGGTGATCTTGAAAGGACCAAGGGCCACCCCGGGATTTCCGGGGTGGCCCTTGGCACTCCGCCGCGGCCGGAAAGTGTCGGGCCCCGGACCTAATGTGGAGCCGTGAACACCTCCGACGGCTGGATCAAGCGACTCGCCAGGGCCTGCTGGCGGCACCGCTCCCTCGTGGTGCTGTCCGTGCTGGCCGCCGTCGTCGGCGTGGGTTTGCAGGCCGCCGGGCCGCTGCTGGTCAAGGCCGCCGTCGACGACGCCGTCGCCGGCCGCACGGACCGCCTGACCTGGCTCGCGGTCGTCCTGGTCGGGCTGGAGCTGCTGACCTTCGGCTCCGCGTTCGTGCGCCGCTACCTGGGCGGGCGGCTGGCCGTCGACGTGCAGCACGACCTGCGCCAGGCCGTGTTCGGCGCGGTGCAGCGGCTGGACGGGCCGAAGCAGGACGCGCTGCGCACCGGCCAGGTGGTGTCCCGCTCGATCACCGACCTCCAGCTGGTCAACAGCCTGCTGTCGATGACGCCGCTGGCGTTCGGCACGGTCGTGTTCGCCGTGGCCGCGCTGGTGGCGATGTTCTGGCTGTCGCCGCTGCTCACCCTGATCGCGCTGGTGATCGTGCCCGCCGTCGGCGTGGTCGCGGCCCGCAGCAGGCTGACCCTGTTCCCGGCCACCTGGTCGGCCCAGCAGCGGGCGGCCGACGTGGCGCAGCACGTCGAGGAGACCGTCACCGGCGTGCGCGTGGTGAAGGGCTTCGGGCAGGAGGCGCGCGAGGTCGCCCGGCTGGAGGGGCGGGCCAGGGTGCTGTTCGCCGAGCGGATGCGGGCGGCCCGGCTGACCGCGAAGCCGGCGGCCACCCTCGCCACGCTGCCCTACCTGGGCCAGGTGGCGGTGCTGGCGCTGGGCGGCTGGCTCGCGCTGCGCGGCGAGGTGACCCTGGGGACGTTCGTGGCGTTCGCCACCTACGTGGCGAACCTCGTCGGCCCGACCAGGCTGCTGTCGAGCCTGATGGTGACCGCCCAGCTGGCGCGGGCGGGCGTGGAGCGGGTGTACGAGCTGATCGACTCCCAGCCGGACGTGGTGGACGGCGCGCGCGACGTGCCGCCCGGACCGGTGTCGGTGGAGCTGCGGGACGCGTCGTTCGGGTACACGCGCAGCGAGCCGGTGCTGTCCGGGGTGTCGCTGCGGGTCGAGCCGGGCGAGACGCTGGCGGTCGTCGGCACGGCCGGGTCCGGCAAGTCGACGATCTCGTTGCTGCTGCCCCGCTTCTACGACGTGCAGTCCGGCGCGGTGTCGGTGGGCGGCGTGGACGTGCGGGAGCTGCGCCTGGAATCGCTGCGCCGGACCGTGGGCGTGGTGTTCGAGGAGGCGTTCCTGTTCTCCGACACGGTGCGCGCGAACATCGCCTACGGCCTGCCGGACGCCTCGGACGAGCAGGTGCGGGCGGCGGCTCGGGCGGCCGAGGCGCACTCCTTCGTCGAGGCCCTGCCGAACGGGTACGACACGGTCGTCGGCGAGCGCGGGCTGACCCTGTCCGGTGGCCAGCGGCAGCGGGTGGCCCTGGCGCGGGCGCTGCTGTCGGACCCGCGCGTGCTGGTGCTGGACGACGCCACCTCCGCGGTGGACAACGCCACCGAGGCGGCCATCCACCGCACGTTGGCCGCGGTCACGGCGGAGCGGACCACGATCCTGATCGCGCACCGGCGGTCCTCGCTGGCGCTGGCGGACCGGGTCGCGGTGCTGGACGCGGGGCGCGTGGTCGACGTGGGGACGCACGAGGAGCTGCACGGGCGCTGCCGGCTGTACCGGGAGCTGCTGGCCGGGCCCGGTGAGGCGATCGAGCACGTGGACCCCCGGGCCGACGTGCCGCTGGAGCCCGGTTCGGGCGGGTTCACCCCTGAGCTGTGGCCCGGGTCCGGGGCGGGTTCGGATTTGGATTCGGACTCCGACGGGTTGGCCGTTCGCGCCGCGAACCGGTCGGTCTCCGCCGCGCCCGGTGGCCGGGGTGGCGGGGGCACGTCGGCGTTGCTGGGCGGCACCCCGCCGACGCCGGAGCTGATGGCCCGGGTGCGCGCCCTGCCGCCGGCCGTCGACGAGCCCGAGCTGGGGGGCGAGGACCCGGCCGCGCCCGATCCCGGCTTCCGGCTGCGCACGTTGTTGCGCCCGGTCCGGTGGGCGATGCTCGGGGTCGGGGGGTTGCTGCTGGTCGACACGTTGCTGGCGGTGGCCCTGCCCGGGTTGGTCCGGCTGGGGATCGACCGGGGCGTGGTGGGCGGCGCGCCCGGGTGGATCGTCGCGGTGGCCGGTGTCGGGTTCCTGCTGGTCGCCTTCGGGTGGGTGTCCGCCGCCGCGGGCGCCGTGGTGACGTCCCGGGTCGGCGAGCGGTTGCTGTACCTGCTGCGCGTGCGCAGCTACGCCCACTTGCAGCGGCTCGGCCTGGACTACTACGAGCGCGAGATGGCCGGGCGGATCATGACCCGGATGACCACGGACGTGGACGCGCTGTCCAGCTTCCTCCAGACGGGGCTGACCACGTTCGTGATCAGCGTGCTGACCGTGGTCGGCATCGCCGCGGCGCTGGTCGTGACCGATCCGGGGTTGTCGCTGGTGGCGCTGGCCGTGCTGCCGGTGCTGCTCGCCGCGACGGTGGTCTTCCAGCGCCTGTCGTCGGCGGCCTACGCGGAGGCGCGGGAGCGGGTCAGCGCGGTCAACGCCGACCTCCAGGAGAACGTGTCCGGGTTGCGCGTGGCCCAGGCCTACACGCGGGAGGGGCGGTCGGCCCAGGCGTTCGCGGAGCGCAGCGACGCCTATCGGCGGTCGCGCATCCGGGCCCAGCGGTACATCGCGACCTACTTCCCGTTCCTGTCGCTGCTGTCGGGGGTGGCGCAGGCGGCCATCCTGGTGGTCGGGGCCTACCGGGTGGCGGAGGGGACGCTGTCGCCCGGGGTGCTGTTGGCGTTCGTGCTGTACCTGGGGCTGTTCTTCTCGCCGCTGTACCAGCTGTCCGGGGTGTTCGACGGGTACCAGCAGGCCCGGGTGGGGTTGAGCCGGATCGGGGACCTGCTGCGGACGCCCACCTCGGTGCCGGAGGCCGCTTCGCCGGTGCCGGTGGCGGAGTTGCGCGGCGAGGTGGAGTTCCGGGACGTGTCGTTCGCCTACCGGGGCGCCGACCGGCCGGCGGTGGACCACGTGTCGCTCAAGGTCCCGGCCGGGGAGACGGTGGCGCTGGTCGGCGCCACCGGCGCCGGGAAGTCGACGCTGGTGAAGCTGGTCGCGCGGTTCTACGACGTGACCGGCGGGCAGGTGCTGGTCGACGGGGTCGACGTGCGGGACTACGACCTGTCGGCGTTGCGGCAGCGGCTGGGGGTCGTGCCGCAGGAGGCGCACCTGTTCGGCGGGGACGTCGCGGAGAACGTGGCCTACGCCCGGCCGGAGGCCTCACGCGGCGAGGTCGAGGCGGCGGTGCGGGCGGTGGGCGCGCTGCCGGTGGTCGCGTCGTTGCCCGCGGCGTTCCACCAGCAGGTGGGTGAGCGCGGGCAGGGGTTGTCGGCGGGGCAGCGGCAGTTGATCGCGCTGGCCCGGGCCGAGTTGGTGCGGCCCTCGTTGTTGCTGCTGGACGAGGCCACGGCGGCGTTGGACCCGGCTACCGAGTCGGCGGTGCTGGAGGCGGCCGACCGGGTGGCGGGGGCCGGGTCGCGGACCACGTTCGTGGTGGCGCACCGGTTGGCCACGGCGGCTCGGGCTGATCGGATCGTGGTGCTGGCGGAGGGGCGGGTGGTGGAGGTGGGCACGCACGCCGAGTTGGTGGCGGCTGGGGGGTATTACGCGCGGTTGTGGGCGCATGGGGTGGGAGAGGTTGTGCCCGAGGGGTTGGCTGGGGTTCGGGCTGGGATTCAGGCTGGGTGATGGTTCACGGGATTGAAGGGCTTGAAGGGCTTGAAGGGCTTGAAGGGCTTGAAAGCGGCGCTCGCCGCTGGGCAGGCCGCCGGGGAAGGGCGTGGGCTCGTGGTTTCCCCGTATGGCCTGCCTGAGGCAACCACACTCGTCAAGGGGTCCGCGAAGGGCGTGCGGACCCCTTGACAAGCGCGGTCGGGCTGCGCCCAGGCCATACGGGGAAACCACGAGCTGGGTGCCGTGTGCGCTGGCGCGCGAGGAGGGTGGGGCGTTGGCGGGTGGTTAGTCGAGGAGGTCGTCCAGCTGTTCGTAGCCTTCGACGACGCCGGTTTCCATGCCGCTGGACAGGACTGCGTCGCGGGTTTCGGTGGACTCGTAGACGCTGAGGGCTTGCAGGCGGGTTCGGCCGTTGCCCAGGTCTTCGAAGGTCAGGGTCTCCAGGCACACGCCGTCCGGGAAGCCTTCGAAGGTGAAGGTCTGGACGATCCGCTCGGAGGGGCGCACCTCGTGGAACGAGCCGTAGAAGCCGTACTCCTCGTCGCCCCGGCGGTGGACGAAGCGGTAGGCGCCGCCGGTGGTGGGGTCCCAGCGGAGCAGTTCCATGGTGATCGAGCGCGGGCCCATCCACTTGACCACCAGGTCCGGGTCGGTGTGGGCGCGGAAGACCGACTCGGGCGGGGCGTTGAACTCGCGGGTGATGCGGATCAGCGGGAGGGTCGGGTCGGCGCTGATCGTGGTGTCGGCGCGGGTGGTCGTGGTCATGGCGCTCCTCCTTCGGTTCGGGGCTGCCCCAGTTCGAGCAGCACCTCGTCCAGTCGCTGGTAGCGCTCCTCGGCTTGGCGCCGGTAGCGCTCGATCCACTTCGTCATCAGGTCGAACACCTCCGCTTCGAGGTGGACCGGTCGCCGCTGCGCCTGCTTGCCGCGCGTGACCAGGCCGGCTTCCTCCAGCACCTTCAGGTGCTTCGACACGGCCTGCACGGTGACCGGGTAGGGCTCGGCCAACTCGTTCACGGTGGCGTCGCCCGAAGCCAGTCGGGCGACCATGTCGCGCCGGATCGGGTCGGCCAGGGCCGCGAAGACCCGGGACAGCCGGTCCTCCACCGCCACCTCCTTGTTCAACCGGTTGGTTGAACAAGACGGTAGCCGGGTCGTCCGGCCTGGTCAACCTTTTGGTTGAACATTGAGGTCAGGAGGCCTTGTTCAGGTGGGTGAATGGTTCACAGGGGGTGGGTGGCAGGAGTGCGCGGGACGAAGCCCCGGGCGAACGTGACGGGCTCAACCTCAAGTCATGCCCAAGCACCCATAACACGAGCGGCGACCTGATCGATCCTGTGAGCGAACACTCGACGCCGGGCCCCTCCTGTGTGTGAACTGCACCAGACGGGGGACTAGCCTGGCGATGAGTGAGTCATTGCCAAGAGCGAGATGGATAGAGGCGAGCGCCAGCCGTGTCCAGCAGCAGCCCTACTTCGCAGTTCGGCCCCAATGAGTGGCTGGTCGAGGAGATGTACGAGCAGTTCCTCGCCGACCCGTCGTCGGTAGACCCGGCGTGGCACGACTTCTTCGCCGACTACAAGTCGACGCAGCGGTCCGGCAACGGGGCCCCGACGGCCGCGGAGAACGGCACGACCACGTCGGGCACCGCCACGGCGACCAAGGCCGCGCCGGCGAAGCCCGCCGACGCCAAGCCCGCCGACGCCAAGCCTGCTGACGGCAAGCCCGCGGAGAAGCCCGCCGCGCCGCCCAAGCCGGCGAACAAGCCCGCTCCCGCGCAGGCCGCCAAGGCCGCGCCGGTGCAGCAGGGCAAGGGCGAGGAGCGCAAGCCGCTCCGCGGCGCGGCCGCCGCCATCGCGAAGAACATGGAGCTGTCGCTCACCGTCCCGACCGCGACGAGCGTGCGCGCGGTGCCGGCCAAGCTGCTGGCCGACAACCGCATCGTGATCAACAACCACCTCAAGCGCACCCGCGGTGGCAAGGTCTCCTTCACCCACCTGATCGGCTACGCCGTGGTCCGGGCGCTCCAGGCGTTCCCGAACATGAACCGGCACTTCGCCGAGGTCGACGGCAAGCCGAACGTGGTCACGCCCGAGCACGTCAACTTCGGCCTGGCGATCGACCTGCCCGGCAAGGACGGCTCGCGCTCGCTGGTCGTGGCCTCGATCAAGGGCTGCGAGAACATGACGTTCACGCAGTTCTGGCAGGCCTACGAGGACCTGATCCGCAAGGCGCGGACCGGCGCGCTGACCGCCGAGGACTTCTCCGGCACCACCATCTCGCTGACCAACCCGGGCACGATCGGCACCAACCACTCGGTGCCGCGGCTGACCGCGGGCCAGGGCGCGATCATCGGCGTCGGCGCCATGGAGTACCCGGCGCACTTCCAGGGCACCAGCGAGCAGGCCCTGACGGACATGGGCGTCAGCAAGATCATCACGCTGACCTCCACCTACGACCACCGGATCATCCAGGGCGCGGAGTCCGGCGAGTTCCTCAAGCGCATCCACCACCTGCTGCTGGGCGAGGACGGCTTCTACGACGACGTCTTCACCTCGCTGCGCCTGCCGTACGAGCCGATCCGCTGGGTCGCCGACATCCCCGAGGGCGCGGTCGACAAGACCGCCCGCGTCATCGAGCTGATCGACGCCTTCCGCACCCGCGGCCACCTGATGGCCGACACGGACCCGCTGAACTACCGCCAGCGCAGCCACCGCGACCTGGACGTCCTGTCGCACGGCCTGACCCTGTGGGACCTGGACCGGGAGTTCCCGGTCGGCGGGTTCGCGGGCCAGGAGCGGATGAAGCTGCGCGACATCCTGGGCGTGCTGCGCAACTCGTACTGCCGCACGGTCGGCGTCGAGTACATGCACATCCTCGACCCGGAGGAGCGCCTCTGGATCCAGGAGCGCGTCGAGGTGCCGCACGAGAAGCCGCCGGCCACCGTGCAGAAGTACATCCTGTCGAAGCTCAACGCCGCCGAGGCGTTCGAGACCTTCCTCCAGACCAAGTACGTCGGCCAGAAGCGGTTCTCGCTGGAGGGCGGCGAGACCGTCATCCCGCTGCTCGACGCGGTGCTGGACAAGGCCGCCGAGCACGAGATCGACGAGGTCGTCATCGGCATGCCGCACCGCGGCCGGCTGAACGTGCTGGCGAACATCGTCGGCAAGCCGATCTCGCAGATCTTCCGCGAGTTCGAGGGCAACCTCGACCCGGGCCAGGCGCACGGCTCCGGCGACGTGAAGTACCACCTGGGCGCGGAGGGCAAGTACTTCCGCATGTTCGGCGACGGCGAGACCAAGGTGTCGCTGACCGCGAACCCCTCGCACCTGGAGGCCGTGGACCCGGTGCTGGAGGGCATCGTCCGCGCCAAGCAGGACATGCTCGACAAGGGCGGCGAGGGCTTCACCGTGCTGCCGGTCGCGCTGCACGGCGACGCCGCGTTCGCGGGCCAGGGCGTGGTCGCCGAGACGCTGAACCTGGCGCTCGTGCGCGGCTACCGCACCGGCGGCACCGTGCACGTCATCGTCAACAACCAGGTCGGCTTCACCACCGCGCCGGAGAACTCGCGGTCGTCGAAGTACTCGACCGACGTGGCGAAGATGATCGGCTCGCCCGTGTTCCACGTGAACGGCGACGACCCCGAGGCGTGCTACTGGGTCGCCAAGCTGGCCGTGGAGTACCGGCAGCGGTTCCACAAGGACGTCGTCATCGACATGGTCTGCTACCGGCGGCGCGGCCACAACGAGGGCGACGACCCGTCGATGACGCAGCCCGCGATGTACGACGTGATCGACACCAAGCGCTCGGTCCGCAAGACCTACACCGAGGCGCTGATCGGTCGCGGCGACATCTCCGTGGAGGAGGCCGAGAAGGCGCTCCAGGACTTCTCCTCGCAGCTGGAGCACGTGTTCAACGAGGTCAGGGAGCTGGAGAAGCACCCGATCAAGACCTCGCCGTCGATCGAGGCCGAGCAGCAGATCCCGGCCAAGCTGCCGACGGGCATCGAGCGCTCGATGATCGAGCGGATCGCCGACGCGCACGTGGACCTGCCCGAGGGCTTCACCCCGCACCCGCGCGTGAAGCCGGTGCTGGAGCGGCGCGCCAAGATGGCCCGCGAGGGCGGCATCGACTGGGCGTTCGCCGAGCTGCTGGCGTTCGGGTCGCTGGTGCTGGAGGGCCGCACGGTCCGCCTGGCCGGCCAGGACTCGCGGCGCGGCACGTTCGTGCAGCGGCACGCCACGCTGGTGGACCGCAAGCGCTCCGACGAGTACACCCCGCTCCAGCACCTGGCCGAGACCCAGGGCAAGTTCATGGTCTACGACTCGGTGCTGTCGGAGTTCGCGGCGCTCGGCTTCGAGTACGGCTACTCGGTGGCCAACCCGGACGCGCTGGTGCTGTGGGAGGCGCAGTTCGGCGACTTCGTCAACGGCGCGCAGCCGATCATCGACGAGTTCATCTCGTCCGGTGAGGCGAAGTGGGGCCAGCTGTCCGACGTGGTGCTGCTGCTGCCGCACGGCCACGAGGGCCAGGGCCCGGACCACACCTCCGGCCGCATCGAGCGGTTCCTCCAGCTGTGCGCGGAGGGCTCGATGACGATCGCGGTGCCGTCGACCCCGGCGAACTACTTCCACCTGCTGCGCCGGCACGCGCTGGACGGCGTGAACCGCCCGATGGTGGTGTTCACCCCCAAGTCGATGCTGCGCCTGAAGGCCGCGACCAGCCCGGTCGAGCACTTCGTCGAGGACCGCTTCCAGTCGGTCATCGACGACCGGAACGTGGTGAAGTCCGAGGTCACCAAGGTCATCCTGTGCTACGGCAAGATCTACTACGAGCTGCTGGCCGAGCAGGAGAAGCGCGGCGTCAAGGACGTGGCGGTCGTGCGCGTCGAGCAGCTGTACCCGGTGCCGGCGCGCAAGCTGACCGCGGCGCTGGAGAGCTACCCGAACGCCGCCGAGGTCCGCTGGGTCCAGGAGGAGCCGGCGAACCAGGGCGCGTGGCCGTTCTTCGGCCTGGCCCTGCCGGAGCTGCTGCCGGACCGGTTCCGCGTCAAGCGCGTGTCCCGGCGCCCGATGGCCGCGCCGTCCGCCGGGTCGTCCAAGGTCCACGAGGTCGAGCAGCGCGAGCTGATCACCAAGGCGTTCGAGTAGGGATCGTGTACTTCACCGACCGAGGCATCGAGGAGCTGGAGAGCCGGCGCGGCGAGGAGGAGGTCAGCCTCGCCTGGCTGGCCGGCAAGCTGCGCGGGTTCGTCGACGCCAACCCCGAGTTCGAGACGGCGGTCGAGCGCCTGGCCACGTACCTGGCGCGCGACGACGAGGACGACTTCGAGGACTGAGCCGCGAGGCGGACGAGGCCCCCACCCGGGTTCGGGTGGGGGCCTCGTGCTCGTCCGGGCCGCCGCGGTTCACCAGGCGTACGCCTCCGGCGCGGGCTTGCTGCCGTTCGGGCCGGGCGCCGGGAACAGCTCGTCCAGGCGGTCCAGCACCTCGCCGTCGAGCTTGATCTCCACCGCGCGCAGCGAGCCGTCGAGCTGGTCCTGCGTCCGGGGTCCGATGATCGGGGCCGTCACGCCCTCGCGGTGCAGCAGCCACGCCAGGCCGAGGTGGGCCGCGTCCTCGCCGAGGTCCGCGGCCAGCTTCTCGTAGGCCTCGACGGCGTCCCGGTTCTTCTCCAGGGCGTCGGCGCTGCGCCCGCTGTTGCCGCGCGAGCCGCCGCCTTCGCGCTGCTTGCGCAGCACGCCGCCGAGCAGGCCGCCGTGCAGCGGGGACCACGGGATCACGCCGAGGCCGTAGTGGAGCGCGGCGGGCAGGACCTCCAGCTCCACGTACCGGTTCATCAGGTTGTAGATCGACTGCTCGCTGACCAGGCCGAGGAAGTGCCTGTTCCGAGCCGCCTCCTGGGCCTGGGCGAGGTGCCACCCGGCGAAGTTCGACGACCCGAAGTAGATCACCTTGCCCTGCTGGCGCAGGACCGAGAACGCCTCCCAGATCTCGTCCCACGGCGTGTCCCGGTCCACGTGGTGCATCTGGTACAGGTCGATGTAGTCGGTCTGGAGCCGCTTGAGGGACGCGTCGGCGGCGCGCCGGATGTTCAGGGCGGACAGCCGCTTGTCGTTGGGCCAGTCCCCCATGTCGCCGTACAGCTTGGTGGCCAGCACGGTCCGCTCGCGCCGGCCGCCGCCCTGCGCGAACCACCGGCCGATGATCTGCTCGGTGACGCCCTCGCCCTTCTGCCAGCCGTAGACGTTGGCGGTGTCGAAGAAGTTCAAACCGTGCTCGTGGGCCCGGTCCATGATCGCGTGGCTGTCGGTCTCGGACGTCTCCGGGCCGAAGTTCATCGTCCCGAGGCAGAGCCGGGACACGGACAGGCCGGAACGGCCGAGCTGGGTGTACTCCATGCCACCAAGCCTGCCCCCGCCGCGCCGATCCGGCCACGTGGAGCCGCTCCAGGTCGCCGGCGGCCCGGACCGGGCGGAGGCGCGCCGCCCGAACAGGCGACGCCGTTCCCCCTGGTGCGCCAAGCGGGACGCGACCGCCGCCGCCGCTCGCCCGCCGGGCGGGCGGGCAAGTTTGTAAGTTTTCTTTACCAGTGTCCGAACCCGTGGACAGCATCCGCGCATCGGGGGCTACAGCGGCGCAACTCAGGGGGAGAGCCGTGCCGGTCCAACACGAACGGGTTCCTGCCGCCACCGCGGCGCCGAACCCAGTCCTTGCCCTGCCGGCCGCCGTCGCGGTGGCGGTGGTCGCGCAAGGCGGCTACCACCTGCCCGGACGGGTCCTGTCCGGGGTGCTGGCCGGTCTCGCGCTCCTGCTCGTCCTCCGCACGCGCCCGTCCGCCGGTCCGCTGTCGTGGGCGTGCGGCGCGCTCGCGGCGTGGGCGCTGCTGCGCGCGGGCCTGGACGGGCAGCCCCCGGACGCGCTGCCGACGGTCGCGGCCCTCGGCACGGTGGCCGCCGCGGCGGTCGTGGGCCGGCAGGCGAACCCGGCGCAGCGCGACCTGGTCGCGTCGGCCCTGGTGGGCCTGGGCGCGACCGCCGCCCTCGTGGGGTGGGCGGCGGTCGCGTTCCGCGTCCCGTCGTGGTCGATGGTGTCCGAGGGGCTGGTCCGCGCCTCCACGACGGTGACCTACCCGAACTCCGCCGCCGCGCTGTTCGCCGCGCTCGCCCTGCTCGCCCTCGGCCTGCGGACCGGGAAACCCGGTTCGCCGGGCCTGGCCGCGGCGGCGTACGCGCTGCTGGTGGGGCTGGGCGCGACGTTGAGCCGGGCCGGGCTGGTCGCGGGCCTGGTGGTGCTGGGCGCGGTCGCCGGTCCGCGCGCGGTCGCGCGGCACGCCGCGCCCGCCGCGCTCGGGGCGCTGGTCGCGCTGGGCGCGCTCGCGCCGTCCATCCCGGCCGCGGGGCCCGCCGACCCGCCACTGGCGTGCCTCGGCCTGGCCGCCGGGCTCGCGGTGGCGCTGGGGCTCTCCCGGGAGGGGGTCCGGCGGGTCGGCGTGCCGGTCGGGTTCGCCCTGGTCGGGGCCGTCGCGTGGGCGTTCCGGGACCGCTTGGCGGCGGTGTCCGGCACCCGGCTGACGGTCGACTCCCCCGACCGCGAGGGCGCGCTGCGGTCGGCGTTCGAGCAGGTCGCCGCCCGGCCGTGGACGGGCGCCGGCCCGGGACGGGGCTGGTTCACCTTCACCGGTCCCGCCGGCGGGACGCGCGCCATGCGGTACGCGCACAACGAGTACGTCCAGGTCCTGGTCGAACTCGGCCTGGTCGGCCTGGTGCTCCTGGCGCTCGTGCTGGCCGCCGCCGCCGCCGCCGTCGTCGTGTGGCGGGGGCGGCCCGGCGCGCTGTGGGCCGGCGCCGCCGCCGGCCTGGTCGCGCTGCTGGCGCACAGCGGTTTCGACTTCCTGTGGCACCTGCCCGTGACCCTGCTGACCGCCGGGCTGCTCATCGGCCTGGCTTCCGCCCAAACCGAGGAGAGCCCTTGAGAACAGCGAAGGTCGCGGTCGCCACCGCGCTGGTCGCCGGCGCCACGTTCGCGGCCGCGCTGCCGGCCGGCGCGGACGTGGACGACGACTCGCAGCCCGTGGTCCTGGAGATCCAGTCGCCGGCGGTCGGGAAGACCCGCGGCGCGGTGGTGGAGGTGACCTTCGCGGTCAACTGCCGGGTCGCCACCAGGGCCGTCCTGGAGCTCCAGCAACCCGTGCTGAGAAAGGCCCGCGGCGCGGCGGTCGAGATGAACCTGAGGTTCACCTGCGCCGCCGGCCGGTGGTACACCCTGAGCGCCCTGCTGAACCAGCGGGTCGGCCCGAACATCGCGACCGGCTCGCACACCCGGTCGGAGTCGTGCACCGGCGCCGAGCAGCGGGCCACCTTCGTGGTCCTCGCCGAGGACCACCCCTTCCGCGCGAGGTCGTCGTACTACCGGGCCTCGATCGTGCTGAGCCCCGACTACTCCAGGGTCGACCTGGAGGGCGAGGTCCAGCTCGTGAACGGCTGACCCCGTCCGTGGTCCCGGGGCCCCGGGACCACGGACCACCTCACCGCAGCCGCGCGCCGGCCCGCCACACCGCCCACGTCAGCGGCACGCCGGGCCGGTACGCCAGGTGCGTCGCCGACGGCGCGTCGAGCACGTGCAGGTCGGCCCGCGCGCCCACGCCGAGCCGGCCCACGTCGTCGCGGCGCAGCGCCCGCGCGCCGCCCAGGGTGGCGGCGGTGACGGCCTCCTCCACCGTCAGCCCCATCTGGAGCACGGCCGTGGCCACGCAGAACGCCATCGACGTCGTGTACGAGCTGCCCGGGTTGCAGTTGCTGGCCAGCGCGACGGTCGCGCCCGCGTCCAGCAGCCGGCGCGCCGGCGCCAGGGGCTGCCGGGTGGACAGGTCGCACGCGGGCAGCAGGGTGGCGACGGTCGGCGACCCGGCCAGCGCGTCCACGTCCGCGCCGGACAGGTGCGTGCAGTGGTCGACGCTCGCCGCGCCCAGCTCCACCGCCAGCCGCACGCCCGGTCCCTCGCCCAGCTGGTTGCCGTGCACGCGCAGCCCCAGGCCGCGCGCCGCGGCGGCCAGCAGCACGGCCCGCGACCGGTCCTCGTCGAACGCGCCGACCTCGCAGAACACGTCCGCCCACCGCACGTGCGGCGCGACCGCGTCCAGCATCTCCCCCGTCACCAGGGCCACGTACTCGTCGGCGTCCGCGCCCGGCGGCACCAGGTGCGCGCCGAGGAACGTCACCTCGTCCACCTCGGCCGCGGCGAGGCGCGCGGACCGCAGCTCGTCCGCCACGGTCAACCCGTACCCGGTCTTGGTCTCGACGGTCGTGGTGCCCTGCGCGGCGGCCTCGGCCACGTGCCGCCGCAGGTTCGCGACCAGCTCCTCGTCCGACGCCTCCCGCGTCGCGGCCACGGTCACCGCGATGCCGCCCGCCTCGTACGCCCGGCCCGCCACCCGGGCCTCGAACTCGGCGGTCCGGTCACCCGCGAACACCAGGTGCGAGTGGCTGTCCACCCACCCCGGCAGCACGGCCCGCCCGCCGACGTCCACCGCCTCGTCGGCGGCGGGCGCGGACGAGGCGGGCCCCACCCACGCCACCGCGCCGCCCTCGACCACGAGCGCCGCGCCCGCGACGCGCCCCAGCTCCGGGTCGTTCGTGGTCAGCTCACCGATGCCGGTGACCACCGTGCTCACAGCACCTCCCCCAGCAGCCGCCCGACGTCGCCCAGGGTCTCGTGCACGCCGTCGCGCGCCACGACCCGCCCGCCGGACACGACCGCCGTCACGTCGGACGCGGTGGCCGCCAGCACCACCTGGTCGGGTTCGGCGCCGGCGGTGCGCGCCGAGTCCAGCCGCACCGCCACCAGGTCGCACGGCGCGCCGACCTCGATGCGCCCCGCACCCGGCCACCCGATCGCCGCGTGGTTGGTCAGCGCCGCGACCAGCTCGGCGGGCGTGAACCGGCCCCTCCTGCCGGTCCGCAGGCGCTCGCCGTGCTCCAGGGCCCGCGCCTCCAGCAGCGGGTCGACCACCGCGTGCTGGTCGCTGCCCAGCGACAGCGGCGACCCGGCGTCCGCCAGTTCCCGCGCCGGGCCGATGCCGTCGGCCAGGTCCGCCTCCGTGGTGGGGCAGAAGCACACGCCGGTCCCGGACGACCCCAGCAGCGCGACGTCCTCGGCGGTCAGGTGGGTGCCGTGCACGGCGGTCGTGCGCGGCGTCAGCGCGCCGGCCTCGGCCAGCAACCGCGTCGGCGTCACCCCGTGGGCGTCCAGGCAGGCCCGGTTCTCCGCCGGCTGCTCCGACAGGTGGACGTGCAGCGGCCGGTCCGGGAACGCGCCCGCCACCAGGGGCAGCGCCTCGCGCGGCACGGCGCGCACGGAGTGGATCGCCGCGCCGACCCTGGTGTTCGCGTCCTCGCGCAGCTCCGCCACCCGGGACGCCCACCGCTCGGCGGTGCCGTCGGAGAACCTCTCCTGCACGCCGCGCGCCGGCTCGCCGATCCCGCCGGTGAGGTAGCAGGCGTCCAGCAGGGTGATCCTGACGCCGGCCTCGGCGGCGGCGGCCCGCAGCGCCTCACCCATCTCGTTGCCGCCCGCGTGCAGGTAGTGGAACTCCCCCACCGCCGTCACGCCGGCCACGGCCATCTCCGCGTAGACCGCCCGCGCCAGCTCCAGGTACGACTCGGGCGTCAGCCGCCCCGCCAGCTCGTACATCCGCTCGCGCCACGTCCAGAACGTGCCGCCGCCACCGTGCGTGCGCCCGCGCAACGCCCGGTGGAACGCGTGCGAGTGGGCGTTCGCGAAACCCGGGAACACCATGCCGCGCAAGCGCTCCACGCCGAGCGGAATGCTGTCCACAGTGGACACATCTGTGATGCGCCCGCCGTCGGCGCGCACCAGCACCCGCGAGGCCGGCCCGCCCGGCAGCCACGCCCGCTCCAGCCAGAAGCCCTTCACCGCGCCAGGTGCTCCAGCGTCGACGCCAGCGCCACCACGCCCGCCGCGCAGTCGTCCGGCTCGGCGTGCTCGCCCGGCGCGTGGCTCACCCCCGTGGGGTTGCGCACGAACAACATCGCGGTGGGCGCGTGCGCGGCCAGGATGCCCGCGTCGTGCCCGGCCCCGGTGGGCAGCGCGGGCGTGTCGGCCCCGAGCGCCGCGCGCACCTCGGCCATCAGCCCGGCGTCGAAGGTCACCGTCCCGCCCCAGCTCTCCTCGCGCACGACCACCTCGCAGCCCTCGTCCCGGGCGGCCCCCTCGGCCGCCGCCGTGATCGCGGCGACCACCTCGCGGGTGCGCGGCTCGTCGTCGGCGCGGGCGTCCAGCCACACGTCGACGGACGAGGCGATCACGTTGGTGCCGCCGGGGTTGGGCACGACCCGGCCCACGGTCGCCCGCGCGCCGCCCGTCGCGGCCCGCCGGGCGGCCAGCACCGTCGCGGCGGCCGGGAGCATCGGGTCGCGGCGGTCCTCGACCAGGGTCGCGCCCGCGTGGTTGCCCTCGCCGGTGAAGGTGAACCGCCACCGGCCGTGCGCCAGGATCGACGACGCCAGCCCGACCGGCTCCTCCAGCCCGCGCCCCTGCTCCACGTGCAGCTCGACGAACGCGCCGATCGAGGCGAGCGCCCGGTCGTCGCGGCCCATGCGCAGCGGGTCGAAGCCCGCCGCGTGGGCCGCCTCGCCGAACGTGACGCCGTCCGCGTCGGTCAGCGCGCACGCGGCGTCGGCGGCGATCGCGCCCGTCATCAGCCGGGAGCCCAGGCAGGCCACGCCGAAGCGACCGCCCTCCTCCTCCACGAACACCACGACCGCCAGCGGCTTGGCGGGCCGGAAGCCCCGGGCGCGCAGCAGGTCGACGGCCTGGAGCGCGGACACCACGCCCAGCGGGCCGTCGAACGCGCCGCCGCCGGGCACCGAGTCCAGGTGGCTGCCGGTGACCACGGCGCCCGGCCCCGGCTCGCCCCACCACGCCCACAGGTTGCCGTTGCGGTCGGGCCGCACGTCGAGGCCCCGCCCGCGGGCCTGCTCGGCGAACCAGGCGCGCAGCTCCAGCTCGGCGCGGTCGAAGCCGTGCCGCGAGTAGCCGCCCCGCCGCCGGTCGCGGCCGACGTCGGCGAGGTCCGCGAGGTCAGCCACGGTCGCCCGCCATGGGGATCGCGACGCCCTTCGCGGCGGCCACCTCGGCGGCCCGGTCATACCCCGCGTCCACGTGCCGGATCACGCCCATCGCCGGGTCGTTGGTCAGCACCCGCTCGATCTTGCGGGCGGCCGGCTCCGTGCCGTCCGCGACGATCACCTGGCCCGCGTGGATCGAGCGGCCGATGCCGACGCCGCCGCCGTGGTGCAGCGACACCCAGGTCGCGCCCGAGGCGGTGTTGACCAGGGCGTTGAGCAGCGGCCAGTCCGCGATGGCGTCCGAGCCGTCGGCCATGGCCTCGGTCTCCCGGTACGGGGAGGCCACCGAACCGCAGTCCAGGTGGTCGCGGCCGATCACGATCGGCGCGGACAGCTCGCCGGAGGCCACCATCTCGTTGAACCGCAGGCCCGCGAGGTGCCGCTCGCCGTAGCCGAGCCAGCAGATGCGGGCGGGCAGGCCCTGGAACTCGACCCGCTCGCCGGCCAGCCCGATCCAGCGGGCCAGCTTCTCGTCCTCGGGGAACAGCTCCAGGATCGCCCGGTCGGTCTTGGCGATGTCGGCCGGGTCGCCGGACAGCGCCACCCACCGGAACGGGCCCCGGCCCTCGCAGAACAGCGGCCGGATGTAGGCGGGCACGAAGCCGGGGAAGTCGAACGCCCGCTCGCAGCCGCCGAGCTTCGCCTCGCCGCGCAGCGAGTTGCCGTAGTCGAACACCTCGGCGCCGCGGTCCAGGAAGCCGACCATGGCGCCCACGTGGTCGGCCATGGACTCGCGGGCCCGGTCGGTGAACTCGTCGGGCTCCTTCGCCGCGTAGTCGGCCCAGTCGTCCACGGCCACGCCCTTCGGCAGGTACGCCAGCGGGTCGTGCGCGGAGGTCTGGTCGGTGACCACGTCCACCGGCACGTCGCGGCGCAGCAGCTCGGGCAGCACCTCGGCGGCGTTGCCGATCACGCCGACGGACAGCGCGCGGCCCTCGGCCTTCGCCCTGAGCACGCGGGCGACCGCGTCGTCCAGGTCGTCGGCGACCTCGTCGAGGTAGCGGGTCTCCACGCGGCGCAGCGCGCGGGCCCGGTCGACCTCGACGCACAGGGCGACGCCCTCGTTCATGGTCACCGCGAGCGGCTGCGCGCCGCCCATGCCGCCGAGGCCCGCGGTGACGGTCAGGGTGCCCTTGAGCGTGCCGCCGAACCGCTTGTCCGCGACCGCGGCGAACGTCTCGTAGGTGCCCTGGAGGATGCCCTGGGTGCCGATGTAGATCCACGAGCCGGCGGTCATCTGGCCGTACATGGTCAGGCCCTCGGCCTCCAGCCGGCGGAACTCCGGCCAGCTCGCCCAGTCCGGCACCAGGTTGGAGTTCGCGATCAGCACGCGCGGCGCCCACTCGTGGGTGCGCAGCACGCCGACCGGCCGGCCCGACTGCACCAGCAGCGTCTCGTCGTCGGCCAGGGCGGTCAGCTCACGCGTGATGGCGTGGAAGCTCGGCCAGTCGCGGGCGGCCTTGCCGGTGCCGCCGTAGACCACCAGGTCGTCGGGCCGCTCGGCGACCTCCGGGTCCAGGTTGTTGTGGAACATCCGCAGGGCGGCCTCGGTCTGCCAGCTGCGGGCGGTCAGTTCGGTTCCGCGGTTCGCTCGGACCATCAGATCGCTCCACTTCGGATCAGCTCCTCGGCGGCGGCGATCTCCGGGGCGAGGTGGCGGTCCGGGCCGGGGCCCGGCACCACCTCGCGGAGCGTCGCCACGGCCGCCGCGGTGGCGGGTGCGGGCTTGAGGGGGTGGCGCAGGTCCAGGGCGCGGGCGGCGGTGACCAGCTCGATCGCCAGCACGGTCCGCAGCCCGTCCACGGCCCTGCGCAGCTTGCGGGCGGCGGACCAGCCCATGGAGACGTGGTCCTCCTGCATGGCGCTGCTCGGGATGGAGTCCACGCTCGCCGGGACCGCCAGGCGCTTCAGCTCGCTCACGATCGCGGCCTGCGTGTACTGGGCGATCATGTGGCCGGAGTCGACGCCCGGGTCGTGCGCCAGGAACGGCGGCAGGCCGTGCGAGCGGTGCACGTCGAGCATCCGGTCGGTGCGGCGCTCGGCGATGCTCGCCACGTCCGCGGTCGGGATGGCCAGGAAGTCCAGCACGTACGCCAGCGGCGCGCCGTGGAAGTTGCCGTTGGACTCGACCCGGCCGTCGGCCAGCACCACCGGGTTGTCCACGGCGGCGGCCAGCTCGCGGTCCGCGACGGTCTCCGCGTACGCCACGGTGTCGCGGGCGGCCCCGTGCACCTGGGGCGAGCAGCGCAGCGAGTAGGCGTCCTGCACGCGGGTGCACTCCGGCCCGCGGTGGCTGGCCACGATCTCCGAGCCCGCCAGGAACGCGGCCATGCGCCGGGCCGAGCGCCCCTGGCCGGGGTGCGGGCGCAGCGCCTGGAGGTCGGCGGCGAAGACCCGGTCGGTGCCGAGCAGGGCCTCCACGCTCATCGCGGCGGTCAGGTCGGCCACGTCCAGCAGGCGGTGCAGGTCGGCGATCGCCAGCACCAGCATGCCGAGCATGCCGTCGGTGCCGTTGATCAGCGCCAGGCCCTCCTTCTCGGCCAGCCGGACCGGTGCGAGACCGGCCGCGGCCAGCGCGTCGGCGGCCGGGAGCAGGGCGCCGTGCGCGTCGCGGACCTCGCCCTCGCCGGTCAGCGCCAGGGCGGCGGCCGACAGCGGCGCGAGGTCGCCGGAGCAGCCGAGCGAGCCGAACTCGCGCACCACCGGCGTGATGCCCGCGTTGAGCATGGCCGCCATCGCCCCGGCGGTGCCCGGCCGGACGCCGGTGTGGCCGCCGGCGAGCGTCTTGAGGCGCAGGAGGACCAGGGCGCGGACGACCTCGCGCTCCACCTCCGGGCCCGCGCCCGCCGCGTGCGAGCGGACCAGGGACTGCTGGAGCGCGGCGCGGCGGTCAGGCGGGATGTGCCGGATCGCGAGCGCGCCGAACCCGGTCGACACGCCGTAGGTGGGCTGGTCGGCCGTTGCCAGGCGGTCGATGTGCGCGCGGGCGGCGGTGAGCGCCTCGCGCGCCGCGTCCGTGATCTCCACGCGCGCGCCCTCGCGGGCGACGGCGTGGACGTCGGCGCGGGTCAGGGGCTTCGGACCCAGCTGCACGGGTGGTGGCATGAGCCCATCTCAACCCGGCAGCCGGGTCCGCACGACCGGGGAACCCCGGATCTCGTCTGGCATCCCAGACAGCTACCACTTGACCTGCGGCTCCGGGTCGACCACGACCAGCTCGGCGACCTCGACCAGCGCCTCGGGCGGCGCCAACCGGCTGGACGAGCCGGTGTTCGACACGCCGAGGTGCCGCCCGGCGCCGAGGTCCACGTTGAGCAGCCCGCCGCTGATCTCCTCGTAGTACTGCGCGGGACGGCCCCGCGCCGTCACCTCCCGCGCCGCATTGGCCAGGTAGGGGGCCGTGGAGAGGGAGACGAGGTAGTCGTGCCCGCCGTGCGTCGCGGTCCCGTGCGCGCTCCAGCCCCCGTCGCCCCTGTCGGTGATCGAGAACACGGTCGAGTCGCCGAAGGACACCGGCACGCGGATCGCCCGTCCGTCCGGCCGGACGGACTCGGCGACCCGCAGGGCCGTGGCGCGCGCGTCGGGCACCCCCTGCGTGGTGACGACGAGGAACCGGTCCTCCCGGACCCGCCAGTGCAGGTCGCCGCCGACGAAGTAGCCGGGCGCGCCGGCGACCGCGACCTGGTCGGCGGACGCCTCCAGCGAGGCGGCGCGCGTGGCGATGTCGTCCCCGTGGACGCTGAAGTCGATCTGCGGCGCGACGGAGCCCTCCGCCTCGACCCGCTGGTACGAGCGATCCGAGCCGTGCGGGGTGTTGCCGCGCCGCCACTCGGTGAAGCCGTCCGGCAGCCACGTCGGGCTGTACTCCAGCGGCACGGTCCGCACGGCCGGGCCCGGGTCCTCCGCCACCGTCGTGGTGATCGGGATCGCGGGCGGCGCCTCCTCGGCGACGGGGGGCCTGGCCACCGTGGTGACCGCCACGACGGCCGCGGCGACCGTGCCGGCGGTGGCCAGCACCAGGAGCAGCGGCTTGCGGCTGCGGCGCGGCCGGTGCAGGGCGGCGAGCACGGGACCGGGCGGCGGGGTGCGCTCGGCGCGCAGCCGCAGGGCCTCGGCGACCAGCTTCTCGGTGTCGTTCACAGCGCCTCCTTCACCTTCTCGGCCGCGCGCAGGGTGGCCAGCGCGCGGGAGATGTGGCTGCGGACCGTGCCCTGGGAGCACCCCAGGGTCGCGGCGATCTCGGCGTCGTCGAAGCCCTCGTAGAAGCGCAGGACCACGGCGGCCTTCTGCTTGCGCGGCAGCTTGTCGATGCGCTGGAGCATGTCCTCGCGCTCGTCGTAGTGGCCGGTGAGGTCCGGTCCGGGCGGGTCGACGCCGGTCAGCGGGAGGTGCGTCTTGAGGCGTCGCCGCCAGCTCAGGTACTCGTTGGTCACCATGCGCTTGAGGTACGCCACCGGGGCGTCCACGCCGCTGATGCGCGCCCAGCGCTGCTGCGCGCGCAGCAGGCACTCCTGGACCACGTCCTGGGCCAGGTGGGGGTCGCCGGTGAGGACGGTGGCGTAGCGCAGCAGCGGGGTCACCTGCGCCGCGGCGAACTCCTCGAAGCTCGTCGTCATGCCCCTCCAATGCGCCCGGCCGCCGATTTGTTGAGAATGGGTCCGTGGGAGCCAGCAGCGACGTGCCGGCGCTGCGCCGGGGACTCGCCGTGCTGCGGCTGCTGGCGAGCAGGCCGGGACCGCTGTCGGCGGCGGCGGTGGCCCGCGAGCTGTCCCTGCCCAGGTCGACGACCTACCACCTGCTCGCGGAGCTGGCGGCGGCCGGGTTCGCGACCCACTTCCCCGAGGAGCGACGGTACGGGCTGGGCGTGGCCGCGTTCGAACTCGGGTCGGCCTACCTGCGGCACGACCCGCTGGAGCGGCTGGCGGGCCCCGTCCTGCGGCGGCTGGTCGACTCCGCGGGCCGCACCGCGCACCTGGGCGTGCTGCACGGCGCCGAGTCGCTGTACCTGGTGCGCGAGCAGCCCCGGCAGCCGACCACGATCGTGTCGGACGTGGGCGTGCGGCTGCCGGCGCACCTGACCGCGTCGGGCCGGGCGGTGCTGGGGCGGCTGCCCGCGGCGCAGGTGCGGGCGCTGTTCCCGGGCGTGGCCTCGTTCGTGGACCGCACCGGCCGCGGTCCCGCCGACCTGCCGTCCCTGCGCCGCCTGCTGGCCGCGGAGCGGCGGCGCGGCTGGTCCGTGGAGGACGGCTACGTGACGGCCGGGTTCGCCTCGGTGGCGGCCCCGGTGTTCGACCACGGCCGCCGCCCGATCGCCGCGGTCACCGTGACGTTCCGGCACGACTGCGCGCCGGAGTGCGGCGAGACCTGGCCCGAGCTGGCTGCCGAGGTCGGCCGCTCGGCCGACGAGCTGACCTCGCGCATCGGCGGCCGGAGCTGATCGGCCCCGATCTCCACCCGGCCCTCATGTTCGCCACCTGCCGTCCCGTCCCGACTGCGGACTGGACGAGGTGGGACATGGTTGCCACGGGACGGTGGCTGCTCCCGGCGGGCTGCGCGACCCTCCTGGTGGCGGCCCTGGGCGGCGAGGTGGCGCAAGGCCTCCTGCCGGCCCGGTCCGAAACGGGCCCCCTCTACACCCTGACCTACCACGCCGAGGAACTGGCCGAGAACGCCGGCGTCCTCCTGATGCTGGCCGCCACCGCCGCCCTGCGCCTGACCCGCCACCAAACCCACGTGGAACTCACCTACCGCACCCCCTGACCCCGCGCGTGTCCTCCACTCGGGCATCGCGTGTCCTCCACTCAAGCATCGCGAGTCGAACACTCAGGACCCCCGAGTTCCACGTTCAGGACAGCGAAACGGCCCGGCCCCCTCGGGGAACCGGGCCGTCGAACGACCGCTCCAGCCCTACAGCGACACGCTCTTCAAGAAGTCCGCCGCCACGTTGGCGATGGTCTTCTTGTCCACGTCCGCCTGCTTCACCAGGTCGGCCAGGATCTCGGTGGTCAGCGCCGCCGACACCTTGTCCAGCGCCTCCTTGCCCTTGGCGTCGACCGCGTCCGACCGCAGCAGCGGCACCACGTTCTGCGCCGGGTACATGGTCTTCGGGTCCTCCAGCTGCACGAACCCGTTGGCCTCGATGTCCGCCGACGTGGTGTACAGGTTGGCCACCTGCACCTCGCCGTTCTTCAGCGCGTCCACGGTCACCGGCCCGCCCGCGTCGGTGGTCTTGATCTCGGTGAACGTCACCCCGTACAGCTCGTCGACCTTGGTCTCCCAGCGCTGCGCCCACTCGCCGGCCGCGCCGAGCGCGTACTTGCCCGCGCCGAGGTCCGCGATGGACTTCACGCCGGCGTCCGCGGTCTCCTTCGTGACCACGAGGACGTCCTTGTCCTCCGCCGGCGACTGCGCCAGCACCTCCAGGCCCGACGGCGTCTTGGCCTTCAGCGCCGCGTAGACCTCCTCGGACTCGGTCGTGGTGTTGGTCTTGTCGAAGTAGTTGAGCAGGTTGCCGCTGTACTCCGGCACCACGCCGAGCGACTTGTCCTGCAACGCCTTCACCACCAGCTCGCGCGCGCCGATGCCGGCCTTGACCGACACGGTCGCGCCCGTCGCCCGCAGCGCGCCGGCGTAGATCTCGGCCAGGATCTTGTTCTCGGTGAAGTCGGCCGAACCGACCACGACCTCGCCCGACTCCGCCTGCTGGTTCGCCCCGCTCAGGTCCTCTTGCGACCCGCACGCGGAAACGACCAGCGCGGCCGTCGCGGCGATGACGGCCCACGTGCGCTTCATGCGGTGCTTCCTCCTGATTCGACGGTCACCGGCTCCTCCGGCGACCCGGCTGCGTCCGCAGCCTCAGCCCGGCGGGGACGACCAGTCGCCCCAACCCCGCGAGCAGGACGTCCAGCACGACCGCGAGCAGCGCGATGAGCACCGCGCCGCCGACGAACTGCCCGTAGTCCAGCACCCGCAACCCGTCCAGCAGCGGACGGCCCAGCGTCTCGATGCCCACGTACGCCGCCACCGAAGCGGTCGCGACGACCTGGAGCGTGGCGTTGCGCAGGCCGCCGACGAGCAGGGGCAGCGCGTTGGGCACCTCCACCCGCCACAGCCGCTGCGCGCCGGTCATGCCCATGCCGCGCGCGGCGTCCACCACACCGCGGTCCACGTCCTGGATGCCCGCGTACGTGCCCGCGAGGATCGGCGGGACCGCCAGCACCACCAGGCCGACCAGCACGCCGACCGCGCCGCCGCCCGCCACCAGGTACAGGAACGTCACCAGGCCCAGCGTCGGCAGCGCGCGCAGGGCGTTGCCGCCGCCCACCAGCACCACGCCGCCGCGCCCGGTGTGCCCGACGTACAGGCCGAGCGGCACCGCGATCGCGGCCGCGCCGAGCACCGCGCCGAGGCAGTACAGCAGGTGCACGCCGACCCGCACCGGGATCGACTTCGACCCGGTCCAGTTGACCGGGTCGACCAGCCACGCGAGGGCGTCCGCGAAGATCACGGCTTCCCCACCCTCGTCCACGGCGTCAGCGCGTTGCGCAGCAGCACCAGCAGCAGGTCCACCACCAGGGCGAGGACCAGCGTCAGCACGATGCCGACGATGATCGGCGCGAGGTAGCGCTGCCGGAACCCGTCGGTGAACAGCGCGCCGAGGCCGCCGGTGCCGATCAGCGCGCCGACGCTGACCAGGCTGATGTTGCTCACCGACCCGACCCGCACGCCCGCCGCGAGCACCGGCACGGCCAGCGGCAGCTCCACGGACAGGAACCGGCGCAGCGGCCGGAAGCCCATCGCGGTGGCGGCGGCCGTGATGTGCGCCGGCACCGCGTCCAGCGCGTCCGCGACCGGCCGCACGAGCAGGGCCGTGGTGTAGACGGTGAGCGCGATGATCACGTTGAGCGGGTCGAGCACCTGCGTGCCGATGATCGCCGGGATGATCGCGAACAGCGCCAGCGACGGGATCGTGTAGACCGCGTTGGACAGCGCGACCAGCGCCGACTTCACCTGCCGGAACCGGTGGCACAGCAGGCCGAGCAGGACCGCCAGCACCACCGACACCAGCAGCGGCACGAGCGACAGGTAGACGTGGTCGAGCAGCATGTCCACGAGCGCCGCCCGGGTGCCCGCGTCGGCGAGGTAGTTCCCGATCTCACCCACGGGCGCGCTCGATCACGTCCAGCACCTGCCGCGCGGTGACCACGCCCGAGAGCCTGCCCTCGGCGTCGACGGCCACGCCGAGGCCGGACGGCGAGGACAGCGCGGAGTCCAGCGCGCCCCGCACCGGCGCGCCCACCTCGTAGAGGGAGCCGCCGGGCACGAGCGCGCCGTCCGGCGCGATCCAGCCGCTCGGCCTGCGGTCCTCGCCGACCAGGAGCCGCCACCCGTCGCCCGTCGCCCGCCCGTCAGCGACCGGCGCCTCGGCCACCTCCACCCCGGAGGCGTCCACAAAGGACAGGCTGCGGTAACCGCGGTCCTTGCCCACGAAGCCCGCCACGAAGTCGTCGGCGGGCCGCGCCAGCAGCTCGGCGGGCGGCGCGTACTGCGCGAGCACGCCGCCGACGCGCATCACCGCCACCTTCTCGCCGATGCGCACGGCCTCGTCGATGTCGTGGGTGACGAACACGATCGTCTTGTCCAGTTCGGCCTGGAGCCTCAGCAGCTCGTCCTGCAACCCCTCGCGCACCACGGGGTCGACGGCGCTGAACGGCTCGTCCATCAGCAGCACCGGCGGGTCGGCGGCCAGCGCCCGCGCCACGCCGACGCGCTGCTGCTGCCCTCCGGACAGCTGCACGGGGTAGCGCTTGCCCAGCTCGGCGGGCAGGCCGACCAGCTCCAGCAGCTCGGCGGCCCGCGCCCGCGCCTTCCTCCGCGTCCACCCGGTGAGCAGCGGCACGGTGGCCACGTTGTCCAGCACCGTCCGGTGCGGGAACAGGCCGGCCTGCTGGATGACGTACCCGATGCCGCGCCGCAGCGCCGGCGGGTCCACGTCCATCACGTCCCGGCCGTCCACCAGCACGGCGCCCGAGGTGGGGTCGAGCATCCGGTTCACCATGCGCAGCGACGTGGTCTTGCCGCACCCGGACGGTCCGACGAAGACCGTGATCGTGCCCGCCTCGACCACCAGGTCCAGGCCGTCGACCGCGGTGGTGCCGTCGTCGAACCGCTTGGTCACGTCGCGGAACTCGATCACCCGTGGTCCTCCCGCCGGTGGGTATCAAGCGTCGAACGACCCTAGCCCGTCACCCGGACCGGGGCACGGCGTTCCACCATTCGGTCAGTAGGCTGCACGGTTTGTGGCAACCGAACCGGTGCGAGCCCTGCTGGCCGCACGAGGCGCGCACTCCCGCAGGCTCCGTCGCGTGCTCGACCTGCTGGTCGAGGACTGGCGGACCCTCGCGGAGCTGGTGCGGCTTCCCGCAGTGCCCAGGCGCACCGTGCAGGAGCTGCTGACCGCGATCGGTGACGACCTGGAGACCAGCGGTGACCGCTACCGCGTGACACCCGCCAAGGTCGCCGACTACGCGGCGTTCCGGGCGGGCGGCGACCTGCCCGACCCGCTGGACGAGCTGGTGCGCGGGCACGCCGCCGAGCTGCGGTCGATCCGGGCCGACATCGCCGACGTGCCGCCGCCGCTGGCCGCGCTGGACCACGTGCAGGCGACGCCCGAAACCGCGCTGCGGCGCGCGTTGTGGTTGGACGCGACCTACGACCTGGCCGGGCGGACGCTGCTGTGCCTGGGCGACCACGACCTGACGTCGCTCGCGGTGTGCGCGGTGAACCCGGACGTGTCGGTCGTGGTGGTCGACGTGGACGACCGGCTGCTGGAGCACATCGCGACCCGGGCCGGTGAACGCGGGTGGCCGGTGCGGGCGCTGCACGCCGACTTCCGCTTCGGGCTGCCGCCCGCCGTGCTGGAGTCGGCGGACCTGGTGTTCAGCGACCCGCCGTACACGCCGGAGGGCATGGCGCTGTTCGCGTCGCGCGCGGTCGAGTGCCTGGCGGACCTGGGCCGGGGCCGGGTCCTGCTGGCGCACGGTTTCAGCGAGCGCACCCCCGCGCTGGGCCTGAAGGTGCAGCAGGAGCTCCAGAAGCTGGGCATGGTGTTCGAGGCGATCCTGCCCGCGTTCCACCGGTTCGACGGCGCGCAGGCCATCGGCAGCGCGGCGGACCTGTACGTGTGCCGGCCCACCACCCGCCGCTCGGCGGGCGCGCCGCCGAAGACCGCCATCTACACCCACGGCCCGCAGTCGGTGGAGGCGACCGGCCCCGGTTCGCGGGCGTTGCAGGCGCTGGTCGACCTGGCGCCGCGCCCCGAGTCGTCCCCGCCGCCGAAGCCGCGCCAACCGGGGTGGGCCGAACCGGTCGGCAAGGGCGCGGCGTCCCTGGCCGTCGACCTGTCCGGCGACCCGGGCCCCTGGCTGCTGCGGACCCTGCTGGCGTGCTCGCCGGGCCGGATGGCCGCGCTGGTGCCGAACAACCACCCGGACGTGGCATCCGAGAAGGGCCAGCGGTCGCTGACGTCCCTGGTGGGCACCAGGTTCGCGCTGAAGTTCCTCCGCTCCACCCCGGACGGCAAGCACTGCGTCGTGGTCGCGGACCAGGTGCTGGCGGGCACCCTGGACGCGGGCGGCCTGGCCGTGCGCGAGGTGCTCTCGCGGGCCCACGGCAAGCTGGGCAACGTGTGGCGGGAGGCCCTGGTCACCGCGTCGCGCGGGCAGCTGACCAAGCGGGAGTCGCGCGACCTGGTCGACCGGCACGCCGAGGACGAGGACGAGTTGGAGCTGAGGCTGATCGACCTGCCCCGGCACCGCGTCGCCGCCCTCCTGCCGCTGGTCCGGGCGTCAGCCGGCTGACCCGCGGCGCGGTGGCTCCGGTTCGAGCGGCCGGGTGGCGGCGAAGGCGACGAACCCGAGCGCGACCACCAGGGCGAGCGGCAGGAGCCACGCCTTGCCGACCCCCACCTGGTCCGGCCAGGCCGGGGACACCAGCTCGTGCCGGTCGAACACGACGGGGATGCGGTCGCCCGCCTCGCCGAGGGGGTGTTTGTACGTGTCGAGTTTCACGTCGTCGTGGTGTCGATCACCGCACCGGAGCGAGTACCGGAACTCGGAGTTGGTCCTCGACGTGTCGACCTCGTGCACCCGGAGGACCTCGCACTCGGTGGTCTGCCCGAACACCGCCAGGTACAGCGGGTGCGAGGCCAGGCCGGAGGCCACCATCGTGCCGAAGAAGACGACGAGCCCCACCAGGACCAGCCAACCCTTGATCCGCATCTGGAAGATCGCGAGCAGGAAGCCCAGGAAACCCAAGGAAAGCGTGACGAAGCCGACCACCCTGTTGGTGTTGCCCATGACGAACAACCCGGTGGCGAACTGCGCCACCAGGCACAGCACCGCCACCACCACCCAAACGCCCCTGCCCCTCATTCGTCCAGGTACCCCGTCCTGCGCTTGAACGCGTCGTCGCCGCCCCGGCCCTCGTTCTCCAACTCGTCCTGCTTCGAGGCTTCCCGCGAGTAGTCGGCAGCGAGCTTGGTCTGGAACGCGCCGTCGGTCACGCTGGGGATCGAGTGCGGTGACGGCGAGCCGTCCCCGCGCTTGAACGGCTTGAACGGGGTGTAGGCCTCCACCGCCGGTTTGCCGCCCTCCACCCGCCGGACCGTCACGTTCTCCGTGGCTTTCTCCCAGGTCCTGCCGGCATCGCTGTAGGCGCGACCGAACTGCCTGCCCGCGTCCGCGACCCCGGAGCCCACGTCGCCCAGCGTCGGGCGCGCGTCGCCCCGGCCCTCCATCCGCTTGCCCGCGTCCTCCAAGCCCTGGAACCCAGCCCCTGGCGCTCCGGCCGGCCGGGTCGTGCCGCTCCCACCCCGCCCGAACCGACGCAGCCCCTTGAGGGCGTTGCCGAGGGAGCCGAGCGCGCCCTTCATCCGGCTCAGGACGCGGGTCACCGCCCGCAGGAGCTTCGCGATCAGCTGGGCGATCTTGCCGAGCACGACCGCCGCGCGGCCGACCGCCCACGCGGCGAACGCGGCGACGGAGCTGCCGAAGCTCACCACCGACGAGGCGAGGGCGATGGCCGCGTTGCGGATGATCTCCCAGACGAGCACCGCGACGAGGTCGCGGATCATGCCGCGCACGGCCGCCGTGAGGGTGCCGGCGGAGGCGACCGACTCGGCGACGGCGACGCACGTCCGGCTCGTCTCCAGCGTCTCCTGCACCAACCGGCCCTGGCTCTGCCGGAACGCGTCGGCCGCAGCCTGCTCCCAACCCCTGACCTGGTTCTCGACCGCGTCGTGCTGGGCTTGGGCGATGCCGTCGAGGGCCGCCGCCGCCTTGTTCCAGCCGGCGACCGCCTCCTTGATCTTGTCACCGTCGCCGGCGAGCTTGTCCAGCCCTTCGCGCAGGAAGCTGATGTGCTCGATCAGCCACCCGATGCCGGCCGTGGCGAGCGAGCCGAGCGGGTCGATCATCATGCCGAGGCCGTCGAGGGCGAGGGCGCCCACGTTCATGCCGAACTCACCCCAGTCGCCCTCACCCATGGCGCGTCCGAAGGAGTCGTACGCCTGCGCGCCGGACTCGAAGACGCCCGCGCCCGCGAAGTTGTCCGGCGCGAACGGCTCGCCGGTGTCGACCCCGGTGATCAGGCCGTCGTCCCCCATCAGCCGCCTCCCCCGAACCGCTTCCGGTTGCCGTCCTCGACGTCGTCGTAGCGGGTCGCCGTCGCGATGGTGTCGCCGGCGGCCTCGCCGTAGGCGGTGGCCAGTTCCCCGATCTTCTCCGCGGCCTCGGCGGCGGCCTGCTGGGCCTCGTTGGCGAAGAACTCCAGCAGCTCGCCGAACGTCCGACCGCCGAGGTCGATCGCCGCGGCGTCCGCCGCGACCGCCGCGACCTCGCCCTGCCGCCCCTCCTGCCCACCGGCGAACGACCGCAGCTGCCCCGCCTGCACCCGGAACCCGCTCACCGCAGCACCGTCCCGAAGCCGTCCTCGTCGTCGGGTTCGGCACGCCTCGGCGCGGGTCGCGCGGGTGGTGGCCGGAAACCGCTCGGCGCGCCCCACGGGTCCTGCCGCAGCACGCCGCCGCCCTCCTCCGCGACCGGCGCGGGCGGAGGGGCCTCCTCCTGCGGGATGAAGGCGGTCAGGAAGTCCATCGCCTCCGTGCCGCCGAACTGCGGCTCGACCACGGCCGCCACCTGCCGCGCCGCCTGCGCCTGCGCCCGCCGGACCGCGTCCATGACCACCTGGCCCAGCTGGACGTGCGAGAACTCGGTCGCGCGCGGCGAGAACCCGATGTGCTGGAGCGCTCCGTTGGGCGCCACCGTGACGGTGACCGCGCCGTCGTTCGAGCGCACCGTCGCCGCCGCGCCCCTGATCTGCTCCTGCATGTCCTGTGACCGCCGGGCGAGGTCCTGCGCCCTCGCCTCCAGGTCCGCGATCACCCGTTCAGGGTTCACCCGGTCACCCCCCGTTGTCGTTCGACACCGGTTCGTGAGTATCGCCGACGAGTCGTCGACGAGTGCCCGCATTGGCACAAGTGCCTGATCACACCGAGCGGGCCAGCTCCTCCAGCCGCCCGAGGAGGCGCGCCACCGCGCCCAGCAGCTTCGCGACCTGCTCGGTGATCCGCGCCAGCACGGCCGCCGCCCGGCCGACCGCCCACGCGGTGAAGTCCGCCACCGACGTCCCGCCGCTCGACTCGGCCGCGGCCAGCGCGACGGCGGCGTTGCGCACCACCTCGCGGGCGAACATGACGACCAGGTCGCGCACCACGCCGCGCACGGCGGCCGCGGCGGTGCCCGCCATCGACACGTGGTCGGCGACCGCGGCGCACCGCCGCGAGGCGGCGAACGCCTCGTCCACCCACGCCTCCCGCGCGCGCCGGAACGCCTCCGACGCGTGCGACGCCCACCCGGCGACGTGCACGTCCACCTCGTCCCGCCGCGCGCGGGCGAGGCGGTCGAGGTCGATCGACGCCTGCCGCCACCGGGCGACCGCGTCCTTGATCCGCGCGCCGTCGCCGGCGAGCCAGTCCAGCGGCGCGCGCAGGAAGGCGACGTGCTCGACCAGCCACCCGAGGTCGGCCTCGACCAGCGCGTCCAACGGGTCGAGGACCGCGCCGAGCGTGTCCAGCCACGCGGCGGCCAGCCCGCGGCTCCGGGCGGCCCGGGACGGCTCGCCCACCTCGACGTCCGGCCCGGCCCGCCGGACGTCCTCCACCGCCCGCGCCGCGGCGTCGGCGAAGGGCCTCAGGAGCACGCCGAACGCGTCACCGCCGAGATCGACGCCGGACCGCACGTCGAGACCGCTCACCGCCCCGCCTCACCGCCGTCCTCCGGGCACCACAGGCTGCGCGGCAGCGGGACCCCGGGCACGTCGGCCACCGCCGGCACCGCAGGCACGTCGGCCACCGCAGGCACGTCGGCCACCGCCGGCGTCCCCGGCGCCGCAGGCGCCCCCGCGACCACCCGGTGCCGCCCCGAGCCCCCCGCCACCCCGTCGACCGGTGCCCCACCGGCCCCCTCCGGCGCGAACCCGGCGATGAACCCCATCGCCTCGGTGCCCCCGAACTCGACCTCCACGACCTCCGCCACCCGCCGCGCCACCTCGGCCTGCGCCCGCCGGACGGTCTCCATCACCACCTCGCCGAGCCGGGCGTCCGGGATCCCCGAGGCGGGCAGCGCGAACCGGATCCCCCGCAGCGCCCCGTTGGGCGCGACGGTCGCGGTCACCACCCCGTCGGGCGAGCTGACCACGGCCTCCGCCGCGCGGATGCCCTCCCGCACCTCCTGCGCCCGCCGGGCGAGGTCACGCGCCTTGGCCTCCAAGTCGGCGATCATCCGTGCCGGGTCCACCGCACCGTCTCCTCACTCCACGTCACCACCCGATCGTGGAGTATCCCGAATCACCCGGCGCGGGGTATGTGCAAGGGGCCCAGCGCCAGCACCGCCCGGAACTCCTTGGGCGGCACGGGCCGGGAGAACAGCCAGCCCTGGTACGCGTCCACGCCCACGCCGCGCAGCACGTGGAACTGGGTGGCGGTCTCGACGCCCTCGGCCACGCACTCGCGGCCCATCGCCCGCGCCATGTCCACCACGGCCTTGGCCACGGCGAAGTCCGACGAGTCGTTGCCCACGCCCGAGACGAACCGCCGGTCGACCTTGATGATCTGCGCCGGGAGGTCCTTGAGCCTGGCCAGCGACGAGTAGCCGGTGCCGAAGTCGTCCACCGCGAACCTGATGCCGCGGCCCACCAGCTCGTCCATCGACTGCCGCACCCGCGACGGCAGGTCGACCAGCGCGGTCTCGACCAGCTCCAGCACCACGCGGTCCCACTCGATGCCCGCCTCGGCGATCGCGTTGGCCACGATGTCGACGAACTCGGGGTCGCCCGGCACGAGCCCGGCCAGGTTCACCGCCACCGACACCGCCCGGCCGCCGGGCGACGGCCAGCCCGCCGCCTCCTTCAGCGCCGTGCGCAGCACCCACCGGTCCAGCTCGCGCAGCAGGTCGCCCTGCTCCGCGACGGGCAGGAAGATGTCCGGCGGCAGCAGCCCGCGGTCCGGGTGCGGCCAGCGCACCAGCGCCTCCGCGGTCAGCACCGCGCCGTCCACGCCGACCACCGGCTGGAAGTGCAGCGCCAGCCCGTCGTGCTGGAGCGCTTCCCGCAGCTGCCCCTCCAGGTGGACCTGCCGGTCGGCGGAGGCGATCAGCGCGGCGCTGGCCAGCGACACGCGGCCCGCGCCCGCGCGCTTGGCCTCGAACATGGCGGCGTCGGCGAACCGCAGCAGGTCGTTGCCGGTGGCCCGGGACCCGTTGGGCACGGCCGCGCCGATCGACGCCGACACCCGGACCAGCTGGCCGTGCACCGGCACGGCGGTGCGCAGCAGGCCCGCCACCGTGGTGGCCAGCTTGTCCACGCCGCCGACCTCGTCGATGTTCTCGCAGATGATCACGTACTCGTCGCCGGACAGCCGGGCGGCGGTGCAGCTGCCGGGCAGGCCGCCCTCCAGCCGCCTGGCCAGCGCGACCAGCAGCTCGTCGCCCGCGTCGTGGCCGAGCGAGTCGTTGACCCGCTTGAAGTTGTCGATGTCGCAGAACAGCACCGCGACCTTGGACCGCCGCGGCGACGCCAGCAGGTCCGCCAGCATCTCCTTGACCAGCGCCCGGTTGGGCAGGCCGGTCAGCTCGTCGTGGGTGGCCTGGTGGCGCAGGGCCTCGGCGGTGCGGCGGCGCTCGGTGATGTCCTGGAACACGATCAGCCAGAACCGGCGGCCGTCGTCCTGCACGGACAGCGCGATGTGCAGCTCGCAGTACACCTGCACGCCGTCGCGGCGCACCAGGATGCGCTGCGGGATCTTGAACGAGCGCTCGGCGCCGGGCGCGGACATCTCGTCGATCGGCGGCAGCGGGTTGCCGCTGTCGTCGGGGTGGGTGAGCCGGCCCGCGGTCATGCCGCGCAGCTGCTCCAGGTCCATGCCGAGCAGGTCGCACAGCGCGTCGTTGGCGTCGACCAGCCGCTCGCCCTCGTCGAACAGGCCGATGCCGACGGGCGTGAGCGACACCAGGTCGGCGAAGCGCTGGCTGGACCGCTTCATGCGGGTCTCGGTGGCCCGCTGCTCGGTGATGTCCTGCGCCGTGCCGACCGCCAGCGGCCTGCCGTCCGGGCCCTTGACCACCACGCCGTAGCAGCGGAACACGCGCACCTTGCCGTCGCGGCGCACGAGCCGGTGCTCCAGCTGGATGGGCACCTCCTCGCCCGCGAGCTGCTGCCACAGGTCGTCGACCCACGCCCGGTCGTCGGGGTGCACGAGGTCCAGGTAGGTCTGGTAGTGGGTGTGCTCCTCGCGCGGCACGCCGAACAGCTGGGACATCATCTCCGACCAGACCACCTCGCCGGTCTGGAGGTTCCACTCCCAGACGCCCAGCTGGGCGGCCCGCTGCGCGTCGGCGAGGCGGCGCCGGTCGGCGCGCAGCTCCCGCTCCAGCGCGCGGGCCTCGGTGACGTCCTGGACGGTGCCGTGCAGGCGGGTGATCCGGCCGCCCTCGGCCTCGGCGCGGGCCCGGCACACGTACACGCGGTCGCCCAGCTCGCTGCGGACCTCGGCCTCCAGCGTCCGGCCGCCGTCGGCGTCGTCGTTGCGCAGCAGCCTGCGGCGCAGGTCCTCCAGCGGGCCCCGGTCCTCCGGGTGCACGCCGCACAGCAGGTCGTCGTCGGGCACGACGCCCAGCTCGGCGTACATCTCCAGCAGCACCTCGCTGCGGTGCACGGCGCCGGACCGGCCCGCCTTGGCCGGGAACTCGTAGCTCCAGCTGCCCATGCGGGCGATGCGCTGGGCCTCCAGCAGGCGGGCGCGCTCGGTCTCCAGCGCGCGGTCGGAGGTCAGCTGGTCGGTGATGTCGCGGATGTAGCCGGTGATGAACTGGGTCCGGCCGTCCGACCGCACCTTGGCCTCGGCGACGCCGCGGATCCAGCGCAGGCCGCCGTCGGGCCGGACGATCCGGTAGACGATGTCGATCGGGCTGCCGTCGAGCGCGCGGTTGGCCCAGTAGCTGGCGACCATCTCGTGGTCGTCGGGGTGGACCACGTCCAGCACGGCCTGCGCGCCGGGCACCACCTCGCCGGGCTTGACGCCCATCATCTCGTAGTGCGACTCGGACCAGACCGTGACGCCGGTGTCCGGGTCGTACTCCCAGGAGCCGATCTGGGCGACCCGCTGCACCGTGCGCAGCCGCCGCTGCTCGTCGCGCAGGTCCTCGGCGGCCCCGGCCAGGTCGGAGACGTCGACCATGAGCACGGCGTGCAGGCCCGTGCCCGGCACGTGGGTGCGCACCACGCGGACCGGCAGCAGCACGCCGTCGGCCCGGCACAGGCGCAGGTCGTCGGGGTCGCCGAGCAGCAGCCCGGTCAGGTCGCGGCCGACGAGCTCGTCGGCGGACCGGGCCCGGCACAGCGCGACCGCGGCGGGGTTGGCGCGCATGACGACGCCCTTGGGGTCGCACAGCAGCGCGGGCGACTCGGGCAGCGCGAGACCGCCCAGCTCCACCTCGCCGTTCGGCGGGCGGGCCGGGTCCAGCACCACCGGAGCGCGTCCAACCCGCTTGGGCACGGTCCCACCTTCCCGTGTCTACGGCAGGGATGACCGGCCCGACCGCACCCGAAAACGGCGTCCCTCTCCACGGGCAATATTCACCCGAGGAGAGGGACGGTAGCGCTTCGGAGCGTCATCGCCCACCCCTCAACGGGTTAACGAAACAACACCTTGGCGGTTTCGTTGCCAATCGAGGGGTACGGACGGATGCGGCCGGAGCTCTCCCAACTCCGACTTGGGGTCAGGCTACTCCGTCCCGCTGCGCTGCCAAGGCCACCGCGGTGGCCACTTCGGGCCCGACCCGGGGGTCGAGCGCGCTGGGCACGATCCGGTCGACGGCGAGGTCGTCGGCGGCGACCGCGGCGATGGCGTCCGCGGCGGCGAGCTTCATGCCCTCGGTGATCCGGCGGGCCCCGGCGTCCAGCGCGCCCCGGAAGATGCCGGGGAAGGCGAGCACGTTGTTGATCTGGTTGGGGAAGTCGCTGCGACCGGTGGCGACCACGGCGGCGTGCCGCCCGGCGACCTCCGGGTGCACCTCGGGGTCGGGGTTGGACAGGGCGAACACGATCGCGTCGCCCGCCATGCCCGCGATCAGCTCCTCCTCGACCGTGGAGGACGACACGCCCACGAACACGTCCGCGCCGCGCAGCGCCTCGGCGATGCCGCCGCGCAGGCCGCTCGCGTTGGTGACCTCGGCCAGCTCCGCCTTGACCGGGTTCAGCCCGTCGCGGCCCGCGTGCACGATGCCGCGCGAGTCGACCATCGTCACCTCGCCCACGCCCGCCGCGATCAGGATCTTCGCGCAGGCCACGCCCGCCGCGCCCGCCCCGGAGATCACCACGCGCTGGTCGCCGACGCGCTTGCCGAGGACGGTGTTGGCGCCGCGCAGGGCGGCCAGCGTGACCACCGCGGTGCCGTGCTGGTCGTCGTGCATGACCGGCACGTCCAGGGCCTCGATGAGCCGGGCCTCCAGCTCGAAGCAGCGCGGCGCGGCGACGTCCTCCAGGTTGACCGCGCCGAAGGACGGCCGCAGCCGGACCAGCGTCTCCACGATCTCGTCCACGTCGGTGGTGTCGAGCACCAGCGGGATCGAGTCGAGGCCGCCGAAGGTCTTGAACAGGGCGGCCTTGCCCTCCATGACCGGGAGGGACGCGCTGGCGCCGATGTCGCCGAGGCCGAGCACGGCGGTGCCGTCGCTGACCACCACGACCAGGCGGTGCGCCCAGGTGTAGCGGGAGGCCAGGCCGGGGTCGTCGGCGATGGCGCGGCTGACCCGGGCCACGCCCGGGGTGTAGGCGATGGACAGGGCGCGGGGGTCGGCCAGGGAGGCGGTGATGCCCACGCCCAGCTTGCCGCCCTCGTGGGCGCTGAAGATCTCGTCGTCGGTCAGCTCGGTCGTGAGCGGTTCGTTCACTGCGGTCATGGGAGTCCCTCCTGCGGTGCGCGAGTGGCGGTGGCGCACCGGGACCGGCGTTGTCACGCGGGTCGACGGGGCCTGGCTGCGGGTCGGCACGCGCGGTCGCGCGGCGGCCCTGGAAGGCGGTGTGCGGGCAAGCATGGCAGCGCGAACGGCCGCTGTCTGCGACGGGGGTCACAGTCTTTTCGCAGGTCAGAGGCCATTTTCACAGGACGTACGTCCGGTTTTCTGGACTGACCGGTCAGTTTCCGCAGGCAGGATCGGTCAAGAGCCGGCGGGCCCTAGGGTGTCCGGCATGCAGGCACGTGAGCTGAAAATTCCCGGGGCGTTCGAGTTCACCCCTTCGGTGTTCCCGGACGAGCGAGGGCTGTTCGTCGCGCCGTTCCAGGGCGCGGCGTTCGAGGAGGCCGTCGGCCACCCGCTGCGGGTCGCGCAGACCAACCACAGCGAGTCCCGGCGGGGCGTGGTGCGGGGGCTGCACTACGCGGACGTGCCGCCGGGTCAGGCCAAGTACGTGCACTGCCCGCGCGGGCGGTTCCTGGACGTGGTGTTCGACCTGCGGGTCGGGTCGCCGACGTTCGGCGCGTGCGACGCGGTGGAGCTGTCGCCCGACCTGTTCAACGCCGTGTACGTGCCCGAAGGGCTGGGGCACGCGCTGATGTCGCTGGAGGACGGGACGATCGCCTCGTACCTGTGCTCGGAGGGCTTCAACCCGAAGGCGGAGCGCGGCCTGGACCCGCTGTCGGTGGACCTGCCCTGGCCGGCGGACGTGGAGCCGGTGCTGTCGCCGAAGGACGCGGCCGCGCCGACGCTGGAGGAAGCGCGCGACGCCGGCCTGCTGCCGTCGTACGACGAGTGCCAGGCCTGGTACGCGCGACTGAGGGGTTAGCCGGCGCGGGGTCGGCGGTTCAGGGGTTGACCGCACGGGGTTGACCGCACGGGGTGGTCGGCCGAGGGGTTAACAGCACGGGGTCGACGGCCGAGGGGTCAGCGGCGCGGAATCAGCGGCTGGAGAGGCCGGGGCGGCTGACGGCCGAGGACGCCGGTTGCCACGGCGCCGGTTGCCCCAGGGCGCCGGTTCCCCCGGGGGCGCCGGCTCCTCCGGGCGGCGCCGGCTCCTCCGGGGTCACCGGAGCAACCGCGGCCGGGGCCACAACCGGAACCGCACCGTGGCCACCACCTCGGCCGCGCCCAACTCGCGCGAGTCGGTCGAGGCGAACGGGTTGTCCCCCTCCACGTGCCACCCGCCGGGCACCTCGCGAACGGCCCGCTTGATCGACAACTGCGCGGGCCGCGCGGCCCACCTGACCAGCACCAGCCCCCCGACCCGAGGTTCCCCGCCGTACCGGACCAGCACCACGTCGCCACCGCGGAGGGTCGGCGCCATCGACGGCCCGACCACCCGAACCAGCGGCAACGGGTTGACCTCCGCACCGCGCCCGTCCCGTGCCAACGATCACCTCCGCCTGCCCGCGCCACGCCCCCGGAGTAGGGTTCCGCACGTCGGAGCATCCACTGTCAGGGAGGAAAGATGCGACTTCTGTCGCGCATCCGTTCACTCCGCCGCCCACTCCCGGAGGCCACCGCGCACTGCGACCTCCCGTGCGGTGTGTACGACCCGGCTCAGGCCCGGATCGAGGCGGAGTCGGTCAAGGCGATCCAGGAGAAGTACCAGGCGAACGAGGACCCGGAGTTCCGGACCCGTGCTGTCCTGATCAAGGAGCAGCGCGCGGAGCTCGTGAAGCACCACCTGTGGGTGCTGTGGACCGACTACTTCAAGCCGCCGCACTTCGAGAAGTACCCGGAGCTGCACGAGCTGTTCAACAAGGCCACGAAGGCCGCGGGCGCCTCCGGCGCCAAGGGCTCCATGGACCCCGCCAAGGGGCAGGAGCTGCTCGACCTGATCGCCCAGATCGACAAGATCTTCTGGGAGACCAAGCAGGCGTCCTGATCACCTGCTGAAACACGGCGCTGACCAGCGGGGTCCCCCCGCCTGGTCAGCGCCGTTTTCATCTCGGCACACCTGGCACGCCCGGTACGGCTGAGTACGCCAGCAACCCTGTCGTCGGCGCAGGTGGTGGAGTCGCCGGCCCGGACGTCGTGCCGTCGCGGATCACCCCGGGCGTGCAACGGCTGCTCGACCGGCCGTCGCACATCCCGGTAGTCGTGCACGACGCCGGCTGGACGCTCGGGTCGGCCAACGCACCCCACGACGCGCCACCCCGCCGACCGCGCCCCGCGACGCCTGATCAGCGACCTGGCCTCCGGCAGTCCGCGCTTCGTCGAGCTCGGGGACGCCGGAATCCCGTCCCCAGCCGAACCGTCGCGGCGCAAGACCGTCGACCGCCCTGCCGTCGACTGCCCTGCCATCGGCCCGATCACCCTCGACCGCGACACGTCGCCCGTCGCCCGGGACGGCCTGCGCGTCGCCGCCCACACCGCCGAGTCCGGCACCGAGGACGCCGCACGCCTGGTGCTCGCCGGCGTCCTGGGCACCCGGTCGCTTCGGCTCGACCTGCCCGAACGCGCTCAAGGACCGGCGCGGTGACGAAGGTCGCCACGTAACCGGCGACACCAATCACCCGGCCGACGACCACCCCCACCCCTAAGATCGACGACGTGACGTCACACGTCTACCTCCTCCGGCACGGCCAGACCGAGTGGTCCGAGACCGGTCGCCACACGGGCCGCACCGACATCCCGCTCACGGAGGTGGGCGTGCAGCAGGCCCGCCGCGCCGGGGCAGTCCTCGCCCGACTGCGCGGGACCGACCGGCCACCGGCCCTGGTCCTGTCCAGCCCGCGCCAACGCGCCTGGCGCACCGCCGAGCTCGCGGGCCTCCACGAGGTGGAGCGCACCGAGGACCTGGGCGAGTGGGACTACGGCGACCACGAAGGCCTCACCACCCCGCAGATCCGCGAGACCGTGCCCGGCTGGACCGTGTGGACCCACCCGTCACCCCACGGCGAGACCGCCGAGCAGGTGCACGCGCGCGCCACCGCGGTCCTCGACCGGGTCCGCAAGGTCCTCCCGGGCGGCGACGTCGTGCTCGTCGGCCACGGGCACTTCAGCCGCGTGCTCATCGCGGCGTGGCTGAACCTCCCGCCGGACCAGGGCGTGCACTTCGGCCTCGACCCGGCGGGCACCGCGGTGCTCGGCGACGAGCGCGGCGACCCCCAGGTGCGCAGGCTGAACGTGCCCGCCTGGGAGGTCGACGTTGACTGACCCGCGCGTCCGCCGCGTCCGCCCGGAGGACGTGCCGGCGATCGTCGGGCTGGTCGAGGAGCTGGCCGAGTACGAGCGCCTGCGCCACGAGTGCCACCTGACCGCCGAGCAGCTGCACGACGTCCTGTTCCGCCCCAACCCCGCGCTGTTCGGGCACGTGGCCGAAGTGGACGGTCGCGTCGTCGGCACCGCCCTGTGGTTCCTCAACTTCTCCACCTGGCGCGGCACGCACGGCATCTACCTCGAAGACCTCTACGTCCAGCCCGCCCACCGCGGCGGCGGCCTGGGCCGGGCGCTGCTCCAGGCCCTCGCGGAGGAGTGCGTGCGGCAGGGCTACGCGCGGTTGGAGTGGTCGGTGCTCGACTGGAACACCCCCTCGATCGGTTTCTACAAGTCCCTCGGTGCCCTCCCCATGGACGAGTGGACGGTCTTCCGCCTCACCGACGACGCCCTGACCCGGCTGGGACAGGACGGCTGACCGCCGCCTGCCTGATCAACCCGACCCACCACACCACCGTGAACGCGATGACGGTCGGGTTCTTCAGGAACAGCAGCACGGCCAGGTAGGTCGGTGAGGAGCTGACCGACTCCAGACCGACGTCGAACACCAGGAAGGCCGCTGACAACAGCGTGCCCTGCCACAGCAGCGACTGCCAGTGGCGTGACACGAACGTGCGGACGTTTTCCCACCGCCACTCCTCCCCGCGCGCCGCCAGCCGCCACACCACGACCACCAGGGCGATCCGCGCCGCCATCACGACGACCTCCGAGGCGAACCCCGCGAAGCCGGGCAGCCCCCAGTTCACCGCCACCAGCCGCTGCGCGGACCCCACCAGCGACAGGCCGACCACCACCGGCCAGTGCCGCAGGTAGAACCGCCCGGCCCACCTCGGCACCCCCAGCGCGAGCCGCAACTCCGACATCCGCCAACCCCCTCAGCCTCCAAATATTTTAGTTCAGTGTACTGAAATATTGGGAGCGGTAAAGTGCCCGCCATGGAGGGCCGGGACCACGGACGTGACCGCGCGCGTGACCGCGGGCGCGAGCTGAGCACCGCCGTGGTGGCCTTCCACGAGGCCGTGGGCGCGCACCTGGGCGTGACCGCGGTCGACCAGCGGGCGCTGGCGCTCATCGCGGGCAAGGGCCCGCTGACCGCGGGCGCCCTGGCGAAGGAGATCAACCTGACGCCGGGCGCGGTGACCGGCGTGGCCGACCGGCTGGAACGAGCGGGCCTGGTCCGCCGCGAGCCCGACCCCGAGGACCGCAGGCGCGTGGTGATCACCGCGGTGCCCGGCGCGTTCGGGCGGGTCTTCGCGGGCCTGGCCGCCGCGATGGCGGACCTCTCCGCCCGCTACACGCCCGAGGAGCAGCGGGTCATCGAGGACTGGGTGACGCGGACCGCCGACGTCCTCAGGCAGCAGACGCGGCTGCTCACCGAGAAGCGCCCCGAGCCCTGACCAGCGCGCTCACCCCGAGCGCTTCACGCCCACCGCGCCGTAGGCGACCGCCTCCGCGCAGCTCACCTGATCCTCCTCGCCGCGCCACCGGGCGGCCAGCACCAGCCCCGGCTCCAGCAGCTCGAAGCCCGTGAACAGCGGCTCCAGCTCCGCCTTGGACCGCGCCACGATCGGCGACAGCGTGTCGACGGTCACGCCGACCAGCTCCTCCACCATCTCCGGCTGCTCGTCGGCGGTCAGGTGGCTCATCACCAGGTAGCTGCCGTCCACGACCGCGTCCCGGTAGCGGGCGACCAGCTCGACGGGCCCGTCCTCGTCGCCGACGTGGGGCAGGATCGCGACCATCAGCACGGCCACCGGCCGGGTCAGGTCGAGCAGGCCGCGGACCTCCGGCGAGGCCAGCACCGCGCCCACGTCCCGGACGTCGGCCTCGGCGATCGCGACGCTCGGGCTGTCGCGCAGCATGGTGCGGCTGTGGGCGACGGTCGTGGGGTCGTTGTCCACGTACACCACGCGGCACGTCGGGTCGACCTGCTGGGCCACCTCGTGCACGTTGCCCGCGGTCGGGATGCCGGAGCCCAGGTCGAGGAACTGGCGGATGCCGGCGGCCACGCACACGCGCACCGCCCGGCGCAGGAACGCGCGGGTGTGCTGGACGATCTCCGCGGTCGGGATCCGCGGCAGGGCCTGCTCGGCGTACTCGCGGTCGACCGCGAAGTTGTGCGCCCCGCCCAGGTAGTAGTCGAACAACCGGGCCACGTTGGGTCGCTCGACGTCACCGTTCGTCGACACCCATTTCGGGGGGTTCTGCACTGCGCACCTCACCCTGCACGGCACCCGGAGCGGCGTGAACGCCTGGAGAACCGTATCTGGCTACTCCGTTCGTGTCCATCCGCCAAAAGTGAACACGCAGGGTGATTACAACTGGTGAGCAGGTCGGGTCGGTCGCCGTGGTGCCCCGACCGGGGGGCGGCGCAGGGGAGGAAGTCCTGCCCCCCGGTCGGGAGACTTCGGTCAGACGCCGGCGTAGGAGCGGATCCAGTCGCGGTAGCGGGTGACGGCGGTGTAGTGCGACCGCGTCGAGCGGTCGGAGGTGGAGGCGACGCCGACCTGGTAGCGGCGGCCGTCGACCGGGCTGGTGGCGAACATCGGGCCGCCCGAGTCACCGCCGGCGGCGATGCCGTTGACGCGGGTCACCGAGATCGCGATGCCGCCGCGGTAGTCGCGGCCGTTCACCGAGGTGACCCGGGTGTCGGCGTACTTGAGGTAGCGCGACTGGCAGTTGATCTCCGGCTGGTTGGTGCAGGTGGCGCCCCAGCCGTAGAGCTGCACGGTCTGGTTGACCGCCACGGCGGTGGTGGTGCCCAGCGGGGCGTAGGTGGTCGACACCGAGCGGTCGATCTGCGCCAGGGCCAGGTCGACCGAGGGGTGCTGGATGATCCGCGTGGCGGTGACCAGCGTGCCGCCGGTGGTCTGGTCGAGGCTGCCGACCCGGAACGTGTAGGTGCCCGAGGACGCCACGCAGTGCTGCGCGGTGAGGATCCAGGTCGGGGCGATGATGGTGGCCGAGCAGTTCTGCTGGCCGTTGCGGAACAGGCGGGCCGCCCAGGGAGCGTTGCTCGCCGTGCCGCCGCCGATGATGTACGGCTGGACGCCGTCCGCCTCCTGTGCGGAGGCCGCCGGCGCGATCGCCGTCAGGGCCAGCGCGGACAGCAGCGCGGCAGTGGCTCCGACCACCGCGGACAGGGCGCGATTGAGTCGCATGGATTCGTCACCTCAACGAACGCAGGGAGTGGTGAATTCACCACCCACAGCGTCACCCGTCGAGGTGAATGGGAACACCCTCCGTTCGTCGGCGAGCGTCCAGACGATGGTCTGGGACCGAACGACCTAATCGTCCTGTTCGTCCACGCCCAGCGCCCACCGGCGCGCGGGGTTGGTGAACAGCAGGAACAGCGTGATCCCGGCGTAGAGGCCGCCCAGGGCGCCCCACAGCTGCTGCCCGGACGGCCCGTAGGCGTACCAGGCCACGCCCAGCAGCAGCAGCTGGAGCACGATCGCCGGCGTCCGCCCCCAGTGCCTGCCCAGCAGCAGCCCGATCGCGGCCGCGAGCACACCGCCGCCCAGCACGACGAAGTACGCCGCCTGGCCGAGGTCCGAGCCCGGGTCGTCCACCTCGAACGACCGCACGACCAGCGCGACCGCGAACGCCAGCCCGGCCAACCCCTCCACCGCCGTCAGCCCGCCCGCCACCCGGACCGCCGCCGGCACCCCATTCCGGTTCGACACGCTGGGCCTTTCCTCACCGTGAGTACTCGTCACGCATCGTAGGCCACCCGGTTGGCGAGTCCCCTTCGGCCGCGCCAGGGGCGAAGATCAAGGGAAGTCTTCGGCGAGCCGGCGGTCGGGCCGGGGTGCACTTGTCGCGGGCACAGGTCACGAGGCTGCGCACTGCGTTGCGGGAAAGGAGATGTCGGCCACTTCCGGGCGCCCTGACCCCGCTTACCGGGTGACGCGCGATCGGTGCCAGGTCACGCGCTGTCCTACCCTTCAGTAGTGCGCGCACTTCTGGTGGTCAACCCACAGGCTACGGCGACGACGCCCGGCGGCCGGGACGTGCTCGCGCACGCGCTGGCCAGCGAGGTGAAGCTCGACGTCGTCGAGACGGACTACCGCGGTCACGCGGCGGACGCCGCCGCGGGCGCCGTCGTGGACGGGTACGACCTGGTGGTCGCGCACGGTGGCGACGGCACGGTGAACGAGGTCGTCAACGGCGTGCTGCGCGGCGGCGCGCGACCGGGGCTGCCGCTGCTCGGGGTCGTCCCGGGCGGCTCGGCCAACGTCTTCGCGGGCGCCCTCGGGCTGCCCCGCGACCCGGTCGAGGCGACCTACCGCCTGCTCCAGGCCGTCGAGCACGGCACCAGCCGCCGGGTCAGCCTCGGCAAGGTCGCCTCCGCGGGCGGCCCGGACCAGCACGACCGCTGGTTCACCTTCAACGCGGGCGTCGGCTGGGACGCCGACGTGGTCGCCGGGGTGGAGCACCAGCGGGCCAAGGGCCGCCAGGCGTCGCCGGGCCTGTACGCGCGCACCGCGCTGGCCAGCTACTTCACCCAGCGCAGGGAACCCGCCAGCCTGACCGTGCGGATCCCGGGCGAGCCCCCGTTCGAGGACGTGCGGCTGGCGTTCGTGTCGAACACCGACCCGTGGACCTACCTCGGCGACAAGGCGATCCGGCTCAACCCGAGCACCTCGTTCGACGGCGGTCTCGGCCTGTTCGGGCTGCACGGCATGGGTTTGCCGACGATTTTGCGCTACGTCGCGCATCTTTTGGCCACGGATGGGAACCCGAGAGGCGCGAACCTGCTGCGGCGCGACGACGTCGAGTACGTCCGGGTGACGACCCGGGAGCCCGTCAACCTCCAGGTGGACGGCGACTTGCTCGGCACGTGCACCGAGGTGGAGTTCACCGGGGTGCCAGGCGCGCTGACGGTGGCGGTGTGACCACGTTCGTGTGACCGTGGCGTGACCGTCGCGCTACCTGTCCGCGATGTTCTTGCTGGTAGAGATGCCTCTCCGTGAAACCACGGGTGAACTCAGTCGATCTTTCGGGTGAGTTCACTCACCGGGTTAGTGCTAAACCCTTGACATCCGTGGCGTTCGTGAAAGCATTCACAAGCACCCCAAAACCGACCGCTGACGACCGGCGCGCCTTTGCGCGCCTAGCTGAGGAGTAGTTCCAATGGACTGGCGCCACCGCGCGATCTGCCGCGACGAGGACCCCGAGCTGTTCTTCCCCGTTGGGAACAGCGGTCCTGCGCTCCTGCAGATCGCCGAGGCGAAGACCGTCTGCCGCCGTTGCCCCGTCGTCTCCGACTGCCTCTCGTGGGCGTTGGAGAGCGGCCAGGACGCCGGCGTGTGGGGCGGGATGAGCGAAGACGAGCGTCGCGCCCTCAAGCGCCGCAACGCTCGCACCCGGGCTCGCAGCAACGCCTGAGCCAAGCAGCAAGCGAAGGGCCCGACACCGTGCCAGGTGTCGGGCCCTTCGTTTGTGTTGCACACCCTCCCGCATGACCACGTGACTCCGCTGAGGCAGGTCGTCACGTGTGCACGGGTAGCAGTCTAACGCCGTGCCCTGAGGGGTACGCGCAGGACCGCCTCTGTACCGCCTTTGGGCCGGCGTCGCAAGCTCAACGAGCCCCTGAGTTCGGACTCCACGAGGGTCCGCACGATCTGGAGGCCGAGGCGGTCGGTGCGCTCCAGCGAGAAGCCCTGCGGCAGGCCCTTGCCGTCGTCGGAGATCACCACGTCGAGCCACTTCGCCGAGCGCTCCGCGTGCACCACGACCTCGCCGCGCTGACCCGCCGCGTACGCGTGCTCGAACGCGTTCTGCACCAGCTCGGTCAGCACCATCACCAGCGGCGTGGCCAGCTCGGCGGGCACGATGCCGAACGGGCCGTCCCGCCGCACCACGACCTGCGACTCGGTGGCCGCGACGTCGGACATCATCGGGATGACCTTGTCCACCACCTCGTCCAGGTCCACCCGCTCGTCGACCGACATCGACAGCGTCTCGTGCACCAGGGCGATCGAGGTGACGCGGCGCACCGACTCGGCCAGCGCCTCGCGGGCCTCCTCGCTGCTGGTCCGGCGGCTCTGCAACCGCAGCAGCGCGGCCACCGTCTGGAGGTTGTTCTTCACCCGGTGGTGGATCTCGCGGATCGTCGCGTCCTTGGACATCAGCGCCCGGTCGCGGCGGCGGACCTCGGTGACGTCCCGGCACAGCACCAGCGCGCCCGCCGCGCTGCCCCGGGGCCGCAGCGGCAACGCCCGGAACAGCACCGCGGCGCCCCGGCGCGACTCGGCCTCGATGCGCATCGACGGCTGGCCGTCCAGCGCCGCCCGGATGCGCTGGGCGACCTCCGTGGCGTCGAACGGGTCACCGATCAGCGACCGCGTCAACGGCGCCAGGTGCACGCCCACCAGGTCGGACGCGTGACCCATGCGGTGGTAGGCGCTCAGCGCGTTGGGACTCGCGAACACCACCGCGCCCGACGCGTCGAGCCTGATCAGGCCGTCACCCACGCGCGGACTCGTGTGCACGTCGGGGGACGGCTCGGTGGTGGGGAACGTGCCGTCGGAGATCATCTGGCACAGGTCGGCGGCACTGCCCAGGTAGGAGATCTCCAGCGGGCTGGGCACGCGCGGCACGGCCAGGTTCGTGTTGCGGCTGAGCACCGCGATGACCTCGTCGTTCCGCTTGACCGGGATGGCCTCGCGGCGCACCGGGACACCGAGGTGCCAGCGCGGGTCCTCCTCGCGGCAGATCCGCTGCTCGCCCATGGCCCGCCGCAGCTGCGGGTGCTCGTCGACGTCGACCGTGCTGCCCACGACGTCCTCGGGGTGCGCCGTCGGCGCCGTCGTCGGCCGGGCCTGCGCGACGCACAGGAACTCGCGGTCGTCCAGCGGCACCCACATGAGGAAGTCGGCGAAGCTCAGGTCCGAGAGCAGCTGCCACTCGGCCACGACCAGCTGGAGGTGGTCGACGGCGGCGCCGGACAGCTTGGTGTGCTCGGCGAGGAGGTCGGTGAGCGTGGACAGCTACTCCACCACCGCGATCAGGTCGCCCTCCTGCACCACGTCGCCGGGCGCGACCGCGATGCGGGTGATCCTGCCGGAGCCCTCCGGGAGGACCGGGATCTCCATCTTCATGCTCTCGAGCACCACGACCGTGGTCTCGTGGTCGACCTGGTCGCCCTCCTTGACGGCGATCTGCGCCACGTTGGCGACGATCTCGGCGCGAATCTCCTCGGCCATGGCCCTCCTTCGATCGGGTCCAATCCAACCACGGTTCAGGGCCGGTGATGTGCGGATGAGGGGTCGTGACACACTGATGGGAGGTAGTTCGAGCACTAGGAGAACCCCATGTCGAAGCGTGCCCGCAAGCGCCGCGACCGCAAGAAGGGTGGCGCCAACCACGGGAAGCGCCCCAACGCCTGACCCGTCGTTCGACGGTGTGGTGTGCGAAGGCCCCGGGAGCTGCGGCTCCCGGGGCCTTCGGTTTTCTGGGGCTCGGCGGTGGTGGCGTGGGTGGGGTAGGGGCGGGTTAGGGGTCGGTTCGGCGGGCGGACGGGCGGTTCGAGCGGCATCATCGGGGCGGTTGGCGATCTTGGGCGCTTCGGTGCTTCGACTTCCGGGTGCCTCGGTGCTCGGTCACACAACCGGGTGAAGCCGGCCCCGAACATGTACGGAAACGCTGTTACGCCCATCGGTTGAGAATGAAATGAGGCCCCGAGCAACCACCCCCACGACCCCAGGTCCCAGCCACCTGCCCGAACCGACCCTCACCGGCAGCCCACCTTCACCAGCGACCTGCCCCACCACTGCCGCCCCTCACCACTGCCGCACCCGCCACCGCCACTGCCACACCCCCCGCTGCCACCGCCGCACCCGCCACTGCCACCGCCGCACCTCACCGCCGAGGGAACAAGGCCCGAGGCGCAGCGAGCGAATCCGTCAGCGTGATGCACTGCCCCGCGATGCCGGCGGCGAGCGTCGGCAGGAACGGCGTCAGCTCGGTCGCCAGCACACGGCACGCCGTGAGCAGCACGGCGAGCACGGCGTCGAGCCGGTCGCGGGCGTCGCGGTCACCGGCGCGATCGGCACGGGCCAGGTCCCACGGCCGGGCGCGGTCGGCGTAGCGGCCGGCCTGCTCGACGATCCGCCACACCGCGTCGGTGGCCTGCCGGAAGTCGAACGCGGCCAGCGCCTCGTTGACCTGGTCGGGCGCGGCTCGGCAGGCGGTGAGCAGGGCCTCGGCGTCCGGCGGGGGAAGGGCGACGGGCGGTTTACCGGCGCGGTAGCGGTGGACCATGGTGGTGACGCGGTCGACGAGACCGCCGAGGGTGCCGGCCAGGTCGTCGTTGGCGAGGGCCACCAAGCGGTCCGGGGAAGCCGCCCGAGGGCCTGAAGGAGTCGCCGGGTGGCTGGTGGGAGCCGCCGGGCCGCTGGTGGGAGCCGCCGGGCGGGTGGTCGGGGGCGGCTGGCGGCCGGCAGGGGTTGGTGCGGTGCGCAGCAGCCACCAGCGCACGGCGTCGGCGCCGTGGCGGTCGGCCAGGTCGGTGAGGTCGGTGAGGTCGAGGGCGGCGGCGGGGTCGTGGATGTAGATGTCCGTGGGTGGCGGCAGTCCGGCTGACAGCAGCACCGCCGGCCAGAGCACGGCGTGGGGCCGCAGGGCGTCCGCGTCGACCACGTGCACCCGCCGGTCGCCCTCCAGCCACCAGCGCCGGTGGTTGGGGCTGTCCGCGCCGTACCCCAGGCCGGTCACGCCGGTTGCCGCGTCCCACCACGGTTCCAGCGCCAGGCCGGGGTGGTCGGGCACGGGTGCGCCTTGGTCATCGGGGCCGGCCGCGCGGACGTCCGGTGGTTCGGCGGCTAACAGTGCCAGCACCTCGTCGCGGCGGGTGGCGGGTTCGATGCGCAGCTCACCGGTCTTGATCAGTTCGCGGAGCCGCCCGGTGTGCCTGGACAGCCGGAACGCCCACTCGTCGCCCGGCCCCCGGTTCAGGTCGCCCGCGGCGGCGCACGCGCGCCACAGCCGTGACACCCCGGCCCGGTGCCCGGTGTCGGAGGGGTCGACGGTGTCGGTGGACGACAGCGCCAGCAGGTCCCGGGTGTCGCGGGTGGGTGAGACGAGCAGGAAGCGCACCCGGTCGCCGCGCAGGCGGCGGTGGCGGGCCAGCACGTCGGCTCGCACGGGATCCAGGTTCGAGGTGGTCACGTAGAACCGCGACATCGGCCCTCCCCGGCATCGACCCGCACAACCCGGCACAGCCCTGTACGACCGCGCGACCGTAGCAACGGTGTCGTGCCGGGCGCACCGGGGTTTACGGGCCCCACCGGTGAGAACGAGCGGCGCCGGGCCCAGAGGGGTCCGGCGCCGCTCGGTGGGGTCGCTTCAGTCCGAGGACGACGCAGAAGACGACGCGGAGGACGTGGAGGAGGGCGCAGAAGACGGGGAGGCAGAAGACGAGGACGGCGCAGCAGACGGAGGAGAGGCGCTGGTGGTGGTCGTGGTGATCTCCACCTCCACCTCGACCGTGCCCTCGCCGGTCGCCCGGAACAGGTGGGCGCGCAGGCGGCGCTTCAGCTCCTCGGGCGCGTGCTCACCGCCGCACTTGCGGGCCAGGAGCGCCTTCAGCTGCTCCTCGATGCCGTACTGCTCCAGGCACGGGTGGCACTCGTCCAGGTGGGTCTGGAGGAGTTCCTTGCGCTTCTGGTCGCACTCGTGGTCGAGGAAGAGCCAGACCTCGGACAGGACCTCGGAGCAGTCGGTCTTGTGGTGTTCGCCGCAGCTCATCGCCCCGCCACCTCGCGCTGGCCGTCGCGGAGGAAGCCGCGTTCGCGGGCGACGTCCGCCAGCTGCTCGCGGAGCTGCCTGCGGCCCCGGTGCAGCCGGGACATCACGGTGCCGATCGGGGTGCCCATGATGTCTGCGATCTCCTTGTACGCGAAGCCCTCGACGTCGGCGAGGTAGACGGCGATCCGGAACTCCTCGGGCAGTCTCTGGAGGGCGTCCTTGACGTCCGAGTCCGGCAGCCGGTCGAGCGCGTCCACTTCGGCGGACCGCAGGCCCGTGGACGTGTGGCTCTCCGCCTGGGCGAGCTGCCAGTCGGTGATCTCGTCGGTCGGCTGCTGGAGCGGCTGGCGCTGCTTCTTGCGGTAGCCGTTGATGTAGGTGTTCGTCAGGATCCGGTACAGCCAGGCCTTGAGGTTGGTGCCCTCGGAGAACGACTGGAACGCCGCGTACGCCTTGAGGAAGGTCTCCTGCACCAGGTCCTCGGCGTCGGCCGGGTTGCGGGTCATCCGCAGGGCAGCCGAGTACAGCTGGTCCAGCAGCGGCATGGCGTCGCGCTCGAACCTGGCTGCTCGCTCGTCCGAGGTCTCGTCGCTAGGCGTGACCTGCGTTCGCGTGGCTGGCACCGCGCTCCCTTCCCACCTGCCGGTCAGCGCGGTGGACGTCGTCTGAGACGCCTTCGAGGATACGCGGCGGGCGGTGGGACGGCAGTGAGCCGAGCCACGTGGTGGGCGCGCCTTGACCGATCGCCCGGTGGCCGGCCGCCCGTTGGTCGGCCGCTCAGTGGTCAGCCGCTCAGTGGTCGGCCGCTCGTCGGTCGACTGCCCGTTGGCCGACTGCGCGCCCTGCTGGTCCTTCACCTCGGTAACCACGTCCTCAAGAACGCGCTCGCCGCGGCGGGCATTCCCTCCATTAGGGTGCGCGATCATGGCCGGACGTGGTACGCCCGCCACCGCGTTGCTGGACAAGCAGAAGGTGGCCCACGAGCTGCACGCCTACGAGCACGACCCGCGGCACGAGTCCTACGGGCTGGAGGCCGCGGAGGCGCTCGGGATCTCACCTGAACGTGTGTTCAAGACGTTGGTGGCGGAGGTGGACGGCAAGCTGGCGGTGGGCGTGGTGCCGGTGACCGGGCAGTTGGACCTGAAGGCGCTGGCGGCGGCGTTGAAGGGCAAGAAGGCGAGGATGGCCGACGTGGCGGCGGCGGAGCGGGCGACCGGGTACGTGGCGGGCGGCATCTCGCCGTTGGGCCAGAAGAAGCGGTTGCCGGTGGTGGTGGACGCCTCGGTGGAGGCGTTCGGGACGGTCTACTGCTCGGCGGGGCGGCGCGGCCTGGAGGTGGAGATCGCGCCCGCGGACCTGGTGCGGTTGACCCAGGCGGTGGTGGCGCCGATCTCCGGTTGACGGCGGGGTTTCAGTCCAGGGGCCTGAGCACGCGGTCGAGCCACTCCCCCACGGTGCGGCGCACGCCCTCCAGGTCGGCCTTGAGGTCGTGGGCGCCGGGCAGCAGCACGAGTTCGCGGTGGTGCGCGGCGGACGGGCGGCCGAAGGGGTCGTTCTCGCCCTGCACCACCAGGGTGGCGACCTCGACGGCGTCCAGTTCGGGCAGCCGGGTCTTCTCGGGCTTGCCGGGCGGGTGCACGGGGAACGCCAGGCACATCACCGCGACCGCCTGGCCCTCGGCGGACGTGCGGCAGGCGACGCGGGCGCCGGATGAGCGCCCGCCGAACACGAGGGGCAGGTCGTCGAACCAGCCGGTGGACAGCTCCTCGGCCACCGCGAGCCACGCCGCGTCGAGCTGCTTGGCGGGTGCGGGCGCGCGTCTGCCGGCCACGCGGTAGGGCTGTTCCACCAGGGCGACGTGCACGCCGACGTCGACGGCGGCGCGGGTGGCGGCCACGAGGTCGGGTGCGGAGATCCCGCCGCCCGCTCCGTGCCCGAGCAGCAGTGCCGCCCGGCCGCCGGGCGAGCAGTGCAGTTCGGCCCGTGCGGGGCCGTGGGGGGTGTCGACCACCCGGGAGGTCATGACAGCTCGAACAAGGTGGGCTCCGGTTTCTCGGATTCCCCCAGGGCGACCGCGGCCATCAGCGACGGGTCGTTGTTCTTGATGCTGTTGACGCGCATCGACACGGGTCGCAGCTCCAGCGCGTCGACCAGGTCGCGGTCGGGCGCGAGCAGGTCCTTCGGGTCGGCGAGGTCGGGGTCGAGCCACGCCTGCCAGCGGTCGCGGGGCAGCACCAGCGGCATGCGGTGGTGCACGGCGGTCATCTCGCCGATGGCGTCGGTGGTCAGCACCGCGCAGGTGATGATCGGTTTGCGCTCGTCGCCCTCTTGCTGCCACCACACGGACCAGATGCCGGCCATGGCGATGCTGGAGTCGTCGCCGGGGTTGATGAAGTACGGCTGCTTGCGGCCCTCGCCGGGCTGCCACTCGTACCAGCCGGCGGCGGGGATGAGGCAGCGGCGCTTGGCCGCGGAGTCGCGGTAGGAGGGTTTGTCGAGCACGCTCTCCGACCGCGCGTTGATCATCTTGGCGGCGCCGGAGGTGTCCTTGGCCCAGTGGGGCACCAGGCCCCAGCGCATGACGCGGACGCTGCGCTCCAGGCGGTCCGGGTCGGGGGTGCCCTCGTCGTCGCGGGGGTGGCGCTCGACCACGGCGAGCACGCGCTTGGTGGGCGCGACGTTGTAGTCGGGGCCGGGCGCTTCGCCCTCGGTCCCGTCCACCGCGTCGAACTCGGCGGCCAGCAGCGCCGGGTTCTTGGTGGAGGCGTACCTGCCGCACACGACCCATCACCCCACAACGATCAGTTCCGACGGTCATCGTCGCACGTCGGAAGGCCCGGTGCGAGCCGTCCGGGTGGCCATGCGGGATCATCGACGCATGACTGAGCAGTGGTTCGCGCCCACCGCCGAAGGCCCCGTGCACGCGACGGTACCCGTTCCCGGTTCCAAGTCGATCACCAACCGGGCGCTGGTGCTGGCCGCGCTGGCCGATCGGCCGTCCACCGTGAGCGCCCCGCTGCGCAGCCGTGACACGTTGCTGATGGCGGCCGCGCTGCGGTCGCTGGGTGTCGGCGTCGACGACGGGCCGGACGGGTCGTGGCTGGTCACGCCGCGTCCGCTGCGCGGGCCGGCGCGGGTGGAATGCGGGTTGGCGGGCACGGTGATGAGGTTCCTGCCCGCGGCGGCGGCGCTGGCCGTCGGCGAGGTCGCGTTCGACGGCGACGAGCACGCGCGGGTGCGGCCGATGACGACGATCCTGGACGCGTTGCGCGCGTTGGGCGCGGACGTCGAGGGCGACGCGCTGCCGTTCACCCTGCGGGGCACGGGCGCGGTGCCGGGCGGCGAGGTCACCATCGACGCGTCGGCGTCGTCCCAGTTCGTGTCGGGCCTGCTGCTGTCCGGCGCCCGCTACGACGACGGGGTGGTGGTGCGGCACTCGGGCAGGCCCGTGCCGTCGCTGCCGCACATCGGGATGACCGTGTCGATGCTGCGCGAGGCGGGCGTGGAGGTGGACGACTCGGCGCGGGACGTGTGGCGGGTGGCGCCGGGCCCGATCGCGGGCCGCGACCGGCACGTGGAGCCGGACCTGTCGAACGCGACGCCGTTCCTGGCGGCGGCGGCGGTGACCGGCGGTTCGGTGACCGTCCCGGGCTGGCCGGAGCGCACCACGCAGCCCGGTGGGGCCGTGCGGGAGCTGTTCGAGCGCATGGGGTGCCGCGTGGAGCTGGCCGCCGGTGGCCTGACCCTGACCGGGCCCGACCGGCTGACCGGTGTCGACGTGGACCTGCGTGACGAGAGCGAGCTGACGCCGACCGTGGCGGCGCTCGCCGCGCTGGCCGACGGGCCGACGCGGATCAGCGGCGTGGCGCACATCCGGGGCCACGAGACCGACCGCATCGCCGCGCTCGCCGCCGAGATCAACCGGTTGGGCGGCGAGGTGGAGGAGACCGAGGACGGCCTGGTGATCACGCCTCGGCCGCTGCGCGGCGGGCCGTGGCGCGCCTACGCCGACCACCGCATGGCCACGGCGGGCGCGATCATCGGGCTGGTGGTCGAGGGCGTGGCGGTGGACGACATCGGTTCGACGACGAAGACGATCCCCGATTTCCCGGGGATGTGGTCGACCCTGCTGGGAGCGCGCTGACGTGGCGCGCGGCGACTGGCGGCGGCTGGACGAGTCGGACGTGCGGGTGCGGCCGGGCAAGGGCACCCGGCCGCGCACCAAGCGCAGGCCCGAGCACGCGGACGCGGTGCCCGCCATGGTCGTCGGCGTGGACCGGGGCCGGTGGACGTGCGCGGTGGGCGACGACCCGTCGAGGCTGGTCACCGCGATGCGGGCGCGGGAGCTGGGCCGCACCCCGGTGGTGGTGGGCGACCAGGTCGGCCTGGTCGGCGACACCACCGGGCAGCCGGACACGCTGGCCCGGATCGTGCGCGTCGACGAGCGCCGCAGCGTGCTGCGCCGCACCGCCGACGACACCGACCCGTTCGAGCGGGTCGTCGTCGCCAACGCCGAGCAGCTGGTGATCGTGTCGGCGCTGGCCGAGCCGCAGCCGCGACGCGGGTTCATCGACCGCTGCCTGGTCGCCGCGTACGCGGGCGGGCTCCAGCCGCTGCTGTGCCTGACCAAGAGCGACCTGGCGCCGCCGGACGAGCTGCTGGCGGCGTACGCGGAGCTGGACCTGCCGGTGGTGGTGACGCGGTCCGACCAGGACCCGGCGGAGCTGCGGGAGCGCCTGACCGACCGGTTGTCGGCGCTGATCGGGCACTCCGGGGTGGGCAAGTCGACGCTGGTGAACAAGCTCGTGCCGGACGCCAACCGCGCGGTGGGCGTGGTGAGCGGCGTCGGCAAGGGGCGGCACACGTCGACGCAGACGGTGGCGCTGCCGCTGCCCGGCGGCGGGTGGGCCGTCGACACGCCCGGCATCCGGTCGTTCGGGCTGGCGCACATCACGCCGGACGACATCGTGGCGGCGTTCCCGGGCATGAGGGCGATGGCCGAGGAGTGCCCGTCCGGGTGCGGGCACCAGGGCGCGCCGGAGGACCCGGGCTGCATGTTGGACGCGCTGGTGGAGACCGGCGAGGCGACGCCGGGGCGGCTGGCGTCGCTGCGCAGGCTGCTGGAGTCGCGCGGGAAGCTGGAGGAGTACGACTAAGCCGATCACCCGTCCGTGCGAGCGGGGTCGGCGGTAGTACGGTGCGCGGTCGTGGCGAAGGTGACCGGCATCGGCGGGGTGTTCCTGCGCGCCCGCGACCCCGCGCGGCTGGCCGAGTGGTACCGCAGGACCCTGGGCGTCCCGATGAGCGACGGCGGCGCGGTGACGTTCCACTGGGGTGGGGCGGAGACCACGACGTTGGCGCTGTTCGCGCAGGACACCGACTACTTCGGGGAACCCGGGCAGCGGGTGATGATCAACTTCCGGGTCGACGACCTGGTGCTGGTGCTGGAGCGGTTGCGCACGCACGGGGTCGAGGTGCTGCCGCAGACCGAGGACTCGGAGTTCGGGCGGTTCGGCTGGTGCGTCGACCCGGAGGGCAACCGGGTGGAGCTGTGGGAGCCGGCGCCGGGGATGTGAGGGGGCCTGGCGAAGCCGACGAGCACCGCGAGCACCGCCGGGTGGGTACTTCGAGCCGGGTGAACGCTCCGAGGCGCACGAACGCTCCGAGCCGCATGAACGCTTCGCAGGAGTCCCCGCTCAGGGACCCCTGCTTTTACCTTACCGGCGGGGTACGACAATTCCAGGCCAGTGGTGGCGTCGCGGGAGTCCCACCGGGACCCCCGCGACCGGTCACCACCGCCGCGCCTACATCAGCTCCAGCACGAACGGCAGCTCCTGGAGCGCGTACCAGGCCAGCTCGTGGTCCTCCGCCCCGCCCAGCGTGAACTCCGCGTCCGGATCCCCCAGGTCGGCCGCGTCGATCACCTCGGCCGCCGCGCGCACGTCGTCCTCCGCCTCCCCCGTGTCCAGGTGCACGGCGGCCACCTGCTTCACCGGCACCGGCCCCGACAACTTCACCACCGAGAAGTCCAGGTCAGGCCGCAGCTGCACGCCCTCCACGTCCACCGACACCACCGCCCGCCGCGGCACGGCCTTCTCGTCGCCGGCGATCAGCCGCAACGACGCCCGCGCCGCGTCGAGCATCGCCGCGTACTCCAGCTCCTCGGTGTCGCCGGCCGCGTAGGACTCGCGCAGCGCGGGCGTCAACGCGAACCCCGTCCCGCCCACCGGAACGAACTGCCCCTGGTCCACCAGGTCGCGCAACATCGCGACGGTCGCCGGGAGGTACACCCTCATGCGGACACCGTTCCCATCAGCTCCTCCACCGACTCCTCCACCATCGCCGCGAGCACGTCCACGTCGGACATGGCGTCGCGGTCGGCGTTCAAGCCGAAGTACAACCCGCCGTCGTACGACGTCACCCCGATCGACAGCGCCTGGTTCTTGGCCAGCGGCACCACGGGGAACATCTCGATCATCTTCGCGCCCGCCGCGTACAGCGGCACCTGGGGGCCGGGCACGTTGGTCACCACCACGTTGAACAGCCTCCGCGAGAACGACGACGCCGCCCGCGCGCCCAGCGCGTGCAGGGTGGGCGGCGCGAAGCCGGAGAACCGCACCAGCGTCTGCGCCGCGACCGACTGCCCGGACTCCTGGTGCGCGCGCATCGCGTGCGACACGTGGTGCAGCCGCACCACCGGGTTCGGCTCGCCGACCGGCAGGTCCACGAAGTACGCGGCCACGCCCGCCTCGTCGTCGCGCACCGACATGGGCGCCATGGCCCGCATGGTCGTCCCGGCCGTCACGATCTCGCCGCGCGACAGCAGCCACGTGCGCAGCGCGCCCGTCAGCACCGCCAGCACGGCGTCGTTGACCGTGCCGCCGTGCACCCGGCGGACGGTGCGGAGCTCGTCCAGGCGCGCCCGCGCCACCGCGAACCGCCGCTGCGGCGAGATCCGCACGTTCAGGGGGCTGCCGGGCGCGGGCGTCGCGGCCGTGCGCACCGCCGAGGCCAGGCCGCCGAACAGCCCGACGACCTTGCGCACCGCGGCCACCGTGTCCATGGTCGCCGAGCGGGCGTTCTCCACGACCTCGCCGGGCCGCTGCACGGCCTCCGCCACCGCGTCCGCCACCAGCTGCACCCCGCTCGGCTCGGGCGCGGGCATCCACAGCGACTCGACCGGCGGGCGCGGCGTGGCGGACACGTCCAGGATGACCTGGCCGATCTCCGGCGCGCCCAGCCCGCTGACCACGGCCTGGTGGGTCTTGGTGACCACCGCGATCCGGTTCCGGGCCAGCCCCTCGACCAGGTAGACCTCCCACAGCGGCCGCGCGTGGTCCAGCGGGCGGGACATCAGCCGCGCGACCAGGTCGTGCAGCTGCCGGTCGCTGCCCGGTTTCGGCAGCGCGGACCGCCGCACGTGGTAGGTGACGTCGAAGTCCTGGTCGTCCACCCACACGGGCCGCGCGAGGCGCCCCGGCACGTGCACGACCTTCTGCCGGTACCGGGGCGCCAGCGACAGCCGCTCCTCGATCAGCCCGACCAGCCGGTCGTAGTCGAAGCCCGAGCGCGGCCGGCGGAACACCGCCACCCCGCCGACGTGCATCGGCGTCGTGGCGTCCTCCAGGTACAGGAACGAGGCGTCCAGCGCGGACAGGCGGTCGGGCATGCCGACCAGGCTAGTCGCTGCAATCCGCCACGAGCCGCCGCACGGCGCTGACCTCGGCCTCGTCGCGGTGGTGCCGGGCCAGCCGGATCGCCGCGGCGGCGGGCATGGCCGCGCGCACCCCGCCGTCGACACCGGCCAGGAAACCCCTGAGCAGCCGGGACCGGGCGAGCCGCTTGAGCGGCCGCAGCGGCGCCACGGCCATCGCCATCCAGCTCAGCGCCACGTCGACGCGGCGGTCGCCGCGGCGGGCGCTGGCCCAGTCCACCACCACGGCGCCCTCCGGGCCGAGCACGACGTTGCCGGGGTGCAGGTCGAGGTGCAGCAGGCCGCCGTCGCCGGGCAGGAAGTCCGGTGCGGGCAGGTCGTCGAGCCTGCGGTGCAGCGCGGCCAGCTCCCGCCCCAGCGCGCCCGCCCGCCACGGCTTCGCGTCGACCTCCTCGGACATGCGCGGCCCGGGGATGTACTCCATGACCAGGTCCGCCCCCGAGACGTCGGCGACCCGGGGCACCGGCAGGCCGTGCCGGCGCAGGTAGCGCATCAGCTCGGCCTCGGGTCCGGGGTCGCGCCCCGCGCGGCTGCGCTTGACCAGCAGGCCGTCCGGACGCAGGTAGACGTCCGCCTCCTGACCGGCGGCCAGCAGACGGTGCGCCTCGTCGCGCGGTGTCATGTGACGATCATCATGATTGCCGGCGGAGAAACAAGCCCCGAACGGGTGGAGGACACTGCTCCTCGTGGATGTTTCGCCCAAGGACAAGTTCGTCACCGTCTACGGACGCAAGCCGGTCCTCGAAGCGCTGGACGACCCGCGGCTGGAGGTCGACAAGGTGGTGCTGGCCGACACCGCGCGCGGACCCGCGGCCAGGGAGATCCTGGACGCGGCCGGCCGGCGGGGCGTGCGGGTGCAGCGGGCCACCGCGCAGCGCGTGAAGGTGCTGGCGGGCAACGGGCGGCACGACCAGGGCGTGCTGGCGGACGTCGTGGCGCCGCGGATGCTCCCACTGGACGTGGCGCTGCGCTCGCGGCCCCGCCACGTGCTGGTCCTGGACGGCATCACCACGCCCGCGAACGTGGGCATGATCCTGCGCACCGCCACCGCCGCGGGCATGGAGGGGATCGTGGTGCCGCGCCGGGGCGTGGCGTCGATCGACCCGCTGGTGGTGAAGGCGTCGGCGGGGGTGGCGTTCCGCGCGCCGGTGCTCAAGTGCGCGACGGCCGCCGAGGCGGTCGAGGCGCTGCGCGCGGAGGGCTACCCGGTGTACGCGCTCGACGCGGGCGCGCCGCGGACCGTGTACGGGTTCGACCTGCCCGAGCGGGCGGCGTTCGTGCTCGGCAGCGAGACGGCGGGCGTGTCGGCCGAGGTGAGGCCGCACGTGACCGGCTGGCTGTCCATCCCCATGGCGGCGGGCGTCGAGTCGTTGAACGTCGCCGGCGCGGCGGCGGTGCTGTGCTTCGAGGTGGCCAGGCGGTCAGCCCGGTAGCAGGACGGCCAGCTCCTCCAGGGTGGCGTCGACCGACCGGTGGTGGACCCCGACCATCCCGGTCGCGACGGCGCCGCGCACGTTCACCGCGAGGTCGTCGACGAAGACGCACTCGTTCGTGGCAAGCCCGAGCAGTTCGGCGACCAGCAGGTAGGCGCGCCGGTCGGGCTTCGCGATGCCGGTCTCACCGGACGTGACGACGACGTCGAACAGCGGCGACCAGGCGGCGGGCGGTCGCCACAGGCCGTCGGCATTGGAGAGCACCGCGGTGCGCACGCCGCCGCGCCGCAGCCGCCGGGTCGCGGTGACGAGGGGAGGCTCGGCGGCGGTGTGGTCGTCGCCGAGGTCGGTGAGCACACCGCCGAAGTCGAGCACCAGTCCGCGCACCCGTTGCCTCCATCAGGTGATCTTGGTACGTACGGCGGGCTTTCCCACTCGGTTCAGCATGCCACCTCAACTGCGCACGCTGCCCCCGTCCTGGACGACGCCGCCCCCGTCCCAGCCGACGGCGCTGGACGCCCGCCACTTCCTGATCCCGGCCCTGGAAACCCTGTGCGGCCGCCGCCCGGCGAGCCAACTGGCCAAGACCTTCGCCCCACCGGCGGTGTCGACGCTGGCGGGAGCGGTGACGAGGGGCCGAACCCGCCTCGGCCGCTACCGCCTGTGCCGGGTGTCGTCGGACGCGGCGGAACTGGCGGGAACCCTGCACATGCCGACGAGGACGCGCGCCTTCGCCGCAAGGGTGGAACGCCACGGCGACCGCTGGCGGTGCACCGAGTTCCACCTGCTGCCCTGACACCCGCCGCTCACCTACCCGGCCCCTCGGTCCCCACCGCCTCTGCCCCCTCGCCTCTGCCCCCGCCGGCTCCCGTCACACGATCAGGTGATCACAACCCCAACCATGTACGAAAACGCCGTTACGGCCATCGGTTGATGAAATGGACGCCCGAGCAACCACCCCTCCACACCCACTCCAGCCCCACCCGCTCCAACGACTCCCCCAGCCCAGCCCTCCACCCGAGCCCTCCACGCCAGCCCCACCCGAGCCCTCCACCCGAGCCCTCCACCCGAGCCCTCCACCCGAGCCGCAGTCCGGTTCGCAGTCCGGGCCCAACCCCTGCCTCGCCACACCACCGCCCCGCCACACCACCGCCCCGGCTTCCTCGCCACCCGACCCCGCCGGCCACAGCCCAATGCCCGCCCTCCGGCACATCCGCGTGCGCCCGCACGACGCGCGCATCCGCGCCCGTATGCCTGTGGCCAGATGGTCAGGGCTCGCGATCATGAGGGCGGCGCGGAACCTGTCGGGGCGCGCGAGCCGCGGATCGCAGGCCACAGATCGCGGATCGCGGGCCACGGGCCACAGGCCGGTGAAATGCGGAGGCGGGGCACCGACCTCGGTCGATGCCCCGCCTCCGCGTGGACGCTCACTCACACGCGTCCCGCCACGCACGTACGCGCAGCCGGCCGCGTGTCAGGTCACTGCTGGCCCTTGCGCTGCCCCTTCGCCTGGGCACGAGCCGCCGCGCGGCGTTCCTTGCGGGTGCCGCTCTGGCCACCGCCACCGCCGCCGCCGCTCTGGCGCGGGCCGCCGCCCTGGGTCTGCTCGTCACCGCTCTCCGACGGGCCCGAGTAGGTCAGGCCCTGCTGGGCATGGCCGTCCAGGCCCTTGCCGCGCAGGGCGGGCGGGATGGCGTTGCCGCTCTGCAACTGGGCCAGGGCCGGGCCGGCCGGGGCCTGGCCGGCGGCCTCCGCCTCCTGCTGGGCCGCTGCCGCGGCGGCGGCCCGGGCGCGGGCGCGGCTGCCGGCCAGCGGGCCGCCGTTGGCGATCGAGACCTGGACCGGCGGCTCGGCGGGCGCGGGCTGGGGCTCGGCGGCTTCGACCTGGAGGTTGAACAGGAAGCCGACGCACTCCTCCTTCAGGGCGTCCAACATGCTGTTGAACATGTCGAAGCCCTCCCGCTGGTACTCGATCAGCGGGTCGCGCTGGGCCATCGCCCGCAGGCCGATGCCCTCCTTGAGGTAGTCCATCTCGTACAGGTGCTCGCGCCACTTGCGGTCCAGCACCGAGAGCAGGACGCGGCGCTCCAGCTCGCGCATGGCGCCTTCGCCGACGCGGCCGTCGATCTCCGCTTCCCGCGCCTCGTAGGCGGCGAGCGCGTCCTCCTGGAGCCGCGACTTCAGCGACTCGCGGGTGACGTCCTCGTCCTCGTCGAGCAGCTTCTTGTAGTCGAGGGTGGTCGGGTACAGCGTCTTGAGCGCCGTCCACAGCTTGTCGAGGTCCCAGTCCTCGGCGTAGCCCTCGGAGGTCGCGCCGTCGACGTACTCGCCGACCACGTCGGTGATCATGTGGGTCACCTGGTCGCGAAGGTCCTCGCCGTCGAGCACGCGGTGGCGCTCGGCGTAGATGACCTTGCGCTGCTCGTTCATGACCTCGTCGTACTTGAGGACGTTCTTGCGGATCTCGAAGTTCTGCTGCTCGACCTGCGTCTGCGCGCTGCGGATGGCCCGGGTGACCATCTTGTGCTCGATCGGCACCTCGTCCGGCACCTTCAGCCGGGTCATGACGGTCTCGACCATCGCCGCGTTGAAGCGGCGCATCAGCTCGTCCTTGAGCGACAGGTAGAAGCGCGACTCACCGGGGTCGCCCTGACGGCCGGAGCGGCCGCGCAGCTGGTTGTCGATGCGCCGCGACTCGTGCCGCTCGGTGCCCAGCACGTACAGGCCGCCCGCCTCGCGGACCTCCTCCGCCTCGGACCTGACCTCGGCGGTGATGTCCTCGATGAGCTTCGCCCACGCGGCCTCGTACTCCTCCGGCGCCTCCACCGGGTCGAGGCCGCGTTCGCGCAGCTCGTGGTCGGTGAGGATGTCGGGGTTGCCGCCGAGCACGATGTCGGTGCCGCGGCCCGCCATGTTGGTGGCGACGGTGACGGCGCCCTTGCGGCCGGCCTTGGCGATGATCAGCGCCTCGCGCTCGTGGTGCTTGGCGTTGAGCACCTCGTGCGGGACGCCCTTGCGGACGAGCAGCTTGGACAGGTACTCGGAGCGCTCGACGCTCGTCGTGCCGACCAGCACCGGCTGGCCCTTCTCGTGCCGCTCGACGATGTCCTCGGCGACCGCCTCGAACTTGGCCTCCTCGGTCTTGTAGACGAGGTCGGCTTCGTCCTTGCGCTTCATCGGGCGGTTGGTCGGGATGGGGACCACGCCGAGCTTGTAGGTCTGGTGGAACTCCGCCGCCTCGGTCTCGGCGGTGCCGGTCATGCCGCCGAGCTTCTCGTAGAGGCGGAAGTAGTTCTGGAGGGTGATCGTGGCCAGCGTCTGGTTCTCGGCCTTGATCTCGACGCCTTCCTTGGCCTCGATCGCCTGGTGCATGCCCTCGTTGTAGCGGCGACCGGCGAGCACGCGGCCGGTGAACTCGTCGACGATCATGACGTCGCCGTTGCGGACGATGTAGTCCTTGTCCTTGGCGAACAGCTCCTTGGCCTTGATCGCGTTCTGGAAGTAGCCGACCAGCGGGGTGTTGGTCGAGTCGTACAGGTTGTCGATGCCGAGCTGGTCCTCGACGAACTGCACGCCGGCCTCGGTCACGCCGATGGTGCGCTTGCGCTCGTCGACCTCGTAGTGCACGTCGCGGCGCATCTTGGTGGCCAGGCGCGCGAACTCGACGTACCAGCGGGACGACTGGTCGGCCGGGCCGGAGATGATCAGCGGGGTGCGGGCCTCGTCGATGAGGATCGAGTCGACCTCGTCGACGATGGCGAAGAAGTGGCCCCGCTGGACCATCTCGTCGCGGCTCCACGCCATGTTGTCGCGCAGGTAGTCGAAGCCGAACTCGTTGTTCGTGCCGTAGGTGATGTCGGCGTTGTAGGCGACCCGCCGCTGCTCGGGGGTCATCTCCGACAGGATCGCGCCGACGGTCAGGCCGAGGAAGCGGTGGATGCGGCCCATCCAGTCGGAGTCACGTTTGGCCAGGTAGTCGTTCGTGGTGACGACGTGGACGCCCTTGCCCGCGACGGCGTTGAGGTAGGCGGGCAGCACGGAGGTCAGCGTCTTGCCCTCACCGGTGCGCATCTCGGCGATCTGACCGAGGTGCAGCGCGGCGCCGCCCATCAACTGGACGTCGAAGTGCCGTTGGCCGAGGGTGCGCTTGGCGCCCTCCCTGACCACGGCGAACGCCTCGGGCAGCAGGTCGTCGAGGGACTCGCCGTCGGCGTGGCGGCGGCGGAACTCCTCGGTCTTCGCGCGCAACTCCGCATCGGAGAGGTCGACGACGTCGTCTTCGAGGGTGTTGATGTGCGCTGCGATGTTGCGCAGGCGCTTGAGCATCTTGCCCTCGCCAGCGCGGAGCAGTCGGGACAGCACCATCCGGGTCGACCTCATTACCTCATCGCGAGCGCCCGGGCGGGCGCCTTCCAGCGGCTCGTCACGGGTATGCCGAGCCTTCACCACCTGCCATCGTAGGCAAGTCGTGAAGGTGTGTGCACAGACACAGGTAGGAAGGGGTGCGAAACGGCCCGTGACGGGCCGCGGACGGGTAGTTGATCTACCTGCGGCGCGGCGCCGGGGAGGTCCTCGGCGGGGCGGGGTGACCCACTGGACGACACGCGGTGCCGGAGTGGAGGACACGCGATGCCGGAGTGGAGGACACGCGGTGCCCGAGTGGAGGACACGCCGGGTCCTGAACGTAGAACTCGGGGGTCATGAACGTTCGACTCGCGCGTTCTGGAGGTACGACTCGCGCGGGTTGGGCGTACGACACGGTTGATCTGGGCGTACGACTCGCGCGTTCTGGAGGTACGACTCGCGTGGGCTGGGGGTACGTGCTTGCGGGGGTGGGTGGGGACGCGTTGGACCCCCGGCGTGCTGGACGCCGGGGGTTGGTGGGTGGTGGGGGACCGTGGTCAGGTGGGGGTCAGGCCAGCCTGATCACGCCGTAGTCGAACCCCTTCCGGCGGTAGACGACGCTCGGACGGCCGCAGTCGGCGTCGGAGAAGAGGTAGAAGTCGTGGCCCACGAGTTCCATCTCGTAGAGGGCCTGGTCGACGGTCATGGGCTTGGCCGGGTGTTCCTTCTCCCGCACGATCCGGCCCGGCTCGTTGTCCTCGACGCCGTCGTCCCAGCGCTGCGAGGGCACTTCCGCCATGTCCTCGTCGTCGGTCGGTCCTGTGGTTTCCAGCACCGCGGTGCGCCCGCGCCACGCGCTCTGCGCCTGCCCGTCGGTGTCGGGGGCCAGGGTGGCCGCGAGTCCGCTGGTCGCCTCGGCGACCGAGGCCGGGGCGCGTCGACCGTGGTGCACGCGCCTGCGGTCGTGAGAGCGGCGCAACCTGCTTTCCAGCTTCGTGACGGCGGCGTCCAGCGCGGCGTAGAAATCGCCTGCGCAGGCTTCGGAGCGGACCACGGGACCACGTCCGTTGCCGGTGATCTCCACGCGTTGGCAGTTCTTCGACTGCCTGGGGTTCGGCTCGTGGAAGAGCTCCACGTCGAAGCGGATGACCTTGCGGTCGTAACGCTCAAGCCGGGCCAGCTTTTCGGCGACGTGAACCCGGTAGTGCTCGGGCACCTCGACGTTGCGGCCCTTAACGACGATGTCCATACGCAACCTCCCTCGCTTAGGGGCGAGCTGTGGCTCTGGATCTTTCGGCGCCGGATACGCGATCTGCGTCGCGACCTGCTTCGCGGAGTTGTTGCTGAGGGTGGCCCCTCAGCATCCGACCGGCGCCAGGGTCATGGGCTGTTCGCCTCCTCCCCGCGTGCCGGGAACGCTGATAGCGGTGCACGTTAGCCCGGTATTCGCCGCTGCGACAGCCCCCGGGGCGGGGGAACTCCAAGATTTTTCGGTCGTGACGCAGAGCGACGAAAAATGGGCACCGGCTGTGCGCCAGGCAGGCGCGTCACGGCGCCACGCCGACGACGGCTCACCCGGGCAGTCCAGGCGGACGCGGTCATCCGCCGGTAGGGCGATTACGGCGAACAGCCTCTGCATGGGCCTCACATCCGGCTAACGGACGAGCGAGCCGGGGGGTTCCCGACTGGATTCACTCGACCGAGTGGGTTCGTCTGGCTGCTGTCAGTGCGAGCACCCCGGATACCCGGAACCCACCCGATTTCAACACCGAAATGCAGGCGCGTGCCGTAGAACCTGTCGTGATCACGTCATCCAGCAGGACAACCGGTGTTCCGGGCGGTGGCAGCCCACCCGGAACGATCCGCACCCGCCCCTCCAGATTCGCCCGTCGGGACGCCGGGTCCAACCCGACCGAATCACGAACGCCTTTCGCGAAAGCCAGGACCGGGGCGACGGAAAAGCCGGACGCGCGTGCCATTCTCAACACGTGGGAACCTCCCCGCGCCCTCGCCGCCGATGATCGGGACGGTGCGGGAACCAGCCACACCTGTCCCGGGAGCCACGCGTGTCCTGGAAGCCCCATGTGCCCCGGGGACGGAGAACCCCGAGACGGTGACGGCGACGGCCGTGGCGGCGCGGTGGCGGGGGTCCGGGAAGTGGGAGGAAGGGGGAGTGAGGTGTGGGGCAGGGGCAGGAGGGGTACGGCGGTGGCTATGAGGGCGCCGAAGACGGCGGCCAGGTCGCGGCGGCCCCGTTCCTTGAAGGCGAGGACCAGTTCGCGGGCCGCGCCCGCGTAGGGGGCCAGGGCGAAGGCGGGCGGGCCGGCGCACGGGACGCGGCGGGGCGGGCCGAAGGCGGCCAGGCAGCGGGCGCACGCGCGGGCGCCCCAGGTGCGGCAGCCGGGGCAGCGGGGCGGGAACAGCAGAGTGGTCAACACGGGTCGAGGGTGCCGGCGACCACCGACAGCCGGAGGGGTCCGGAACGGACCCCGGGAAGTCTCGATCGGGTGAAACAAGGCGAGGTCAGCCCGGGTAGAAGACCTGGGTGGCGCGGTCGACCTCGGTGGGCGAGGCCCGCCACACGTCGGCCACGTCGCTCGCGCTCCACAGGCCGCTCTGGTCCACCGCGAGCACGGTGCGGCCCGGCGCGGCGGTCACCGAGTTCACGGGCGCGGTCAGGTTCGAGGTGTTGTAGCGCTCGATGCCCAGCCCGTCGATGTTGATCTTCGCGATGGGCCACGACGCCAGCGACGTGCTCACCACCAGCACGTCCTGCGCCAGCCAGTCCAGGGACAGCGCGTTGGCGCCCACCAGGGAGGGCTGGACGTTGCGCGGCGACCGCAGCGCCACCGCCGAGTCCTGCCCGCGCACCACGGCCGCCACGAGCAGCCGCCCGCCCGCCACCGCCGCCACCCGCGTGCCGTCGCGGGACAGCCGCAGCTCGGTGATCGGCCCGTGCAGCGCCAGCTCGGAGGCGTTCACGGTGCGCGCGGTCCACCCGTTGTCGGTCGCGACCACCCGCACCACGTTGGTCCGGTCGACGACGGTCCACACCTCGCTGCTCGGCTCGTCCTCCTGCCCGCTGAGCAGCCACGTGGGCCTGGTCAGCGAGGTGGCGGTCAGGTCGACCAGGCCGAGGCCGTCGCCGACGCCGCCGACCCGCAGCCGGACCGGGCCGTCGCCGACCCGGCTCACCACGGCCAGCCGGCTGCCGTCCATGGACTGGGCGGCGCCGATCGCCTGGTACTCGCCGGCGCCCGCGGGACCGGCCACCTGCTCCCCGTTGACCTGCCGCACCCGCCCGCCGGTCAGCAGCATGCCGGTCAGGCCGGCGTCCGGGGTGGTCAGGCCCTCGCCGGTGGTCACGTCCGCGGGCCGCCACTCGTCCCGCTCGGGCAGGATCGGCTGGCCCTCGACGAGGATCCGGATGCGGCTGCTGCTCACCCCGGTCAGCGACTTCACCACCTGCGCCACGACCTGCTTGCGCACGGCCGCGGTGATGTCGCCGACCTTGGTCAGGTCGACCTCCAGCGCCCCGTCGTCGGCCTCGGTGGTGTCGTGGCGCTGCTCCGCGCCGTTCGGGATCGCCGACGCCATCGCGCCGCGCATGGTCACCGCGGGTCCCTTGAGCAGCAGCTGCGTCACCCGGTACGGGATCGACGTCGACGGCGCGACCACCACGTACCGGGGATCGGGCACCAGCACGCTGTAGTCGTGGTTCCAGAAGAACAGCGTCACCCGGCGGTAGTGCTGGTTGAACCCGCCCTGCGGCACGTAGATGCCGTCGGGCGGCTGGGAGATGCGCCACTGGCCGTCGGCGTCGCGCGCGACGCCGATGGCGGTGTCGACGTTGCCGACCAGCTCGACGAACGAGTTGTCCTCCAGCTGGAGCCTGCCGACCTTCTTGCCCTGGAGCAGCACCGTGCGCTGCTCGTCGTCGTCCGCGCCGAGCCCCGTCGGCACGGTGTTGAACGTCGGCTCGATGATCGTCGGCGTGCTCCTGGTGTTCCAGCTGTCCCGCGCCGACTCGGTGAGGTAGGCCTTGGCGGCCGCGTAGCCGTCCTCGGGGTTGGCGGTGGCGTTGACGAACTCGCGGACCAGGGTGAGGGGGTCGATGTCGTCGGCCGGTTCGATCGCGGCGGCCTTGGTGGAGCGGCCCGCGGACGGGTTGACCGCGATCGGCGAGGTCTCGGTGGGGATCGCCGCGCAGCCGGAGGCCACCAGCAGCGCCAGGAGCACGACGAGGAGCCTCACCGGACCTCCTCGCGTTCGCCGGTGACCGGCTCGGCGGGTTGCCACGTGATCTCCTCCTCGGTCAGCTCGACCTCCTCGACCGGCTCGGGCGCCGCCGGCTCCGGCTCGGGCGCGACCACCGGCAGGTCGGGCGGCACCAGCGGCAGCGGGTTGCCGGTCACCTCGTGCCCGAGCCGGCACGGCAGGGTCAGCCGGAACACCGCGCCCTGGCCGCGCTCGCCCCACGCGTCCAGCGCGCCGCCGTGCAGGCGGGCGTCCTCCAGGCTGATCGACAGGCCGAGGCCGGTGCCGCCGGTGCGGCGGTTGCGGGACGGGTCGGCGCGCCAGAACCGGTTGAACACCAGGTCCGCCTCTCCCGCGCGCAGGCCGACGCCGTGGTCCCGGACGGTCACCGCGACCGCGTGGTCGTCGCCGCGCATGGTCAGCTCGACGGGCAGCCCCTCGCCGTGGTCGACGGCGTTGGCCAGCAGGTTGCGCAGGATGCGCTCGACGCGCCGGGCGTCGACCTCGGCGACCACCTCGTGGTCGGGCAGGTCCAGCACGATCGCCGAGCCGCTGCTGTTGGCGATGGCTCGGACCGCGTCGTGGGCGCGGCGGGCCAGCACGCGCACGTCGACCAGCTCGGCGGCCAGCTCCTCGACGCCCGCGTCCAGGCGGCTGATCTCCAGCAGGTCGCCGAGCAGCGACTCGAACCGGTCCAGCTCGTCGACCAGCAGCTCGGTGGAGCGGGCCAGGCCGCTGGGGAACTGCTCGCGGGAGGCGTGCAGCACGTCGGCGGCCATCCGCACGGTGGTCAGCGGGGTGCGCAGCTCGTGCGAGACGTCGGAGGTGAACCTGCGCTGGAGCTGCCCGAACCCCTCCAGCTGGTGGATCTGCCGCTGGATGCTGGCGGCCATCTCGTTGTACGACTCGGCCAGGCGCGCCACGTCGTCCTCGCCGACCACGGGCATCCGCTCGTCGAGGTCGCCGTCGGCGAACCGCTCGGCGATCTCGGCGGCCTGCCGCACCGGCCGCACGACCTGCCGGGTGACCAGGTTCGCGATCACGGCGAGCAGCAGGAGCAGCACCAGCCCGCCGACCACGAGGGTGTTCTGCACGACTTCCGCGGTGGTCTGCTCGCCGGTCAGCGGGAACAGCAGGTAGAGGTGCATGGCGCGGGACGAGGTGCTCACCGGTTTGCCGACGACCAGCAGCGTCGTCGGGCCGGTGTCCCGGTCGACGGTGGTGATCTGGTAGCCGGTGCTGGCCTCGCCGAGCATGTCGTACAGGCCGAGCGGCACCTCCGGGTAGGGGCCGACGGCGACCGGCAGGCCGTCCGCGCCGACCTCGCCCGCGTCCCACAGCACGGGCTCGAACGCGCCCGCGCCGGACCCCGCGGCGTCGAGGTCGACGCCGGAGCTGGTGAGCTTGGTGAGGGCGAGGGCGAACCGGGCCTTGACGTTGTCCGGGCCCGGGTTCAGGCCGGCCATCTCGGGCTGGATGGCCGCCGCGCTGGCCTCGGTCTGCCGGACCGCCGCCTTGATCTTGTCCTGGAGCAGCTGGTCGGTGATCTGGACCTGGAGCACCATGCCCAGCACGAACACCACGGCCGAGGACAGCGCGAGCGTGCTGACCACGACCCGCAGCTGGAGGGAGCGGCGCCACAGGTCGCCGAACGCCACCGCCCGGCGGCGGGCGTGCTCGACCGCGCGGCGCGCCTCGCGCACCGCGGGGTCCACCAGCCGCCGGCGGGCGGCCCCGGTCATCCGCACCTGATCAACCGACCGCCGATCACGGAGGACCCGCCTTGTACCCGACGCCGCGGACGGTCAGCACCACCTCGGGGTGCTCCGGGTCGCGCTCGACCTTCGACCGCAGCCGCTGGACGTGCACGTTCACCAGGCGGGTGTCGGCGGCGTGCCGGTAGCCCCAGACCTGCTCCAGCAGCACCTCGCGGGTGAACACCTGGCGGGGCTTGCGGGCCAGCGCCACGAGCAGGTCGAACTCCAGCGGGGTGAGCTGGATCGGCTTGCCCTCGCGCAGCACCTCGTGGCCGGGGACGTCGATGGTCAGGTCGCCGATCTGGAGCACCTCGGCGGGCTCGGCCTCGGTGCGCCTCAGGCGGGCGCGGATGCGCGCGACCAGCTCCTTCGGCTTGAACGGCTTGACCACGTAGTCGTCGGCGCCCGACTCCAGGCCGAGCACCACGTCCACGGTGTCGCTCTTGGCGGTCAGCATCACGATCGGCACACCCGACTCGGAGCGGATGGCCTTGCAGACGTCGATGCCGTTCATGCCGGGCAGCATCAGGTCCAGCAGGACCAGGTCCGGCTTCAGCTCGCGCAGCGCGGGCAGGGCGCGGGCGCCGTCGCCCACCACGGCGGTGTCGAAGCCCTCGCCCCGCAGCACGATGGTCAGCATCTCCGCCAGGGCGGGGTCGTCGTCCACGACGAGCACGCGTGCCTTCATACCCAACATCGTCCCACTAACGGCCGGCAGCCCCCGCACCGACCGGTGGTCATCGCCGCTGGTCGCCGCACGGGTCCAGTCCGTGACCACTCTGTGTCGCCGATGCACGTGACCGCCTCGCCTCCCCGAACCGGGATCGTCAGCGGGTCATCGGCGCAGCCGTGACGTTTCGTTACACCGTCACGCTAACGGGCGAACCAGCGTTCGACGAGGTCATCCGCGCGCAGGTCAGCGGTGCCGTCCAGCACCTCCCACGGCGACACCCAGCCCATCGCGGCCAGCTCGTCGTAGGCGACGGCGCACCGCGCCTGGAGACCGCCGTCGGACTCGTACAGGTCGCGGTCCCGGGTCTCCTCCACCTCGCGCCGGGCCGCGCGGTCCGCCGCCACGCCGGTCGGCACGCGCAGCAGCACCTGGAGGTCCGGGGCGGGCAGGCCGAAGCGGTCGAACTCCAGCGCCCTCACCCACTCGACGAACCCGCCGCCCGCCGGCTCCCGCAGCCGGGCCGCGCCGTAGGCGGCGTTGGAGGCGGCGTACCGGTCGAGCAGCACCACGTCGTGCGCGCGCAGGTCGGCTCGGATGCCCTCGGCCGCGTCCCGCCGGTCCAGGGCGTAGAGCACGGCCATGCCGTGCACCGAGCCGGTCAGGTCGCCGAGCCTGCCGTGCAGCGCGTCCCGCACCAGCTCGGCGTGCACGTCCTGCTCGTACCGGGGGAACGCGCCCGTCGCCACCGCGAGGCCGCGGGCCTCCAACGCGCCGGTCAGCGCCTTGGCGAGGGTGCGTTTGCCGGAGCCGTCCAGGCCCTCGATCACGACGAGTTTTCCCACGAAGAACACCCTAAGGGGCGGTCCTTGTCCACGTTCGGCGGCATCACTTCGCCCAGTCGGGTGATGATTGATCCTTTCGATCACCAGATCGAGTGACTACGGTGAACCCCATTTCCGGTTGCGCGAAAGGGTGGTGCCGCGGTGACCGCGGATTCCGGGCACGCCAGACCGGTTGACGAGCCGGTGGGCCACCCGACTGAGGGCCACTCCACGGGGGGACTCCCGAACGCGCTCGCCGAGACGCTGCGCTACGGACCGTTCCACCGCGCCCTGCACGACGCCATCGCGCACCGCGGCCTGTCCCTGGCCCGCCTGCGCGCCCACCTGGAGCAGCAGGGCGTGCAGGTGGGGCAGTCCACGCTCAGCTACTGGCAGCGCGGCCTGCGCCACCCGGAGGTGCCGCGCGCCATCGCCACCGTGCGCGCCCTGGAGACCGTGCTGAAGCTGCCGCCGGAATCCCTGGTGGCGCTGGTCGGCCACCGCCCCCAGCCCAGGCCTCCCCGCTCGACGTGGCTCTCCCCCGCGCCGCCGCCGGCCGAGTTCGAGTCGGTCGCCGACGCCGGCGCCAACACCGACCTCGACGTGCTGTCCGTGCACGACACCGTGCTCGTCGGACCCGAGCGGGAGCAGAGGTCCGTCACCACGCGGCTCGTCGTGCGGGCGGCGAAGGCCGGGCCGGACCGGTTCCTGGCCGTGCACCGGGGCGACGGGGGCGGCCTGGCCGACAACGCCCTCGTGCGCACCGGCGAGGGCTGCCGGCTGGGCCGCACGCGGCGGCAGCACCCCGCGCACGGGCTCGCGTTCGAGCTGCTGTTCGACCGCAGGCTCGCCGAGGGCGAGGAGCACGTGTTCAGCTTCACCGTGGTCGACGACACCGGCGGACCCACGCCCGGCCACCACCGCACGTTCCACGGGGCCTGCCGCGGCTACCTGCTCCAGGTCGCGTTCAGCCGGCGCACCCTGCCCGCCCGGTGCACCAAGCAGTTCCGCGGCGACACCGGGGCCTCCCCGGTGGACCTGGAGGAGCTGGTGTGCGGGCTCGGCGGGTTCGTCAGCGCGTACTTCGAGGACGTCGGGCCCGGGGTGGCGGGCGTCGGCGTCGAGTGGACCTGACCGGGGTGGCCGGGACCGGCCACCCCGGTCGGCGTCAGTACCGGTAGTGCTCCGGCTTGTACGGGCCCTCGACGTCCACGTCGATGTACTCGGCCTGGTCCTTGGTCAGCTTGGTGAGCTTGCCGCCCAGCGCCTCCAGGTGGATGCGCGCGACCTTCTCGTCCAGCTTCTTCGGCAGCCGGTAGACCTCCTTGTCGTACTCCTGGTGCTTGGTGAACAGCTCGACCTGCGCGATCACCTGGTTGGAGAACGAGTTGGACATCACGAAGCTCGGGTGGCCGGTGGCGTTGCCCAGGTTCAGCAGGCGGCCCTCGGACAGCACGATGATCGAGTGGCCGTCCGGGAAGACCCACTCGTCGACCTGCGGCTTGATGTTGATCCGCCGGACGCCCGGGTAGCGCTGGAGGCCGGCCATGTCGATCTCGTTGTCGAAGTGGCCGATGTTGCCCAGGATCGCCTGGTGCTTCATCCGGGACATGTGGTCGGCGGTCACCACGTCCTTGTTGCCGGTCGTGGTGATGATGATGTCGGCCCGGTCGAGCACGTCGTCGAGCACCTGGACGTCGTAGCCGTCCATGGCCGCCTGGAGGGCGCAGATCGGGTCGACCTCGGTGACCACGATCCGGGCGCCCTGGCCGCGCAGCGACTCGGCCGCGCCCTTGCCCACGTCGCCGTAACCGCAGATCACGGCCACCTTGCCGCCGATCAGCACGTCCGTGCCGCGGTTGATGCCGTCGATCAGCGAGTGACGGATGCCGTAGCGGTTGTCGAACTTCGACTTGGTCACCGCGTCGTTGACGTTGATCGCCGGGAACAGCAGCTCGCCGGCCGCCGCCAGCTGGTACAGCCGCATCACGCCGGTGGTGGTCTCCTCGGTCACGCCGCGGATGCCCTCGGCGACCTTGGTCCACTTGCCCGGGTCCGCCGCGAGCGACCGGCGCAGCGTGTCCAGGACGATCTTCCACTCCTCGGGGGCGTCCACCTCGGCCTCCGGGACGACACCCGCCTTCTCGTACTGCACGCCCCGGTGGACCAGCAGCGTCGCGTCACCGCCGTCGTCCAGGATCATGTTCGGGCCGTTGCCGTCCGGCCAGGTCAGCATGGACTCCGCGGTCCACCAGTACTCCTCCAGCGTCTCGCCCTTCCAGGCGAACACCGGCACGCCCTTCGGCTCCTCGACCGTGCCGTGGGGGCCGACCACGACGGCCGCGGCGGCGTGGTCCTGGGTGGAGAAGATGTTGCACGAGGCCCAGCGCACCTCCGCGCCCAGCGACACCAGGGTCTCGATCAGCACGGCGGTCTGGATGGTCATGTGCAGCGAACCGGAGACCCGCGCGCCGCGCAGCGGGTAGACCTCCGAGTACTCGCGGCGCAGCGCCATCAGGCCCGGCATCTCGTGCTCGGCCAGCCGGATCTCCTTGCGGCCGAACTCGGCCAGGGAGAGGTCCGCCACGGCGAAGTCGACGCCGTTGCGGTGTTGGAGCCTCTCGGCGGTCATCGTGGGTTCCTCCATGTCGGGGTCGGCCCGACCATACCGCTCGCCACGCCGGGCCCCCGGAAGTCGACGTCGAGTGTGGTCGATGCACCACTATGGCCTGGCTGGACCGAGGCTCGCTGGAGGATTTGGTGCTGATTCCGGGCCCCGACACGAGGGTGGTCGAACTGCGGGTGCACGGTGTCCAGGGCACCACCCCGGAGTCGCTGGTCGACGCGGTGGCGGCGGTCGACGTGGCCGGCGACGGGCTGGGTCGCGTCGTGCGCCCGGCCGACCGGCTGCGCAGGCCCGCGCCCGGACCCGTGCTCCAGGCCGGCGGGCGGCCCGTGTCGCGCGTGGTCGAGGGCTACGTGTGGGGCCGCATGACCTCCGGCGGCCTGGCGAAGGCCGCGTGGGCGCTGCTGTTCCCGTTCGCGCTGGCCAACGTGGCGCACTGGATGCTGCCGCCCGCGCCCGCCGGCAACGCGCCCGCGCACCTGCTCGGCATCTGCCTGCGGGCGCTGCTGCGGCTGGCGGCGCTGCTGCTGACCGTGCTGCTCGTCGCGCAGCTCGCCGTGATCAGCCTGGACCTGGTCGCCGCGCAGTGCCTCGCGCCCGGCTCGGCGTGCCTGTGGGGGCGGCCGTGGGCGGGTGGCACGCCGTGGGTCCGGGCGGTGGTGGGCGTGGCGCCGATCGCGCTGGCCCTGCTGGTGCTGCACCGGATGTCCAGCGTGGACTGGCGGATCGAGCGCGCCGGGACGCCCGTCGCGGCCGACCCGGAGCCCGGCCCGTCCGGCCTGCCCGGCGCGCTGGTGGCCGCCGACCCGGACACGCCCGCGCTGCGCGTGCTGCACCTGGTCGCGGGCCTGGGCACGGGCGTGGTGGTCGCGCTGGGCGGCCCGCCCGGACCGCTGCTCGCGCCGGGCGGGCACGGGCACGCGATCGCGGTGTGCTGGGCGGCCGGGATCGCGCTGGTCGCGGTGGCCGCGCTGGGCGCCATGCTGCTCGACGACCCGACCGGCGGCACGCCGCACCGGGGCGGGCGGTGGCTGCGCGCCGCGCTCGGCAGGGGACCGCGCCGCGTGCTGCACACCACCGCCTGGCTGCTGCTCCTCGTCTCGACCGCGCTGCTGGTCAGGCTGCCGTCGCGGCTGCCCGGCGCGGACCTGTCCGTGCAGCTGGTGGCCGCGATCGAGGCGCTGGTGTGCCTGCTCATCGGGCTGCTGCTCGTGCCCGCCGCCCTGCTGGCCCGCCGCACCTGGTCGAAGCAGCCGCGCGAGCTGCGGCCGTGGGCGGGCGGCTGGATGGCCGCGCCGGTGGTGGCGGTGGCGGCGCTGCTCGGCGGCGGGTTCGGCGCGGGGCTGGCGCTGGCGCTGCGCGGCGTGCTCGGCCACGGGTCGCTGCCGCGCGGGTACCGCTACATCGCGCTGCTGTGGGGCGTGGCCGGGGTGCTCGCGCTCGCCGCCGGGCTGGCGGTCGCCGCGACGCTCGGGATGCTGCGGTGGAGCTCGCTGCGCCGCAAGGAGGAGTGGGCGCGCGAGGCCGCGCTCCTGCACGCCGGGCGCGGCCGGGACGCCAAGCGCGCGGCGCGGGCGTGGTGGTGGGCGCGGTGGCAGCGGCGGCACAGCCACCAGGCGGTGCTGGTCCTGGCGGCGGTGCTGGCGACCGGCGCGGTGCCCGCGGCGTTCCTGCGGCTGCGCGAGGTGGACCCGCCGGCGTGGACCGACCCGGTGTCCAACTTCGGCGTCGTGGTGCTGGGCCTGCTGGTGCTGTCGCTGCTGCGGGCGGTCTACCTGGCCGCGCGGCGACCGGACAAGGCGCGGCAGGTGGGGGTGCTGGCCGACCTGGCGGCGTTCTGGCCGCGCGAGGCGCACCCCGTGGTGCCGCCGTGCTACGCGCTGAAGGTGGTGCCGGAGCTGGTGGCGCGGGCGCGGGAGCACCTCGCCGAACCCGGCACGCGGGTCGTGCTCGCCGGGCACAGCCAGGGCAGCCTGCTCACCGCGGTGGCGGCGGCCCGGCTGCTGGAGGAGCTGCCGCCGCACCAGGCCGAGCGGCTGGGCCTGGTCACCGCCGGGTCCCAGTTGCAGTGGGCGTACGCGCGGGCGTTCCCGGCGGTGGTGCCGCACAGCTCGCTGGCCTCGCTGTCCGCGCGGCTGGAGGGGCGGTGGCGGGCGCTGTGCCGGGGCACCGACGCGCTGGGCGGCGCGGTGACGACGTGGGACCGGCAGGTGTTCGACGAGGTGCTGCTCGGGGTGGGTTTCCGCGAGGACGGCACCACCGGGGCGCTGCCGCCCGCGCGGCGGGGTCCGACGGGCGCGCTGGTCCTCGGCGGCGACCACTGGCTGCCCGACCCGCAGCGGGGGCCGTTCCCCGGTCGCCGCTGGGCGCCCGGCGTGAACCGGCACGCGGACTACGCCTCCGACCCCGAGTGGGACCGGGCGGTGGCGATGGCGGCCGGCCTGGACACGGAGGAACCGCCGCCGGTGCTGCCGACCGCGCGGCGGGCGCCGGTGGTGTCGCCGAAGCCGGAACCGAAGCCGGAACCCCAGTAACCGGAACCGGAGCAGTCAGGCGTCGTCGCGCCCCTCTGGCAGGTCATCACCCACGTGGGCGTGGAAGAACGCGACCGCGACGCCACTCGCGGTGAGCCCCGCGAGGACAGAGGCCGCGACGTTGTTCCCGGCGATGTAGGTCAACGCTCCTGCGACCGCGCCGCACGCGAGGCCCAGCAGCAGCACCAACGCGGTGCGCGTGCTCAGGAGGGGAGGGCGAGGAGTCCGGCTCACGTTGCTGCTCCGAGGTCTGCGGCCTTGGCCGTTGGTTGCCTTGTGCAGCTTGTATGTCGTGGTGTGCCGCTCGCGGCACGGACGAAACCGATCGCCCCGCTCCGTGCCGCCAGCCGCTCGCGCCGACATAGAACCACTCGTCCGGATGAACCGACTCCGAAGGAGGAGGTGGGTAACACGGGCGATCACCCAGGGGACGCCAAGCTCCGCGACGCGTTGGTCGCCGAGGGCTGCGAGGGGCCGGAGTGGCAGCGGTTCACGAAGATCATCGCGAAGTACGGGCACGCGTTGATGATGTCCTGGCTGAGGTCGGAAGCGATCTTCGACAAGTGCGCCGAGAAGGGCTGCCCCGTCGGCGGTCCACCGCTCTACTGGGAGCACGACGACCTGGTCAGCCTGGCGAGCGACACGGTGGTCAAAGCCATCGACGAGTTCCGGCGCAAAGCCCTGCTCAGTGGGGATTGGGACCCGCGCGGCGGTTCGAGCCTCAAGTCCTACTTCGCCACGGCCTGCATTTACGCGTTCCCGAACATCTACCGGAAGTGGAACAACGAGTTCGCCCGTCGTCGACGGGAATCGGCCCGGTCGACTGACTTCGACGAACTCGTCGGCATGGCCTCGCCGACACCGGGTCCAGCCGACACCGTCGTCACCAGGCTGGAGATCAAACGCGGCTTGGCCGGCATCGGCAACGAGTTGGCCAGGCAAGCTCTCGTCCTGCGCGAGGCCGGTTACACCGTGGGACAGATCGCTGAATCCTTGGGCACGTCCCACGGAGCGGTCAAAGGAGCTTTGGAACGACATCGAAAATCCGTCGACCGCTCTGCTCGGGATGGAGGTGGCAATGCCTAGGCACACTCGCGTCGACGTGGAGTCGTCCGTCGTGGACGACTTGATCAGCGACTCCTCCTTCGGCCTCGAAGACGCCTGCGACCTCCGTGAGCGGACTCCTGACGAAGTTGCCGACGCCCTAGTCGACCGTGTCGAACGACGGATCAGGAAGGTGCTCCACCGAGGCGTCGGCCTGAGCTCCGGCGCTTCGGCCATCGCGCAACGCGCGGCCACCAACAGCCCGGTCGAGCAGTTCATGGGTTCCCTCGCGGTGGCCACCGCGCCGCAGCAGGCGTCGGGGAGCGGTTCTTCCGATCTCGTGTGGCCCGGCAACACCCTGCTGGGTCGCCTCCGAGAGAACACCCGACAAGAGCTGCTCAACATCGGCACGGTCGTGCGGTACACGGCCGACCGCGAGGTGATAGAGCAGGAC